>JBGSUI010000058.1:0-15094 GCA_041736175.1 Oligoflexales bacterium | reverse complement strand
AATGCACTTGCCTCCTGGGTCATTTTTACGCCGCAGTGCCCTATTGGAGATGAACAAAGGAGTCTCGGTGTTGGGGGACAATGCTGAGATTTGTTTTAGGCAGCCGAAGGGCGAATGTCTCGAGGTACAGCTCGTGTCCCTAGGGCACCCGCGCTAACAGAGGCTGCTACGACTCCTCATCGTATTTAAGCAGACCTAAATTGAGCTAATGGTCTCCAGATCACGAGTGCTCGCTAGAGCC
Source organism: Oligoflexales bacterium (assembly GCA_041736175.1). Lineage (GTDB taxonomy): Bacteria > Bdellovibrionota_B > Oligoflexia > Oligoflexales > CAIYRB01 > JBGSUI01. The sequence goes on along the minus strand of JBGSUI010000058.1, from coordinate 14,853 downwards.
TTTGACAGAGGCAGTTTAAGCTGACTGACCAGGCCCATGCTTCTTAGCAGCCTTACAACCTGCCAGGTTAGGTCAAACTCCCACCATTGGCGATGGACATGGATGGCGTCAGGCTGGGCGTGATGGTTGTTATGCCAGCCTTCACCAAAAGCCAAGAGCCCTACCCACCAGTTGTTGGTTGCCAAACTTTCGGTCTCATAGGTTTGATATCCCCACATATGGGCGGCGCTGTTCACAAACCAGGTGACATGGTAGACGATGACCAGCCGCAAAAAAATCCCCCAGATCACCCAGCCGATCCCCCCAAGGCTCAGTAGTAAGATCCCCAAAGCCACCTGAAGGCCGATCATAACGGCTGGCCTAGAGAGAAAAGTCAGGTAGGGATCAGCCGAGATATCGCGGCCAAATTTTCGCAGCTTTCCCACATCATCAACATTTGGATTTTTATGAAACAGCCAGCCCATATGGCTATACCAAAAACCTCGGCTTGCATCATGGGGATCCTGAGGGGTATCAGAACCCGCATGGTGCATCCGGTGATGGGCGACCCACTCCAACGGGCTTCCCTGCAAGGCCAATACACCGCAGGTAGCCAAAAAACCCTCAAGCCAAGGAGACGCCTTTAAACTCCGGTGGGTGAGGAGTCGATGAAATCCAAGGGTGATCCCAAGGCAGCCCGTCACAAAATAGAGCAGCAAACAAATCCCCACAGCCCCAGGCGAATAGGTCAAGGGAGCTAACATGGCAAGGAGATGGATCGAAATCATCCACCCGATGATAAAGGGGTCCCGCCGAATTTGGTCGACAGGTTCTAATTTAAAATTTCCCATAACACCCTCCGGAAGCGTTGCAAGAGTCGTGTATCTCTCTTTTAGAGCTATCACAGCACGCTTCGAAGGATTGTCATCTGATTGTCATAGATTTGTACCGATTTTGTCGTATCGGATCTTATCACCCATGGCAAACGACCCATGGCAGGGGTTCGCTACCAATTTCATGGCGCAGTCATAAAATTCTGAGTCACCCATATAAATGACCTCGCCATTTGTGGTGTCCGCTGCATAGACCTGACACGTCGCCCAATCACTATCCATAGTGATTGGCTTTCGAAATATTAAATACCGTTCGTTTCTAGCCCATTTTAGATCGTCATGCCCTAACCCAGCTCCTTTAGGATCCCAATGAAATGTGAATGTAGGTTCCGTAAGCCCAACTCACTGTGGCAAAAGCACAGTCAAAAATAATAAATTGAAACCTTTTTGGACTTTTTTTCACAAAAGGATCTCTTGTGCTAGTTTCCTCAGGTTTTCAGCAATATGTTTTCCTCGTCGGCTAATAATTACTAAAAGTCCTTCAGAATCGCAAATATCAGAAACATCCTCGAATCTGGATGGAGAGCTGCTGTTATCCGACGGAGAAGACTAGGGGAGTCCTTGCCTTGTGGCTTATTTAGCCACTGGGGGTAAATAGCCAGTAACAATCAGAGGAAATCTGCTGACCTGCGATTACTACTGGTTTTCAACCAATGACATCCTATGGTAGAATATTCACCATGAATCCTTGAGTTACACCCGCTGGCATTGAGGTGCTTAAAAGCCTTGATAGGATGACAGGTAGATTTACCGTCAAAGTCATGAATTTGATATTTAGAACTAACTATTATTAATAAACGATTAATTTATTTCAATAGGAAAAAATCATATGTCTTTTCTGGCTGTCGGACAATTTGTTTTTTCAAAACAAGATAATTCGTTGGGAATGATCGTAGGCAATCGAGTGGATGGCGATTCGAAGCTTTATCAATTTTTACCCCAAGGAGGCAAGAGTCCTGTTGTTGAACGTTTAGAATCTGTGCTTGTTCCGGCAATCTCAGTAAAAAACCTAATGTTCGGATGGGAACAAGCTGCGATTTCAGTTGTCCAAGGCATATTAAGTGGAATAGGAGCTTCAATTTGGAATCGAGTCGCCAATGAAGGCAGCGATGTTTTAGAACTCAATTTAGAAAATCTAAGAAATACAATTGTCAACGAAATTAAAAGGCAAGCGATCAATAGTGCATTTGCAAAATATCAGACAGCTAAAGTACTAGTATCGCGATATCTAAATGAGCGTGAAGGTCGAACGCTTAACGATGCTGAAGTGCTTTCCGGGGAAAGTATGTTCTTCCTAGAATCTCTCGGTCTCGAGGGATTTCACGTGTGGCAGCTTTGCAGCCACCTTCAATTAGCAATTTTGCAAGAACGATTGAATAATGCAGCTAATCGTGATGGACCTATCCGAAATATTAAAGACCATGTTTCCTACTGTGAAAATCATTTTAGCCGTGTGCGGGACTATTTATGTTCTACATTTAAGTACTGTCGCCATATTATTGATGGACAAGTTTGCTATTTTTACGACGGACTCGATGATGATATTCATCTACCTTCCAGTGATTTATTAAACTGGGTTGGGTATATTGCGATTTACGATGGCTCACTCGAAAAAATTAAAGGTGTTTACCCCATATGAAGTCGATAATATTTTTTTTAGGATTTTCATCTCATTTATTCACCCAAAGTTTATTTGCAGAAGAAAAGTGCCTTTCACTCCATGGTAAATGGGATGGGACATGTACTACTGGTCAACGTTCCTTTAAAATCAATGAATTCATATTTCAATCTGAGTGTATGATCCTCAAAATCAATGGATTGAGCTATCAACATGGATCAATTAGGACAAACACCTTCTATGAGAACGAATCCTTAGGTACAAGTTCCGCAACAACCCAGTGGGAAAACGATGGTTCAAGATTGTCAATTTTGTATGATTCATTGAAGCAAAAATCCAAAGAAGTAAGTTCCCAAATTGGCTACATCAACTATGAAATGGAAGGAAGCAGCCTTATAAAAAGTGCAAAAGCCTTCGAAATTAAACAGATTAACGGCAAATTAATTGAGGAGTCATTTGAAATGAACTGTATTTTCCGAAAGGGTGGCGTTGAAACGGGTGGCTTCGACCACACCATCGGCCAAAAGTCACCCCTCGACGACATTCAGTCTTGGCGATGACTTGGGGCGTCTGGGTTTTTTAACTCTGGCCAATAGGACATCCAAAATTGTCTAGACAATGGGGTCCACTTTAGTCATTCCATGGAAGCTAAACCAAGATCTTATCTTTACGGTGGCCACGCTCTGCGGCTTTTTCGATATATTTAATAATGGCTGCACCCACATCGATGGTGGTCGATTTCTCTATCCCCTCAAGACCAGGTGAGGAGTTGACTTCGATCACCACCGGGCCATGTTCGGAGCGGAGAATGTCGACCCCGGCGACACTAAGTCCCATGGCTTTTGCGGCTTTGATGGCCGTCTCCCGTTCTTCGGGGGTGATTTTGACTTTTTGGGCGGCTCCTCCCCGGTGGAGGTTCGAACGAAATTCCCCTTCCTTTGCTTGGCGGGCCATAGCCGCGACGACCTTGTTGCCAATCACAAAGGCCCGAATATCGGTACCGCGGGCTTCCTTGATAAACTCTTGGACGATGATATTGGCCTTGAGACCGCGAAAGGCTTCGATCACCGATTCGGCAGCGTTGTAGTTTTCGGCGAGAACCACGCCGATCCCCTGAGTGCCTTCCAGGAGTTTCACCACCAGGGGAGGGCCTCCGACGGTGTTGATCAGGCCCTGCACATCCCGTGTCGAATGGGCGCACCCCGTGACGGGCAGCCCGATCCCGTGGCGGGCAAGCACCTGCATGCTGCGGAGTTTGTCCCGAGCTCTAGAAATCGCCTGGGACCGGTTTAAGGTATACACACCCATCATTTCAAACTGGCGAACCACTGCCGTTCCGTAAAACGTATGGGAGGCCCCAATCCTAGGGATCACCGCATCAAAAGTATTTAGAGATCGACCTTTAAAAAAAACTTGGGGTTTTTGGGAGGTGATATTCATGTAACATCTCAAAAAGTCGATCACCTCCACTTGGTGGCCGCGATCCTTTGCAGCATCAACAATCCGGCCCGTCGAATAGAGGGAGGCTTTTCTTGACAACACTGCGATGTTCATGGGGAAATCCTAGCTTGGGTTTTCTTGGATTTTTTCTTTTTTTTCTTTTGGCTCATGACGTAGGATTTTCCAGGATCGATAAGGTAGTGTCCGCGGATTGCCTGGCGACCGATGAGCATTCTAAACCCCATACTGTCCCGCGCCACAAGGGTTAACTCTACGGAAAGAAGCACCTGTCCGATGCGGACTTGCGTCATAATCACCGGTCTTAAGGTTCGCTTCCCTCCCGAATCCTTTACGGAGCGTACTTCTAACAGCGGGGCATGGCAAGCGACGAGGCTTTTGGTGTCTTTTTGGCGGGGGTGGATCACAAAAGACACCCAGGGACTGTTGTTTTTTTGGTAGTAGCGAATATTGATCGCATGGAGGGCGCAGCTTCGTGCTCCACTGTCGATTTTTGCCTTGATGCGGTCGATCCCCAGGTCAGGTAGCTCTACATACTCCCGCCAACCCAGGACCAGATGGGAGTTTGGCTCGCGAGGGGGCGCTGGGCTGTGTTTAGGTGACTTCATACTATTAATATTATACCGGCTTAGTGGCCTGTTGCCCATCATGGGGGGGGCATTCGAGGGAGGGCTCTGACTCCACGCCGATCTGGTGCTGGTAGCCGAGGGCTGTGATGGGGTCCCCTTCGCGCCAGACTAAGACTCCAGGATGGGCGGTGATTTCTCCAATTTTGGTGATTTTTGACCAGACCTGTCTGTCCGTAGGGCTTGTCCCCAGAGCTAGAGGGCCTTGTGATTTTGCAAGCTGCCTTAAATCCTCCAGAAGCCGTGCGCCGTCCTGGGCCCTAAGGGTATAACACAGTTCAAAGTCTTCTCCGTCACTGAGAGCATGGTCGAGGGGGTTTTTAGTTGAGTCAGCTACATCCGGATGGATAGGGATCTGTTGCCGGTCAAGGACGGCGCCGACCCGGCTTTGGGCGAGAATATGGCGAAGATCCGACCCGAGGCCATCACTGAGGTCGAGCATGCTTGTCAGTCCGTAGTCTTTATGGAGTCTCTGGGCCAAGGTGACCCGGGGTTCAAAATGGAGGTGTCGTCCTTTGGCCAAACTTCCCCCGAGGGGACCTGTGACAAAAACCCAGTCCCCCGGCTGGGCCCCCCCTCGGGTCACGCTGCCACGGGCGTGGGGGGTACCGACGATGGCGACGCTGATCACCAAGGGGCCATCCCACCCATTGGTATCTCCCCCTGCGATGGAGATACCATACTCACGGGCAACGGCTGCTGCTCCTGCCATCACTTCCCGACCGAGGGTAGCACCGTCGGGTTTGCGCGGCAGAGCTAAACAAATCGTGACGCTGAGGGGGGAGCCTGCCATCGCTGCTATATCGCTTAAATTGACTTTAACAGCCTTGCCACCGACAGCTGCGGGGCTTGTCTGTTTTAGATCGAAGTGTACCCCTTCCATCAGCATATCAGCTGCAAACAGCAGCTGGGGCTCTTGGAGCACAAGCTGAGCACAATCATCTCCTGGCGGGATCAATAGGTGCGGTGGATGGGGTTTTAAGACGTCCTCTACGAGTTGTTCAATCCAGGGAAACTCACTGGACATAGGGATGGGGTTTTTATGGCCCATAGCCGGGTCCTTTATTGCGAAAGAGTTGTTCGATATTGGCCAAGGTGATGGGCCTGGGGTGATCGAGGGAGCCACTGGCAAAAAGGGCTTGGCCAAAAACATCTTCGGCAGAGAGGCCAGCGGCTTTGAGAGTCTCAAGGGACGCTGCTTTAAGACGCTTGCTGAGTTTTTGCTGCTGGGCATCGTAAAGGAGCGGATGGTGGTAGGTGACGATCTCAGCGAGGTCTCCTAGGATTCGGCGCAGTAAAAGCTGGCGTCCCACGGATTCGAGAAGATCGTCACCGCGAATGATTAGATTGACCCCTTTGTCCCAATCATCGACGACCACGGCAAACTGATAGGTATACTGTCCTAGGCGATCTCGCAGGACCATGTCCCCACACTGTTTTGAAGGAAATTGCACCATGGCTCCGTGGCGTAAATCACAAAAGCTTACGACATCCTCCTCAGGCCATTTAAGGCGAAGGCAGGCGTTGGGGGAATTAAGCGGCAGCTGGAGACTGCGGCAGGTTCCCTGGTAACAGATTTCAACCTCTGCGGGGAACCCCGAGTGGGTCCCCTGTGGCATCCGATTGACGATTGTTTTTCGACTACAGACACAGGCGTAAAGGAGTCCTCGATCCTGAAGCTGCTCAAGCACCACCTGGTAACGGCTTAGCCGCTGGCTTTGGTATGGGACCATAATAGTCTCGTCACGGGGGACCAAGCCAAGCCATTCTAGATCGGCTAGTATGGAGGCTTTGTAGGCGGGACGGCACCGGCTTTGGTCGTGGTCTTCGATCCGCAGGATGCGCTTGGCACCCAGGACTCTGCTGATTCCCCAGACGTAGGTCAGGTGCAATACATGCCCCAGATGGAGGTGTCCCGTGGGACTCGGGGCGATCCGGGTGACAAATGGACGGCCTGAGGTCCCCTGCAGGATATTGGACGAGATGGGGAGGGGCTTGGGGAGTTTCTCAGAGTAATTGAGTTGTCCCAAGAGTTTTTGGTAGGTTTTCCAGGGCAGCAGCAGACATCCGAGGCGTGTTCGGTACTGGGTGAGACCTAGAAGTTCGCCTAGATCTCGCAACCGTTGGGGGCTTAGGTTGCTGGCCAGCACCTGGGGGATTTGACGGTCTTCCACGGTCGATGGAAGGGCGGAATCCATGGTTCGGATTATGTAATTCACCAAGGATGCAGCACTCTGCCTCGCACCAGCAAAGTCTTGTAAACAGCTCATGAGGATTGAGGCGCTCGCACGGCAAAGGGCACAGCTTTGGCCGGCAAAAGCGACTTTAACGGGAGCTGCGACGACGTTTGCTGGTTTAGTGGAATTTGTATTGAATGACAACGCATCGTAGTACAGATCGATGTGATCGCCGCAGAGGATATTTTCGCCCCGACATATCCTGAGGGATCCTAGACCTAACTGGTCCAACGGCAAGGCCCAGCCGGTGGGGTGAAGGCTGTGCTGCTTGATTCCTTGAGACTCGTAGGTCATGGGTTCTTCTTTTCAGAGGGAGGTCCGACGAGCCTCTGTGGTAAGTGCTAACGCACTGGATTGTCAAGTCTAACCATTAATAGGAATCGCAAAATCGCAACTTATTCGCATTTAAGGGTTGTCTCCCTCAGGGTATCCATGGTATTCATGGATTTCTCAATGAGGAGAGGATGTTAAATCTTATGTCTAAACACCTTGCGCCCTTCCTTCATGGATGTTTTAGCCGATTTTATGGGGTCTTTTGGACTACAATTTTTGTCGGTTTTTCCTTAGCTCCTTTGGATGATTTACCGGCACTAGCTGCAAAAAGCGCAGTGCGGGATACTTTAAGTCCAGTGTCCCACGGTTCCATCTTAAATCAATATTCCGAAGATCTATCGGACCATGTTGGTACAGTTCCGAGTCCCGTCCCCAGTCCTGTGGGTGGTAAGCGAGTGATTCCACTTCCTGCAGTCCTTTACCAGCTTCCTCTGAATGTCCCCAACCTAAGACAGCGACCCTCGGAAGGGCTGGATTCGGCCTCTCAAAAAATCCAACAAGATCATGAAGATGTCCGGCAGACTTTGTTGCGAGTCGCAGAGGAGTTTGGCAAAGACTCCCAAAATGTTCCCTATGTATGGGGTGGCAATAAGATCGGTGATTCCGAGGCTTGTGAGGCCTGCCGCTCATGTATCGCTAAGAAAACCCGATTAAAAGTCGAAAAAAGAAGCCTTGCCTGTAAACCTTGCCGCCAGTGCGGTATCGATTGCAGCCACTTTGTACACCGTGTTTTTAAAGATGCCGGCCTGGATTTTCCCTATGTAACCACGAGGACCCTTCAGCGGGTCTCGCCCTTGGTCCTACGGGAGGAGTTTAGGCTTGTGGATGTCGGTCGTGATCTTTCCAAAGTGCGGCCTGGGGATCTGCTTCTTAAGAAAAAACATATTGTAGTCCTGATGCGGGTTGGCCAAGAAGGCCGGGGAGACGTGCTCCATGTTAGCCGGTCTACCAAAAAAATGGGTCCAGGGGGTGGGATTGAAATCGCAAAAGATGTGGATCTGAGAGATTTTGCGGGCAAGCTCGTTAAGATTTTACGGCATGTGGATACCCTCAATGCTCCAGAAAGCACTCCCCAAAAGGCCCCCCTTACGGTACCTGATATGAGCCCGGTTCCCACGATGCGGCATCCGCTCTTGTGGTCACGGACCGAGCTGATCGTGCGCCTCTACCCCGAACAAGGGGCTAGATCTCGCCGTGAAACGGCCTTTTGACCATGTCCGTTTACCCTACGGTTGCTGTTTTTGATTCAGGAGTCGGTGGGGTTTCGATCCTTCAGTCGCTACGAGCCCGTCTACCAGGTGTTCAGTATATCTATGCCTGTGACTCCGAAGGCTTTCCTTATGGTACTAAAACCGAAGCCCAGGTGATCCAGCTCGCAACCTCATTTGTGCTGCGACTCATCAGTCAATTTCCCGAGACCACGCTTTTGGTAATTGCCTGTAACACCGCTAGCACCCTTGTCTTAGAGCTTCTTAGGTCGCAGCTTAAAATCCCGATCGTCGGTGTGGTCCCTGCCCTTAAGCCCGCGGCGCAGATGACCCGCACGGCGACCTTTGGACTGCTAGCCACCCCAGCAACGATCCTTCGACCCTATACTCAAAATTTGATCGATCAATATGCCCGAGGCCGTCGGGTTTTACGCCATGGCTCAAGTGAGCTGGTGCGGCTTGCGGAGATTAAACTTCGTGGTGTTTGGGACCCTATCCATCAGGAGACGGTCAGGCAGGAGCTGGAACCGCTATTTGCCCAGAGTCCCATGGAAAGCTATAAAAAAATGGATACCGTAGTCTTAGGTTGTACCCACTTTCCCCACCTGATCGAAGAGCTCAAGGTGGCATCCCCCTGGCCGGTTCAGTGGGTAGACTCTGGTCAAGCGGTGGCAGCCCGAGTCTCGGTCGTCCTAGAAGAACTCGGGTTTTCCCTAGAGTCTTTGACCTCTTTAGCTGCCGCACCTTCACCTCCACGGGACCGGCTTGTTTGGTATGAGCCTGGGCTTAGGGATACATCCCAAAGGCTTCCGCACCAACTTTTGGTCGAGTTTACTTCGATTGTAAACTTTATCGCCTAAACCTACCGTTATAGATTCGTGTTACCATAGACCTATCAACGATCGTAGGCAGCTAATTCAACCTGTGGGAAGCGCAGCGTGTCACATTCTCAATTAAAGCCCTTTCTTATGCCTGAGTCTTCTCCTGAAGACGTAGGTCCTTTGGCAACAGAAACTCTTGACCTTAATGGCTTATCCCTTTCCTATCAACGGCCCAAATCTCCCGATCGTCTCTTGGATTTGGAGACTGTCGCCAAAGCCCACGATGCCGATCAATATATGCCTTACTGGGCCGCCCTTTGGCCCGTTTCCAAATATCTGGCCCATGCCATCTATGAGACCTCTTGGGACCTGCCCGTTAAGGCGATCGAACTAGGTTGCGGCCTCGGACTTCCGGGTCTGGCGGCTCTTGCAAGAGGGATCGAAGTTCTCTTTTCCGACTACGATGCGACGGCCCTAAGAGTGGTCGCCGAAAGCGTCGCCCAAAATAAGTTGGCCGGTGCACAGTACCTCCATTTTGACTGGAGGTCTCTCTTGCAGCCTAAGTTAGACACAAATACATCTAGCCTTGTCGGTGCTTTTGATCTGGTGATGGCCTCTGATCTGATCTATGAAGAGCGCCAGGTTAAGCCCCTCGTCGCTGCATTTTCCAAACTGTTAAAGCCTACGGGGCTGGTTTTTGTAGCTGACCAAGATCGCCCTTACCGCGAACTCTTTATAGACGAACTGAAAACCCACCAGTTTTTAGTCAAATCCTGGAGTGTTCCAAAACAAACCGTGGGCGGTTTGGATGTTCACGGCACGGTCTATGTGCTCAGTTCGCCTTGTGACACCCTTGAATCCCGACATCCAGGGGGGATGGCAAAAACCCCGAACTTGCCGCCATTCTTCCGTTAAAAGGCACTCCTAACCAGGGTGGATAACAACACAAAACCTCTGATAAAAGTATAAAGATCTTAGGTTTTCAAGCCATTGCGCCGATCGAGAGGCTAGGTTCTAGTCCTTTGACCGAAACAAAAGTTTGGGGGTATGCCCATGTTAAGCCTTAATCATAAAGTTTTTTTGGTGCTTATGTTGGTAACCTGGACCCTGTCTAGCTGTGGTGGAGGTTGCTCCAAACAAAAATCAAGTCGCAGCGGGGCCGATTCCCCCCCTCCGGCCAATGTCGATCCAGCACCCCAGACCCAAAAAATCGCCATCGAATCGACTCAAACCGCAGCGTCTGCTAAAGACCTCTACGGACTTGATCAATCTCTGCCCGTCTCTGGCCTTGTCTCAGGCGATGCCAACGGCGTCGACTCAAAGACCGCCGGGACCATCGCGATCGACGTCCAGCTACAGGCCACTGAGACCCCGATTCAATCGTTCGAACTTAGCGATAGCTGTGCCAGCGGAACTTATACTGCAAAGCTTGTGGGTTCTGGGTACGAACTTATCAAAGGAGTAAGCTACAGCGAGGGTACCTTTAAGCTGGCCGAAGCTCCTAAAAAGCATGAAGTGATGGTTGAACTTTCCTGTGGCCTACGCTGTATCGTACAGGCCGGTCAAAAAGGGGTTCTCTGTAATCGAGTGGCCGATAGCATTTTATCGGCCTTCGAAGTAGCTCTTGGTCGCAGTGTGTACGACCCCAGCTTTTCCGGAGTAAAGCTTGCAAAGGTTGCTTCGTCCATAGTCGATGCAGCCCTGATTAGAAGCGACGAGACCGACGCTTTTAAAACCCTTATCACCTCCTGTGCCTCTAAGTACGAAGGTGCAGAAGAGGCCCAATGCTATACCGACGTTATCAAAAACTCTCCCTTCTACCCAAGCTTCAAAATCATGCAACAACTTTCGGAGGGGTGGACTGCCGAGGGACTCTATGGATTTGTGACAACTGTGCTTGGCGCCACTGTGGAAATCGATAGCGAACTCTATGGCTGGATTATGGATTCCGTAGAAAAGGCCTTAGGTACCAATTTTGTGTCTGAAACCCGCCGCATCTTGGCCGATGCCGTAAAGGCTCAAAACGCCAACGAGCCCCGTTATCCATTTCAAGTGGTTTGTAATTTGGAAGTGGGAATCTCATCTAAAAAATTTAAGCCTGATCTTTCCAGTGACAACAAACTGATTTGCAACCGTGCCCAGGCCGTGGCTTTGTTGACCGCTGCTGGCATCCCTACAAACTTTCACGAGGCCATTATCAATGGCTCCCAGCGGGATTCGGTCGAATGCACCGAGGACGGCGCACAAACCGATCAAAATGGGAAAAAAACCTGCTGGGCGAGACTATCGATACGGGTTGAATCTCAAGCCCAGGAAGTAAACCGTAACGATTCTAGCGGTACCAAGCGAACGGCGCCGACCCGGTCGATCTCTATGGTTGACGTGATGCCCCAGGTGATGATCGAAATTCAAAAGGCCAAGATACCCATTGGCGATGGGCCTTTTCCGGATCTCAACGAAGACCAGAAAAAGAAATTGCAAGAGATCATCAACGACAAAAAAGACTTTTTTCTAGGTCTCATTGGTATCTACCGGATGCTTAATGACCCAGACCTGAGGTCTATTAAGTTGTCTCTTTCTGACTTGCATGAGATTTTTACAGATAAGCGGTTTTTAAATACCCGGCTTGTCGGTTGGGGGCCGGGTCTGAGCGGAGTTCAAGTTGCGACCGCCAATTCAAAGGACTCTCGCTATTTGGACCCATTGCTCAAACCCGTAGCTGGTCAAAATAAAGTGATGACCATGGACGATCGGTTTCGCTTTAATCCAAGCCAAGGCTTCCAACAGCGGCAGATGGATCTAGCTACGGCGACGACTCTAGTGCAGCAGTCAAGCCTTGATTTCAAGCAGACTTTTGAAATGTTTAGCCGGATTCCGACCTCTAGAGAGGTGGAGCGGTTTATCTTTGATGCTTCCCGTCACGAAGAGTGGAATCCCGTAGGTTCCCGTTACCTTCACGTTGCCCAGCTAAAGGACACTGGAAAACCAATCTTCTGCCGGCTAGTCGATCCAGGGCCTAACTTTACCTTCAGTGTAGCCACAAAAGTAGAGTGCGACAGCTCAGCGGACGCCGTGACTTGTAGCACGGGGGGTCTCGAAGAGGGGCAATGCACCATTCCAGCCACCTACAGTTACCCTTTTGTCCTGATGGAGCGCGGCTGGTTTGGTGAGGATAAAGGTCGTCTCTTTATGCTTGCCTCTCGGGCTAACGGCCGGCCCATCGGCGGTGGCGGCCCTGGCAACGAGGGAACCATGGTTCGCGAAGTTAAATCTGGAAACGCCGCAGGCGAATGCGACTTAGGCCAAACGGGAAAAGTGGCCCAATATCTATCGCGGTTCCAATGTGGAGACAACACTTACTGCCAACAGAATGTCACCGCTTATTGTATGGATTTTAGTGCCTTTGGCCGAGCTGCTCGGAAGCGTTTTTACCCTGGTGGCGTGCACAAGGTGACATCGGTTAATTTTCAAACCGGTGAGACCAACACTTGGGACGTGCCCAGAATCGGTGTCAATACCCTAGGAACCGAACATTCTAAAAACACGTCGGCATGCCTTCATGTGCCTTCGGGGACTTTTACCAATCCTTCAGGAAACAATGCCAATCTTGCCGTTAATAAAGTCAATAGCCAGGGGGAGCTTACTTTGAGCGGTGTCGCGAGTGCTGCTATTAAAGATTGCTCGGAGTCAGCCACCACTGGGAACGAAAAATACATTCTTTTTAACTGGCGAGATTTTTCCGACACAGAAACTCCCTATGCATATTTGATGACGACGCGAAACGATACCCTGATGTGGAGCCAGGCCACGGTAACGGATGGTCAATGGGAGCGCAACTATGCTCGCCTATCTCAGATCGAGATCGAAAATCTTTTGGGGGGTAAAAAAATCATTGGGACTGCCCAAACCAATATCGATGGGGTCAAGTATGTAAATCCAGCCCATGATCCTAAATTTGATCCCTACTGTGACGATACCAATGGCAACGGGGTGTGTGACTGCTTTGCTCTAGAAAACATGAGCTCTGATGGCCTCACCGTACAATTTAGCGCCCAAGTCAGGTCTGACCCAAGCCAATGTGGTCTGAGGGATAAGGCGGCAGAACCGACCATTGCCCAGTTGCCCTATTGCAGTACATGCACGGGGGGAGACAAAGCTGCTCAGTTTTTTGAAGCCTACGGTGGCAAATCGGAGGCAGCCTTGGCCAGTGCCGCCGGCTTTTTTGGAAGCTCGTTTCCACCCTTCGATGTGAACTCTGCTGCCTTTTGTCTCTATAAATTTAGCGGCGAATCTAAGTTTCGCAGCCCCCGATGGATCAATTTCCAGGACCTAGGAGGCAAGCAAGATGGTTGCCCCGGGGCCGCAGGAGTCCCTCTGGCATTGAACAGCACTGGGCCGATCCGTATTATTAACCCCAAGCCCATGAACAATGCCTTCCTTATTGATAGGCCTCGGCAGATTCTCCAACTTATGAATTATTCTTTCAAAAGCATCGGTCAGGGAGTGACGATCACGCGAGACGAAGATCTTTTTACCACAGACGAGGCTTATGCCCTGATCCAGTTAAGGCTGCTCATGCCCCCTGATCAGATCAAGGTCGTCGACAGTCAAAACAGTCCGCTCAAGGATGTGACCTTGATGTTTCGAGGTGTTGAACTCAGCAATGATGATCACAGCGACCCCCTATCGGGAGCCCTTAAGGGGATCTTGCTAAAAGCTGGTCGCATTACGGATCAAGACTTGGAAGTGAAGCGGCCCGATAAAGGTCCTTGATGAAACAAGGGAGGGTATCAAATAAATAAAGCCGGTAAGTGACCGGCTTTATTCGAAGGGTTACTCCCTTCAATAAGAGATACTTAGCAGAGACTACTTGTGGTCAGCAGCAGGAGCGGCTGCATCGACTGGAGCAGCTTCAGCAGCTGGAGCTGCTTCAGCGGCAGGAGCGACTTCAGCAGCAGGAGCTACAGCGGCTGGCATCCATGCGCCTTTTTTCTTGGTGCAGGCAGCTTCGTCTTTAACGGAGACTTTTTTGCCTTTGACTTCGCAGTTTGGCTCAGACTTGTGCTCAACAGCGAAAGCAAGACCGGAAACAGATAGGGAGACAGCGGCAATCATGTGACTTAGTTTCATGCAAATCACTCCAACTCATTAGGGTTAAAAAAAACTAGCCTGAAATTCAGGCATCTTGGAGCGTGACTATGCAAGATTCGTTATTCTTTTTCTACAAAACTTTCTATTTTTCTTGTAAATTAACAATATTATTGAATAATTTGCGGATATTTGCGTATGGGTGGTGGGTCTTAGCGATCATAGACGATCATAGACCATGACCTTCTAGGTGATCCCGCATCACGACCCGTTGCTTGTCCGACCGCCTCCAAAAAAAAAAGTAAAAAAAATCGAAAAGACTATTGACCCAAAAGGTCCATCGAGCTATCTTCCGAATCCCAGCAGATGACGGGCTGAAAAAAACGGCGAGACAAGCCAAGAGGCGACTCTCCCGAAAGAACTTTGGCCCTGAAAAAGAAGCAGCTGGGATGCTCTTTGAAAACTGAATAGTGAGAAAAAAAAGAGAGAACGGGCGACTGTTTTTAGATGCCTTCGGAAGACGCAAGTCGGAAGGAGTCATTAATGAGCCATCGGCTCAGTAAAAATAAAAATAGTCCGTTACCGAATCAAT
>JBGSUI010000035.1:0-28222 GCA_041736175.1 Oligoflexales bacterium | reverse complement strand
ATATTCAAAAAATCTGCGGCATAGTATTGTATCGAGATTTAGTGGTTGTCGGACGCCATTGTAGGGCTTTTATATATTAATTTATGCTAGAAAACTTTGTTTTTTGATCCTTTTTGTTCAATTCTTTGCAAGATCTAAGATATTGGAAGTCTTATCCATTAAAGCTCGCACTAAATTGGGCCAGCAGGGTCCATGCGCACTTTTTTTTGACGAGATTCAGGCAGTCCCAAACCTTATAAAGCATCTACGCTACTTTAAGGAGGACTACCCTCACATGCATGTGGTAGCCGCGGGGAGCTCTTTGGAGTTAGCCTTAAAAAACATCGGTTCTTTTCCTGTCGGCAGAGTAGTTCATTTGTTTATGAAGCCCCTGGATTTTGAGGAGTTTCTATGGGCACGGGACGAATCCTTTTTAGCGGAGATATTAGCTACAGTCAAAGACGTCTTCGACAGCGGCGACCGAGAGTCTTTTATGAAAGCCATGGCTCAAAAAACCAATCAAGTGCACTCAAGACTTGTAAATCTGGCATTGGAGTACGAATTGTGCGGCGGAATGCCCGCTGTGGTGCAAAAATTCCTTGCCACCTCAGATCTGGTTGCCTGCAGAGATATCCAACAAGATATCATGACTTCCTTTCGTGATGATTTTTCTAAATACGTGAAAGATTCAATTATCACCAAGAAGGTTCGCGAAAATATCGATGCAGTGCTGCGTAATATTGGGGATTTAGCGAAACGGGTCGTTTTCAGTCGCATCTCTTCGTCACATGCTGATACTGTCAAAAAGGCTATAGATCTTTTAGAAGATATCGGACTTGTTTACCGGGTCTATCATACCTCGGCATTCGATTCTCCTTTGTCATCAGGGATGGATGGCAACGACTATCGGTTGTTCCTCTGTGATAGCGGCCTCTTTCATGCATTGACCAATAGCTCTATTCCCGACCTTATTTCACCAGATATTCACTTTTCCAACGATGGCATTCTTGGCGAGTATTTTTTGATCACAGAGCTTGTCAAACGATCCAGCTTTAAACGCAGGGACCATGAGGTTTATTTTTGGGAAAACAAAAAGAAAAGTGAGGGAGCTGAAATCGACGCACTGCTGTTTTGCCGCAACACCCTTTGCGCCGTGGACGCCAAGCGAAAGCGCCAAAAAGTCAGCCCCAGTCTTATTTCCTTCCAAAACCGCCACACAAAGTTCGATAACAATCACAAGCCAGCCTTGCTGGCCTTGGTTTCTTCTATGGACCCTCCAGGATATTTGCGAGCAGACATTGTAAATATCCCTTTCTATATGACCCCCTTTATCTTGTGAGTGAGTCCATGATGTTTGATCAGAAAAAGTCCAAAGTGAACATTTTAGCGACAGCCTGCCGACAAGAAAAAGATAAGGTTGATGTTAGATGCTTTTATGGTAGCGTGAAACCAAACCCTTTGATCGTCGACAACCCAAGGGATGTAGGTGGATCTCCTATGGTCATTTTTCTGGCCCTGAAAAGGTTATGGTTATGGTTGGGTGCTATAGCCATGGTTCATTGCGGGTCTGTTAACACCCCGGTTAAAGTTGTGGACCAGCAGATTTCTGATGGGGGGCGTGGGTTGGCCATGGGAAAAGCAGATTCCCAAAGGATCTCATTTAATCTATTGACCTACAATGTTCAGTCCCGTCCCATCCTCGATGGCCAAAGGGCGAGGATCCATTTGCCTTTGATCGCAGCGAAAGTCTCCCGGTTTGATATCGTTCACATCCAAGAGTGCTTTGCCCAATGTGGCTTATTCTTAGACCAAGCCCCCCATGGAGAAAAATATTATTTTAGCCAACGAAAGAATTGGTTCAGCCTGGTCAATAGTGGGCTTGCGACTTTAGCCTATCGACCCATGAGCCGTGTGATTCCCTATTTTTTTAAGGCAAAGGCCGAAATCGCCGATCGAGTCGCAAGTAAAGGTATACTTTTAACCCAATTTCTCATCCATCAAAGGGTTATCGATGTTTACACGACCCATATGCAAGCAGGTTCGAGTCCAGCTGCCCAGGGGGCGCGGATCAGGCAGATGCAGGAGCTTGTGGAATTTGTGAACCACCATTCTCCCCCGTCGCACCAGGTCATACTCAGCGGTGATTTTAATATGGGTCCCCGGAGAGATGGTAAGGATTGGTCTGATTATAAACCAAATCACTATAGTTCGCAGATCGATATGCTCCAGCGCACGGCGGTATTTGATGAGCTCACTAAACAGTTAAACCTAACTGATGTGAGCGACCAATTGTTTGGCCCCCACTTGGACCATATTGAACGAGTGCTATACCGTTCAGGAACCCTGGGCCGCCTCACGCCACATCAATGGCAGGACCTGTCAGCGGAGTTTGTCGACTCCCAGGGACAACCTTTGAGTGACGGGATGCCACTGGCCGTCGGATTTTTGCTTGATTCACTGGAATAGGAAACAAATCAGTGTTGTTCCCAAAAATGTGGGCCCGGAAACCGTAGCCCCCGAAACCGCGGTCCCAGACGGGGTGAAGCGATCAAGGGTCCCAACGAAAAAAATCTATGTTCAGTTGGAAGACGCTTTCAGCAGGGGAAGCTACGACTGATTTCTGTGTATTCTTTACGAGTTGCAAAATTTGGAGCTTTGTCGACTCAAAGGTGCTTTGATCGGCTGCACACGCAGCGGTCAAAGCGTAGCAAGAGTCCTCTCCTTGGATTTTGTCGATTTTATCGAGGGACTTTAATCTCTGTAGAGTCCGATAGGGGCGAAAAACCGGGGAGGATGGATCGAGATGAAAGTTAAATTCAAGGGCAGTATGGGTCTTGCCATCAAAAGAGGCTAATCCATGGCGCTCTAGCAGGAGGATGACGTCGATCAGTCGCTCCCTTGATAGACCGAGAGCCTTTTCGATCAGTCCAAGGTCCTTTTGAAAAGTTGGAATCGTCAAGAATAGATGCACAAGCTGCATAGACACATCGGTGTAGTAGATCCATCCTGTCTCCTGCTGGGAAAGAGTGGTGGTTCCCTGCAGGACAGCACTTGTTTTGCGAACCTTGGCAATAAGAGTCTCAATTTTTTTGGCGATGCTCTTGATGCGAAAGTGATGGGTTGCCGTTTCTTGCTCCCGGAGGAGCAACATATATTCTGTCTCCAAATCAGTGCAGTTTAAAAACTCACAGGCTGCTGCCAGTTGATCAGCGTTAAGATGACTCTCGCTATTTAGGATTTTAGTCAGGTAGGTCTTTTGGACCCCGCAGGCTGCCGCGACCTTGGCGAGGGAGAATCGTTGTCCAAACTTCTGTTTGCGTTCTTTCGCACATAACACAATAATATCTTTGTATTTTTTATGGGAAAAGACATCCATTCGTCCACCTTTAGTATAACTAAAAATCAAAAATTAGATCGTTAATTAATAGACTCCTTCTCGAGTGGGCTCCATACTTAATCTCGTAGCACATGCAACTTTAATCATTTTTTTGGAGGATCTCTTATGTTCGCTAAAAAACTTCTCTTCATTGGTGCAGCTAACCTTTTGTCACTCCCTGCCTTTGCTGATGTCTACAAATGCTCCATCGCTCCCACCAATAAAATTCTCTCCACTCCATCATCACCTTCCGATGCACCTCCCCTCGCGAAGTTCACGTTGGATACGGACCTCCAGGACTCTGAACAAGTCATCGTAGGTGAGGGTTTTGGCGCTGGCTGCATCGTTTTCCGTGGGCCGACTGAGTTCTTGATATGCTATTTTGGCAATGAAAAAGAAGGAGCCTCAGCCGTTGCCGACCTGGGCACCTCTCTTCTTGGGGTGGTGGGCTATGTTTCAGGTAGTCTTTATGGGATGACTTGTACTAAAAATTTAAACCCATAATTTGTCTTTTCTCTTTTCTAAGATCGTTCATAATCTGTGGCTCCCAAGGGACTCCTTGGGAGCCCATCCCTATTTTTTAAAGGTACCGAAGGATAAAAATAATGTTCAAGCTTGCCATAGCTCTCTATTTTACGGTGTGCAGTGCTACAGCCATCGCCGGTAGCTGGTCCAGTGGTGGCACGGAGCTGCTGGGAGATGCGCGCAATCCATGGTTTCTATCGAACACCCGGCATGCGACCTATTGTATCCTCTTAGACGACCAAAACCACGGTGTCACCAAAGCCCTCGCAGCAGACACGATCAAGAGGGCCCTTAGCTTTTGGGAACGGGAGTTTCGATTCGGAATTGGAGTCAATTTCCCTGATTTTGGCAAGTTGCAAATAGCCTCCCAAGTTTGGGAAGAACGAACCTGCACCGATACCAACGACGATCTTGTGGACCTCAGGTTTCAATTCGGAATGCTTAACCCTGAACAAGAAGATTATCTAAAGAACCCAGCCAAGTTTGCCGCAATATCAGTGCGGACGGACTATGACAAGGTCGAGTTAAAAGGCAAAGGATTTATCTATGTGTCCCCCGTCCAAGGACGACTGGCCTATCAAGGCGCCCGTGGACAAACAGACTTTTGGACAAAGGAAAATGGGAAAAACCTATACTTTATTCTTCTTCATGAGTTGGGTCATATCTATGGCCTACCCCATTATGGCCCCCCTTGGAGTCTCATGTCCGAAGTGTTTGCCGAGTACTCCCAGGATGCACACCCCTTGGCATTTGATCAATATTTTGCTTTTCCGAGAGGCAAAAAATTCTGCGCCCAACCGCTTCCAGACCTTTACAAAAAGTTGTTCAATATCTCGAACCCGACTCATACTTGTTTTCTAATCGAATACACCCAAGATCAAGGCGCGCCCCCACATGCCGGGGCTTTATTTAGAGATGTTGATATGAAGGTTTATGCTGGAAACCATGAGACAGACACTGGAACTCTGATGGGCACAGCAACTCTCAGTCTTGGTGGATTCCAGGTTAAATCTGCCAGCTATATCTGGCTGTCCCCCCAACAAAAGGTGTTTTCACAAAAGGATCTTTCCACACAGGGAGCAACCTTAGACAGAGTCCCAGGAATCCCTATGATGAGGTTTACTAAGAGGGGAACCTACCATAACGTAGACGGCACAATCGAACGCATCATGTCGGTGAGTTTTGAACAAGGTAGTTCATCTACTTCGGGCAGCGTTGTCTTGGACGGGGAGCTTTGGGATGCACCTTTCTAGAGACCTCGCTAACGACCTGCTCGCCAAAGGTGTCTCGCCAAAGGTGTCTCGCCAAAGCTGGTGTATGGATGTGTCTATAAGAACCGCGAGGTCTGGCCACTATCCCATACAAACATCGGTCGCCCTGGGACGATGGTCGATGTACTTGGACAGAGCGCGTCGTCCTGGGACGTACTGCTCGGAGTGACTTTAATCCTGGGCGCCCCTCAACCCAAAAACTGGCTGCGATACCAAGGTCGACCAAATATAAACAAATTTACCGCTTCGAGGGACGTTTTTAAAAAAAACCGCAGACTCCGAGAGAAATCGACTTTTACAACCTGGGGTACCGGGCTCATCCGGGGGAAAACTTACTCTAAGGTTTTGTAAATCAATAATATTTTATAAAATTTTTAGCAAATCGACTTCCAATATCCGCTTTTATTCTTTGTCTTTTGCCTCGAATCCACTGCTCGAAGATGGGTTTAAACTTTCAAGAAGTAACCGGCTGCTTGCAAGCTTTTCCTCTAGCATCTTTTTGTCGGGCAGCTGCCGAATATACTCGGCAGCTTTTATGTGCGGCAAATTTTCAAGGGCATACTCAGCGACGGCGGCATTCCGTCCTGCGCAGAGAATAAGACCAACTGGATCGTTTTCGTCTGGGTTGGTCCAATGCTTCTTCGCATAGTTCGTGTAGAGGTTCATCTGGCCAACGTCAGCGTGTGTCAACTCGCCAATTTTCAAATCTATGATCACCAGGCATCGCAGTCGGCGGTGAAAAAACAGCAAATCGACTCGGTACCAAACGGTACCAACCAGCAGTCGTCGCTGGCGGCCAATAAATGCAAAATCAGTGCCAAGCTCCAATATAAATGTTTCCAAGTCGCCAATGAGGGCAGCTTCTAGATCACTTTCAGAGTATTCATCCTTGAGGCCAAGGAATTCGAGAACCACTGGGTCTTTGATAGCAGCTTCGGCTACGATAGCCTCTTGCGGAAGCGGCTTCTTGGCATTGGCCATCAACGTGGCCCGATCTTTGGCTAACATTGCCCTTTCATAAAAATTCGAGCCAACCTGTCGATCGAGCTGACGCGCTGTCCATCCATCGCGAATTGCTAATTCCTCGTAGAAAACCCTGGCACTGGCGTCTTTAACCGAAAGGAGCCTGGTATAATGCGACCAGCTTAGTGGGAAAGATTGTCCAGACGGTGTCTGGATAATGTTCTTCATGAGGTAAAAAGCTTTAAAATTATAGAGGTTTGACCTCGAAAATCCACGGCCATAGCGCTTGGCAAGATCAACGCTCAGGCGGTCGATAATCCGTTCGCCGTACAGCTCTGTACGGCTCTTCCCACGTTGCTCCAGATCGACGATTCTACGCCCGATCTCCCAGTAGGTTCTCGTTATGACCTGATTTGCCGTCTTGGCAACGGCAAGTCGAGCGGAGTCGATTTCACGGCCTATGTGGTCCAAAACTTCGGTATAACCCTCGATGGTTTCGCCATGGGCGTCGCTCAATGGCACCTCCAGTATGGCCGTCGCTGAGGGCTCATAGGCTCTTTTCGCTGGCACAGCATTGGGTATGGCATCCCGACAATATTTGCATGTCGCGCCTTGGTGACGAACATTAGCGGGACGCCAGGCCTTGCCTGCTTTTTTAGGTCGTTTGCAGTTTTGATCATTTGCACAGAATTTAATCACTGATTCCTCCACCTAGTACAACTATATCGACCCAGCTATGCCGCTCGAAAATGGTAGGTTCCATTCGGAATAACATGCTTGTGCAACAGGGGCGTGACTTTCGCCAGATCGTCGTTGTTCACCACTATACCGCCAATCCTTAGATGGTCAACGATCCGCGCTATTTCTCTTGTATTCCAGACTAAGATGACATTGGAGAGCAGGCTTAGACTTACCATGACTTGAAGTAAAAAGGTCCGACATTCGAATGATTCTCTCGTCTCAAAAATGTCCGTTTACGAGACGCCGTTGTAGGTTATGATGCTAACGTAGAAAAGCGCTTGTTCTGTTGTCTCATAATTTACTCTCGGAATCAAAATCTTTATACTATGAGAAAGTTGGGTATTGAAACAATTGGCACTGGGACTTTCGCCCGACGTTTACTGGAAGAGACTCCAGGCAGCCAAGGTCCTCGCCTATTTTCCCGCATTCGTGGAGTTATTCAAGACTGGACAAAGGCATGATATGCTGTGTTAAAAAATATTTTATATTATTAGTGTGTTAATTGTATAAATAAAACTGAGTTAAAGTTTTTGATTGCGTTTACCGATATCTTTGGTATAGGGGGACGAACTATATGCCAGAGACAGCAAAGTTTGATCTAAAACGAGTTAAAGAGATTGTTCAAGGTTACATCGATGGTAACCAAAATTCTATTTGGTTTTCCTCTACAAGATGGAAGGCTGTTGCTTGTAACCCAGAGAGAAGGAAATTAACTTTATGAATATTAAGAACAGAAGATGTGGAGAATGCGGGCTTAAAAGCCTGACAGTGGTAAATGTAAAAAACAACTACTCCTCGATCTGGTCTGATTTCCCTCAAGTTTTTGTGACTGTAGACTTAGAGATGGCAAAGTGTCAAAACTGTGGAAATCATATTGTAACGAGTGCATCCAAGTACGATGCAGCCATGGAAAAATCCATAAGAGATCAGGCTTCGCAGTTTATTGATATTATAAGAAGCAAAACAAATTTAAAGTCACATGAGTTAGCGGCATTTATAGGAATCACTGCATCTTATCTTAGCTCGCTGCATTCCAAAACAAAAACTCCTTCATTTCAAGTATGGAACCTTCTAAAAGTGGTGGCCATTGATCCCGTCGAGATGTGTAAAAAATTAGATCCCAGCTATAACGTCATTAAAGAAAATATTTTACTTCACGCCTAGCCTCGCCAGATCACTCAGCAAGAGGCACCTCGTGGGTTTGATCCCGATAGCTCACCTCAAGTCGGTCCCTTTGAATCGCCGTCACCTTGACGGGTCCACCAAAAAGCGGCTGGCCCTTGGCAAACCCGGCCACCCGGTTTGATGGAATGCTCCGGACCCAAACCACCTGGCGTCCCGTGTCTGGATTTTGGCCAAGACCCAAAATCTGGTAGTTTCCGCCCCCGAGCCTGATCCAGGGGGTATGGGGTAGATCCATGATATCGATGGATTTTGCTCGCATCTGAGCCGCTTGGGCCTTAGGCTGGGAGACGGTGGGCGGTGGATTATTCTGGAGCCTTGTTTGCAATCCATCATAGAGTACAAAAAACAGGAGGCACAGACTGAAACCAAAAAAGCCCATGGATAAACCCAAAACGAGCCTATCATGGAGTTTTTTAAATATCGGTCCTTTCTTTAGAAATACCATAATTATCTCAGCATGTTAGTGGAGTAAGGGAGGCACAAGGTCAACACAGACTTGGGTGTAGGCGGTTGGTCCCACCCATAGGGACGCAGAAATTGAGCAGCAACAACTATGCCGGAATCGCCGCAAGTGTAAGCGAGCCACATAGATCACGGACGAGGAGACTGGACTTGAATCAAGAAGATTTCCCTAAAAAAAAGACGGAAAAGGATCAACACCCTGGCAAAAGCGGGATCCACCCGAAACCCAAGGACCTCCCCCGGTGGCAAGGCCACCCCCTGTTGGGATTCGAACCCCAAAGCGAAGTGTTAAAAAATTTAGCCCCCGGCCAGATCCACGGAGTAGGCGGATCAGGCGGAGCAGGGGCCCAGGGGCGAGCCAACCTCAAGGGCCGCTGCGTGGTCCTCCATGGATCCGAGGTGTTTGAGGTTTGGGCTAAACAAAATCTAGCCCCCTGGATGATCGAGGCCAACCGTTCCCGTCGCAACGAGATCACCTATTGGGCCTTAGAAAGTGGCCCCTTCTGGGTCCTCTACTTTGCACCTCCCCTCCCCCAGCAAGGAGGGACCCAAGGGGATCTGACCGTCAGTGGCGAACCCAATCTCTATGCCCAGGCACGGGACTTGGGGGCCCACCTAGCCAGCGCGCTTCAAGAACACCGCGTCAGCGAGCTGACCATCGACTGGAAGGCAACCCAACAGGACTTGCGGGAAGGATTTTGGATCGGATTGGAACTCGGATGTTACCGTTTCAAAGGAGTGTTTCAAGGACCAAGACCCACCCTCCCTAAACTGATCAATGTCTTTAGTGACGATCTAAAGCAAGCCGTAAATCCTAAACAACAAAATATTGGTGTAGCGGTCAATCTAGCCCGGCATCTGGTCAACCTCCCTCCAAACCTCCTAAACCCCGAGAGCTATGCAGAACTCATCACAAAACTATTTGCACACCATCCCAAAGTCTCCGTCGAAGTCTGGACCGGAGAGCGCCTTAAAAAAGAACGCTGCCATTTGTTAAGAGAAGTCGGCGCAGCCTCCCAGTACGAGCCAGCTTTGGTCCATATCCGTTATAGACCTGACTCTACTAAACCCCATGGCTCCAAAGACCACTCCCACCGCAAAGGGACCGAGTCCGAGGGCGCCGACCACCCCATTGTCTTTGTGGGTAAGGGAATCACCTTTGATTCGGGGGGCCTCGATATCAAAGACGGCGCGAGCATGCGCATTATGAAAAAAGACATGGGTGGCTCGGCCTCTGCCCTTGCCATCGCCTGGTGGGTCCAAGAAGCCGCGTTACCGGTGGCCTGTGATTTTTACCTGGCCCTTGCGGAAAACGCCATAGGCTCCAAAGCTTTTCGCCCCGGAGATGTGGTGTTGTCCCGCGCCGGCGTCAGCGTCGAGATCGACAACACCGATGCGGAAGGGCGGCTTGTGATGGCGGACGCCATCGATGTGGCTCTCGAACAAAACCCCCATCCCAAGTTTCTCGTGAATCTATCGACCCTCACGGGAGCGATGCGGGTCGCTTTAGGAACCCGGATAGGGGGGTATTTCACCAACCAGAACTCCCTCGTCTCTAGGTTCGAAGAGAGCGCCCACAAACGGGGAGAGTTGGTCTGGCGGATGCCACTCCATGGTGAGTACCGGGGGCATTTAAAGTCTAGTTTTGCAGATATCGCCAACTCTGGCCCCCAGCGTTTTGGGGGCGCCATCTCAGCGGCGATGTTTCTCCACCGTTTTGCGGGGCGGGTGCCCTGGATTCATGTGGATCATTACTCGTGGACGGACGGCCCGGCGGCGGGGTGCCTCGAACCAGGGGGCACTGGCCAGATGGTGCAGCTTTTCGCCGACCTGCTGGACCAGATGTAAAAGCCTTGCTAGCGCCTCAGGTCTTTCAGTCTCAGGGAAAACTCTAGGCTGAGGACTTGCCCTGGGGCCAGCCACTGGATCCCATGACCAGGTGCGAGAGCATCGGGCAGTGTGGTCCAGGGTTCGACACAATAAAACCCTTGGCCCTCGCGGGTCCACAGGACCATATGGTTAAAGCCGCTTTCTTCGAGCCAGCTGAGTTCGATCGCCAGACGATTGTCTCGGTCCACAAGGGTTGTTTTCGGGTCTTGAAAACCCGTTAAAATCCCACTTTGGAGGTCCACGTCAGTGATGCAGTGGGGACCAGGCCCGAGGGGAGAGGATTTGCCTGCGAGTCCTTGGGACGTGACCCGGAGGATCGACTGGGCCGAGGTCTCCAGGAAACACTCACTAGGTCGCCCCACACCGCGGATGGGGGTTTTCAAAAAAGGATGAAATCCCGGAGCCGCAGGCATCAAAGGGGCCTGTGGGTCCATGGCCTGGGTCATCTGGGCCGTGGCGCGGACGGTGAGTTTTTGCGGACTTAAAATATAGGTCAGGGTGAGGTTAAACTTAAAGGGAAACAGGCTCAAAGTCGCCGGTGTATCTTGAAGGGTAAGAGTCACCTGCTGGGGCGGATCCCGATAGGGATCCCCATGGGTTGGATCTAATCCATCGGCCTGGGTGGACCAAGGCAGTCCGTAGGCAAATCCATGGAGGGGCATATGATAGGTTTGCTCGCCGAGCTTATAGGATAGGGGCTGCTCGTCGTTGTAAACCCTCCCAGCAAAGGGGAACAAAAACGGGATGCCCCCCATGGGCCAGCCGCTAGCATCGTCGTGGATATCTGCAGATTTCCAGAGAATATCAACGGGCTCATTGCGGGTATCTTCGAGTTTGAGATCGGTGAGCAGACCGCCCCTTAGGGGCATCACGATCGCTTGTGCTTGCTTATTTTTCAATAGGATCTTAGTCACTCTTTTATCTCCAAAGTAAGCCTCTCAACCGAAGACCAAGGCGACTCTCAGCAGCCCTTTTCGGCATCTTCGAGACTTCTCTTTACTACACCTAGCAGCTTCCTGCCAGATGGGCTTTCGACCGCGAAACTCCCCATAGGTCGGTCAATAGGTTTCGATCTTAGCGGCGGAGCCACAGATCCACTGATAAAAAGTCTTTTTGTGGGTGTCATCCTGTCTAAGAAATTCCAAGTTGTTCATTTTTATCCACCTGGAGTCCGGTTGCCGACTTTAAATGAGTTTGCCCCTTAGAAATCAAAATCTGGCTTTTGGTCTTTTTGGGTTTTGACCCTCGGGAAAAAGCCATACCGTAACAATCTAAAACCAAAGACTAAATAGCAAACATTTAGGTTGCAACCACAAACCTCCGCAAAACTAGATGGGTTTTTTTGGAGGAAAAAAAATGACACTAAAATTAAAATGTTTGTTTACACAGGCTTTGTACTCAAAATGGTGCTCCCACGGTGCCTTAGCTCTTTGTCTCAGTGGGGGTCTCCTTGGGTCTGACCAATCCTTGGGCAAGTCCGCTCAGAATCCGAATCAGGAATCTGTGGATGATTCAGTCAATCCTTTTGACGATGCTGATACGGCGGCATCTGCAAGCAAGGGGGGGCCTGGGACCGAAGGACCTTCGGAGGTTTTACAAAAAAACCCCTTTCAAGGGGGAGCCCAGGACAGCACAGAGATCGATCCCTACCAAGGCCAAAGTCTCGACTATACTGAAAGCCTCGGAGGCAAAGGTGGATCGCCTAACAAAGTAAAGGCTGACTTTGGGGAGAAAGATATCGAAGCAGCCTTTTCTAACAAACCTAAAAAGGTGAAATCGACTCAAAAGAAAACCAAGGGCACCCCTAAGGTTAAAGACACGGTTGCAGAAAAACGCCTCGAAAGTCAGCAAAAAGCCTTAGCCCACGAGGAGGCCCAAAAACGTCGACGGCTGGCCGACCAAGAAAAAGAAGCCCAAGAAGCCCAAGCCGCCCAAGAAGCCCAGCTAGCTGCTGCCCAGAGTCAGGCGCTCCAAGAGAGCGGCGCAGCAAACGGGGGCGTTGCCTATGAGGGAAATTCCAGGAATGGATCGGATGGATCCGCAGGTCAGGACCAACAAGGGACGCTGAGCCAAGCCAACTCCATTAAGCGAGGACCAGGGCCAGGGGTTGTCGATGAGATTGGGGACGCAAGACCCACAAGCGATGGACCGGCGACCGCTTATGGTGGTCCGAAAACACCAAACAAAAATTCTGGAATGACTCCTGAGGATTTTGACCGGGTCCCCCAATGGGTGTCGGGACAAGATGCTCTGGCTCTGGATGGCAGACTCAGAAATGATGATCTGCTCAATGAGGACCAATCCTTAACTCTACTCAAAGGGAGTTCTGCCGGCCACGATAGTGGACTTCGCGGCGGTTATGGCGGATCTGCCCTCGCGGGGCGGCTCGGTGGAAACCTTAACGGAGACGACGATGAAGCCGATGCTCCTCGCCTCTCCCCCTCGGAAGACGGGGCTAACCTGGCCCAAGGGCTTTTTGGCGATCCTTTCGGACCCTCAGTGGAAGTTGCCGACAACCAAACATTAGACGACGACCTGGGACAAGGGGCACCTCGTGGGACTGCCGGCGGATTTGACAGCGTCACTCCTGGATCAGATGCCACCGGGATGGGAGTGCTCGCCCAGGCAGTGACCCGCAGGGGGAATTCTCGACTTGGACTCAAGGCCGGCGAAGACCGTGAGCTAGGAGACAAGGCTCTTTCCGGCAAGGCTCTAGCCGGCAAGACTCTGGCCGGCAAGGCTCTGACTGGGAAGGCGCCGGCCGGAAAGGCTCTGTACGAGCAGGCGCTGCACATGCGCGCAGTTCCTCCTGCTTATAGCCTCAAATTAAACCAGCCCAAAAACTCCCTCCGACTCCTTGCCCTTCAAGTTCCCATGGTGCGTGACACTATGGGACGGCACCTGGTCATAACAGAAGGTGAAACATTAGCCAAAGGAACGAGCGGCTTGGCCATATCCCTAGGAGGGTCTCGGAAAGAACCCGGTGGTGGCGAGGCAGGTGTTGGCGGGAACTTTGGACAACGCTCGCTCTGGGCAAAAGCCGAAGGAGCGGATTCATGGGCTTTTGGGATTTGGATCGGGATCGCCATAGGTCTTATGGGAGTTGGGTTTACAGTCCTCCAAAGACTTTCTAAAGGTAAAACCCACCGTGCCTAGAGGCAAATACCACATTTATAGGCCAGATCACTCAGAATCTTAGGACTTATGGGAACTTTTCCGTAGCAGATGGCACAGAGTCGCGACCTTTAGAAAGGCATATGCTTTGCATAACCCAAAAATGGCAGCACGAGTCCGCCGAGGGAGGATCCTCAGGGGGAGAGGCTGCCCCAAAGGGGAGCCACATGATGTGTCAGTTATCGTCGCAAACTCCGAAACATCAGGGATTTAGGAGCTATGACTGGAGGACCTATGACTGGCGCTCCCCATGGAGCGAGGGCAACACCTGCAAACATAAACGTCCCGCCCAGATCCTCGTCGTGGATGATAACCGAGCTGAGGCTCGCTTGTTGGTGGAGGTCCTTAAGGAACTCCAACTGCCCCACCAATCCCACATCGCTTACAGTGGAGAAGAAGCGGTTGACTACCTTCGCCAGGATAGCCACGATCACCCGCGACCCGATATGGTCCTGCTGGATCTTCATCTACCGACACTAGGTGGTCAGGAAGTCTTGAGACTTATCAAATCCGATCCCGCTCTGCGAGCGATTCCTGTCGTGATACTTACCGGGTCCAGCAAGCCTGAGGATTTCCACGCCAGCTATGCCTCGTATGCCAACTGTTGCCTGCAAAAACCGATTAATTTTGATGAGTTACTGGAGCTGTTAGGAAAGATCAGCGCATTGTGGCTGGGGTATGGCTTACCATGAGTGCGAACCTAATAAAATTATAAACAAATCATTATTATAAAATTACAACACCCACCGGAAATGGGACCCTGTGGACTTGTTGGCATTTTTTTTGGGAAATGAACCTTAGAAATCATGCGAAAATAAATTTACACAAAACTCAAATTGGTGTACATTGCGAGTCTCAAAACCTTTTAGGAGTTTGTCGATGACAAATCATATGATCAAAGGCCTCATTATTCTTGTCCCAACGCTGGCTGCCTGTGGCACCAAAAACAAAAATGATGATAAGGAGCTAAAAAAAGCCAGAGAAGATCTGCAGCAGGTGAGTCTTGAAAAAGCAAATTTAGAGGAGAGTCTCAAAGAAAGCCAAATGACAAAGGACGAAAGGGGCCAGGATCTAAAGCAAAAAAATATTTTGCTCGAAGAAAAAGCCGCCGCTTTGGAACAACAATTGGCGCTTCTCTCGAAAGAACAGACCACCCTTAAGGAGCAACTCACAAGTACCAATCAGGAAAAAGACACCCTTGCGACGGAGCTGGGACTTAAGCAAAAGACCATCGATTCCATCAATGGGGAAATCGAAGCGAAAGAGAAGGAAGCTGCCGAAGTCAAATCCCAGTTGGCGAAACTTTCGGGAGATTTGGCCGAGACGGAAAAAGCCAGAGCTAAGCTCACTTCGACCCTAAAAAATCTCGAGACAGATCTTAAAAACTTTAAAGCCAAGCTTGAAGCAGCGGACAAAGAGAAATCGACTTTTAAAAAAGAGATTGAAGCTAAAATAAGTAAAATTGAGGAGCTGAATAAAAAAATAGACTCTCTCACTGTGACGATGTCGGGAGTGGCTAACGACCAAGCCCTTGTGGCCGTCCGCACTTTAGATCCCATGGTCGGGATCTATAGGACTTCGGACAAGCTGCCAAACTCTGATTGCTATAAATTAGTGGATATCAAAGCCGACGGGTCGGTGATCCTTGCCGTAACCTGTGCCAATGGCCAACTAGAAATTCAGAAGTCCAAAGTACTTTACTTTGAGGCCCAAGCGGTCACCCGTAGTTTTGCCAAGTATGGGATGGCCGTTAAAATTGGCCAATTTGAATCTCCCTGTGGAATGTCCCCATCCTTTGAGGGCATCGACCAGGTGATGATGCAAGCGACTAACTTTGACAATGCTGTGATTCCCTTTGAATATGCCAGCATGGACCAAGATGGTGAGATGGTCTTTTTAGAAACCGTTGCTTTTGGGTTTATCTCCCCCTCCCCCACCCTTGAACTCGCTAAAAAAATGGCTGAAGGTTACAACAACCTAGCTCCCTATGCGGCTGTTGTCACTTACCTTGAAAAAGCTGGAGATCCTACAAAACAAGGCTGTTTTGATAAGTCCCTAGGCTTTAAACCCTTGATCCCCTAAGCTTTAGTCCAATAACTCACTGTTTAAAGGCCACCCTTTAAACAGAAGGTTTACACCATTTCAAAACCCATTAAACCACAAGACCAGAAGGTAAGTTTAGAACATGAAAAAGATCACACCATCCCTCACCCCGTGTCTAATGTTGCTGTGCTGGAATCTCTTCAGCCTCAATGCTTGCGGACCGACACCCCCATCAGAGCTTAAGGAGTCCCCCGACTTATCCAATCGTGGGGTCATCGGCAATTTTAAGCTGAACTACGCTGATATCAGCGGTACAAAAACCTTTAAAACAGAGCGTTTTCCCTGGACAGATACTTACTGGCCAGATACCCAAAAAAGTCTCTTTAGACGGTGGGGGCCCCTAGCGGACATCCAACCCACCGAAGGGCTCGGTGGAATGGTGGGCATCGCGAGTCTCCTCGAGACCCACCTAAAGGCCACAAGCCAAGACCAGATTCCTGTGAATCTATCACCTTCAGAAAAATACGATATTATGTTTAGATTTCGCTACTCAAACAAGTGGGACCAAGGTCTCACAGACAGCAGAATCAAGGCAATCAGCGACTTGGAAAAAGAAATCGACAGCACCGATGACATCCCACAAAAAAAGTCTAAGGCTTCTCTCCTCCTTAACTTGATGTATAGCCAAAATACCACCTCGTCTAATATGTACCGCAATCTACCCATGTCTTATCGCTCCCTTTACAATTTTGTTTCCTCTAACACCAACAAAGACTACAAGTTCCTAAACACCCTGGGGGAAGGCGAAGATTGGAGCTGGACTGGCCTATGCCACGGCTGGGCACCGGCAGCGCTTTTTGAAGCAACTCCCAAGCAGCATGTCTTAGTCTCTATGGAAAACAAGAAAATGCTGGTGACCCAAGGGGATATCAGAGGTCTTCTGACCAAAAGCTGGGCTGATCACGCTCCCGACCAAAAACAGTTTTTTGTCGGCAGACGCTGCAACGAGGACGTGGCGGATCCACAATCACCAGGGCCCGTGGATACCCAAGGTCGCGGCTATACCGGCGAACTCAAAGTCAGTGACAAAACCATTAAGTTTGTGGTGAAACGTGATTATCTACTCGAAGAACTCAAGGCTCGGTCCCAAGACGACAACCAAGAATACCTCCTTTACCTCATAGAACTTGAAGAACCCCGTGGCTTTCAAAAATTGCTGGTAACCGTCAACCAAAGGGGGAACCAAAGTGGTTACCTCTTTGACTCGATGAATGACCTCCGTAAGATTTTATTAGAAGGAGCTGCCTTTGGCCCTGGAATCAATGTTAAGCTTTTTGGATGCTGGGACACCAACCCTGCCATCTTACATCATGCGGTGATCGCCAAAATCGGTGACGAAAAGTTGGGTTTTGTTATGGATCGTACCCAAGGCGGTCAGGTCTGGAACCAACCCGTGCATAAAGCGATCACCAAAGTAAGCCCCCTCACCCCTATCACCCAGCTAGGGTTTGATCGGCTTAAACATCTCACTCCAGGAACCGTTTCGGTAGCCGCCGTGAATCTTGACCTCCATTGGCTATCTGAACCCTATGAACCCCTGCTGGCTCCCTACGAAGGGTTTGATACCAATCACAACCAAGTGTCAAGCTATCAGTATCTCTTAGAGATCGATCGCAATGGCCGCGTGATCGGTGGAGAATGGGGGAATCTCACCAGCGCCCGACCTGCGGGACAGCTTGCTCCAGATTTCCTCTATGGCTTTGAGAAAAACTCAAAACCAGTCGATGCGGTCTCCTACGGATTTGACTACAGTGGGATCATTGGTAAAATCCATGACTGCTCCCTTAGAGACTCTCCTGATTCCCAAGTGACGATGGCTGGCCAGGTCTTTGACGTGGTTTCTTGTGAGATCAATAAAAAGTAATTGGAGAAAGCTTTTATGGGTTACAGCCCATAAAAGCTTTTACTGCCTTTGGGTCCTTATCCATGCTACTTTTGACCGGAATGAACAGTTGTTACCAAGAATTTATGGACAGGGCTAAACACCCCGCGGTTAGAGACCTGGCCTGGGTCTTGGGCAGCCCTAACCTTTTGTGGGCTGAGGATCCCGCCTTTTCCCAAAAGGCTGTCACCGACCCATGGTGTCAGGAGCATTTTAAAAGGTTTTTACCCCATCTGATCCAGCGGGAGGCTGATCCCGGCCCCCTGGAGTCGTGGATCCAGTCACGCCCCTCCCAGCGACTCGGTCGGTATTTCGAAACCCTCACGGCCTACTGGCTCCATCATGGAACCGGCCTGACCGAAGTTATGCAGTCGCTCAAAGTAAAAAACCAGCATCGTACCCTTGGGGAATTTGATTTTCTCTTTTACGACCAAGTCTCAGATCAAAGCATCCATCTGGAAATCGCGGTTAAGTTTTACCTTCGCAGGGGCGACGGTAACTCTTGGGATCACTTCACGGGTCCCGACGGACGGGATAGCTTGGCTCACAAGCTACACACCCTCTTTGCTAAGCAGACACTCCTCGGCGAGACCCCAGAAGGGTGCCAGGCGCTGGCTGGGTGGCGACCCGCCGCCCCAGTGGTGCCCAAAGTTATGGTCAAAGGATATATTTTTGATCCACTTAAAGAGTGGCAGGCGGCTTGCTATCCATCAGGTCCTTTAAACGGACTGTCCGAGCGTAGGCTACGTGGCTGGTGGGTTGATATGGATCATGAGTCGGGGGTATGGGAGGAATTTTTAGAGGGGCGCCCAGATTCCTTTTGGTCGGTCGTACCCAAACACCGTTGGTTATCCCCCGACAGAGGTCAGTCGGGGACAGAAATCCTGACCGGCGAGCTTTTGATGGAGACCTTAAAGCAAACCTTTACGGCCCATCCCGGAGCCCAGCTTGTGAGCGAGCTACGCCAAGACAAGGGCGGGGACGGTTACCGGGAAATTTCCCGTGGATTTGTCGTGCCAACCCTTCTACAGTAGAGTTTATCATCTTAAAAAAAAGGGCACTCGATGCAACTCTATCAACTAGGACCCGCATGGTACCGTAACACTAGGATCAGTTTTCTC
The DNA here is from genome assembly GCA_041736175.1 of Oligoflexales bacterium. GTDB lineage: Bacteria > Bdellovibrionota_B > Oligoflexia > Oligoflexales > CAIYRB01 > JBGSUI01. The sequence goes on along the minus strand of JBGSUI010000035.1, from coordinate 9,550 downwards.
GTTTGGAGCTTTTTGGGAACAGCCTGCATCAAGGCTAGCACGACAGAAGACCCCATAGACCGTAGGTTAAACCCACCCTCGAAAGACGCCAACGACAAAATCTCTCGGGATTTACCTGGTGGTGATCGCCCCTCCCGCGAGGGACAGGGGACCCAAGGAGCCCAAGGAGAAGAGGCACCCCTCCCCCAAGGGACTAAACTTCCCGCCCCCGCCGCCCCCGTAGAAAAAGCCCAAGTCAAATTCATCACAGGAGCCCACTTTTACTATAACGATGACCAAGACCAGGCAAGGCGGCGGACGTTTAAAGTCGATCTCCCTGAAGCCGCGACCTCCTATGGAAAAATCACTCTTGAAACACGGCTCTACTGTCCAGCTCCAGCCTGTGATAGTTGGGACCGAGTAGGGTCTCTGGGCATGGAAACCACAGAAGGAGTTCAAATCGAGATACACCGGTTTGTCACAGCCTATGGTGTGGGCCAACGAATGTCTGTTGATGTCACCGATTTTGCAACTTTGCTTAAGGGGCCCACCCAGTTTTGGGTACAGATCGACACCTGGTCTGGCCCAAGACGAGACGGCGGTCGGTATGGTGGCGGCTGGCTGCTGGATGCCCAGCTGGTCTACGAACCTGGAACTCCGGCCCGCAAGATCACCCATGTGATTCCCCTTATCCAAAAACAGTATGTCACCTATGGACGTCCCCAAGAACCAACCTTGCGGCAAAAGTCTGTTGAGATTCCCGAGGGGACCTCAGCCCAAGGCACCGTCCTGATGTTTATCACCGGCCACGGACAGGGAAACACCGAAAACTGCGCTGAGTTTTGTCCTAAAACCCACCAAATCCGCATGGGAGAGCAGGAGAAGAGCCAAACGATTTGGCGCGACAACTGCGCCAGCACCGTCACCGACGGCAGACAACGGGGCACCTACACTTATTCCAGGGCTGGCTGGTGCCCTGGAGCTGCCGTCGCGCCTTGGCGCAGCGATGTGACTCTGACCCCACAAGAGCTCGCCCAGCAGCTCACCCAGTTTCAATACCGTCCCCAAGCCTATACCAACAGACTCGACTCAGGGTACAACGACCAAGGCCACACCCTACCTCAGTATCTCGTGTCTGGTGTTTTGTTTTTGGGGTCTATCGACGCTCCCTAAAGCTGCGGTGGCTCCCACGAGGAGCCAAAAGGTTCCACCAAGGGCCACCCCTAGGTCGTAGGCACAGCCAGCGATCGCCATACCACAGAGCCCAAGGGTCATGGCGACCGTAAAAGAATCGGGACAAAAATAAATCTTTTTTAGTGAGCGTCCGAGCGCACCCCAGTAAAGCACCAGAAACCCCATGAGACCTACGAGGCCGCCTTGATAGGCTTGTTGGAGGTAGATATTGTGGGGACGATCCACAAAGACATGGGGACCAAAGGTTTTATCCATAGATATGACATCCCGATTAGGAAAATCCAAGATAAAACCCCCGACCCCATGGCCCAGCAGCCACCGGTCTAAGATCACGGGGATCACGCGGGTCCAGATATAAATCCGGTGGCTGAGGAGATGATCACCGAGGGGCAGGTTGAGTCGGCGTCCTTGGAGGGGCTTAATCAAAGACTGGTTGACAAGGACTCTTAGGCCCGAGGTCGTGGTGGCAAAGGTAAAGTTCTGGTCTCCTTTTTCGACCCGAAAGACGCTGATCCCTTGGGTCTCACTGACGGGGTCTTCTAACTTATGGAGTGAGATATCGAGAAAATGAAGATCTTTGACCCGAATCCACGATCCCATCCCCTCCACAAGTAGAGGCCGAAAACCCAGGTCCATCAGTCTAAATCCCTGGGGCATAGGCTCGATGATAAATCCCGGTTGCCAGTGGGTGACAAAAAGACGTTTGTCCTCGAGGTAAAGACCTCCCGCTAATTGGACAGGCGTGCCTGCCCTTGCCTGACTGACCAACGACAAAACTTCTTTAGGCTTAATCACAAACCCGGGGAGCACTTGGGGAAACTTCCACAAGACCAAATAACTGCCCACCAAGGCCGCCAGGACAAAACCCGGTAGGACCGACAGGCTGACTTGGCAGTGCGGATACCACCGCAGCGCCACCAGAGACATTAAACCCATCAAGGCGATCATCCAGCCAAAGCCTCCGCCCACACCTGCAGAACTCAAGGCCATCGCGAGGGCGGTCATCGTGAATAGACCCGACACCACGAAAGCACGTTTAGTGCGGACCAGCAGCATGTGGGATGCCCAGAAGGGGACGAGCAAGGCGCAGAAAAAAGCCATATCGTTTGGGTTGCCTAAAAAGCCGGAGATTCCGCCGAGACCAACTTGAGTGATTTGGAGAGACGCTTGGAGTTTAGGGGGGATCACCAGCCACCGAAACCAGGGGGCTTCCATATAGGAGATCCCCTGGATCTGACTCCAGCCTAGCATTCCGATCAGGATGGTCGAGAGGCCCAAACAAAAAACGACGGTTGATTGGAATGCACGGGACCTGGCACCTTGGTAACCAAAGTAGCACAACAAGGCATAACTCCACTGCACCCCTAATCCATCCCGCTGCATCAACCCGCCGTACCAGATCACGTCTCGATGCTCGCCAGCGAGGGATGAAATCGTGGTCACCACCACCCAGCACCCTAACCACCACAGGGGGGCACCAGGCTGCCTTAAAAGTTTTAGGATGTTGGTGCGGTTGAGACTGTTTATGGGAAACCTTAAGAGGCCCAAACCCAATCCTGCAAACATCAAGAGATAGGATTTAAAGCCGTAAAAAAACTCATACTGGGCTGTACCAAAGGTATAGGCTTTGAAAGCGCTGGGGCTGTCAGCCACCTCCACCGCCCGCAAAGCCAGGGGGACCACCACCAGGACGATCCCCAAAAAGAATCTTTGGAACCACAGAATCATGGTGCGTCGATATAATAAGGTGCGTTGTCCCCTAGAGAGAATGAAATTGGTATGGGGTAGGAGTTTGTGCTTATGTTGTCAACTCCATACATAGAAGCTGGGGAAACTGCGTTATGGATACAAGCACCACCTGAATTGAGGTAGTAGGGGGCAATTATGGACGGTGATGAACCAGGTACTATGGAAGCACGCAGGTAGACTCCACTCACGATAGCAAACACAGAATTTTTAAGAGGCTTATCCTGGAGGTAGCAGGTCGCATCACAGCTAGAGGTCGTGAAGCGGCAACGGCAGGCAAAGCTGTTACCAGAAACCAAACTGTTGCAAAAGCCCGCATGCCATTTCCCGGAGTCTAGATTGACTGCGAAGAGTCCGTGGGTCGAGCTGCTATTGGTACCCACCGACACCCAGGCTACACTTGCAGGCCCGTAACTCCAGGGTGCTGGATCGTCGTTGTTCGTGGCACCGGTCGAAATCACATAGCCGAGGGTGGCAGCAGCGCTGTTTTTAACCACAAGGCTTTGGCCGTTGGTTCCGTTGGTTCCGTTGGTTCCCGCAGCTCCTGCAGCTCCCGCAGCTCCCGTGTCTCCCGTGGCCCCCCTTTCTCCCGTAGCTCCCCTTTCTCCAGTAGCTCCTGTGCTGCCTTTTTCTCCTTGAGCACCTTTTTCGCCGACCGCTCCCTGGGCGCCCGCTGGTCCCTTGAGGTCGATGGCGGTCCAACCCGGCTCAGCGCAATACTTAAACGTCTTTTCGTCTAGCACGTAGATGATTCTGCCGAGATCAGCCTTGCCACAGCTGGGAAGTGCTGCATTGGTGGTCACCATTTTTAGGACGAGATCGAGGGGTAGAGTTTCTGGTTTTTCCACCTTTTGGACGGGCTTGTCAAAGGTCGTCACCTGAAACCAGCCAAAATAAAGGGACTGGTAAAGAACTTTGCCGTCACTGATGGTGAGGTCAGATGCAGGGACCACGCCGATAATCTTTTCCCCAGTGGCTTGAACTCTCACACGGTAAACCACCCCGATCCGCTCCAGTTGGCTAGGATCAGCGACCAGTGAGGTGCCTGGGGGGAGTTCGAGGGCGATGACCATGGGGACTTTGAGGTCGATGGCCGAAGATGCTGCGATCTCCACGGGAGTCGCTGCGCTGAGGATCGTATTGGTACTTTCGATTCCTAGCTGGGTCGTGATCGAGGTGCCCGCGATCTGCTGGCCTTCGGCTACACTGATATCAGTCGCCACGGCGAGGCTGCCGGGAGGAAAAGCAATGGAGGTGTTTTTGATATTGCTATTGGCACTTGCAGCTATGATCTGGGTCGTCGTGGCATTAGGCCCCACCGACGCGACGACGATTCCACCCGTCTCTGATTTAGACTGGACCTTAGTCCCCTCGGGAAAAGCGACGATAGCACTTGGAGTCCGTACATCTCTTTTATTTTTGCCACCACAGCTGACGTTTACCCCTATCAGGATCAGGGAAAAGAATCCGACTAAATGGAACCATTTTAAGCCTTTAGAAATAGGTCTTTGGTGGCGAGATAGGCCTGAGTCCATGGAGTGATCTCCTTTAAAAAATCGTGAACTTATTTAGAATAGTCTATTGAAGCCATCATAACAAAAAATTTTTATTGATTTAGGCTCCAAGTAATACATGGTTTTCAAAAATATTGATCCCACGTCCGGGGGGATGGACCTTGATCTGCCGCACGATAAAGGCAGCAAGGGACTGGGCGGCAATGGGAGCGTAGTTTTTGATAAGGGGGAGGATGTTTATAATGGGGCTCAGCTTACCCGACAGATTTTGGGCCAGAGCTTCTCCAAGACGATGCTCTTTTCGAGGCCCGATCAGTAGAGAGGGTCGATAGATCGCCAACTCCTCAAACCCTAGATCCCCTAAGTCTCGCTCCAGCTCTCCCTTGGTCCGCAGGTAGAGACTCTTAGACCGGGGCGAAGCACCGATTGAGCTGACCAGGTGAAAACGCCGCACACCAGCCCGGTGGCAGGCTGCGGCAAACCCTAGGGGGATCCCGTAGTCGATCCGTTGGAATTCCGCTGCAGACCCTGCTTTTTTGCGGGTGGTGCCCAGACAACAAAGGGCCACTGTGGGCTTAAACTGCTTGATAGGGTCTTCCCACTCCTCGGGAGGTGCGAGTTGGTTTAAAACCAGCGCTGACTGGATCGGTGCAGGGGATCGTCCGAGGCACAAGATGGCTTCGACTGGGGGAGTCTCGATCAAAAGACTCAAACAAACCTGGCCCACCAGTCCCGTTGAACCGATCATCACCACGCGGAGACCTCTTGTCTTTAAAGACTGGGTGGGGGACTCATGGCCAGGACCTTGGCGCTGCAACGACATCGCTTTCCTCGTCTCGTGGCGGATCATAGTGCCGGATCAGTTTTGGGATCTAGGGGGTCTCTCAAAAGAGTACGCTAATCGCCGCAGGATCGCCAGCCATGGATCTTTTTTTTGCCAGTCAACTTTATGGGTACTTCTGGAAACGGAGGTTGTTGGCGCTAACGATTTTTTGGACGCCAAAATTTCTTGCAATAGGTGGGACCCTATGCCATATTTCATCTCCTGCTTAAAAAGGCGCCGTACCCAAGTGGCTAAGGGAGCGGATTGCAAATCCGCGATGCCCCGGTTCGAATCCGGGCGGCGCCTCCAATTTTGGCATAAGTTACAGGCTATTGGCAAAATTGGAGTAGGGTAAAAAAGGGTGAGTGGCTAACTATTTGGGGTTTGAGTGGCTAACAATTTAACCACCGATGGCGATGTTCCGATAGACATACAGATAGCCAAACAGGCATCTGAATGGCTAAAGAGCTTGCGTCTAATTTACCCGGAAGCTACCCTTCGCGATGCCTATCGGGATCTGGAGTCAGTCTTGGAAGGCATGACTTCACTCGAAAGGAAAAAATGGCTGCGATACCGCGAGATCGACATAAAAGAGGCCGCGTACTCTTCACGATAAAACCAGCCTCCAAGCCGGGGGCTGGCGGGCAAGGCAAACGAGCGACATGGAGCCTGACCCGTCGTGAGATGGATGGGACTTTTGTTAAGCTCGAAATGCCAGAAATTGATGCCATTAATAAGGGGTACGCAAACGAAGTTTTCGACTGGGATTCCTGCTTCGACATGTTCCGTGCCCTTAGGGATCGGCTTTATCGCCAGCGAGACAAGGAATCAGGTCTCAAGGTCTTCAATCAAGAAAATCACGCACTCCTAGCCGAGTATTGGGAAAAGGTTTACAGTAAAAGAAAACCCGTGGATAAAGATACGATGCTGTGGGATTTTAAACGAGCCGTTGACGCAATCGGTCAAGTTTCTCTGATGGCCGCTACACAACAAGAAATCCAGCAAAATTTAGATCGTTCATTTAAGCTCAAACCTAACTTACAGCGTCGGGCCGTTGACCGATTAAATACCTTGCTCAAATATTTTGGCCGCAGTGACTCTCTCCTTGTGAAGGAAAGAGAAGAGCATTCAGAAATTAATTACCTGACTCCAGATGAATTTGAACGAGTGGCCATGAACATATCTAATGACATGAAGCCTTTTCGAATCATGTGCGGAGTTGCGATGTACACAGGATTGCGATTAGGTGAAATCTCAGCACTTAATAAGGATAATATTGGTCCAAGGGCTATTAAGGTTTTCCACCAGATCGATGATGAAGGCATTCGACGTACCACTAAAAATCGGAAATCTCGATTAGCGTATGTTTTACCAGACGGATGGCGTTGGGTTAACGAGTGGATAGCCCTATCAGAGGAAGAGCGCCAAACTGCTCGTTTTAAAGGACATCCATCCCAAAAATTTCGTTCAGCATGTCGGCGCACTTTTGGAACGCGAGAAAAAAAGGGTCGATTTTGGGGTCAAACTAAAATCGACAGGCGACGGGATTGTTGTTTTCACGACCTTCGTCATTCATATGCGGTTACCCTAGCACAAAAGGGGGCGAGTCTTACTTTATTGGCACAATGCCTAGGCGATTTAGCGAGGGTCGCGGAGAAATATTATTCCGGTCATATGATCCAGGAAGAGGGTCTAGACACCTTGGAAAGCCTGTTTATCAAGTCAAAGGAAGCCTAAATCAAACGCGGCCGTGTCTTTGGCTGCGACCGCGTTAATAGCGTCGTGGACTTACCAGGCAGCGATGAAGGCAAATCACATTCTGATTGACCAGCCGCCTTTTGGCTTGGTTGGACGATCCCAAAACATTCAACGTAGCCATCATCTAGACGGTAAGCGCCTTTAAAACGCCGTGATAACCGAGATCTGCGCCCTCCATTAAGACCGATGACTTTCTTTCAGAGGGTCCATTGAGGTTTTTGCTGATGCCACCGGGTAGGCTGTTGCCATGTGCATTGATCCAAGATTTAAGGCGGAGCCAAGGTGGCTAATTTGGTAAGCGGCAAGCTTGTAAAGGAGCCGCTCGATGATCACCTTGGAGGCCACTAAGGCACTGAAAAGTAAGATACTTTCAAAGCGAAAGCAAATGATCGGCATGTCATCTGATATGCATTGGATCAAAATACATCAAGAGGTGCGCGAAGTTCTAGAGGAAGGGTTTGCCAAGCTTGGTATCGAGCAACTTTCTAAAGTCACTGGATTTATTGTTGAGGATGTGTCCCGATGGATGGCTCAGGCGCAAGCGATTAAAGAGTTAAATGGCCGGATTGCGACCTGCAAGAGCAACGGACGTATGGTCAATTCCTTGTCCATCTATATCCGCGCCGACGTCTGTAGGCTGGCGCGGCTTGCAGGGGTAAGGGCCGCTAGCATCGCTACTGGTGTGGCGCGGGCATCGATAAATAATTGGCTTACTAAGGGTTTTGATACTGAAACATTACCTGACAAGATGCCAGTACTTGCTGAATCTGCGAGCGCTTCGGCGGATGCCGAGATTTCCCCCATGGGACGCGATGAAGAAGCTAAGCAGCTCGCCCAGTTTCTGGAGCGTCATAAAGGTAAAGTCCACAAAAAATATTCACTTGCCGAAAAGAAACTCATGATGGCGCTTGCCGAGCGTTTCGGATCTAAAGCTGTACATGATTACTTTGGAGTCTCCTACGATACCATTGCCCGCCTCAAACGCCGTCAAGACGATGAAGTCGAGCGTAAAGAGCGAACGCCACTCCGTTACCTCCCAGTCCTCGATCTTATGAAAAAGCACCCTGGGATGGGTCCTATGCAAATGCGCGACTATATTCATCGCCACCTTGGCTTGTCGATGGGGGTCAATAGTATCCGCAAGATTATGGAGCAGCACGGGTGGGTACCACCCTTTGTTAAAACCACCAGAATTGCCAATGGAACACAACTCTATGAAGCTGCCCGCAAGAATTACCTTTGGCACATGGATTTCAAGCATCAGTACGTAAACAAATGCAAATGCTTTCTTCTATTTATTCAGGACGACTATGCTCGCTTCATTGTGGGGCATGGTATCGCCGATGGAGAAAAGGTCGATGTTGTCATTGCAGCAATGGAGGAATCCATAAGAATTCACGGTAAACCGGAAAGTGTAATGAGCGATGGGGGGAGTGCCTTTCATGCATGGCGTGGCAGCTCGCGCTTTACACGTTTTCTCGAAGACTACGGGATAGAACAAATGATTGCCTCTACACCCAATGTGAATGGAAAATTGGAAAACCTTAATCAGCAAGTAGAAAAGGAACTGCTGATGACCACCGAATTCGCCTCAGTCGATCATTTTCGCAAAGAGCTGTCAAAATGGGTCGGTCACTATAACTTCTCCCGGCCTCATCAAGGTCTTGGCGATAGGCAAGTCCCTGCGGATCGTTATTTCCCTGGTGCCAGTACTTGGTACGGGAAAAACAGCGATGTTATCCGTCAACAAAGTCTTATTGCTGAGACTATGGGATCGCTATTGGCTCAGCTCAAGAAGTCATCTTAGGTAAAATTGAGCTTTAATAAACAGGCTCCGAGGCGTGGTCATCCACGCCGAGGGGCTAACAAGCGGCCCCGGTCCCTGAATCAATAGCAGGCCTATACAAAAAAAGCCTCGTCAGCAGAATCTGTGGGGTGTTTTGACTCCAGAAGATCATGAAAATAGACTCCCCTGCGGCGCAGCCTGAGCAATACCAGGATAGACTTAAGTTGCATGCCCCTCTCATTTTGGTGATTGTTTACAGTAGAAATTAAATTTTCGCATAAGAAGAGATCTGGCTGCAACCGCCATTAAATTAGGCTTATCACGGAGCTCGACCAGGCTTCCCCCGTCGCCTATAGCTTTAAACAACACCGGGCGCAGGTGCTGTCCAGGCCGTAGCGCAGCGAAGCCGCGACAGCGGTTGACTGGACGGGACCGAGCAGGGTGTTTTTATGGCATTAGTGACGGGGGACACAGATTTAGCGGAGGTACCAAAAAAATGAAGCCCTTTTCGTCTCAATTTGTTAGAATTTTTTTCTGAGAAAAACAAAACAAACAAGACGAGAGGGCTACCTGAATGCTAGCTCAGATATCGCCGGCGGACAAGGTCTCGATTGGGGTGTCCAAATAGGGGGGGTACGAGCCTAAATCCTATCCTAGGATTTGGACCTAAAATCAGTCTCCCCATCTTTCGGATAGTAGGGGATATTCCCGCGGAGTCCAGAAAGCATTTTAAACTGTTTTGACCCCCAG
>JBGSUI010000032.1:0-17984 GCA_041736175.1 Oligoflexales bacterium | reverse complement strand
TTTTAAATTTTAAATACTTTAAATTTATTTTTGGATCGAGCTTAGCCGACCTCAGATAGGTTTTGGAAAGATGAGCGAAAATTGGAGTCGCAAAAAACCCAGTCTGTGCGCGGGTTCTAGAGAACTTTCAGCCGGCGCTGGGCATAACAAACCGGCTTCGACCGCTGGGTTCGGCTTCTTCTGCCTCTACACTTGCGGTCTCGCCCGCCCCTACCCCACCACTCATTGGTTACTGGCCTGACGCTGCCAGCCTCCCGTTTCGATTTGCCTTTGAGGTTTGCAAAAAGGACATCAGCATTGGCTTGGGACACCTTTCTTGGCCCCTGGGAAAGTTGACAATATTTGTTTCCAAATTCCTAGTCTACCAAATCCAGGAGCCTGATTAACTGGTCGTTGGAAGTAAGGCGGGTCCGGTTCACCGCTACAAAGTAACTTTGTATATAAGAGGCATGACCCATGTGCTGGGCGTAACTGTTCGCTCGCACCTTTGTCTTTTCGATGTTTTGGGTCAACTCCTTGGCGGTAAGCTCGCGGCTGAGCCATTTCACCTCGATAAAGCGCAGTTCACGGTCGGTTTTGTTACTGATCACCAGATCGATCTGCGCCTCCGACGCGCGACGAAACTCGCTTACGGCATAATCATGGCCCTCCTTGAGCATTAGCCGGTCAAATAACCTCGCTGGCTTGGCCGTGGGACAAAAGAGTTCGTCACGGACGATATGAGCACGCAGCAGGGCTTCAAAGGCTACCCCAGAGAAATTTCTGATATAGTAGCCGTCGTCACTTACATGATTGTAAAAAATACTATCCTCGCCACTGTAGATCCGCGCCTTATATTTTTCGATGACCAGAAAATAAAATCGCAGGAAGAAATCATTTAAAAAATAGCTCTTGTCCGACCAACCTCCGGAATCATCGCATTCCGTCGCACGAAGAATGAAGCCCAGGTCGAGCAAAAATGACAGAATCTGGTTCATATTGGGCTGACTGACCTTAAGGGTTTTGCACAGATTTTCTTCGCGGACAATCCCGCGCGCGAGAGCCGCCAAAGTCAGCATGACTTTATCAACCATCGGACGGCGGCGATACTCGGTCGACAGAATCTCCCGCGCCTCTTCCAAAAACAACGAACTTTTGACAAAGAAGGTATTTTCCACGGCACGCATGAAATTATCACCGTATGCCACGTTTTCAAGGTAATAGGGAATCCCCCCGACCATCATGTAGACCAGAGCAGCCTGCTCTAGGCTCCATTTGGGAAAATAGAAGCGCCGCACTTCGTCGAGGGCAAAAGGCGGCACGACGATCGCCCCATGGGTTTTGAGGCCGTATAGCGTGGAATTCTGATTCTCGACGTGTTCGCTGAAATAGCGACGGGACGAACCCGAGATGATGACCTTAATGTTGCCGGTGCCTTTGGTCGATTCCCACAGATCCTTGAGATAACCGTTAAAGCCGTTCTTCAGCGTATGAATCCATTGGATTTCGTCAAGGACGATCACAAGCTTGTGCGAGGCGACGTATTTTTTTATGTCGTCAACCACCTCCTGCCACTGCAGAAAGCGCGGCGCCAGTTTCACCAGCGAGGAGTCGCTGAAAATACCCCATTGAGCAACAAAACGCCGTAGTAGGTTTCCATTGCTTTCGCCCTGAATGCCAAAAAAATAAAACCCCTCGGCGCAGTCCTCCATTGCCTTTTTGAGTAAAGTCGATTTACCTATACGCCGCCGCCCTTTGACAGCAAAAAAAGCGGAACCTCGCTTCTTTATACGATCCTGAAGTTCCTTAAACTCTAAATTGCGTCCGAAAAATCTCGAAGGACGGTGTACTGAGTTCGGGTTTGATTCAGTCAGCTCTCAAGTAAAAACTTGGGTTCTCTTAGCAAAAAATAGGTATTTTGTTTGTGAAAGGTGGCTGTTGCCAAAATTCGATTTTTTACCCTATCTAGATTTGCTGTAGGGATGCCCCCTGGTCGATCAGGATTTACGGGCTAAACTAGATATATTGAGTATGCCTGATATCATTGATAAATATATCTATCGAAGCAACAGCCTCGGGAGGAGGCTCGGTCGATTGTCCTATCCTTCGGGATTCTTATATAATCAAAGAAGTCGACTTTTTTAAAGGATCTTTACCTAAGATTCAGAAATCAGGAGAATGGCATGATCTTTGGGGGTTTGATCCAAATAAACTTGAGAGCCTCTCTATGTCACCCCAAAAGATTCTGGTGGGGACTCTTGCTGTCGGCTGGTTTAACATCGGGGGTATTAGGTCTTCCAGGTTCCTATAGTTATGGTGCCAAGAAATCCCCAAAACCTGATCTTGACGACAAAGAAGATCTTAGCGATGAGTCCGAAAAGGAGACCTCTGCCAAAAAAAACTCCGTCAAAAGCTACGAAACTTGTCGTAAAGATCTGGTCAAACAACTTAAAAAAGGCACGGTAACTAAATCTAAATTTACTTCGGGCCTTAACTCTTGTCGCGAAAATTTCCCTTCGTCAGCAGTGTACGCAGCCTGCAAAAAACAAAGTCTCAAAAAACTAGAAAAAAACAAAAAGGCTAGTCCTGAGTCTATAGAAAAATGTAAAAATCTTTTGACATCTATCGATTTCTCTCCCGAAAATCCAGCCCCTTTTGTGGTCGAACAGGGCCAACTCTATTTTGCAGGAATTGGGCTCAACCGGTCCCAATCCGCAAACCTCTTAACGCCGCCTAACTTTAACTGCACTCGACTCAGCAATGCCACTAAAAGCACCAGTCATGCCCAATACCTCCTTTTTGGCAATCATCCCTCTTTATTTAAGGGCTTTCGCAACAAAAATCGCGACGTCATGATCTCTGCCCTAGGTGACGGACTTAGGCCGGCAAATGCTGATGATGTCCAAAAAAATAAAAAGAAAAAGGCCAAAGGCAAATCCAAAGGAACCGCTCAGGACCCAGGCCAAGACTCCAGCAAAGGACTTGACTATATGGGATTTGGTCGCATTTTTGGGAGCCCTGCGTCGGCCAAAGCTTTGGCTTTTTTCCCGGCAGCGGCTTGCGATTTCAAAAGCGACCTGGGCGCTCATCTCGGTGCCTTAAGCGCTTACTATCTCCTGGATACGGTGGCAAGCAGTGTCACACCACTTTTTGGGATTACTTATTTTAAAGAAAAACAAGAAAAATTTAGCACCGAAAACGTCCTTGAGGCACTCAAGGAACGTCTTGGAGATAGCTATAAGGATTTTAAAAAGAATTCCCAGACAACCTTTGTAGCCTCGTCGGTGATTAGCGATACCGATGATGAGGGGGACCCTAAAAATCTCTGCCAAGAACCACGCCCCCATAAGTTTGTAGGCATTGTTCAGGGGCAAAAGGATAACCCAAGTCGTCCTGATTACGTTCTACTAGCGAGCATTAAAAATCTCTGTGATTTCGGCGATAGGGTGACGATGAGGTTAGTGAAATAAAGAAACTGGCCTCGACCCCACGGCCGGCCAAAAGTCACCCCTCAACCACCTTTAATCTTGGTGAGTCACTCGGAGTCGTCCGCCCCGGGACGACTCACCCTCTAGAGAGTTAGATCCCACTCCTGCCTCTTTTTCTCCCAAAATTCCTCTCCCAACCTTTCCCTCGCCGAAAGCTGATTGTGGCGCCGGCAGGTAAGGGCAAGATTTTCTACGTCGTGGGTACCCCCATGACAGTGCATCGTCTGGACGTGGTCGAGCTCTAAGTTAAACTTTTCCTTGCAACGACTCCCATCCACCTCTGTCCAAGTACATCGTCCATCGTCCCGGGACCACACCTCGTGGCGAACAGACATGGGGATTGCAGACCTGTGTTTTTTCGCAACTGGTGTTCCCTCTGGAGTCGCTGAATCCGGAACCGGTGTTACCGGGACAACTGTCTCGGTAGGCGTTCGTCCCGGGGCGACGCCCTCGTCGGAGCTTTTTCCCTGGTCCTTCTTTTGTTGTCTCTGCTTGGCCCTTTCAGCCTTGCGCAAAGGATCACGCCCAAAAACCCGTCAAGATTTTTCTGTAAAATTCCAGGAATATTTTTTAGAGCCAGTTCGTCCCGGGGCGAACGACGCAAGAAGCATGCAGTCCAAGATTCGGTGACTCCAGAGGTGGAGCCCATTGCGAAAAATCCAGGCCGGCAATTCAAAGGACCGTTCTCCGCGAGGGTTGGGACCGGGACGAATCAGTTGGCCAACTGTGGTGTCGAAGCCTAAAATTAGTAATCGTAAATCGAGAGATCTCCAAGAAAAAATGCTCCAAGGTAGGGGGTTGGTGCTTATTTTTAAAATCCCATCATTTTTTCGATTTTAAAGTTTGGGTTTTGTGTCCTTGTAAGACCAAGAAATAATTATGATATTTTAGAAAATTAATAATTACCTAAAGATTGGTTTGAGAGTGCCGATGGAGGTGTTGAATGCACTATCGCATTAGAGGCAGTCAGCGAATTTGGATGTATTCAAAAATATTACTTTGAAGCGAGGACCAACAAATGCGAACCAAAAAAACAACGTTAACAAAGAAGATGAACCAAAGCAACAACAGCAAACTGTACCCAATTTCCTGTTTAGGATTTTTGCTTGGGTTTAACATGGCATTGGTGTTAAATCCATCCCAGGCATTAGCCCTAGAAATAGGCTATTCGGGACGCCTTCAGGAAGAAAGCGGTAAGACTGTTGACGGTCCTCTCGATTTCACCGTTAAGTTTTACAATGATCCAAGCGGAGGGAATACTGTCGGTCCCGTCCTAAATCTTTCCAACACCGAATTAAGAGACGGTGTCTTTCAGTTGAGTTTAAACTTTGATAATGGGCAACTGGCGGCTATTTTCGGTGATGGTTCGAAAGCTGCCTTTGTGGAAGTCGAAGCAGGTGGCAAGGTGTACCCTCGCCAACGCTTGATCGCTGTACCTCTAGCATTGAGGGTGCCCGTTGATACGAGTACCTTAAACTATACAAATGACGGCAAGCTGACGGTCGAGAGTGTCGATATGAGTAAAATCAGTGGACTCACAGCAGCATTGGCCGCAAAGGCAGATTCTTCTACAGTGACCAGTAGCAGCGTAAAGATGACCAATAACCTTTCTGATCTATCGAGCCCCTCGGCAGCGAGGACAAACCTCGGTTTAGGATCTCTCGCAACAGCCAGTTCGGTGACATCTTCGATGATTGCAAGCAATACTATTCTAGACTCAAATATCAGTAGTTCAGCAGCGATTGCGGATACAAAACTGGCTACGATCTCCACGGCAGGCAAAGTGTCAGGCTCAGCCATCACTTCAGGGACTATCGGTGGTACCACAGCGTTCAACAGCTCTGGTGCGATTACCACATCGGGAGCTGTCACGGCTTCGGGGGCAATCACGGGGACTGGAAATTTTGTGGTTAACGGGACTGGAACTGGGACGACGGAATTGCGCTTTAACGATGACGATAACAGCGCCTATGTGGGCTTTAAGTCACCTTCTGCGGTCACTACAACCAGGATTTGGACCCTACCTGCGGCAGATGGTACCGCTGGCCAATTTCTTAGAACTGATGGCGCAGGGATTCTTAGCTGGCTAAGTATTGCAGGCGGTGGTGATATGCTTGCCGCAAACAACCTCTCTGACCTCGCAAACGCCGGCACCGCTCGTACTAACCTTGGTTTGGGCACTCTTGCTACAAACAGTGCAGTCACCTCTGCTTTGATCACCAATGATACCATCGTCGATGCAGATATCAACGCCTCAGCAGCCATCGCCGACACCAAGCTAGCTACGATTTCTACAGCTGGCAAAGTCTCAGGCTCTGCCATCACTTCAGGGACGATCGGTGGATCAACTGTTGTGACCACCACTGGTCAGGTCTCTAGCTCGGGAAATATTCGCGTGGCAGGGACAGGAGTTACAGCGACAGATCTGCGCTTTGGGGACAACGACGACAGTCACTATGTGGGCTTTAAAGCTCCTGGTACGGTAGGCACCAACTTGGTTTGGACCTTGCCTGCAACGGACGGGACCGCCAACCAAGCTCTTAGCACAAACGCTTCTGGGGTCCTGCAATGGGTGACCCCGATGTTAGCCAGCGATAACCTAACTGGTCTTGGTAACGTAGCAACAGCTCGTACCAACCTTGGTTTAGGCACTCTTGCTACAAACAGTGCAGTCACCTCAGCCCTTATCACCGATGACACCATCGTCGATGCAGATATTAATGCCTCGGCAGCGATCGCCGACACCAAACTAGCCACCATCTCCACGGCAGGCAAAGTCTCAGGCTCTGCCATCACCTCAGGAACGATCGCAGGTTCTACAATCTTTAACACCACTGGAGCGGTCACCACGACGGCGGCGATCACAGGTCAAAACATTATCGTCAACGGTACCGGTGCAGCCACCACAGAACTCCGGTTTAACGACGACAACAACAGCAACTATGTAGGCTTTAAGTCCCCCGCTACAGTAAGTACCAATAGAATTTGGACACTTCCTGCAGCAGATGGCACCAACGGCCAAGTTCTTAAAACTGACGGCTCAGGTGCCCTAAGCTGGGTCAGCGCCGCCGGTGCTGGTGGCGACTTGCTGTCCTCCAACAACCTCTCTGACCTCGCTAACGCCGGCACCGCTCGCACTAACCTTGGTTTGGGCACTCTCGCTACAAACAGTGCAGTGACCTCAGCTCTGATTACGGACGATACGATCGTCGATGCAGATATTAACGCATCAGCAGCCATCGTCGACACCAAGCTAGCTACCATCTCCACGGCCGGCAAAGTCTCAGGCTCTGCCATCACATCAGGAACTATCGGTGGATCAACCATCGTGGCCACCAGTGGTCAGCTCTCTAGCACTGGAAATATTCGTGTGGCAGGGACAGGAGTCACAGCAACTGATCTGCGCTTTGGGGACAACGACGACAGTCACTATGTGGGCTTTAAGTCCCCTGCTACGGTGACCACAAACTTGGTTTGGACCTTGCCTGCAGCGGACGGTACGGCCAACCAAGCTCTTAGCACCAACGCCTCTGGGGTCCTGCAATGGGTGACTCCACTGCTAGCCAGCAGCAACCTCTCTGATCTTGCTAACGCTGGCACCGCCCGCACCAACCTTGGTTTAGGCTCTCTTGCGACCTCAAGTGCTGTGGGCAGCTCAGAGATCACCAATGACTCCATTATGAACGCAGATATTAACACTTCAGCAGCGATTGCGACCTCTAAACTCTCTGGCGCCGTGACCTCAATAGCTAGCCACGGTCTAGGATCCCTTGCCACTCTTAGTGCAGTGGGCAGCTCGGAGATCACCAATGACTCTATTATGAATACAGATATCAACACCTCAGCAGCGATTGCAACCTCGAAACTTTCTGGCGCTGTGACCTCCATCGCCAGCCACGGTCTAGGTTCCCTTGCTACTCTCAGTGCTGTTGGCAGCTCAGAGATCACCAATGACTCCATTATGGACACCGATATCAACTCCGCAGCAGCCATCGCCGACACCAAACTAGCTACAATCTCCACGGCAGGTAAAGTCTCGGGCTCGGCCATCACTTCCGGTACGATTGCAGGTTCTACGATCTTTAACACCACTGGTGCGGTCACCACGACGGCGGCGATCACAGGTCAAAACGTTATCGTCAACAGTACCGGTGCCGCCGCGACGGAACTCCGCTTTAACGATGATAACAACAGCAACTATGTGGGCTTTAAATCCCCCAGCGCTGTAGGTACTAACTTGGTTTGGACCTTGCCTGCAGCAGACGGTAGCGCTAACCAAGCTCTTAGCACCAACGCCTCTGGAGTCCTGCAATGGGTGACTCCGCTGTTAGCGAGTAACAACCTTTCTGACCTCGCGAACGCTGGCACCGCCCGCACCAACCTAGGTTTAGGCTCCCTCGCGACCTCAAGCGCAGTGGGCAGCTCAGAGATCACCAACGACTCCATCATGAACACAGATATCAACACCTCAGCAGCGATTGCGACCTCTAAACTCTCTGGCGCCGTGACCTCCATCGCCAGCCACGGTCTAGGTTCTCTTGCCACTCTCAGTGCTGTGGGCAGCTCAGAGATCACCAACGACTCCATTATGAACACAGATATCAACACCTCAGCAGCAATTGCGACCTCTAAACTCTCTGGCGCCGTGACCTCCATCGCCAGCCACGGTCTTGGCTCCCTTGCCACTCTCAGTGCTGTGGGCAGCTCAGAGATCACCAACGACTCCATCATGAACACCGATATCAACGCCTCAGCAGCCATCGCTGACACCAAGTTAGCAACGATCTCCACCGCCGGTAAAGTCTCAGGCTCTGCCATAACATCGGGCACAATCGCAGGCACGACAGCGATTAACAGCTCGGGTGCGATTACCACGACAGGTGCGATCACAGGGAAAACCTTTGTAACGCCCCCAGCGACGACTTTGACCCCTTCAGGGACCGCCCAGACGATCGACTTTTCTACTTCAAATGTTCAAACTCTTGACTTATCAAGTGCCACCGGAACAGTAACGTTAACTTTTTCCAACCCAGTCGCAGGCGGTGTCTATACAGTGATCGTCGATCAGGGTGCAACTCCTCGCGCGATTACTTGGCCAGGCACTGTACTATGGGAAAATGCAACTGCACCGACCTTATCAGGAGCAAATAAAATCGATTTAATCACTTTTCTCTGGAATGGTACAAACTACTTTGGAGTATCATCCCTGACTTTCTAATAACACACTGGCGACCATATTCCAGTTATATAGGTTAGGTTCAAATTTTAGGAAAAGTTAGAAAATCTTCAATTTTAGGTGCCCCCTCGGTAGGGGGCACTTTCTTTGAACTCCATTTTTTAGGAGAGCACTCCGCAACTATCTCAAAGACCTACCGTCAGTTTACCCTGGTCGACCGCCACTTTGAGGGTGGTGCCCGAGGGGAGTTGGCCTCCGATGATTTTTTTGCCGATGATCGTCTCTAGCTCACGCTGTAGATAGCGTTTTAAGGGACGGGCCCCATAGGCAGGGTCATAGGCTGCTTGGGCGATAAATGTGCGAGCCTCGTCGGTCAGCTCGATATTGATCTGACGGTCTAGCAAACGTTTTTTGAGGTTAACCAGCAGGAGGTCAACGATCTGTTCGATCTCCTTGAGGGTAAGGGGTTTAAAGATGACAATGTCGTCTACCCGATTAAGGAACTCGGGCTTGAAGTTGGCCCTTAGTTCTTTTAAGACTTGGTCTTCCACTCCCTTAGTAATCTGGCCTGAAGCATCGATATGATCGATGAGATAATGGGCGCCCACGTTGCTGGTCATGATGATAATCGTGTTTTTAAAACTCACGGTGCGGCCTTGGTTATCCGTCAAACGGCCATCATCGAGGACCTGGAGGAGTAGGTTAAAGACGTCAGGGTGGGCTTTTTCGATCTCATCAAAGAGAACCACCGCGTAGGGACGTCGGCGCACAGCTTCCGTCAACTGGCCACCCTCGTCATAACCCACATAGCCTGGAGGGGCACCGACCAGACGGGACACGGAATGTTTTTCCATATACTCGGACATATCGATGCGCACGATATGATCGCGGCTATCAAACAGGATCTCTGCGAGGGTCTTGGCTAACTCGGTTTTACCGACCCCCGTAGGACCTAAAAAGATAAACGAACCGATAGGCCGCTGGGGATCTTGGATACCCGCGCGGGACCTGATCACCGCGTCGCTGACTTTGTTGACCGCTTGATCCTGGCCGACCACATGGCGGTGGAGGATCTCCTCCATACGAAGGAGCTTGTCTCGCTCGCCTTCTACCAGTTTAGTCACCGGGATCCCGGTCCATTGGCTGACAATCTTTGCGATCTCCTCTTCGTTGACTTCTTCGCTCAGGAGCTGTCCCTGTCCATTGCCAAGGCGGTCAGCGAGTTTTTTCTCGGCTTTCTCTAGGTCTGCCGTCAAGAGGGGGAGTTTACCATGGCGGAGTTCTGCGGCTTTTTCTAAGTCATAGCGTTGCTCAGCATCGGTGATGCCGCGCTTGATATCTTCGATCTGTTGGCGTAGCTGGGAGACTCCCTGGAGGGACTGTTTTTCGTTTTCGTAGCGAGTCTTCAGGGTCTGCACCAGGGTCTTGAGATCGGCTAATTCCACTTGCAGTTCTTTAAGCCGGTTTTTACTGGCCGCATCTTTTTCTTTTTTAAGGGCCGCCTCTTCGATCTCAAGGCGCATCATCTTGCGCTGGGACTGGTCCAGCTCCGTAGGGACGCTGTCGATCTCCGTGCGCAGCTTAGCGCAGGCCTCGTCCACAAGGTCAATGGCCTTATCCGGCAAAAACCGCTCTGTAATATACCGGTCCGATAAGACCGCAGCACCTACGAGGGCGTTGTCGGCGATCTTCACGCTATGGTGGATTTCGAAGCGGTCTTTGAGACCCCGTAGGATCGAAATGGTGTCTTCGACGCTTGGTTGTTCGACGAGGACGGGTTGAAAGCGACGTTCGAGGGCTGGATCCTTTTCGATGTATTGCCGGTACTCATCTAGAGTCGTGGCTCCAATACAATGCAGCTCGCCACGGGCCAACATCGGTTTGAGCATGTTGCCAGCATCCATCGCACCTTCGGCTTTTCCAGCACCGACGATGGTATGGAGTTCGTCAATAAACAAGATGACTTTGCCGTTGGACTGCTTGATTTCGTTAAGGACGGCTTTGAGGCGCTCTTCAAATTCCCCGCGAAACTTGGCGCCGGCAATCAGCGAGCCCATATCAAGAGCATAAACAGATTTTTCTTTGAGTCCTTCGGGCACGTCACCGCGGACGATGCGATGGGCTAACCCTTCCGCAATGGCGGTTTTTCCCACCCCGGGCTCGCCTATAAGCACTGGATTGTTTTTAGTCTTGCGGGATAGGATGCGGATCACGCGGCGAATCTCTTCGTCCCGGCCGATAACGGGATCTAGTTTGCCATCCCGGGCGGATTTGACCAAATCCCGCCCATAGCGACTTAAGGCTTCGTAGGTGTCTTCGGGGTGAGCGCTCATCACCCGCTGGTTGCCGCGGACGGCAGTGAGGGCTTGGAGAAACCCGGAGCGATTGAGGCCATGGTCTTTGAGGAGCTGGCCCACGGGTCCCTTGTCGTCGATGAGTTGCAAAAAGATATGCTCGACGGAGACATACTCATCCTTAAGCCTTTGGGACTCACGCTCCGCGGCGACAAAGGCCTGGGAGAGTTTTTGGGTGACGAGGAGCTTGTCTGGGCTATAGCCCGCACCCGAAACCCGAGGCTTTCGAGTGAGGATCGTCTGGGCACCTTCGATGATATCGGTAGGGATGATATCTTGCTTTTCCAAAAGCCGGCCAATAAGACCATTTTCTTGGGACACAAGCGCCAAGAGCATATGCTCAAGGTCGACTTCTTGGTGTCCATGGTCGACGGCGATCTTTTGTGCTTCCATCAGAGCTTGTTGGGATTTTTGGGTAAATCGGCTGATGTCCATAGGGCCTCCTTTGGTGTATCCTATAGTAAACTTAAGCTCATTCACGCCGTTGTCAATGTATCGTTTGTAACGAGGCGTTGGTAGACTTTGAGGTTGCCGTCAACCATAGAATCCAAGGAAAAGTTGGCGTTTATATGTTTTAAACCATCGGCAGTCAGCCGCTCTGCAAGACTTTCGTTGACGATCAATCTTTCGATGCCTTCGGCCAACTTTAGGGAGTTTTTGGGTGGTACCAGAAGTCCGGTTTTTTGGTCGACGATGATTTCGGGAATACCCCCTACCGCAGTCGCCACGACAGCGCATCCGGCTGCGAGGGCGTCCAAGAGGACGGTGCCAAGTCCTTCGTTGATCGATGGAAAAGCGAGTATATCAAGGCCCAACAGAAACTGAGGAACATTGTGTTCAAATCCCAGAAGAGTGACTCGGTCCGAGAGTCCGAGGTCGAGAATCTGCTGGCGTAGCTGACTCGCAAGCGGCCCATCACCGGCCAAAAAACAGTGGAAGGGGATGTTTTTTTGGTTAAGCTTCCCGCTAGCTTCGAGCAAGGTAGAGGGATCTTTTTGGCGATCCAAAGCCGATGCATTTCCAAGAAATACCAGATTGGGATCAACCCCAAAGCGTTGGGCGAGGTGATTTTTTGCAGCCTTTTTTAAGGACGAATCGTAAGGGGGGATCTCAACGGCACTTTTGACGGTGGTGATCTTAGATTCTGGAATTTTTAAAGACACAAGGATTTGTTTGATAGCGTCAGAAATCGGTACAAAGTGATCGACCAGGGGAGTCCGGTATTTCCAAAGACTCAGAGGGTTTGATTTGATCGGATTATCGACGCGGCGGTGGACGACGAGTTTAACGGAAGGCACAAACCACTTGATCAGAAGTGCTAGGCTATGGGTTTGGCTGGTATGGGCGTCGAGGATGGTGATGTTGTTTTTGATGATATAGCGAGAGAGCTGGTAAGCCGATGGTCCATGGTAGCCTGCACGACTGATGGTCACCGTGGGGACTAGGGTCCCGAGCCTGGTTGCGGTGGGAGTTCCCGCTAGGGTGGCTACGTGGCTTTCGATGCCCCTCTTGGTGAGGCCCTCGATCAAGAGGCGTAGCTGGTTTTCGCCGCCTCGCCAAGTTTTTTCGCATGCTAGATGGAGAGTTTTCAATTGACATTGCTCCAATGACCAAGGTCTCTGACTCTATCACGGTCCCAAAACTTAGGCCCACCATTTGTCCACGGACTCACTCTTGATTCTCAAGGCAACACACGGCATGCTCAGACTGCGTTGAGCGGACAATCCCGTCTCCAGATTGAGGTTAGCACCATGCGAGCGATAGAACTCTCCCGAAAAGCATTTGAAAAGGCGGCAAAGATTTTTCCAGGTGGGGTGAATTCTCCCGTAAGGGCCTTTGGGGGTGTCGGCGGGACTCCGCCTTTTATAAAAAAAGCTCAGGGAAGTTACCTCTATGACTTAGATGGCAATCGTTATATCGATTATATCGGGAGCTGGGGTCCGATGATCCTCGGCCATGGACACCCGGAAGTGTTGGAGGCACTCAGGGAAGCTCTGGGTCAGGGGCTAAGTTATGGGGCGCCGACAGAGGGGGAGACCTCTCTCGCAGAGGCTATCCAGCTCCTCTATCCGTCCATGGAGATGATGCGTCTGGTCTCCAGTGGGACCGAAGCTTGTATGGCAGTCCTAAGAGTGGCCCGCGCCTTCACAAAACGAGAAAAAATCCTCAAATTTGCAGGTTGCTACCATGGTCACGCGGACATGCTGCTAGTCAAAGCGGGTTCGGGGGCGTTGACCTTTGGGCTGCCCGATAGTCCAGGAGTGCCCCAAGGGGCCACTCGAGGAACCCTCGTAGCGTCTTACAACAACCTGGAAGAGGTCCGGGAAATATTTAGAAACCACCCTGGGGAGATTGCTGCTGTCATCCTTGAGCCCATCGTGGGCAATGCTGGATTTATCAGACCTGAGCCCGGTTTTCTCGAAGAGCTGCGATCGATCACCGAAAAGGACGGAGCCCTCCTTATCTTTGATGAGGTAATGACGGGATTTCGTGTGGCCCTAAAAGGAGTCCAAGGGCTTTCCAAGATCAAGCCAGACCTCACCACCCTTGGAAAAATTGCCGGTGGGGGCATGCCGCTGGGTGTCTATGGCGGTCGTCGAGACATCATGTCCATGGTGGCCCCCCAAGGGCCGGTCTACCAAGCAGGGACCCTCTCTGGCAATCCCCTGGCCGTCGCCTGTGGTCGGAAGACTCTAGAGGTGTTAAGTCGACCTGGCGTGATGGAAGAAATCTCAGATAAAACAGAGATGTTAGGGCAGGGAATCCGCTCGCTCTCACACAAAACCGGAGTGCCTATCGTCGCAGACTGGCAAGGCGGAATGTTTGGCTTTTTCTTCCATAGTAAACCGGTCAGAAGCCTCGAAGAAGCTAAGGGATGCGATAGCGCGCGATTTAAAGATTTTCATCAGAAAATGCTTGATCGTGGGGTGTATTTGGCACCGTCAGCCTTTGAAGCCGGGTTTGTATCCCTGGCCCATTCAAAAGCTGATATCGAGCAAACCCTCCTGGCAATGGAGACTTGTTTGGAGACTTGATTGGAGGTGTGTTTGCGATAATCGCCCGTAAGGACTGTGTCTTTGCTAGATCAAAACAAAACATTTCTTATTTATAAATTGTGGTACAATGCGGTGTTTTTGGCATCGCTTATCACAGGGACTGGGAAAGACAAGGGGCGCATTTTATGGCTCAAAACTTTCGTATCAATCCGACGACGCCGTTGGAACTCGGGTGGATTCCTTATTTCAACCTCGCTCCCTTAAAAAAAGAGGTCGAGCGGACCCTTGGGGCAGATGTCCGGTTTCTTAAAGGCCCACCGACCCAAGTGAATCGGTGGTTAATCGAGGGTAGGGTGACTCTCGCCCCCTGTTCAAGCGTCTGTCTTTTGCGTAATAGCCAACTGGATATCGCAATGCCTCTAGGCGTCTCGACCTATGGACCTGTGTCGAGTGTTTATCTGAGTTTTTATCTAGAGGATATGGGGATTTGGGAGGTGATCCGCCAACGCCACCATATGCTCAAAGAGGTTTTTAGGATGGCCCAGCATCGCTGGGATGGGGATGTTCGCAAGTCTGCGGACGCTATTTTCAAGTTAGCCGATGACCTCCCAGCTCTACCCCTAGACGCAGCTCCTCCCATCGCCTTGACTCCAGCCTCAGCAACGAGTGCGGCACTCTTGCGAGTGCTATACCGTTTGTGGTTTGGGGAAAGAGCCTTTGATGCTCGTATGGCCCAAGGCTCTGGAAGCCTGAATACAGCTTTTCCCGAGCGACGCCCCTGTGAGCTGCTTATCGGTGACGAGGCCTTAGCAAAGCGCCCGAGTTTTCGGGGTGTATTAGATTTTGGCGAAATCTGGCGAGATCTTACAGATCTGCCTTTTGTTTTTGCCGTTTGGCAGATGAATAAACGGACTTTGAGTCCCTACTGGCAACAAAAACTTATGGAGGCTGCCGAGATTGCCCAAGCAAGGATGCGGGTCGAACCGATCCACTATCTTCCGGAAACGCCTTTTAATGATGTCAATAATCGCCCTATCGACCTGCCAGCCTATTGGAAGCTGATCCAGTACCGGATGACGCCCCAACACTTTAAGGGATTAGCCTTATTTTTAGCCCTCGTGCGCAATCTCTCCCCACAGGCGGTGGACCACCAGGCAGTCATCAACCTGACACGGTGGGAGACCTTTGGGATTCAGGCTCTCTCTAGGTAATTGATGAAAGCAGCGATTCAAGATCTCGAAAAAATACTCCTATCTCTCCGTGGAGGAGCCATCGACCCGTTTCACGGGGTGCTCCAAGGGGAGGCTGGACTTTATGGGGTTTTAAAAAAGGCTCAGGATCAGGGAGTCCCGGTTTTGGAGGGCATCGAAGAGTTGTGGCAGCAGCTATTGGCCGCTAAAACCGAACTCTCCCAAAGAAAGCGGCTCAAGACGCTGATCTACTTTAGGGCCTTAGGTACCCTCGCTGTCATCTGCAGTGTGCGTGTAGGTCTCCTGTGGAGTGGCGAGGGTCTTAACCTCGCAGGCTTTTGGGGCAGCGACCTCCAAGGAGCCTTGCTCCTTGGGTTCTGGGGTCTTTCAGTTCTTATGATCGCCATGCCGCGCCATTGGCTGTGGCGCCAGAGCTGGACCCCTCTGGGTTTGCAATGGCTAGAAAGTTATTTGGGTTTTGGTGATGGGAGTTCCCACAAAAAAGCCGTAGAAACCCCGGCTTGGTTCCAGCCCCTTCAGGACTGTGCCCTTAAGGAAATTACCTGGGGGGTGAGTCTCACCAAAGAAAAGCAGCGGATCCTTAAGGATTTTGCGTCCCAACAACGATCGGCTTTTTTGGCGCGGCTTACTTTGATCGAAGAGGTCCTCCCCCTTTGGGAGCTGCTCGTCCTTGGCTCGTTTATAGTGTTGGGATTGGCTCTTCCCAGTATAAACTGGCTCTTGAGAAGTTAAGACGGGTCTGAATAAAGATCGCCAAGCTGTCACCAGGTTTCGACCCGCAGGCCAGGGATGCGAGTAAATTCGCTTGTGTTGCGAGTTACAACAGCCAGATTGTGTCCAAGTGCAATAGAGGCGATGAGCAGGTCGTTGGTGCCAATCGGTGTTCCACCTCGAACTAAATGAGCACGGATGGTGCCGTAGAAGCCTGCCGCTTTATCGTCAAATGGAACGCACTGAAAGTTGGAAAAAAAACGTGTGAGAATTTGCAGATTATCAGTGACGCGCTGGCTACGCCTTGCGCCAAAGAGAAGTTCCGCTTTTACGATGCTGCATAGCACCATATCGTGGGGCTTTATTTGAGCGAGCTTCTCTATAACAGATTGCTCTTTGCGATGCAGGAAGGCGATGCAGATATTAGTGTCAAGAAGCTGTTTCACAAAAGGTTCCCGTCTCGCTCCTGAGGCGGGAGATCTTCAATCTCTGGAAAGTCACCAGCCCAGCTACCAGCTAGTTCGAAAAAACCAGGAGGCCATTCATCTACGCTAATTTCTTTGCGCATGAGATCAGCAATAAAAGCCGAAACACTCTGGCCTCGGCGCAATGCCTCATTGCGAACTCTAACTTCGAGTTCTTCTGGCACATCGACGTTGAGTTGGGCCATAAAAAACACCTCTCCTTAAGGAGTTAATATTTGAAGAATACCCTTTCTATATGTCGGCTTCCAGCAGAAAAAACTTGAGATTTATTTCAAATTGCAATTAGGTGAAATTTGTGCTGTATTATCAATCGCTTTAGACGTCGCGATCGTCTGAAGTAGATGAAATATTAAAAGTCAATTGCTACATACTATATTTGTCTAATAAGATCTTGTTTGTCAAATCGAAGCCGTGGACCATAAAGTCCTTCCGGTTTTCGAGTGCCGGCGCTAATGACCATTGTGATTTCGGCGGCCCTAGGGAGTCCTAGGATTTTTTTGACTAAGGTTTCATCAAACCCGCCCATCGGGCAGCTGTCATAACCCCGGGCACTGATGGCAAGCATCAAGGTTTGGGCGACAAGGGAGGCTTGGATATGCCCCCAAATCCTATGGTCGCCATCGTTGACGGGAGTCCGGACGATGGGTTTTTTAAACCCAATAGCCGTAAATATCAGCCGCCGCGCGAGGTTTAACACACCAAAGGGGTCTTTGCGGTACAGCGTCGGGATGAGTTTGAGGTAGTATTTCTTAAGGGAAGGAGGGAGCTCTTTACCTTCCGCCGTCATAAGGGCGACCAATTTTTTAAGGTTTTGTTGCCATTTGTCGTGGCGGGCAGCAACGACCACAAGGTCGCCTGCTGTGGTGGCGGCGAGCTGGCCAAGGCAGGCTTTGGCGAGAGCCTGTTTTTGTTGGGGGCTTTTGACCCAGTAGAGTTGGTAGACCTGTAGGTTTGAGGAGCTTGGAGCCAAGATCGCTTCTTCCAGGCATTGTTCCATCACTTCAGGTGGGAGCGGATTCCCATCATAGATGCGTATGGAGCGTCTATGCTCGACAATGGTGTGGAAGGCTTGGCCTAGGGGAAGGTTTGGGATGGGTGCTGTATCTTGAAGGGTCGTCATAGTCGTTCTTTCTAGGGAAAATAAAATGAGAGTCCATTTTGGTGTCCAAGGGTTGGCATTTAAGGTTAAATTCCCAGGGGAACTTATAGTCAGGCTTGCACAGAAACTTAGGTGACACCAATGTTAACAGTCTCACAACTCACCAAAACATTTAGGGTACCGGAAAAATCTGGCGGGTGGAAGGGATCTCTTAAAGGTCTTTTTGTCCAAAAATCCATGGAAAAGAGGGCACTCGATGGGATTGACCTGGAGGTGGATCAAGGGGAGATCCTAGGGTTGATGGGATCCAACGGTGCGGGAAAAACCACTTTGGTAAAGTGTCTCTCTGGGGTGTCCAAATAGGGGGGGTACGAGCCTAAATCCTATCCTAGGATTTGGACCTAAAATCAGTCTCCCCATCTTTCGGATAGTAGGGGATATTCCCGCGGAGTCCAGAAAGCATTTTAAACTGTTTTGACCCCCAG
>JBGSUI010000114.1:0-15104 GCA_041736175.1 Oligoflexales bacterium | reverse complement strand
CCGACGTATTTGGAAGCCTTTCGAAGGCGTAATTCAGAAACAAACTCGAGAAAAAAGCCAGCGGAGGATCGAAGGACGCAAAATATCGATAAAGCTTCGTAAGTTACGTCAAAAATGCGGTTATTTTTGTGGAAACTTCTGTTGAATCTAAATCATAACACTCGACCAATCTATGGACAGAAACCCAATCGTTTTTAGTGCCATCGAAAGTGGTTGAAGTCGAATTGACAACATCCCGGCAATTTTTCAAATTGGGATCGATTTTGGTGGCTAATTGCTTTTCAATACTTTGTGGCGATTTGTTGTTGATAAATTTTACGTTAGAACCAAAAAGGCTATCCAAATTTTGTAGAGTGGATTCATCAAAAGTCGTCTCTACCTTTTCCTTATCGGCAGTAACGACCATATGGATGCCGGGGCCTGAATTAGATGAGCTGCTATTGGAAACATCCGTAAACTCGACGGAACAAGTAACATTTTTCACAGAATCCGGTGTAAAGGAACCATCATTCTGCGATTTGCCTTGTTCGTATGGATAGTAGTAGCCCACTCCACTCCATTTTGCGTAGCTCTGTTGTTTTAAGATTCGATCCTTAAAGATACCAGGCGCCGTCGAAGTGTCTCGAAGTTCTGATGTCTCCTTTGTTGAAGCGTTATTACAACTTACAAGAATAACTGCGACTCCAGCCAGCGCAAACGAACACGTCAATTTTTTTTTCATCATAAGATCCTTTAGTTATTAATAATAGTTGTTATGCTTAAACATTAAGCACAAACCCGCAATTTCTCTAGCAAGAGTCACTCCATGGGGAACAGCAGTTTGTTAACGATCTTTCTGGCTTTCCGGCAGGAAAGATCCCCCTAATCCGCTAGATCGAGGATGAGGGAATCCATTAGTCGAATTATATGGTGTTTAATGATTAGTCAATCGATCCTTTTTGACTAGCCCCCCTAATGCAAGTAATTCCCGGAAAATAATGTGAATTTGGAAACTCATTTGGACTTCATTTTGGCCCACTTATTGCTTGAGACCAGAAGTCGTGGAGATTTACTAGAGTCTTGAAAATTCTAGCGGCTAAATGATTGAAAGGTTTCTATCATGCAGATAACTCTTTGTAAGATTATTGGGTTGAGTGGACTAGCCATTTTGTTTCCTGCTTGCGTCAATGAAGATTCATCTATGCAATTATCTATGCCTGAGCAGGTCGGCTTTCTTGAGATCTATGAAGAGCCAGAGGCCGTTCCGCTCAACACATTAATCGAAAAATTGCGCGAAAAGGTTCGAGATAAGATGCCTAAGAGGCTTCGCCCAGGCCTTTCCATATCTGAAACTCCTCCTCCCTATGTCGCCTGCGGCCAGACGGTCACGATACCGGGAACACATCTCTGCATATTCACGACTGCAAACGGGATGAACTTCGCCCTTAACCGGGCGAGTCAATGGGTTGAGGCCAAAGAGTTGGTCGACCATAGGAGTCTTCAATTACTCAACTTGCGACAGAACGTCCAAGGCCACAACCTATCTGGCAAAGATCTGAGGGACTTTGCCGCAGCCTATAGCACAGTAAAAGGCGGCTTCGATCAGGAGGTGCCACCTCTAGCCCAACCCGAAAGGTTTGACGAACTAGGCAACAGTCTCGGCCTTGAGCGTATCTTCTGGTCCGAGTACCTGCAAAAAAAGGTCGGCTCCGTGCCGAATCTCTATCTGCTTGCTGTGACCCTTGGTAGCACTGAAGCGATCAACCACGAGGTCCTCCACGCGCTTTACTACTCTAATCCCAAAATGCAACAGCTGGTTACGGAGTTTTGGTTGAAAGACCTGACCATCGCCGAGAGAAGAGACATTATTTCTGACCTCTCTGGTATAGGTGCCTATGATGTCGCGGCAGACGATCCTGAGGCACCATCCTACCTCCTCCTTCAAGAGTTCCAGGCCTATGTACTTATGCAGAGGTCGGAATTCGCTGTCGAAAGATTTGATAGTATGGCCAAACAATACCAATCCCGTCTGAAGTTAAAACTGACTTCAAATGGCATCCAACTTCCAGACACCCAGGGTGGACAGGGCTAACGCCCCAACCACCCGATAAGAGTTGATCTTCCTAGTTGAATATTTCTTGTTTTGAAAAAAGCCAGAACTTTAGTCTGGTGGTCCTATCCTTGCTTTCACTGAGTGGCTTAGTCGAGAAGGGGCAAGATCCTGCTTGTTGGCACAAAAAATGCATGGACCTCGGCAGTAGGGCCGAATTTGAAATCATATCGAGGATCGAATATATGAACAAACTTGTAGAGAAATATCGTTTAAAGATCTTCGTATGCTTGGTGCTCCTGACTTGGGGGTGTATTAAAACTCCTAAAAGCAATGAATCAGTCCTTAAAAATGACAGTCAAACGCTAATGGAAATCTCGGACGAGATTGAGGATCTTATGGATGAAGCCGCAGCTAAACACGGAAATATGAACGATCCTGAGGCGACATATTGGCCCTATGAATACCGCTATGGCAGCACTGATAGTGAAATGGTGACGTTTATTTTTAAGAAATACCAAATTTTCAACAGATCGGGTCCCGATATCATCGTCGAATGGGGAGATGAGTCACCTCCTCTTCATCTGTTTTTAAATAGCGAAACCTCATTAAGAGTGGCTTTTACCCAAGAGCCGAACCATGGGCCTATATTGGCCTTGAAGGCTTTTGGTCTTTTATCGAAGGCTGCCATAGAGGCACGACATCTGGACATTTTGAAGTTGGCCAATAGCTTGGCCAAGCTAGGCGAAAAATTTGTCCCCCGCAACGGTTTAGGGCAGATTGATATTGATTCAGTATTTAAGCCTAAAAGAATTAAATATAGAGGGAAGGGGAATAACAACAAGGCGTGCTGGGTCGAGACAAAATATGACGAAAATGGGGATTTGCTAAACGCTTCGATTTCACACAACGATGAGCAGCCCAGAAGCCCGACTTTTTATTTTTATGGAAGGTGGAAAATTCCGCAAAATGTACAAATACAGTGCAAATCAACCTTTGAGTTCCCAAAAGGGTCAGACTTTTCCTCAGGCAAGGTATTGGGCCTTTATGGTGCACTGTACGAACGCAATAGTCTCGTGGCGGGCTCGAATGGGACCATCAAGGCAAAGAAAATGAGTATCGGTGGGCTTTTTGGCTTTGGAGCGGCGGGTGGTGGATGCTCAAGGGAGAAACTGGAAATTTGTGGAAACAGTGCTTCACTGACGAGTGTTTCGTTTGGTGGCGTAGGCTTAACTTTTTTTCCTTTGATTACTGGCGCCGCGGTAGATCGTGTGGAGGTCCAATGTTCCGAGCTGACAGTGATGGAAAAAGACTACTAATCTGTGATCGATCTGGAGTGGCTATGGATTGGTCTCTAACAGAGTTCAAAAAAAATGCTCCTTTTTAACGGAGCTTATCTTGCTTAACCGGGTCAAAATAGGAGCTTGTCGGAATCTCATCCAGCAAGCTCCGCCCTTTAGAGCGGGGTAATCTATAAAAAAGTGTTTATTCTTTAGACATGCCAATAAAAAAGATGAGTGGCTAAGGTATCGACATGTATGAAAGAAAAATTTTGGCCTTCGATGTACGCTTTTTGCAGGCTTATTAGTATAAGTCATTTTAAATCTGGAGGCGATTCTATGCGATTTTTAAGTTTTTTCGCTGTGCTATCCTTGGCAATCGTTGGAGCATGCACCCTTGGTGGAAGCGATTCTCAAACAAAGATTGTCGGCGGCCAAGCCACCCAAGATTTTCCGGAAGTGCAGATGATGCTGACAGATAAATCTGGCCTTGAAACTTGTACTGGGGTTGTGGTGAGTGATTCGACAGTGCTTCTAGCAGCCCATTGTATTAAAGATGGCACCTTGCATCTGGGAATCCGGGCATCCGGGACTCAGGTTGATACTGTCGGTATTTACCTTTGGAACCGTATCATCAACCGTAAATACCTAACCCCCCAAGAGGCTGCACGGGATTTGGCAGTTGCGGTTTTTCCCCAAGGTACTTTTAAAGCGCCCTATGCTCAGGTGGAATTAGAAACTCCATCAGCAGCAACTTCAGTGGATTTGGTTGGATTTGGCGCGACGAAGTTTGGCCGTCCGGTCGAGACGAACGGGGACGGGACTTTAGGACAGAAAAATTTTGGCTCCAATCAGATTGCTGCTGTGAAACAAGGATTGATCACCATTGAGGCAGAGCTTGGGAGTGATGGTCAGCCCATCGGTGGAGCTGTTGCAGCGAGCGGTGATTCTGGATCTCCACTCTTTTTAAGTGGGACCAAAAAAATCGTGGGCATCTGTGCGGCGGTCGGTGCCCTAGATCAAGAGGGACAGCTTCTCCCGCTTAACGGAGAAGGTGATCTCAATCTGCAGCAAGCAGGTGCCATCCGTAACCTGTATGTCGATATGACCAGTCCGTCGTCACGTCGATTGATGGCCCTAGCTGTCTATCATGGGGCCCAGATACCTGGGGTCGAGAAACCCGCAACCAGTGGGCTCCTCGCAGAAGACGTCCAGTGGATGCGCCGAGATCAGCCAGGGTATGTGGGCGAAAGTTCCTACCGTGCTATTTTTTTTAATCTGATTTTTGGCGGTGCTAATGCTATCCAAACCACTCCCCAGACTTCCAACTCTCTATTTGGGCTTATGACGAACTTACGCCAAGGAAATGTGACTCAATTTGGAGGTTTGTTTCCACAAATCAAAACTGGGACTGGGTCGCCCATATCCCTTTTGAACAACCGTCCCCTTGGAACTCCGCCCGCGGTGATCCAACCCGCCAACAAAGTCAACTTTGGGACCTCAGGGATCTTCAATACGGCCGCACGTCCTGCAGTGCCGGCTGTCAGCACGACACCACGGCCTACTGTAACGCCGACGACTACTACAAGCTCGACCACCACGACTCCGACCACCACTAGTGGGACAACAAGTGTACCTGCGGCGACGGTTGCCCAGCAGTCTGTCGATAAAACCAACAATCCCACACCTGCAAGCAGGGACCTCGCTGTTGAAGCTCAAGCTTTTTATGATGGGGTCTCAGATTCTTCAAAAAACCAGATTTCAGATTCAGCAAGTTACACCGACGCGCAGCGGGAGGTGTATCAAGCTGGGCATGCAGCAAATGAAAAGGTTGTCATGGAGCAAGATGCTGAAGCCTTTTTTCAAGGAGTCGAAGCCGCGCAAAAAGGAGAAATCACCTTTGATGCCGCCCGCACTGATAGCCAGACTGAGATGTATAATCTGGGGTGGGATACCCAGCAGCAATAGATACCATGCACCATAAGCTAGGTGCCAGCTCATCAATAACGAAAGAGCTAATTCCTAGCTCCTCATTCACTCCCTCAAAGACCCATGTTCTCCGCAAATTGATTGTTAAAGATCCCTTTGGGGTCCATAGTTGCTCGAACTTTTGAAAATCTTTTGATGCTGGAAGAAAGACGCTTTTTAACAACATCCGAGAGCAGTAGGGAATTATCGTTTTTACCAATATGTGGTCTTGCCTGGTATTTTTCGATAAGAGATAGAAAAAAGGTCCTGTAGGGCAATATGTATTTTTCAAGTTGCTCGGCGGAAAGGCCAAAGGGAACAAATACGGGCATTTCTAGTAAAACCAGAGGCTCATTGAGAGCAAAATGCTCATCGGCCGCCGAGGGTGCAAAGAGTGAGTCTCCATTGACCCGGTCAAATCTGGAGACCACTCCAATCGTCGGGAGGATGATATTGTGTTTAGTTATAAAATTAAGCATATCCTGGCTAGCATTAAGCCACTGGCTTTTTGGTACGGCCACTTCCCAATCCATCGTCGAAAACGTCAAACGATAGTTCCCTTCGAGAAGAGTCGTCATCATGCGGTGCCAAAGGCCAACACCCTCTGTAAGGGACTGAACCTTGCCATCGGTTCCCTTGTACTGAATCCAAGGATTTCTGGCTCGGGTCGAAGAGATCGTTTTTTCCAAAAACTCAGCGCTGCTTTCGTTGCATGCAGCTTTTTGGAGCAGGTAATTTGTCGTTGCGGTGAGATCGATATTGACGTTCGCAAGATGTGGTTTAAATAGGGTGTTTTCAAGATCGGGGTGAGTTAATGGCTTTTTTGATTCCCATCCACAGGTTACATAAAACTTCTTTTGAAGCCTCACATAGTGAGAAAATGCAAACTCACACCCATTTAAGGCCTTATAAAACTTGTCTGGGCCTTGACTTAAGATAGACTCAGGAAACTCGCGAATTTCCATCTGCATATGATAGGACTTTCGTATCTCCAATCGAATCTTCGTCATGATACCTAAGAGACCAAGGCTTGACCTTAAGGCTTTCCACTGATCCACACTGGTGTTTGTCTTATCAAACCGCTTAATGGTTCCATCTGCCACCACAAGCTCAAGTTCTAAAACAGAGGAGGAAATTGAGGCAGAATCCTTAAGGTTGCTACCATGTGCACCAACGGCCACAAAGCCGCCTATATTGATGCTCCCAACTCCCGGTACCCGAGGAGGAAGAGCATAACCTTTTTGCTCCAGAAAATGAGCGATTTCTGACATGGTGGCCCCTGTCTCGACAAGCACGCTGTCAGCATCTTGAAATTTTTCGATTCTCATTGATTTACCAAACTTTTCCATCACAATAGTTTCACCATTCGCCGAGGTACACTGGATATCGGAAGAGGCGTGACGGGTGCCTATAACTTTGATTTTCCTGCCGTTTTGCCCGGATTTCTTGACTATAGAGGCGATCTCATCGGGTGTTGCGGGTGTATGGACGGTTGTTTCTGAGGGACAAATATGTGCCTCCGCATAAACTGATGCGATCCTTTTGTTCTTGTCAATACAATCCCTAGGGCAGTTTGCCGCAGATTCAGACTTGTCAACTTCACACCTTCCGTTACCGCAGGACCTTGCTAGCGACTCCATTGTTTTTGGAACAGTACAGTCTGCCGCATGCTGCAAACCTGAAGTATCATTTTGCCCTCCACCTGTCTTGCACGCTGAGATTATCGTCAAAGCTAGGTATACCGACAAAAACATTCGCTTAGGTTTCATCGTCTTCTCACTGTTTAAGTTTTGTCAAAATTTAATACAGTTTATTTTATGACTGATTTCATAGAAATCAAGATTTTTTATAGATCGAGTCGATTAAGGTCACTTAAAAATGGTTTCGAGCGGGGTGCCATTCTTGAGATTTGGGTGGTAGCTATTGAAGCATAGAACAGATTGAATTTTAAGCCAAAATATAAGAATGTAAAGTTTTTACAAACAAAATCCGATAAGGAGCTTGGTAAAATAAAAATTCAATTCTAATTTTTTTAGAGGAAAATGAATGATATATATTAAAAATGCATTCATGTCTCTGCTGTTGGCAATCAGTTGCCAAAAGGTCGCAAGCGATGATACGACTGTAAAAATCGCTGGTGGAACTGAAACCAATGATTTTCCAGGAGTCATTCGATTTCTCGTAGAAAAAGAATCAGGACGCTTTTGTACAGGCGTGGTTGTTTCAGACTCCACCGCTTTACTTGCTGGTCATTGCATCAAAAACTCGACTCTTCAAAATCAGATTTATGCGGAGCGAACCGATAGAAGTGGAGATCCGGTCGTTTCCAAAAAGATTTATTTTTGGACTTCAGTGGCGGCCTTAGAGCTGCTCAATCCAGAGACGATCGCCCGTGACCTCGCTGTGGTTGCTTTCCCCAAGGGAACTTTTAGTGGCCCATTTGTTAAGATCGCACCTTCTACAGTCAGCGGCGCACGGGCCGGGGAAAAAGCCAAAGTGACTTTGGTCGGCTTTGGTGCAAACGAGTTAGGCAGCTCAGCAGGTGCCCGTAACTCCCTCGGTGTCAAGCGGATGGGGCATAATGTGATCCACAGTCTTGAAAATGGCTACTATAAAGTGAGGGCAGTGATAGGAGATCACGCTCCTATCGATAATGCCATTGGTGCGACAGGGGATGCTGGAGCGCCACTTCTTGATACAGATGGGTACCTGCTTGGGATAGGTGCTGGTCTCCTTTTAACTTCAGAGATCTCTGTGGGGGCCAACAAAGGCTCCGAACGAACCACCGATCTCACTAAAGATCCTCTTGGTTATCCTGCCCACGCGGTGGAAAATGCTCAGTATGCCTACAATTCTTTTGTTGACCTAAGCAGTGAAGCCTCTCGTAAACTTCTCAATTACGCAGCTTGGCATGGGCGTCCTGGAACCGGCCTTGTGGTGATTCCTGGTTTTGAGCCATCAGAAGACGTTAAGCTCACAGCCGAAGACCAAAGCTGGATCGCTCTCAACAATAAAAAGCGAGACGGGGAGTGGGTCGCGATGACTGGAGGCGGTGGTATGATTGCGTCGCAAACCAGTCTAGCCTTGCAGGCATCGGTTAGCTGCAGCAATGGAAGTAGCCAGCAAGTTAATCATGGTGGAAGTTTTGCCTCCTGTAGCTCAAGTGGTGGCGGTAGTTCTGGTACAGGGTTTGGCTCTGGAGCGACAAATCCTTTCCCTAAGGACGGAATTTTTGGTTCTACCGGAGCATCGTCAGGGGTTTTTGGCCCACAGTCGTCGACCCCCAAGTACTCTCCAGACTTTGCCCAAGCTTTTCGAACCCAGCCGCCAATGGCGCCGTTTCCTCCCATGCAACCAATCCAGCCTTTTGTTTGGCCGTCGCCACTATCGGGCGTGGCTCCCGGTGTAAGTGCGAGTGCCACACCTGGAGGATTTGCATCAGCTTCCACCTCTGGACCTTCTGGTGGATCTTCTGTGAGTACAGGAGGATCGCCACCTCTATTTAATCAAAACCCTTTTTCAGGGTTTGGTGGTCCTATGATAAAAAGTGGTCCAGGCTTTCAGGAGATGTTCGGCGTTCCACAAGGATCCTTTGGATCACAGTTTGACTTTTCTCAGTTTGAAGATTCTTTCTTCGCCGAATAGCAAAGACCTTAGATAAGATCAATGGGTAGCCTAAAATCATACTCAGTACGACTGGCATAAAACTTGCTGTAAAGCACCCTGGAGCGAAACTCTGGAACTAGATTCATTTTTGGCTTAACCCGCCAGGATATCTAATACGGATTCAGCTTCTATTGCAGGTAAACACTTTTAAATTGTTAAGGATATCGTCTTTCATGAACAAAGGTATTTTCTTAGTCTGCATCGTGTCTGTTTTATGGAGTTGTTTTCCAGAAAATAAGTCACAATCTCTGGCCACGGGCATAAACGCACCATGTATCAGAGCCTCAGCCCAAGGGCTTACTTTGCAAGAAGCTCTCAGTCTCAAGGCACAGGGCAGGGTAGCATTTCACGTAACAAGGGCTCCAAACATACCGTCTATTTTAACTACAGGTCTTAAGACTGAATATGGCGGACTCGATCTTGGAATGTGTAACATCGCTTCCAAAAGTGAAAAAAATCGATTCAAGGAGAAATGCTCAGGTTATATACATTTTGTCACAAATTTAGACGCATTAAAAGCTATTTTCAACCTTTATTATGCTCGCAAAACATGGGATGCTGAACTCCTCGCCTTCAGAATAGATCCCTATAAAAGTGGGGTTAAGATTGATCCTGATTTTGCATTAAGGGCCTACAAGACTAACCAATCAATTAAACCTGAAGATATAGTTGTGGTACCCGTAGATCAATGGCTTGCCTTTGGGCTTAACAAAAATGAATTTCGGATTGTTCCACCTCAATCGGCCGCAGTTGCCTGTCTCGATCCCTCTGGACTAGGTCGACGGTCATTTGCTGGGTCCTTGGATTTCTCTCAGCTTTCAATGACGAGTCCACCCTCTCCCCAGCAGATCCTGAATGCAATACCTTCGGATACTTGTGTACCCTACACAACAATTACTACGACAGCAGGCCCACAGAAGTCTAAAGTTTTGCAGGACCTTCGCCATGAGGCATCGGCCGCCAAGAGTAAAGCTGGGAATTCATCTACGATTCCTGAGGCCGACATGATTCTTGGGCCACGAAATTCAGAAATATTAACGCCCAACACCGCAGATTTTTTTTCTGGAACAGATGGCGTGGTCCGCTATGTTAAAGTTTATGATGACAGAGTTCAGACATACAGCGAGCACTTAGCCAATACTATATACCGCGATATTGGGCTAAACGCTCCAGATTCTAGCGTGTTTTGGCATGCAAAGTCTCAGCGGTTCGCCTTCGCAAGTTCCTCTTTAGGAAAAGTAGATGATATTTTTGATCGTGGATCTCTTGCTCAAAGAAAGCAGAGATCTCGAGAGTTTTTAAAGGGTTTTGTGGCAGATGTCTTGATCGGCAACAACAACATCATGAGGGAAAGCGGTGATACGGTTGTATCTCTCGATGAATCAGGTCGCGAAAAGATTTATCGCTTAGATTCCGGATCCGGGTTCTTAATGAGTTCTGTGGGGAAACGTAAAAATAGCAACGAGCTGAAGACCATATCGGAATGGGACGACTTTCAGAACCCTAAAATCAACCCTCGTTACGCCATGGCCTTTCAATTAGCCGATCTCACAAAAGTGGAACAATGCAGGATGTTTGTTTCACAATGGCAACGCCTTAGTGAACTCTCTCAGAGCGGACCCCGACTTAAGCTCCCACCTCATCAACAACAGCCCCCGTGGGAGTCCTATCTGAAAGGGGTTCTCCTTAATTTCTTTATCGCTGATCTTGCGAGTTTTAGGGAGACAGTCAACATGTTAAATGTGCGCCTAAAAGCGATAGAAGGTAAGCTTAAGGAGTTAAACTGCATGTAAGGCTTTAATCTTCACTTTTCCCCAACATCCTCCCCAGGTCACTGCCCGCAAGGTAGCCGCTGGTCCAAGCATTTTGAAAGTTAAAGCCACCTGTGACCCCATCGATATTGACGACCTCTCCGACACAATAAAGCCGAGGGAGTTTTTTAGTCGCCATGGTCTTAAAGTTGATTTCATCACAGCTCACTCCTCCGGCGGTGACAAACTCCTCCTTAAAGACGCCTTTTCCACTCACCAAAAACCGGTCCTGGGTCAGACCCTGGACTATCCGTGTGATCTCATCATGGCTTAGGTCGGCTAGGTTTTTGTGGGTTGGAATCTGTTGTTTGGCTAGGATGAGGTCCCAAAAACTACGTGCAAAGGGAAACGGGTTGACGTTAGTGATTTGTTTTTTGCCGAGGGAAGGTTTCAGCTGGGTGATTTTCTGGTAAATTTCCTGGAACGATTGGGGATGAAGCCAATTGATCGTCAGGAGAGCCTGATAGTCAGCCGCAAAAAGCTCGCGGGCCGCAAAAGCCGAGAGCTTGAGCACCCCAGGACCACTGAGGCCCCAATGGGTGATCAGCACCGTGCCTACTTGATGGAATTGCCGCAGGGGTTTGTTTGTCAACTCATCGCTTTTTACCGATAGGGTGAGCGAAGGGGTGAACGGTGGCCCGAGGGCGATTCCAGCCCTTTGGTGCAGCAGTGGGTCGTCCACTTGAAAGGTAAACAGCGACGGTACCGGAGGGACAAGGGTCAACCCTAGATCCTCCGCGAGCTTGTGTCCAGCAGGGGATCCACCAGTGGCGAGGCACAGATAACGGCAACGATACTCTTTGCCCTGGCGGGTCTTAAGACAAAAGCCACTCTCGAGCGGGGTGATCTGTTGGACCATGGTCAAAGTGATGCGGTCGATATGGTGCTTGGCGATCTGCGTTTCCAGGCAGGTGACGATCGTCTCCGAGCGATTAGTATCAGGAAACATCCGTCCGTCGGGTTCCGCCACGAGGTTTACACCGTGATGTTCGAACCAGGCGATGGTTTCCCGTGGACCAAACTTTGTAAGGGGACCCAAAAGCTCCTTGTGACCCCGTGGATAGTGGCCCGCGACGACCTTGGGCACAAACTGGTTGTGGGTGACATTGCAGCGGCCACCGCCAGAGATCTTAACTTTTGTCAGGGTCTTTCCGGTTGCTTCAAGGATGCCGATTTTGGCTCGTTTCGCTGGAGTGTCGACGTTGGCGACGTTGTCGACGTGGGCGCTGGCACACTGGATAGCCGTAAAGTATCCTGCGGCACCGCCGCCAATCACCAGGAGATCGTAGGTATCGCTGTCGTCAGAGGTCATGACCGGCTTTCTGAGGGCTTGCTGTGGTTCGATTTAAGGACATAGAGTCCATAGCCAATATCTTTGGTCCCCGCTAAGCCTTCCAGGGCGAGAGCGGTGGCTTCAATGGTCCACCAGGACTTAAAAAGCCTTGAACGCCAGGGTAGGACCTTACGCCGGGACTTTACAAACCAGGAAAAACCTAGCATCACATGATCATTGAGATTCAGGATCGTATCGATGCTAAAACCGTGGTCTGCAGCTTGCTTGGGAAAGCGGGGGGTGTTTACCATAGAGTCTTGATGAATGCCAGCCCATGTTAAAAGTTTAGCAGGGAGGATGGATAGGGGTTGGGCGTGGAAAAAGTTTGACCAGACCAAAAGCCCTTCCGGTTTCAGGGCCCGGCGCCCAAACCTAAGAAAGTCCTCGGTCGATCGCAGGTGATAGGCACTGTCGATGCAGACAACCCGGTCATATTGGCCCCACGGAAAAGGGGGGTCTTGCTTGCCGTCCAGATAGGATTCGAGAGTATGGTTATAGACCTGGCCAAGCCAAGGACTGGCGGATTCCTGGGAAAGTTTGTGGATCAATTCACAGGAGGCACCATCTGGTTCGAGGGCATCGATGTTGGTTAGGCCGTAGTCGGAATGCCAAAAAGCCAGGGAAGCCCCTCGACCCGCAGCAACATCCAAAAGTTTATGGGGAGCCTCAAACCCTCCGCTATCGCCGTGAAGTCGTGCAAAGTGTTGGCAAGCTTCTACATAGGTGAGGGTGTTGCCGGAGGACCATAGGCCAAGATTGGCCCAAAGTTGGGGCTGATCAGAGAGCAGGTCGGTGGCCACGGTGATTTTTGGTCGCTGGTTTTGCAATGGGAGCGTCATGAAGCTCGGCCATGATCAAAGGTCTCAAGGGTGGCGATGCCCAAGTGTTGGGCGATCCTGGCAGCCGAGAGCACTGCTGATTCGAGGAGAGGGACGCCAGGATAGGACCAGGAACCGCAAAAAAAGACCTTACGCCCCGGTTGAAACATGATGGCCTGGAGGTCTTTAAGGGCCCCGGCGGTCTTAGTGGTGACGACGGCCCGTTCAAAGGCCGTGCGGCTTATGACCTTGTCAGAGGGGATCTCCCACAGGGGATTCCAACTCTGGAAGACGGGACTGTGTTTAGAGAGGGAGGGTTCGATGGGATTGGTCCAAACACTAAACATTGATCTGTTTAAATCCCGATCCATCTGATAGGAAAGGGTGGTCCAGTCACTCCGCTGGGAGGGCATCACCCGCTCGTCACGGTGGACGAGGAGTTCTCCTTGATCAAACACCATGGAATTTAGGATGTCCCACTCACTAGGATATTGGGTTTTGATCCAGGGGATTTGATTTGCTTGGGTGGCGAAGATCACCTGATCACAGACCACTGTTTCGCCCTTTTCATTGGTCACACTTACCCCGTGGCTCTCTTCAATCATGCGCACTACGGGAGATCCACTTTTAAAGGTCAGACCTTTAGAAAGTTGGTCCACCAAGGTTTTTGTTCCACCCTGGATGCGTCTAAGGCGGGGCCCAAAGATGATGCCGCAGACGATCTCAAGGAGCGCTCGAGCGGGGTAGTCCAGGAGAAATTCCTGGCGACAGGTCGTGATCGTCGAGAGAAGCGGTAGAAGAAATCCCTTCCAAAAGAGGGGGTGATAGTTGCGGCTTTCGAAAAACTCGCGGATGGTTTGGTCTTGATCCGAAGGGAGGTCTGAGTTCAGGAACATGGATGTAAGGTGAAAAGGCAATCCATAAAAAGACCATTTGGGCATCTGCTCCCTGAGTAGCGGCTCTTGGTAGAGCCTTAGGAGGTGTTTGCCGATCAGTATAGA
This sequence comes from Oligoflexales bacterium, assembly GCA_041736175.1. Classification (GTDB taxonomy): domain Bacteria; phylum Bdellovibrionota_B; class Oligoflexia; order Oligoflexales; family CAIYRB01; genus JBGSUI01. Next base: position 1,198 of record JBGSUI010000114.1, on the reverse strand, counting down.
GGGGAGATTTAGGTATTTAAAGGTACTGGCTTTGGGGATAGAAAGGGGGCCAAGTTGAAAGTGGCTGCTTGGAAACCAGGGCTTGCGGTCGAGCCAGCTCATGGTGACACGGGCTTTGACCTCAAAGGTGGGGACGTCCAGTAAACGGCAGAGTTCTAAGACCGACTTCCAACCTGGAACGCTCATCACCCGTAAGGGGACATCTAGGATCCCTTGGCCCGCCGCGCCTCCGTCGATGGAGATCCCGTGGGCATCCATTCCCCGAGTGGGTTGGGCCTCGAAAATAGTCACCTGGTGCCCAGCTTTGGCACAAAAATACCCTGCGGAAAGTCCGGCGAGTCCACTCCCAACAACAACCGTGCGACGATGGGTCAAGGGCGGCCTCCTTAGCGCAAAAGCAGATGAATCAACATTAGTCTCAAAATCGCCCAAAATAAGTTGTAACACACCAGGGGTCCATGGTCTATCTTGGGTCCTTAAGACTCAGGATAGTTCTAGAGAACTCATTTCATTAAGGCTTATCGAGAGTACCCCGGCACGACTTTGCCGACCTAGATCTTCGACTGCTCTTCTTTTTTTCGTTGAGCCATACGTTCTGATACTAGCATTCGAATGAAGTGCTGATACGGGATATGGAGGCTTCTCGCTTGATTGCGAAGTTCGTCTAGAAGCGGTTTCGGCCACTTCATATAAATGCCTTCTAGCGGAACAGTTCGTTCCGGGCGGCCACGACGACGGTTGAGCTTTTCGTGCTTTTGGTTGATAGCCTCCTTTAGGCTAGCGAGGGCTTTAAGATCTTCAGAATCAATGATTTTTTTCCACTTATCAGCTTGTCCCTGTTCCCGTTGTAAGGCAATTCTTTCGTCAAAAGCCCTATCTTGTTGTTCGCTCATGGCGAGGACGGCTTGCTCTTCTTCGGGGGTCATTTTTTTTGTCCTTGTCATATTTAGTTAAACCTCCTGTTAGTGGTTAAACGAGCTCAGAGTCAAAGGCCGTTTTGATCTGGAGTATTTTGGCGTGGCGGAGCGGTACAGCATAGACTTCAAGGAGTCGTTCTTCGCCGCTTTTGGTGAGCACTACTCCGACAAAACGCCAGGTTTCGGGGGGCACATGCCTGGGGTCAGTCTGCTTGGTTGGTTGGTCGTCGCAATAGATGACCTCTTCCACTTCGAGTTGGGTAAGGCCGCGGGCTTCTAGC
>JBGSUI010000258.1:0-11178 GCA_041736175.1 Oligoflexales bacterium | reverse complement strand
GGACATGATGAGCGCAGACAAACAGCGATCCACCACCAAAGGGGAAGGACTTGGGTCAGGCTGAACCGATCCACTCGTTTCAATACGATAGACAACACCTAGTTTCATTTTTAAGCCTTTTTGATAACTTTAATTATATGTATCAAAAAAGGGGCGTTCTAGGCAACTCAAACTTATAGGTTAAACCTCATCCTGCAGCGGGGGTGGGGATGATGTGTTTTTGCAATCGCTTTACCAAATCACCCGGATGAAACGGTTTGCGGATATAGTCTTTCGCCCCTAATTTGATTCCCTGGACCACGACACTCTCCTGCGCTAAGGCAGTCAACAACACCACGGGAATATCCTTGAGTTGGGAGTTCTGGCCGAGTGACTTTAGCACAGCAAGGCCACCGATTCCCGGCATCATAATGTCGAGCAAGATGAGTTGGGGTTTAGGGTTTTCCTGAAGGTATTTGAGCCCATCCTCTCCTGAATCCACGGTCATCACTTGGTAGCCATTTTTTTCCAGAATCATCTTGATAAGTCTTTGGATGTGAATTTCGTCTTCGATGATAAGGATTTGAGTCATATTCGATGTTCCTTGTTTAGCTCTTAAGCCCTTTTGGGCCAAGAAGGGATGGATTTATCGCTAGTCTCCAAAGTTTCAGAATGCAAGGGCCAAACGAAACGAAAGAGGCTGCTAGATTTTTGTCTGATGTAGTTGAGCTGGCCAAAATGCCTTTGGGAGATTCTACGTGCGAGAAACAGACCGAGTCCGAGTCCTCGCCTGCCTTTACGATTTTGGGTCGAACGCACGTCTTGAAAAAACCTCAAAAAGATAAGTTCTTCAGATCCCGGAATAACCCCCTGGCCGTCATCCTCAATATCGAGCACAACCAACTTGTCAACCAGATAAAGACTCATCTCAACCGAACCAGATTTTGAAAAAGATATTGCATTTTTTAAGACCTCCCAGATAGCCCAACGAAATGCCCGAGGTTGAGCAGAGATCATACATCCGCCATCAATAAATTTTCTAAATTTGATATCGACCTGTTTAGAGTTTACTTCTCCTACCACTTCATGGGCTCGCTGCTGGGCGTTTTCTACAATTTTGCCGAGCTCACCAATCAGATCGATCACTTCAGACGGCTCATCTTCGCCATGTTGACCCACGGCGAGAGAAAGGCGATCTACGGCTTCCAGGGCTACTTTGGTTTCACTTTCTATAATACCCAAATATTTACGCCAAATGACAGGGTCATCTTGGGGATCCATTTCTCGAATATAATTTAAATAACCCGTGACAGAGGCCAAAGGTGTGCGCAATTCATGGTCCATCATGGTCCTGATGTCAGAACCCAGGGTTTTTATAAAAGCTGTGATGCCAGTATCGGTCAGGTCGCCAAGGGAAGCTAGGGACCTATAGATTTGTCTGATGCGACTGGCAAGAGCCTCCAGGGACCCTGAAAGTTCTCCTCCCTTGAGACGTTTGCCCGAAGCCATCAAAACAGTAAACATTAATTTATCTACTTCAAGATCCTGATCAGGTAGATAAAAATGGGTACTCTTAGGCCATTCCTTCAACCAAGAAGCACCTACTTCACTTCGAGCTTCGACACCAAACCAACCTTGATGCAATATTTGCCCAGCATCCGATGTATAATTGTTAAAGGACTTTATGGCTACCGGCCATTCCTCTTGATCACTCGCCTTTAAAACCAAAACAAAATAGTTATCTTTTAACCGATATACCGCTGATGAAGCAAACCCAAGGTTTCGCATGAGTTTAGAAAAACTCTCCTGGTTTACCGATCTAAATTCTCTTAAATAATTATTTTTTGTCATTCATTTTACCTGGTCAGATTTTTAGATTTAGTTTGTGTGATCAGTATCGGAACCTCCCACCTTCAATATATTGCTATCGGTTGAACTGCTTGAGAATTTAGATATAAATAAAGGAGAAATAAAATGCATGTGACATCGCTACGTTATCGTCAATTGTCCCAAGAGACTTGGAACTTCCTCCGGTTTCCCACTGGGACAGGAGACCTTAAGAATCTGCAAATAATTGAGGCAGATTCTGTGGCCCTTAAGCCCATTCTTGAGGCGTTTCGGTTTGCGCTGTTGGGGCAGATAACCAGTCACCCAAGTGAAGTAGTCCTGCAGATCCATGACGATGATGGAACCTCGTGGAGTATTTTGCGTAAATCAGGCAGCTTGCGGGTGACTCGCGACGGCGAAGTGGTAGACGCTTCGATGGCCTTTATCCACCTATTAAAAGGGATTGGGATTTCAGTGGAGCAACCCATTGATTTCGACAAAAATAAAGATAAATTGTTTTATCCATTTCAGCTCGCTATAGCGTCCAACCGGGTCGAACTGTGGCCCTTAGGCGAAAACGAACCGCCTCATCTTGGATTAGGGCGTCATTTGCAGGCCAAAATTCAAGACCACCTAAATTTAATCCAAAAGAATCTCGAATCTGAAACCCCTGTGACCTTTCAACAAGCGGTAAAAATAAGCGAACTCCTCGATCCCCTCTTTAGCAAATATTCAGACTTAGACCTTAGGGGTAAGCATTGGACAGCGCTGCAACAACAGGCATCAAAAGAAACCAGCCACGGGTCACTCCATGACAACCAGCAAAATACCCATAAATTCGCCAAGGAACTTTCCATCATCGCAGAGATCCAATATCTTGTGACACCCCTTTCGGGACCGACTTGCCCGTCTCTGTCTAGTTTAGAAAAACAAAAAAATCACCTGGACCAGCAGATTGAGGCCACAGAAAAAGTGACGGGAGCCCTCGAAAATCTCCGTGGTGAAGTTCCGGATTTTAATCAAGCCATCGATATCCTATGTCGTTTGCAGGCCTATGGCAAACTGGTGAGATCCACGCAAAATCTACGGGATTATTGTGAAACCCAAGTGGAGCCACACTTAAAATCCTATTTAAGCCAGTCAGAAACCATGGGGGCTCAAATCCGATGCCTCCTAGAGTCGATCCAAGCTGATCAGCTTAAAATCCACCATCAGCGGGAAATCCTGGTCCCTAAAACCCCCAAAAACCCTGAATCGGGAGCCAGTCGAGACCACGGGGTCAGCGGTAAAACCTGGTTTGACCGCTTTAAAGCTCCGGCCAGACCGATTTTTCAGGATGCAGTCCCAACACCCTCGGTTGAAAATAGCCAAAGTGATCTTATGGCGGAACCTATCAATCGAATCGCCACTGCGGTTGAAGATGTCATCGTGAAAGGCTCGTCGATTTTGGCGGAGCTTCCAAGCCAAGAGGGCCAGCATGAAAACCTTAAACAATCTTTAGATGAATCCATTGACCAGCTTGTTCAAAAATATAGCAAGGTGCGCAAAGAATGGCTGGTTCTTGCTAAAACCTTAAACCTTCCTGAAGCCCTCGATATTGTGAACCTCATAAAATACGTCATTCTCTTTGAACGGTCTATGGTCCTTAGGGAGCGACGCGAGGCGGTCCATACAAAAATCCTAGATTTCCAGGACCGCATCCAACGTCTTGAGAGACTTATTATCCAGTGGCGTAAAATCACCGATAGCCAAAAACCAAATCCATTGGACCAGCCCCATCTCGTCATCCAAGAAGCCTTGTCGATCACAAGGTATTTGGAATCAAAAATCAAACGTTTTGACCAGGTCCTGGACCAGTACTCTCATCACAATATAAAGGGGCAGGTCTTAGAGATTATCTTGGCGCAGTTTACTGCAGAAAAAAACCAGTTGGTAAGAGATTGGACGGAGGCGGTTCAACGGATTAACCTGCCGCACTTTTCGATTCACAAACCCTATGTAAGCGAAGTCTTACAGAGTGCTCTTCACATAAAACAATGGGGTCACATGTTAGAGGAAAGTATTGCAACCTCCTCCCGACATCGCCCGAGTCAATCTTGCCAGTCTGAGTGCCTTGTGGAGATTTGGTCATTGGCCAGTTCCCCTTCCCCTTCCCCTTCCCCTTCCACTTCCATTTCCATTCCCCAGGATAAGATCGATGTCCAACTCTTAGTCGACTATGCGGTCGCATCCCGGGGGATCGCGAGCTACGGTTCGGCCATCATCCTGATCTGCCCCTACCCAGCGGTGACGGCGAAACTTGCGGCCCTAGGAGCCAGTGTTGGCACTCTCACGGCGCGACAAATCCCCGTTCAACAGCAGTCCGAATCGCAGTCCGAATCACAGTTCGAGTCAAGGTCACCGAAACCGACGCCCACCCTCCAAAGGACGACCGTCGGTCCGCAAGCGCCGCGTCCTCTTTCTAAACAAAACCCAGTACACACGGGGTCTCCCGAATCCCTCCAAGCCCGGGCTGAGCGGGTCTTAGCCATGCTTGGTCCCAAAGACCAAAAAAGTGGAAGACGCACCTAAAGCTTTTGCGCAGCAGGGGTTTTGATCCGGTCCCGTAGGCCCTGGTAAAATCCCAGGGCAAAAAGCAATTCGGCAGCTAAAAAAAGCGGGGCATTGAAAATTTGGAAAAAATTATCTCTGAGGGCAGGTCGATTGCCCTCGAGGTAATGACCTAAAAGCTGGAAAAACCAGCCTAGGACAAACACGCCCATGAAAGCTGTCAGTGAGAGACCCCAGGAAAGGGTCGCTATATGGTCCCCTAGGAACAACAAGGCCACGGTAAAAGGAAGTTGCACCAAGGCCAGTTTCACGTCGACCTTAACATACCAGACGGTCACGAGGGCGGTGAAAACCATCGCCAACGAAAGATCATAGGAAGGCTTGTAGCCACCACGGATCGGTAGACCCATCCTCACCCAACCCAAGGCGATCATAAGGCTTAACACCACCAAGGGAACCCCAATGAAATGAGTCATCACATTCCGGGGGTCTTGGTGGTACCTGCCGTAGGAAATGATCAGTTGGTCAATCGTCAAGGAGCCACCTCAAAGGCAAGACAGTCTCTATGCAGCGGACGTAGCAACAGTTCCGGCGAGGATAGCAGCTTCTTTTCCAAGTGTCTCGCTGATTTCAGCGAATCGATCCGGAAGAGGCCCGGCACCAATCGATGAGATGGCCTGGCGGAGGACGTCGTTGGCCTCTGACGCCAAAGCGATATAGTCGTCCCGCACGCTTCGGGGTTTCACCCTTAATGCCGTGTAAAAATGCTCGGCATTTTTAGCGAATTGGGCAACTGGATCTTCGTTGATTGCACTTGCAGCCGAGGCGATAGTCTGCATGACTCGAAAGAGATAGCCTAGTTCAAAGGCACGGTTGGTCTCAGATTCTAGGTTTTTAATGGCTCCATCACAAAAAACCAACTGCGGGATCGCTTCACTGATAAACAGTTCAACGACTTTTTTCCGCTCCTCCTGGGGATTATCGCTCGCTGCAGGGTTGTTATAACGCAAAGCTTTGAGCCGGTTGATCACCTGGAGGGCTTCGGTAAAATTATCCTGGGCCAAGGGGTTGAAAGACTCCTCGCCTCCAGCACCCTGGGACCCGATTTGAGAGACCTCGCGGCTCACCCGGAGTGCCTCGTTGAGGAGCTTTTTAAGCTCTTCGGTTTCAAAGGGTTTTTCGAGATAATCAAAGGCCCCTAGGCGGAGTGCTTGGATGGTCGAATCCTGGGAAGGATAGGCAGTGAGTAGGATAAATGGCTGGCTGCGGCCCTCGTCGCGCATATGGGAGAGGAGCGTGATCCCCGAAACCCGGGGCATCATAAGGTCAGAGCAAACGATATCCACGTGGTGGCTGCGCACCACTTCTAAGGCTTGGGCACCGTCGCCGGCTTCCAGGACGTGAAACCCGATATCCTGTGCACAAAACGCAATAATTTCCCTAATTTCTGGTTCATCATCGACCACGAGTAGGACTGGTTTTGTGTTGTCTGTGCGGCTCATAAAACATCTCCCGTTAACTAACGACCACAATCACCAGACCTATCGGTGCCCCGCGACAAAACCTTAGGGCCTACCTGTTCGCAGGCCCCCCTCCTTTCACCTTGCGAAATCCTCATCCTGTTGTCATAAATAGAGACCATGCAGGACCTTGGGGTGGTTCTATCAAGATGCTTTTGGGGCACTTTGTTGAGGGGACCCTTGAGGGAGTTGATGCCCAGCATATTGTTTTCTAAACCCTTGCATCTTTTTAACTAAAACCGTTTTTTAGAGGTTTTCCAGGAGGTTAGGTTGGCAGTTATCGTGATTTATGTCTGTGCTTTTTTAGCTCTCGTGACAGCAGCAGCCTATGCCCGCAAGGTCACTAGTATTTCTGTGGACGCCGAAGGGGGCAAGGATACGGCGCGGCTTAAGGAGATTTCGGGAGCCATCAGCGAAGGAGCCATGGCCTTTCTAGGACGTGAGTATACCTACGTGGCAGGTTTTGTCCTCGCCATGGCCCTGCTGATCCTGGTGAGCTTAAACGATCCACACACACCGTTTAACGACGGAATCTACAGCTCTGTCGCCTTTGTCTTAGGGGCACTGACCTCAAGCGTTTGTGCCTATCTCGGCATGAAGATTGCCATTTTGGGCAATGTGCGGACGACGATCCGGGCCCAAAAAAATATCGCCGAAGCCTTCAAAGTCGCCTTTAACTCTGGCATCGTGATGGGCTTTGGCTTGGTCGGATTGGCGGTATTGGCCATGATTTCAATCGCTCTCGTCTACAGCTCCATGATCCCAGAGGCCCATCTTGCCATGGACATGGTGACTGGTTTTGGACTGGGTGGTTCCACCGTAGCTCTTTTTGGTCGTGTTGGCGGCGGGATCTATACAAAAGCCGCTGATGTGGGCGCAGACCTGGTCGGCAAAGTAGAAGCCGGAATCCCCGAAGATGACCCCCGAAACCCCGCTGTGATTGCTGACAACGTCGGTGACAACGTCGGTGATATCGCAGGGATGGGCGCAGACTTGTTCGGCTCTTTGGCCGAAGCGACCTGTGCAGCCTTGGTGATTGGCGCCACTGCGGCAACGATCGCTGGCAACCAGACAGCTCTTCTCTATCCCCTCCTGATCAGTGCGATTGGGATTCCCGTATGTCTGATCACGACCTTTTTTGCCCGTATCGCTCCTGATGCCACCCAGGTGGAACCCATCCTCAAACGCCAGCTTTTGATTTCTACCGTTCTGATGACTTTTGCCATGTGGGGTGTCACCGAATGGGCTATGGTGGAAAGCTTTGCCATTGGCACCATCACGGTCACCAAAAACGGAGTCCTTGCATCTCTCCTGACAGGGCTCTGGGCGGGACTCTTGATCGGTTATGTAACCGAGTATTACACCTCCCACTCCTACGCCCCCGTCCGGTCGATTGCTGATGCCTCCCGGACCGGAGCTGCAACCAATATTATCTACGGCTTGAGTGTTGGATACAGATCGGCGGTAGTGCCTGTGATCGCCTTAGCCATCACGGTTTATGTTTCCTGGTCCCTTGCGGGAATGTACGGAATTGCCATTGCAGCCATTGGTATGATCTCGACGATCGCCATCGGTCTGACCATCGATGCCTACGGACCGGTTTCTGACAACGCAGGGGGAATCGCAGAAATGTGCGAGTTAGGACCTGAAGTCAGAAAACGCACCGATACCCTTGATGCCGCCGGAAACACCACGGCAGCGATTGGCAAGGGATTTGCGATAGGATCGGCGGTCCTTACGGCTCTCGCTCTCTTTGCAGCTTTTTTGACCAGAGCCCAGATAGTGTCGTTAGATTTGTTGTCGCCGATGGTCTTTTCGGGCCTCCTAGTGGGTGGCGTTTTGCCCTTTTTGTTTACTGCCCAGACCATGCTAGCTGTGGGCAAAGCAGCCAACGGTATGATCGAAGAGGTTCGTCGCCAGTTTCGGACCATTCCTGGACTTCTCGAAGGTAAAGCAAAACCAGACTATAAAACCTGTGTGTCCATTTCGACCAAAGCTGCTCTTGAGCAGATGATTGCTCCTGGACTCTTGGTTCTCTTGACTCCCCTTGTGGTGGGGACGATTTTCGGGATCCACGCCCTTGCGGGGCTCCTTGCAGGCTCCCTGATCTGTGGCGTGGTGATGGCTCTTTCCGCATCTAACTCCGGTGGTGCTTGGGATAACGCCAAAAAATATATCGAAACCGGCAAGCACGGGGGCAAGGGCTCTGACACCCATAAAGCTGCCGTGGTTGGCGATACGGTCGGTGACCCCTTTAAGGATACTTCCGGTCCATCCCTTAATATCCTAATGAAACTGATGGCCATCATCAGTCTGGTGTTTGTGCCGTTCCTGATCACTGCCCACGAGTGGGTACGGCAGGTGGTTGGTTTCTAGGAGATCTGAGATCTAGGGTGACTCAAGGTCACCCTAGGGCCTCTCTACATTTTGCGGGGACTCGAAATTTGTGTGGTTCCTATACTTCCCACCAGGTAAAGGCGAGGAAAATGGCCTGGGTTGCACGTCCACCTAACATGTTGGTGTTATTTCTTTTCTTTTTAAATGTGATTTCAGTAAGATCGATGGCTCTTGGGATATCTGAAGTCATAAGTTAAAATTTCCGGAAATATTGAAGTAGCGGTCCGAATTAGCCGAGCATAGCTTTTTTTCCATCAAATTCAATATTTTAATCCGAGGCCGATCCAAGGAACGGCAAAATTTCCGTCGCTCTCCAGGGCTCGGTGTGGGATTTGGGTCCAGGCTTTCCAATGGTCAATCATTAATTTAATTCGTTACCAAGGTGAGCCTCAAAGGCCCGGTAAAAAAAATGTAGACGTCGTATCACACCTTCGGTACTGGCAAGGCCAACCTGAGCCATAATAGAACCTAATTGGCGGCTTGCTCCGTCGATTTTTGGATCGATGGATGGGATTTTTCTGGAGTGGACCTGGCTGCCTATTAACGGGATTGATACTTTAGTGATCGTTGATTTATCGGGCTCAGAACCCTCATTTGTTAAAAAGGACACTTCATATCCAAAGTCTTGCCTATACACCAATGAAAAATATTCGTTGGGTGTTTCGAGTATTAAAGTCCAGAGCTGTAACTGTTGAGGATTGCATGCAGCGATTTTGACATTTCCCACTAATGGGTTCATCTGGGAGCATAAAGGACGGTGAGTTACAACGCCCGACCTGCGGCTTGCCAAGAGCTCGCAGGTACATGCTCTCTCCTTAAAGACTTGCTGGGTCATGCTTAAGACGTCCATAAATGATTGGAGTAAGTCAGGGGATTTTATAGATTCAGCCTCTTTTACGGCAGAATCCGTTTCGGTGATCCGGTTATTAGTAGACTTACATGACTCGATAAGCACTAAGGTAAAAAGGAGGGGTATCAATCGACAAAATAAAAGCATATTTTCTGCTCCTCATTAATGGTTACTGTGATTCTAGGCGGTTGATATCAATTATAATCTAGAAAAATTATTTGGGCAATTCAATGGGGATAGAGTCATCTATCAATCTTGGATACGGGGTGATTTCTCACGCGAGGTCTCAAGTCTGAACCAAGGGATTTGCTGCAAAAACTAATCTTTGTTTTTATGCTACCGTCACCGCAGGATCGCCGAAGCTGGCTCAACAGGTAATATTCCTGAAGCGGGATCAGTGTGGGATTTGAGGCAAGCTCAGGAAGCTCGGGGAGACGGAGGAGATCACAGGTCTTAGGGTTGGGGCGGATTTTTTTTGCGGTTTGTGTCCTAACCCCAAACCCAAGGATCATAAGAGCGAGGAGACCCAAGGATATCAGGACGAGAAACTGAGTCCTTTCGCTCCACGCACTGCCTTTGATCAAAGCTTGGCACCAGGAGCAGGAGCGGGCCACCAAAGCGAGATTGAAGGCGGGGAGGATTTCCAAACTTTCGCTCTCGTTCAAGGGGGTCTTGATCACTACAAGGGGCCTTGGATCTTGGTCTCTGGGGGAGTCCCGTTGGAGCGGGCCAAAAGCCGGTGCCAGTTGAAACCTAAAACCTTTGGCCACCATGGTTCGGGCGATTCTCTTGCGGGCTTCTTTTTCCAGGAGGAGGGAGCCTTCGCCGTTGATCTTAAAGGTGATGTCCCACGAAGTGGGGGTCTTTGCGGCGAGAGGCCACTTAATTACCTGAACCCACAGGAATGGTCGCGGTGAGACTTTAAATTGGGTAAAAATCTGGTTGATCTCACGCCAGACGAGGTCTTCGATTTGTGAATGATCCAAAAGGGATGTGAGTTCTGGAGCCTCAGGTGGGGGAGCCGGTGTAAAATCCTGGGCTTTGAGGTCGGGAGCTCCCAAGATGAGTCCTAGACAAAACAAAATGATTTTAGATTGACCTAGGTCCATTGAGAGCATCCTCTCGATTGAAAAGCTTAAAGTCAAGGAATTGGGGTTTTTGGATGAATCCCTCTTGGGGGACACTGGACAGGGCGGGGTCAAGATTATTTTAGCACGTCTTAGCACTCGGCGCTGCCATTCCCACGTGTTTGGAAAAACCAGCCATCATGATTTGTTGGTTGCGCTTCCCGCCAGGAACTCATTAAATTATTTGGTCCACTTTACGATCCAGCCGGTCTCCCAAGGTTAACAGGCGCTAGATTCTTACAAGTATAATCTTTCGTGCCGCTCCTATTGATTAAGGAAAAAAGGAACAACCCCCCGAGGTCCACAGGGATGGCCTTCTCGGGGATAAGGGTCCAATCTTGGAAATGCTTTATTAACCAGGGAAAGAAGCCGACAGCAGTCTTCTGATGACTGGCGTGGGCGGCGTTATCACAGATCCGGATGGTCGTCGTTTCGCAAGAGCCCGTGATTTGAGTCATAACACTTATTCCGAGACCAACCGTGGTCGACGAGGCGCCACTCCCGTTTGGAAACGCCCTGGGCCAAGTGGACGTGGCATATGCTCCAAGGAGAACGGGATTCTTAAATCCGAGGTTGGTCCTTATGCCGGGAGCGGCGCTCTGAGTGAGGTCGACTTCGAACGTATGGCAGCGTTCGTCCCCTTGGACCACCGCCGTTTTCAAAAACCATAGCAGCGACATCGTTTCTGTGTTCTGTGTTGCCGCGCTCATCAACCGTAGCTTGAGTGGTGCTCCAGCAAATGTTTGCTCTATGGCGAGGTAGCAAGCTTGATTGCGGTTGTCGACCCCCTTGAACAGATGTTCGCCGCAATCTCGCTCCTTCAGGGGCGAGAAAAGGCGAACCGCTAAGGATTTACGCTAGGAAATCCGCCGCCACAGTGGTACAGAAGTATGTATGGCGAGAGCCAGCTCTTTGACAATTAAGTTAG
>JBGSUI010000257.1:0-2266 GCA_041736175.1 Oligoflexales bacterium | reverse complement strand
CGCGGTCGATATTTATCGTGCCATATCTCCCTTGGCTTTGGAAAAAGGCCACGATTTGGGAGTTCATTTGCTTTCCCGGCATTATCATTTCGGTTCACATCATTCAGTTCCGATGGAGTTGGACCCTGGGTTTTTTGGTTTAACGGACAAAAACACTTCACTAGTTTTGGTGGTGCTGCTGGCAAGGCATTCTCCTCGGCTACTCGAAATCGCTCGAAACATAGCGATCCAGAGACCCGGTGAGTTTGCGGAAATCCTGGAGGCTTTGGAGTCCGGGGCCCATGAGAATCACCTGGAGATCAAAAAAATCGTCGTCGCAGCGATCTCGATGTTTTTGGAGCCAGCGGAGACGGGGATTGCATTTTGGTCGGTCATGGGCTTGAGCTCGCTCGAAGGCACGACGCTTTTTTACGGATCGAAGCCGCTCTCGTCAGCAAAATTGTCTCCTGTCGCATGGTCAATGGGGGTTGTCTTGCCAAAGCCCGCCTTTCGCCCCGCAAAATATGCACTGAAATCAGGATGAAATAGTCTACGTCCTTGCGAATCTTACCCATAGAGTCTCTGAAAATTAAACCTAAGTGAAGTCTACTTTCATGATACCCGATACAAACGACGCCCTTCAGTAGGCGACGGCCGCAGTCTGCCGCAGGCGGTGAAATAGTTCGGCATGGCCGAAATGGCTAGTACTACTAAAAGAACGCCTAAGGATTTATTAATCACTGATTTTAATGACATTTTTTTGTATCTCTTGGGTCGCTAACAGTTCTTGGGATAAAAGTAACATCGGCATAACACTGTGGCCAATTGCGACTTGTGCTTGTATCTTCGCCAAGATGCCTGTCCCCATTCTTTTTAGACTCGTTTTTTGCCTAATTTTAACCTACCTCGGATGGGCTTTGGTGAGATGTGCGAAAATTAGGATTGCGACAAACCCAGGCTGGGAGCGGGATTTAGACCACTTTCAGCCGGAGCTGTGTATGAACCTCGGGGATGGGTCTTCTGATGGGATATCTGCTCCGTTTGAGGCAGCCCTTTTGACTTGCCAAAAATATCAATTAAATCGGTTAGCTGGCATGGGGTTGCCCGACGCTCTAGGGATTTTTTTGCAAACCTATTTTGACGTTGACTAACTATTTGAAAAGTTGGAAAATTTCAGCTTGGATAGGATATTCCCCCTACTTTTTGTAGCAGTCATTCTGTTGGGCATGGAAAAGTATCGTATGAACAAAAAATCAAGTTCAGTGACCCTGACGTTATATGGGGAAAAATTAAAAAAATCCCTTGCGCATTTGCGTTATAGTCTTCATAAAGTTGAAAAGTTGTCAGCAGAAGTGGCGCACATGGATGAGGAAACTTTAGAAACTTGGGAGAGTTTTACATCAAGATTTTCTCGAACTGTCGATATTTTTTTGACTAAATACGTACGCGCAGCTGTACTTAAAGATGATCCAGGTTTTTCGGGAAGTGTACGGGATTTTGCTGATTATGCCGAAAAAATCGGTCTTCTAGCCTCGGCCGATCAATGGATGGAATTTCGTGGGTTTAGAAATCTAATCGTTCATGAATACGAAGATGTCGACCTGCAGAAAAATCTGGAAGATTTACGGCGTTTGGCTCCTGTAGTTCTTGCCATTGAGCAACACCTAAATGAAACTTAAAATAATAAATGAGACTAAACAAAAAACGACAAAATGGTATCCTAGCAGCATTTGCAGAATCACTAGAACCGAAATTGTGGCAGGAAAAAAATGTTATATTGTTGTTGTATGGTAGCCGAGCGGATGATAGTTTAAAGGGAGGGGATATCGACCTCTTACTTCTTGTTACCAGCTCGGCTCTTGCGGCTATTAAGCTTAAAAGAAATTACATTCTGACGGCTATAGAGCGAAACATCGGGGAATGTCGGGTTGACCTACTCATAGCACCGATGGAACCTGAAAATCAATCCGAGTTTGTTACTTCTATAATACCCAAAGCCATCGAACTGTTCCCTGCGGGATCAGACAATGCGCAATGCTCGTAGGCATCATTGTGAAGCTGTTGTGGCGATAGCCATAGATAGTGAATTATTGATTGGTGTACGGGTTATCAGACCTCGACTCCACGGTTGGTCAGCTCCCCGGGACCTTGAACAGATGTTCGCCGCAATCTCGCTCCTTCAGGGGCGAGAAAAGGCGAACCGCTAAGGATTTACGCTAGGAAATCCGCCGCCACAGTGGTACAGAAGTATGTATGGCGAGAGCCAGCTCTTTGACAATTAAGTTAG
>JBGSUI010000242.1:0-54479 GCA_041736175.1 Oligoflexales bacterium | reverse complement strand
TGGGGGTCAAAACAGTTTAAAATGCTTTCTGGACTCCGCGGGAATATCCCCTACTATCCGAAAGATGGGGAGACTGATTTTAGGTCCAAATCCTAGGATAGGATTTAGGCTCGTACCCCCCCTATTTGGACACCCCAGAGTACGACCGAGGAGGCTGGGAAAAATTATGAATGCTATTCTCAAAGAAATTTCTGATCTTCCCCCGGTGTCCAGCAATGACACTTATCAACTTCTGGCCTCCAGGTTTCCTCTGTTGCCAATCACGAGCAAAACCCAACATGCTAAAGCAAAGGGCTTTGTCCTGTTTCTTATGGATTTGCTGGCAAAGCATGAGGGAGAACTATCTGATTCCACAGAAAAAACAATTATAGGGTTCCTCCAAACACTTGGCACTCTCGTTAAGAATTTCGAGTCTAAGGTTTACCCTTCCACTAAGGGTAGTGGCATTGAGGTGCTGAAATTCCTGATGGAAGTTAATGGGTTGACTCAGTTCTCCTTTGAGAACGAGATTGGCAAGCAACCCCAAGTGAGTCGTATCCTCAACGGGGAGCGACCTCTTACCAGAGATCACATTGAAAAATTGGCAGAACGGTTTAATGTGTCTCCTGCCTTGTTTTTTTAAAGAGGAATGGTGGTGAGATCGAGGCTTGAACTCTCGACATGTAGGTTATGAATCCACCGTCCAACCAGCGCATAATTCTAGTGTTTAGCCTCAACACTAGTGGGTAAGACGAGTCAAGACCTTTCATTGCCTGGTTCATGCTGGCTTTCCAAATCTCTATCCCCCGGGAGAAGACGATTTACTTATCGTCAGGGAATAGGGTCAGGAATGTAAGGGAACACGCCTAGCACGATTATCCGCTTGGGGTGATGCTCAGGGTCAAATTCGTAGATTATAACATCTCCACTACCGGGATTTGCGACGAGGGTTGCTTTGTGCCGATATGCCGGCGGTGGCGGAAGTGCCTCATGGAGGACCATTGATTCCATCTCACGGATCTTAGCTTTAACGTTATCTCGATACCGGCGTCCGGTAGATGGATCGCAGGTGAAGATTGATTTACTGAGGGCCCTTTCAGTAAATCGTTTATAAGCAATGGAGTCCCAAACAGCCTTTATCACTCGCTACCTCTTGTCAGCGTTGGCGAGGTTAACTCCCTCTTGCATTTGTTTGTCAAAATCAACATCAAATGAACCCTCATTTATGTCGATTAATTCCGGACGCCTCTTGCCAAATCGCTCCTCGTAAGCCTGTATTTTCTCAAGCAGCCGGAAGTAGCGCTCTTGAGTTATGACGACTTTGATTGTACTTGCGCGGTGAATGAGTTGGATTGCGTCATTTGGACCATTGTCCCCCAGCAGACCGAGTATATCGGGAGCGTGGGCCTTAAAGTCGCTCAAATTGACTGTTTTTTTAAACATTTGCTGTCTCCTGACTACCAATAGTCCATTATCAGACCATTGACAGGCTATAAGTTACCCTGTTATCGGTCCGTTGTCCCAAAATCTTTAGAGGAATTCTCTTAACGTAATAAAACAGGATACTTAGGCCTTTAGTCAGGGTCTTGTCTTTGTTTTTGAGTGCTTACCCACATTCAACTTAGTCCAAAAACCTCGCAGATTGGATTGCAATGAAGGTCAGCTAAATGAAGCCGACCTAAGAACCATTGCTAGTCCATTTGCGATACCAGCAAAATATCGACCATGTTTAGTCCGGGCTGGTTCTTATTAACCAGCAAGGCTTCTGTTTTTAACCAGCAGCCCTGGCATCACAACCACAAGGACCACAATTAATCTAGAGAATTAAGTGGTGGTGAGAGGGAGACTTGAACTCCCGACCTGTGGGTTATGAATCCACCGCTCTAACCAGCTGAGCTACCCCACCATAGGGTCCAAAAAGGAACGCTAACACTCTTTAGTGCCTGAGTTTACTATCGTGGGAAAGGCCACTTGTCAAGACCTTGTCCCGATCTTGTCCAAACCTTTTCCATGACTTGGGGGCGGACTTAGCCCACCCCCCTTCCAAGATTAGGCATAGGGCGGCAGGGGCATCACCTGATGATCTCGTGTGAAATCAGGATTCCGACCAATCGCCTGCACAAAAGCATTGGTAGCTTCCATATTTGTAATCAAAGAGCAGCCAAATTGGACTGCCGTGCGTCGGATCAGGGCTCCTCGGGTCAGCTCTTGGTGCTCAAGGGCTTTGGGGACGTTGATCACAAGGTCTACTTTTCCTTTTTTAATGACCTCTAAGGCATCGTCAGGCCCTTGGCCAGGCCAGGCGAGAGGGATGGCATCGATCCCGTGGAGGGCCAGAAATTTCGCCGTCCCATCTGTGGCGTAGAGGGGTAGCCCAATCTCTTTAAAATAAGCGGCAGACTCCAAAAACTTCATCTTTTCGTACTCGGGGCCTGCCGAAACCAAGATGCCTTTCTTAGGGCGCTTGCACTTGGCGGCTTCCAAAGAAAGGAGGAGCGCCTCGTCAAAACTAGGACCAATGCAGCCGACTTCCCCAGTGGAGGCCATTTCGACACCTAAGACAGGATCTGCTCCCGAAAGTCGGGTGAAACTAAACATAGGAGCTTTGACGCCCACGTGGGGAAGATCTTCCTGGGAGGTCCTCGTCAGGTGAGGGGGCCTCCCGATCATGACATCGGTCGACACATCCGCTAGGTTTAGACCGATGACTTTTGACACAAACGGAAAAGAGCGAGCGGCGCGGGCGTTGCACTCGATCACTTTGATCTGATTGTGCTTCGCCAGAAACTGGATATTGAAGGGTCCATTGAGTTTGATGCCTTGGGCGATGAGTTTAGCAGCTCCACGGACGCGACGGACGGTTTCCATATAGAGTTTTTGTGGGGGCACCACCAAAGTGGCATCTCCAGAATGGACTCCCGCGTTTTCCACATGCTCGCTGACGACCGCCGTGAGGATCTCTCCATCTCGGGCGACGCCATCCACCTCGATCTCTCGGGCACCTAAGATAAACTCACTGATCACCACGGGGTGGTCTAAGGAGACGTCCCCGGCGGCAGCAAGAAATTCGTCTAGGGAGCCTTTATCATAGGCTACCCGCATCGCTGCTCCCGATAGCACGTAGCTGGGGCGCACCAAGACCGGAAACCCTACTTTTTCGATAAACTCCGAAATCTCGTGGTCATTGCGAGCTTCGATCCAACGGGGTTGATCGATTCCCAGTTGGTCCAAAAGTGCTGAAAACTTAGAACGATCTTCAGCCAAGTCAATGGTCTGGGGGGAGTGTCCTAAAAGGCGAATTCCCGTGGCCGCCAAAGGCTTAGCAAGTTTATTAGGGAGCTGCCCACCCATACAGACGACCACTCCCTTAGGTCTTTCAAAATCACAGATATCGAGGATGCGCTCTAAGGTCATCTCATCAAAATAAAGCCGATCAGAAGAATTATAATCCGTAGAGACGGTCTCTGGATTGCAGTTAAGGATGATGCTGCGCCATCCCTCTCGGACGAGCTTTTGGCTGCAACTCACCGAGCACCAATCAAACTCCACACTGGTCCCAATCCTATAGGCACCGCTGCCCAGGACTAGGGCGGGTGGTTTAAAGTCGTCCACCATGGGATCGTGATATAAACCAAGGTAGGACATATATAGATAGTTTGACGGACTGGGGTATTCACCTGCAGTGGTATCAATTTTTTTAATGACTGGGGTGATCCCGAGGCTCTTTCGCAGCTTTCTGACAATAAGCGAGGCGTTTTGGACGCGGCGTTCGCTTAGATTTTGGGTGGGCAGGACCGTGGTGTTTTCGGTTTGGGGCTTCTGCTGAAGCCTCAGGTCTTTGGTTTTAAGCAGCAAATTTGTGATTTGCTCATCGCTAAATCCAAGTATTTTGATCTGCCTTAGGCTCTGGGGAGTTAGCTTTTTGAGGCTAGCCTCTATAAAAGCATCATCGCTCAGAGTCACCAGTGGTCCCTGGGCAAGATTCGCAATGGTGGTTTCCATAATGGTGATCTCGCGGATTTTAGCCAAAAACCAGCGGTCGATATCGGTGAGCTTATGGATTTTTTCGATATCCCAGCCGACTCTAAACGCTTGGATAACATTATAGAGACGGGTATCTGTGGGATTTTTGAGTTGTTGGCACAATTCGTCTTCTTGCATCACTTCGTTTTTGTAGCCGCTGATCCCTTGGCCATTTTCGGTGACCATTCGGACTGCTTTTTGTAGAGCTTCTTGAAAGCTCCTTCCAATCGACATAATCTCGCCGACAGACTTCATCGTTGACCCTAGCTGCCGCGAAGCTCCCTTGAATTTCTGCAAATCCCAGCGGGGAACCTTGATCGTCACATAGTCTAGAGCGGGTTCGTAGTAGGCATAGGTGACGCCCGTGACGGGATTGATAAGCTCAAGGAGGTCAAATCCTAAGACCACTTTTGCGGCCACATAGGCAATGGGATAGCCAGAGGCTTTGCTGGCGAGGGCCGAAGAGCGAGACAACCTAGCATTGATCTCGATAACATAAAACTCATGGCTTTTAGGATCAAGGGTGTATTGGACATTGCATTCACCGACGATCTCAAAGCTGCTGACGATCTTTTGGGCTGCGTTGCGCAGGATTTGATACTCGTCGTCCGACAAAGTTTGGCTTGGACAAACAACGATCGAGTCCCCTGTGTGGATCCCAAGGGGGTCAAAGTTTTCCATATTGCATATGGTGATGATATTGCCTTCGCAGTCGCGCATGACCTCATACTCGACTTCCTTCCAGCCTTTTAAGGACTTTTCCACCAAAACCTGGGGCGAGGTAGCTAGAGCAGGTACCACGAGACTTTCCAGCTCTGCGTGGTTGGCTGCAAATCCTGAGCCTAAACCTCCCAGGGCATAAGCGGCTCGGACGATGACCGGAAAGCCGATGTTATCAGCAGCAGCTTTTGCTTCATTAAGGGTCGTCGCCGCAAAGCTTGGCGGAATGGGGATATCGATCTCACGCATCCGCTTTGCAAAAAGGTCCCGGTCTTCTGTAAGCTTAAGAGTGGCTACGGAAGTGCCGCAGTTGATCACTCCGTATTTCTCTAAGATGCCCTGGTCGTGGAGTGCGATCATGCAGTTAAGAGCTGTTTGACCGCCAAACCCAGCGACGATTCCGTCAGGTCGCTCTTTTTCGATGATTTTTTCGACCCAATGGGGCTCGACCGGGTAGAGATAGACAGTCACGCCGGGTTGGGGGTTGGTTTGGACTGTGGCGATATTGGGATTGACCACAATCACGTCGATGTTTTCTTCCCGCAGCGCTTTCACCGCTTGGGTCCCAGAGTAATCAAACTCTCCAGCTTGGCCTATGGATAGACCTCCCGATCCTAATACGAGGATTTTAGGAGTGCGCCCCAGATTAGATAGCTTTTTATTTATTGGCATGTGACCTCCGCTACAAATTCTGAGATGATCCATCCACTTTCTCTCGGTCCGCCGGCAGCTTCAGGATGAAATTGGACGCTGCGAAAAGGCTTTTCTACATGGCGGATGCCTTCGTTGGTCTGATCATTGGCATTGCGAAACCAAGGGACCCAACCTGGCTTGAGGGTAGCTTCATCGACCACGTAGCCATGATTTTGGCTCGTCATATAGCCTGTGCGCGTGCCCACTTGATAGACGGGCTGGTTGTGGCTCCGGTGGCCATAGGTCATGCGGGTGGTTTGTGCACCTGAGGCTAAGGCGAGGATTTGATGGCCCAGACAGATTCCTAAAATAGGCCGATCTTGGTCCAAGAGTCGGGAAACTTCCTGACGGAGGTTGCCCGTCATCATCGGATCCCCTGGACCGTTGCTGATCAGCCAGCCGTTACAGTCCATATCGGCTAGGTTTTCGTTCCAAGGAACTAATTCAACTTCGCAGTCATGCTCGATGAGCTGGCGGATGATATTCCATTTAACGCCGCAATCGATGATGCCAATCCGCTTTTTTCCTTTGCCCAGGCGAAGCCGACTAGGGGTTGAGACCTGGCTAACCACCTCGTATTTTGAGGGGTCAAAAAAACCATCGTTTTGAGGCAGCGGTAAGTTGCCCAATCTCCGCGTGCCGACGGGAGCTTCGGGCAAGATCTTGGCAAGGAGGCCAGGACTCTGCCGGATCTGGTGGATGATATGCCGGGTGTCGAGGCCTACGATGCCGGGGACGCCCTGGTCTTTGAGCCACTGGTCGAGGGATTGAAAACTGTTCCAATGGAAGGCTTCTTCGCTGTCAATCGTTAAAATAACGGCAGCAGTATGGATCTTATTGCTTTCGATACCGCGGGGGATCGGAAGGCTTAGGGACGGGGGAATACTGGGGATGCCGTAGTTTCCTATGAGAGGATAGGCAAACACCAGGATTTGACCGAAATAGGAAGGATCCGTAAGAGCTTCGCTGTAGCCAACCATTCCCGTGGTAAAGACGAGCTCTCCTCCCGAGGTCAAGGGTGCTCCGATCAAATCACCCTCGTATTGGCTGCCATCAGAAATCTCTAAAACACATTTTCGTCGAGTTTTTGAGCTGTTTTGCAAGGGCATAGGGGGCGTGATCCTCTTGAAGGGGGGTCAAGATTTAGGAGAACACATTGTTGGTCAGGAAAGTTGTATACAGGGATCCTCAGATCCTTGCCATTGAAAATATATTTTTTCCCTCCTCTTTCGTGTGGAGAACAGTGAAAAGAAACGGAGGTTGCGCCGAGGGCGGCAGTGGCACAATAATGCCCTGGACGAGTGATAAAGTGCGACTCTTAAGAATTAAAGGAGTGCCCCATGTCTGTTGAAACAACCTATATTTGTTACGCAAAAAGATCTCCCATCGGACGATTGGGGGGGATTTTTTCGGGAGTCGCGGCTCCTGCCCTCGCGGCACCGATCGTCAAAGATGCTTTGGCCCAAACAGGTTTGGATCCTCTCCAGGTGGATGAGCTGATCATGGGGTGTGTACTGCCAGCGGGGCAGGGGCAGGCGCCAGCTCGCCAGGTGGCGATCACTGGAGGGCTTGGTCCAAAGGTTTGCGCAACCACCATTAATAAGGTCTGTGGATCAGGGCTTAAGGCGGTGATGCTGGGCCACCAAGCGATCATGGCCGGAGATAGCAACGTTGTTTTTGCTGGTGGGATGGAAAGCATGACCGAGGCCCCCCACCTGTTACTGGGAAGCAGAGCCGGATTTAAATTTGGATCGGTCGAACTTAAAGATCATTGCCAATGGGACGGCCTATGGGATCCTTACAACCAAAAATCCATGGGAACCTTTGGTGATCTTTGTGCTCGCGAAAAATCTTTTTCCCGAGCAGACCAAGATCAGTTTGCCATACGTAGCTATGAAAAAGCTAAAGCGGCTTGGGAATCGGGGCATTTTAATCACGAGGTCGTCCCCATCGAAGTAGGAGGTCGTAAAGGGACTGTTATGCACCAAAAAGACGAGCAGCCTTATGCCGTTGACCTAGCCAAGATTTCCACCCTGAAACCCGCTTTTGATAAGGAGGGCACCATCACGGCCGGCAACGCTTCGCCCCTTAATGACGGAGCGGCTCTCTGTGTTTTGGCATCGGGGAGTGCCGTAAAGCGCCTTAATCTGACTCCTATCGCTAAAATCGTCGCCCAGGCATCCTATGCCCAAGATCCCGCTTGGTTTACGACGGCACCTATTGAGTGTATACGCAAAGTTCTTGCTAAGGCTCAATGGTCCCTCGATTCTCTCGACCAAATCGAAATCAACGAGGCTTTTGCCGTGGTACCCTTGGCCGCGATCCGTGAGCTTGGTTTAAATCTCTCCAGGGTCAATCCCTTTGGAGGTGCGGTGGCTTTAGGCCATCCCATAGGTGCGAGTGGAGCAAGGATCATAGCCACGCTCCTCAACGGGCTTAGGGCTAACAAACAAAAAAGAGGTTTAGCGACCCTATGTATCGGCGGTGGCGAAGCCAGTGCCGTAGTCGTGGAGATGTGTTCATAAAGAGACGACGGTGCCATATCGTAGGAAAAAAGTGTTTTTAATACCAATAGGAAAAGCAGAGAAATGGGTTAACCGGCGAGACCTCCGCCGTTTATGATGATATTCGGCGATAGTGATGCCGAAGGTGATAAAGCATGCATAAAAGAATTATTAACCTACCAAATTTATTAAGTAAAAGGAGCTATTTCCTATTTGGACCAAGAGCCACAGGGAAGAGCACTCTCATTCGCAACAGCCTTCCTGATGCCCGGGCATTTTATCGCGCTTGAGCTGCGAGCCTTCCTTTCTTACCGGAATAGTCCTTATTCCCTTGCATATTGGCGATCCACCTCACAATTTGAAGTTGATTTTGTGGTGGGACAAGAATTGGCCTTAGTAGTTAAGGCTACCACCTTGGTTTCAGATAAGCCTTTGAAAGGGCTACGCGCATTGGCCGAAGAGGGTCAAATCAGACATTTAGGAGTCATAAGTCAGGATCCACATTATCGATTGACTCAGGACGGAATTCATATTTGGCCCTGGGCGATCTTTCTAGATCAACTCTGGGCTGGAACTCTTGGAGACAGACCAAGCTTCGTCCGACACAGCTGGTAAGCCCAGAAGTCATTTTTTTAGATTTTGAATCTTAATGCTATTAGAGGCCGTAAGAAATAATAAGATGCTATTGAGTAGGTGCCATAAAAAATGGGTGCCATACTGCCAAAGAGGACAGATGAAGGGATCTATAGTTCTAAATAATAAAGAAGCTATAAAAATAATGGAGGCGAGTGTCAAATCTTGGGGGTATTCAAACGACTTATAGGTGGAACTGGCTGAAAAAATCGCCTTTTGTTGGTAGGCCATCCAAGGTAAAAACAGGGCAACACTCAAGTAAGTTTGTGACCCGGCGAGGGGTAAGGATTTCAATCCAAAGCTTAAAACGAGGGTCAAAAGCAGCCAGAGACCAAGGATCGAGGCCGATTTCTTGGGGCTATAACCCATAAGGGTAGTATTCCAGTGTCCTAGGAAATAGATGATATAGAGGCTGATGGGGAGCACATCCAGAGCCATCGTCACAAGATTTGCAAAGCTATGGAACAGACTCGAACCAATCCCGATGCAATAAATAAGACCATAGAGTCTCTTGATAGACGCTCTTTGTGCTGGAGGTAGAGTCTGGGAATCTCTTTGGACCATCCAGGCCGCTACGATAAAGCCTATATTTGAGCATAGATTGAGGGGTTCGCTGAGCAGCGTAACATCCAGGCGTTCACAGTAGGAATCAATATTTTTCCACGGATCTATCATGTAAGCTCTTTTTTGGGACGCTGATTTATTATGGACAACCTGAACATCATTCTATCGAAAAGGGGGAGAAAAATGAATATCGCCAATATTTTGGGACCACTTTTACACCAAGAGCGCGAGCAAGTGCTAAGGGGGCGGCGCATCAGAAAGGGCATTATCCAGATTTGTATAGTTGTGGTTTGTTGTCTTGGGATCAATCCCATGGTTTTTGGCCAGCAGGAGGTCGGACCGTCTATAGAGTTTTTCAGGAGTTCTGAAACAGCCATCGATACAGTGAGACCGGTGGCCCTCTCGTGGAAGGTTTCAAATGCCTACCGGGTGGATATACACGATGGGTATAGAAATCTTGTCCTGCCGGCGTTAGGGAACGAAAACTATATTGAGGTTTGGCCTGAGTTAACCGCGACTTATACTCTAACCGCCTATCATGAAAATGGTCAAAGGGCGACCCAAGCACTGACGATCGCCGTGGCTCCACCAAGAATCGACCAATTTTATGCGTCAACTCCAGTTCTTTACAGCTTGGAACCAGTGCGGATTTTTTGGCGAGTGAGCGGAGGACAACGAATCTCTCTGTTTGATGCCACAAAAAACATAACATATAGTGATTTAGCAAAAGAAAACAGTTTGGAGCTGTTTCCAGAAAAGACGACCATCTATACTTTAACTGTAATGGGGCCAGGAAATTATTACTTATCGCAACAGATCACAGTCGCGGTGTTTATCACTCCGACGATCGACTATTTTACCGCCGCTCCCTTTGTGGTGGAACCCGGACAAGCGTCTGAGCTGCGCTGGCAAGTAAGGAACGCAAAACGAGTCGACCTACAAGGTGGGGACCCCTTTGTTTATGTCGAAAACCTGCCTCTTATTGGAAATTATGCTGTTTGGCCGCAGCGTTCATCTCTATATAACTTACGGGTGACCAGTTATGATGATCTTTACTACTACTATAGAATCAGGATAGAGGTCCCTAGGGCTCGCTAGCGGATTTTTTGAGACTAAATTTGTTTAAACAATGGAGCTACCGTCAAAGTCGCATCTGCGTGGATCTGTCTGGAGTCAAGTGCTTGAACGCCGAGGTCTCGAATAGTTTCAGATAAGTAGTAACTTATGCCGCTTGTGTCGCTCTATGCGTGGGTCACTCAATTGGGCAAAGTGTATTATAGATCTTCGCCGATTTGGTATAGCACGTCAGGTGCCCAATCGACTTCGTTTGGCCATTCGATGGTGCCGCTCTCGGCATTTACCTTAACCTTCGCAAAGTAAGATTTGTCCAGCAACTCAGCGAAGACTCCGTTTCGGCCTTGGAGTCGGTCCTTCAGATCTACAATTTTAGTGGCACCGTCTTTGAATGTCAGGCGCAATCGATAGTCCCCAAGGTAACTGACCGATGTAACCACAACATTCATGTGACGAAATCCTACCTCATTCGAGGGGGGCGATTTTTTTGAGTTTAGTTCCATGTCGCGCAAGCTCCCAATTGTCCAAAAGTTCCCGACGATGTTCAAATGCCCACTCCAGCACATGCGACATTGCGCGTCTGGGCAGGGCGCCCTCAAGGAGCTGTAGCCCAGTGATGTCTATCGCCGCAGTTTGAATACCTCACTCTTTTAGTGAGGTATATGCTTTTCGTGAGGATTACTTCTCATACCTGGCATCCACGCCGACCATGCACGGTCCTGCCGCCTTTGTCCAGAAACGCAACCATCCGTCTAACTCCAAATTTAGACTAAATAGATCCTGGATTAAATGAGAACGATCCTTGTTCAATATTCGACACGTCGCTCTCATTGGCCAGGGTTGTCGCACTAGAGCCGCTATAGGAAGCCGCTAGTTGTCGGTCCCTTTCAGCGATCTTTGACTTCATTTTGGCCACAAAGATCCCGCAACATACCTTACAAGTTAGGACAGGTGACTCTTGACCGGTGTACTGGCGATGGGAGAAACAGATGATTCGGTGCTTAGACATAAAAAGCTCCTTGGGCACATACAAGTCAGTTGGTGATACGACACCTAAAGTCCTGCATATTTGGTGCCAAAGAGAAACTTAGGAAACTTCCTTTTTAGTTTTATCATTTTGAGTGTTTAGCTGACGGATAAGGAGTCGTGATGTCAACTTTTTGTACAACTTAACTGCAACTGTTCCATCTTTATCCAGCAATTGGTTAAATTGCAGTCTGTCTATGACTCGAAGTGTGACGTCTTCGGCGGCTACAAACTTGATGGAACTTGGCGTGTCTGTCAGAAGCCACAATTCCCCAAAGCTATCCGGTGCTTTCATTTGGTCCAAGAATACTTCACTATTGTTGACTATTTTGTAACAGTCGACTTTTCCCCCTAGAATAACATAGAGGCCCACCGGATCTTCTCGGTACGACAGGATTTTTTCGCTTTTTGCTACTTTCCGTAAGGACCCAAGATCCCACAGGCTCAGTTTTTGTTCGTTCTTTAGGTCTGCTAGAAATTTAGCCTTGCAAAAGATATCGCGATATTCCTCCTGGTTAGCTGACGGGTTATTTGGATCCGGGTCGAGGGTAAAGGTCATAACTTTTATGTCAGGGGAAGGAGGCTTTGCTGGCGGGAGTGGAGGTATGTAGTGCTCTGGTGGGTTGTCAGGCATAACCAGTGATATCAGTCGTGTGGATTCTTCGGTGGAAATTTGTGGGCTATCCTTCGGATCAGGGACCAGTTGATTTCGATTGCCAATCCGATCGTCAGCGCCCTTGGACGTAGGATCTGTGTCTTCCAAAGCAAAGAGATTTCCACCCCTAGCCTCCTCCTTTTTGGGACGAATTTCCTTTTTCTTAGCCTTGAGGTAGTTGACCTTAACGGCGACTCCTCCCCGTTCGTAACAATAGATGGCTCGGTCGATCTCGTCAGCTTTTTCAAAGGAGTCGCCCGCCTTGATAAAGGACTTCATTTTTTCATAGACCATACCAGCATAGTTAAATGCTTTAGCGTTTACAAAAACAGTCGCAAAATTTTCGGCGAGGTTGTTTTGGTAGTTGATTTCGGACATGATTTGTGGACCCAAATCAACGGGTGATTTCTCATACATCAAGGCGCCTTGATCGGTAAAACCAGACTCGATAATTTTAATGAGGAGTTTTACAGCTCGATCCGTAGTGTATAAAATATTGACGAGGCCGTCGTAGTTTGAGCTTAGAACCTCCCGATTTTCGAGGGATAGACAAATAAAATCGATTTCAGCCGGGGAAAATTTGAGTGAGGCTAAGTTTTTTTCTTCTATGCCAACTTTATTATAGGCCACGACTGCCTTCACGTGGACTCCACCCCGTAAAAAGAGTTCTGCAGCTTTGCGTATCGATCCATTTATAAAATGGAAATCGGCTGCTTCCTCAAAGCGTTCGGCCTTTTCAAAATACTCAGCGGCCATTGCATGGTCTCCAGCTTCTTTCGAACACTTAGCGACTTCAAGAGGCATATTGGCAACCTTAAAACACTGTGCAGCATATTCCCACATTCCGTGACGAGCATAAATCACCCCAGCTCGGTTATGGCGCTGTAGGCGCATCAGCACTTTTGCGGCCTCATGAATAAATCCTCTTTCTTCTAGCGCTTGGATAGCTTCCCGATGCATCCCGAGCTGTTCTAAGAGTCTCGCGCCGGATGCGATTTTACCTGTGCTCAGCATCCTCTTGGCTTGGGCTAGCATTTTCTTTTCGAGTGAGGTGAATCTTTTTTTGTCGCTATATCGTTTTTTATCAGCCTCATCTTTAGCATTCTTGCGACGACGTCCTCGTGCCCGACTTCCCTTAAAGTTAGAGACCTGCCAAACGGCCGTAAGCACACAAAAAATTGTAACAATTAGTGCCAGCCATATTTTATACTGAGTACTCAATCATGCCCTCTCTTAACCTATAGGATACCCTATAGTTATTTCGGCATTTGGACTCTAAATGTGAGTGACCCATAGAAAAAACTAAAACCAAACCTAGATTTGGTAAGTTAAGCCTAGTGTGACTTTGCGATCCCAGGCCTGGCGAGGCTCTTCACCCCTTGTTTGGGTCACTCCAGGTGAGGTAAGGTATGAGAGCTTAAGAGTAAACGCTCGATTTAGGCGGATTCCTAACCCAGCGCCGAGGTTGGGAAGGGGGCCCATTGGGATAGGATCTTGGCCGGATTCTTCGCCATTTTCAATGATACGAAATTCGTAGGTTTTTATGATTCCCCCCATCATGATATAGGGGACGAGAACCACACCCTCGTAGAGGACCACCTGGAGGTCGACGGAATTACCGATGACTCTTGTCATCGATTGAGACTCAATACAGTTGGCACAGTTATTTTCGACGGCTAGCTGGGCGTCTGCAGTTGATGTTGATTTATCTTTAAAACCGTAAGAATATGCAAATTCTTGGCTGTATGTGTATTGGAGTCTAATATATCGTCCTAAATCAAAGCCAATCGAGCCACTTCCGTAACGGGATTCAAGGGTCTGAAATCTTACGTTTGAGGTCGATGATGAAATCGAGCCAGTCAAATATAGACCCGCAAAAGCGGGTTGTACCGCGCCAAAAGACCAGAGGAAAAAGGTGCCAACCAAGATCGCTTTATTTTTCCAATTTGGTAATGTCATGAAGCTAGCCACTTTGTTGAAATCTCAATTTATTAGAGCGAAGCCCTTGGGTTAAGAGACACAATGATAGTAAACTAAGGTACTGTAATGAAATTGTATCATAGCAGAACAAAGGAAAGGTAATATGCCAAAAATTGGAATCGTTAATATGTTTATCGGATTCTCTATCGTCTTTTTAGCGGCCGCAGCCGGAAGTTTTATCGCCACTGATCTTACCTATAAATTTATGAGAGAACAAAATCTTACTGACACATGGATGAGTCTAATGCAAAAAAGTGCCCATGGACATACTAATCTATTTGGAATCTTACACATCTGTCTGGGACTTACGATGCCGTATTCACGGCTAAAAAATACATTTAAAATTCTTCAGACTATAGGTTTAGGTTTAGGAAGCTTTGCTATGTCGTTTTTAATGGTGGCTAGGGGTCAAATCATTCCCACCGAAAATTTTGATTATCTAGGGGTTGTAATTGGATTTTGTCTGTCAGCAGCCTTGGTATCAATTGGAAGCCAAGCAGTAGGACTCTTGTGGAAATTAAGGGAATCATAGGCAGGGAATCAATACTGGTCTTATGTGACCTAACTGGCTTTCTTAAACGGCGTCTTAAGCTCAAGGAGCAAGGTTTCTAAATTGGTTTTTTCGCCGGGGTCAAATACAACTTTTTCGGGCTTAACTTTTCCTTTCAAAAGACGTCTAAAAAACTTTTTTTCAACGATCTTTTCGGCAATTATTTTGTATTTCTCGCGCTTCGCAATTCCACCGTTGATAAAATCATGGAGATCATCAACATTAAAAGGTTTTCGCAGGTATCCGTCAGCATCTACCTCGGCAATCATCTCCTGGTTTTCAGTAAGGAGGGCACCACTGACCAGTAGGACAGGAATGGTCGGATCATGTCGACGGATGCGCTTCATTAATTGCAAACCGTCCATCCGCGGCATCCGAATATCTGACAGAACTAGATCGATCTCTTTTTCCCGAAGGGTATCGATGGCTTCCTTGGCGTTTTTTACAACGATGACTTTAGAAAAGAATTTGTTAAGATGAATCTTGAAAAATTTAAGAAGGGTATTGTCGTCATCCACGACTAGTATATAGCTTTCGCGGTCGTAGTTGTGATGGTCTGGTATGATCATTTTGGGAGTATCTTGGGACATTAGGCCTCCTAGATCACTCATCGGTAAAAAAACTGCGGACTTGATTTTTAGTATGCAGATTGTAGGTTTTTCAACCTTGAAAGATACTGTTCTGATTGTGATTTTAGCCGCTTTGAAGCGGATTTTATATTGAGGACTTCCGTAAGCAGACGGTGAGCCTCATCTGGCTTTTTAAGATGGTCAAAATACAATACCGCCAAATTGAAGCGGGAAATAGCATGATTGGGTTTGAAATCAAGGGCCTGATTGAAGGCATTTTTTGCAAGATCGAAGTTTCCTAGGCGCATTTGGAGGATTCCA
Organism: Oligoflexales bacterium; assembly: GCA_041736175.1. Lineage (GTDB taxonomy): Bacteria > Bdellovibrionota_B > Oligoflexia > Oligoflexales > CAIYRB01 > JBGSUI01. Next base: position 39,188 of record JBGSUI010000242.1, on the reverse strand, counting down.
TAGGTGGCCAAGGTATCGGGATTTATAGGATCCACCTTCATTGCAACGATGAGATCTTCTTCAGCGGCACTGTATTCAAGATCTCTAAAACTAAGAATGGCTCTATTGACCAACGCTGGAGCAAAATTTTTATTGATCCTGAGGGCGGTATCAAAAAACTCTCGCGCCTTTGAGTCTTGTTGTTGTTGGAGGGCAATCGCTCCCGCCAGGTTATATAAGTTAGGTTGGTTTTTAATACGATCAAGAGCCCTTTGAATCACAAATTCGGCGAGACGATCATTATCTAAATCCAAATATGATTGGGCAAGAGCACTGTAGGCTGGGGCGAAAAGTGGGAAATACCCTATTATTTCGCTGAGTAAGCCATGCCCCTGTTGCCGATCACCTTGGGTAATATAACAAAGTGCTAAAGTATAGCGATATTTTAAGGAAAATTCTGGACTTATCTTTCGGTCTTGGCCCATGAGTTCTTGGATATTTGCCAGAGTCGTTAGGGCTTCTGGAATCGACTCGAGCTGCAGAAAGAGATTGGCCAGTTCGAGAGATCCTTCCAAGTGCTCCGGATTTTTTCTAACCAAATAAAGGAGAGTTGATTCAGCATCTTTTTTTTGGCCGACGGCCATCTGGGACCTGGCCTTTGCGAGAAGGGCTTCGGGGTCAGTTGTAGTTGACCACTGGTTTAATTGAGACTCAAGCCGAGCTTTTTCGTGGACCGTTGGCGGCGGTTTAAAAAATGATTGCCAGTAGACCACCGAATTTGGACTCACGACCTGAGAAGATGCCCCCGTCGGTTTTTCGTTGGGGGCAGTAAGATCCTCGTTGTCGTCTTCCAGGGTTGTCTGTCCCGAGGTGGCGCATCCACCATGGGTGATAGCCAGAGGGAGTGCTCCAAAGATCATGAGAAAAGATGCGCTTCTAACTCTTGAAATCATTTTTCGTTCAAGTTCCATTGGGAAATTTGTCCTCCTTGGCTCGCGATGGGTGTCATATCCAAAAATTTTTGTTCTCCGGACGTGGATTTTTCGTGGTTGAGTCTCCCGGCTGATTTTTTAATCCATTCGTTGCCAGCATAGAGAGGTGGATTTTGGCGACTTAAAAGAATGTTTTGGGAATAGTACTGTTGCGCAAGATTTTGGAGTCGTTCAATGGTCGATCGATTGCGGTTGGCTGTTTTAAGAGTGACTGGAAGCTGGCTCTTAATGGGAACTCCGGATATTTCATTGGCCAATGATTCGGCTGCATTGGCCACATAAAACCGGGCCTCACTGGCTTGGGCTATGGTTCCCATAGCGATGACTGTGTCAAAGTTTCTGGCAAGCGCCGCAAACAGTTGGCTTTTTGTGTTAATCCGTGCCGCGAGCTGATCCGGATTGGCATCGATTCTATAATCGTTAAACTTGGATTGAACGTCCCGGCCCCTTAATAAATTAATCTTGCCGATAAGAACCGAAAAGTCAGTACGGGGGAGTCGATTTCTATTGGTTCGAACCTGTTGGTCTAATATTTTTAACTCATCAAGAGCTTCCTGACGGGTCCCTGCAAGGTAGGAAATTTCTGCAAGCATCAGGCGGCTTGTCAATTTTTCTGCCAGAGAATCGCTAGACCTTAAGCGGCTTCGAGCAATTTTCTCTGCTTGGTTATAATTACCTGAATCTATGTTTAGACTGATAGCCTGGTCAAGTGTCTTTAACTTTTCTGATCTAATACCAGTTTTAGCGGATCTAAAAAGCGCTATTTCTATGGAAAGATCGGTAAGACCTTCGGCAGCGGCAAGGCTTTCGGATCGATCTAACGCTATTTTGGATTTAGTATGAGAGGGAAAATCTCTTGCCAACTTGAAGTAGTTAGTAGCTGCATCTTTTATTTTTAATTGGTATTCTGCAGATCTAGCTAACAAATACTGCATATCAGCACGATACTGTTTGGAGGGTGATTCCAGATATTTTTGGGCACCGATTTCGGCAAACCTCCAGTGTCCAGAGACCGCATAATAATAGGCGCCATCTCTTTGGATGCGCTCTAAGTCAGGAAGATCCGGGAATCGGGAGCCATGGTCTGTGAGCAGGCTACCAGCCTCGGTTATTTGGCCTTGTGACCTTAACCTTTCAGCTTCGTTGAGGAGTGCAGTTGAGAGCACACCATTCATCTCTAAATAGAGGTTTTGACCTAGAGACTTCCAGTTTTCTAGTTTGAGAAAATTACCTGCGGTTTCTACGACCTCTTTGCTGCCGCTGGTTTTTATCTTAGTAAAGATAATCCCCCTCATAGCTAGCGCTCGCTGGGAAGGCTGAGCATCTTGGATCAAAACCCTTTGCCAATATTCAAGGGCCTTCTCTGGAAGGTTCATATCTCTATAGACAGAGGCAGCTACTAAAAGGAGATCAACGCTTTTGGATTGGTTCGGAAATCGCTCATGATAGCGATTGATGGCATCACTCAGTTTTTGAGCAAGTGTTTCTGCCTCTTTTCGTTTGAATTCGTCCAAGCTGTGACCAAGCTGGGGAAAATAGACCATCCGCCATTGGTTTTCGAGGGATTTAACCGATTGATAGAGTGCAAGCTCAAGTTGGTCGGGGTTGAGCTCTTGGGAGTTGGTTAAATCTTGATATTGGGAGACTGCTCCACCATAGTTTTTGATAAAGTATTGGCAATGGGCGATTTTGAGTCGCCAATCTTTTGATTTGGGATCCGTGGGACGAAACTGCACCAACGATTCATAGATAGCCGCCGCGCGCATAAAAGATTTTGGATTATTTGAGGTGAGGCCATTAGCGTAAAAGCTCGCAGAGAGGGTGGATGCGGCTGCTTCTGCCAGGACCTCCATCTCTTTAGTTTCGGCCACAAGCTGCCCAAACTGGGATCTCCAGAGACTGTTTGCTGGGAGCAGCATACTTAAGTTTTCCATGGTATCTTGCCACTGAGAAATCTTACCAGCATTTTTATAGGAATCGGCAAGAATATTCAGGATTTTGGGATATTCCAGCGGGAGTGGATTAGACTCCAAAATCAACGAAGCTATTTTGATCACTTGGAGGTGGAGACCGCTGGTATTGAGGCGCTGGAGGACTCTAAATCCAATCATAGACCCATAATTTAAGAGGTGTTTCTGCTTAAAAAACTCCTCACGATCCTTTTGTGAGTTTTGGTAAAAAAGTGAATCAGAAACCAAAAGGACTGCATCCTTACGATACTGGCTGAGTTCGACCTGATTGAGCCCTGGAGAGGGCTTTATCAGTAGATCTAAGCCTGACCGAATGGCCACGGTATGCTGTCCAGACCTAAAGGCACTCCAAGCGATTCGGTAATGTATTTTAGTTAAAAGACTGGTCTTTGCTAGATTTGGAATGACGAGCATCTTTTTTTCGGCGTCTTCAAAAAACAAGAGTGCAGCACTAAAATCATTTTTTGAAAAAGCGGTATCTCCAAGTGCGACCAAGGCATAAACCGGAAATTCCGATGGGTATTGTGATTGGCCAAGCTGTTTCCAAGTAGCAAGGGCTTCGGGTGCCTTCCCCATACCTTCCAGCAGGGTAGCCTTGAGATAAAGTGCCTGGTCTTTGAGCAAAAGATTTTTAGTAGAAGCGATCAATGGAGCCAGATAATTAAGGGACTCTTGGTAGTTTTTTACAGAGGTTTCCGGCTCTAGCTCTTTATAAAGGTCGCCCAGTCGTGCATAGGCAAGACATAGATTCAGGGGTATCGTGGTTTCAGCATTACCCTGGTTCCCGGATTTGAGCTGGTCTTTGTATTTGGCAATGACTTTTTTGAGAAGTTGGGCTTGAGCTTCGATTTCGCCTTGATCGAATTTTTTTTGAACCTTTTCTAAGTCTGATTTTTTTGTCTTAAAATCACTACTAAGCTCCTCTCTGCGTCGACCCTCATAGGCGTCCAGAGACTTAGCATAGGATTGGAGGGCATGAACGCTCTCGATGATCTCAGTGTCCTTTGAGTCATTTGCCCTTGAAATGCTAGCCATAAACAGTGCAGTGCCGATAAAGACTGTCTTAGGGGGATTCATAGAAAATTTCATGTAAATCCTCTTTCATAAGAAACTTAGCGAGGCGGATGGGGGGATTTAGTTAAAGTTATTGATAGTAAAGAGATCAGAGTTAAATTGGTTTTCTAAGATTTGTTGTTCTAAGAGATTTTTTTGACGCATACGTTGTCGATTTTTTGAGCGGTCATCAAATTTCATCCACTCAATCTCGCTCAGCCATACTTGGTGCTTGGCCAGATGACTGTCGATGACCGCAAACAGGTTTTCGACGATTTGAGGCGAGTGTTTTTTGATGTTATTGACGACCCGTTCGCTAAGATAGATGGCGTCGTAGTCAGCCTTAATCGTATCGTTTTCTAACTTGTCGATGGTAGACAGGAGAGTCCCCACTTTATTTTGGTGGAGTTTTTTGACACCATCGATCTGCTCGAAATACATCTTGGCAAGGCTTTTCCATTGAATCCATAATTCCAGGGATTTGGTGACGGTCGCTTTTTGGTTGGGATCCTTCACTGAAGCTAACATTTTAGTCATAAGGTCGATTTGATCATTGATGACCAACATTTGTTGGGTCATGGATTTTTCTAAGGAATAGACTTCACTACGGATCAGGATCTCCTTAAATTGAAGTGCTCGGATCTGGCTGAGTCTTAAAGCTAGTTGCTTTTTAAGAGCTTCGGTTTTTGCGAGGAGTTCCTTAGATTGATTTTGGATAGGAGACTGTTTTTTTTGATATCCATAGACGTAAGTCCCTTTCAGTTCGCTTTCCATCATAAATATGCGTCTTTTCAGATCGTTGGTCGATGCAATCAGAGCCATATATTGAGAGGTGACGAGATTAGACTTTATGTTTCGGTGAAAATTCAAGATTTCACTAGCGATAATCTGTCTCTTTTCAGTGTGAAATTTAAGCTTTTCGAGATCGACCGAATCAGCGGTTTTCTCTGCCAGTTCGAGTTGGGCAGAGACTAATTCAGCGGCAAGATCGAGAAGGTTTTGGCCAAAAAAGGCTAGCTGGAAAGTTCGATTGCTTAGATCGGGGAAAATTCTATTGACACTCGATTGGGTTAAAGACTGATGAAGGTCCTTAATCTCGGCATATCTTTCAAAAATGGATTTTCTAAGATTATTGAGATCCGATAGGAGACTGGCAGATTCTTCCAGGACAAATTGCTTTTCTATGATTCCCATAGAAAGAGCCTTAAACTGAAATAGCTGAGACTTATCCAGGCTTTCAGGGTGCAAAAGGCTGTTTTTTATTGAATTTTTTAATTCATGGAGTCGGGTATCTAATGAATTAATATTATTTTCGGCCAGTTCGAATTCAGAAGATCTAAGATCCAGGTACGCAAGATTTAGTTTGAGTGAATTGGACTGGATGTCATCAGGCCAACGAGACAGCCATAGTGTGGTGAGAGTTCTAGCTTCTTTATCTTGATCCAGCTTGAGGTGAACCAAAATGCTGTCAAAAACCGATTTTTGGTAGAAGGTGCTTTTCTCGGGTATTTGCTGATAATGCTGGAGAGCTGTTTTCCACTTTTTGTTGCTGAGGTAGATTCTGGCAAGAAGGTAGTGTGCATGATCTTTAATATTGTCATCTGTACTATTCTTGGCTAGAAATTCTAGAAATTTAAGGGCTAGTTCTACCCTATTTTGTGAGACATAGTTAAGTGCCCTCATATAGGCGATTTCATGACTCACTTTTTTCGGTGGATTGTCTCCAAATCGGGACTCTAGCATCTTAGCGAGGGTCTGAGAGACGTGGTGGTTGCCTTTTTGAGAGGCTTCCTTGGCGAGAAGCATGGTTATTGCGACGAGAGGTTCATCAGGAAGCTTAAAAAGTGATAGGCCAGCCATAAGACTATCAAGGTTTAGCTGAGAAGAAGGTAGAACATCAATCAAATCGAGAGAACTACGGATACCTTGGGTAAGTCTTCCATAGTCTTTGTGTCCTATTTGAAAGAAATAGTTGATGTATCTCAGATAGGCTCTTAATGATTTAGCTTTATGGCCAGATTGCTCATAGGACTTTGCAAGCATCCACTGAGATTCTAGGTATTTTGGTGGATCGGTGACTTGGGTCCTGTTGAGATAATCGTTTAGGTTTTTGACGACTGCTGGCCAATTATTTTGGGAATACTGAACCACAGCTTCGTCATAGGCTACTAATGCATAAAGATCAAACGGACCAAATCCCCGATATTCCGTTATGTTTTTTGAATTATTTAGATTTCTTGCCAGGATCATCATTGAAAGCTCTGCCTGTTTGAGGACTCCTTCTGGGGTGACCAAGGCTTGGCTCTGGGGTTTAGGGGTGGAAATTTTGGGATCAAGTAGGGAGCTGCCAAGCTGTAATTGATCGTCTGGGGTGGAGGTGCCGTCCCTTGAACAACTGAGACTTAGGAACAAGGCGAGGCACCCTACTACCTTAAGGGCAGCTCGATTTTTTTTGGCTACAATGTGGAGTTGCTTTGGATGAGTCACAGAGGTGCCTTTAGTTTGGCTCAAGGAGTCTGGCGGTTGCTTTATGCTTTTCAGGAGTTTCTAGCTCAATAAGAAATTTGTTTTGAGTGGTTCCTAGGGGGAGGTGGATATCAAAAACATTGTTCACTTCAATATTTCGATTACTTGTTATTTTTAGGAGTGATTCATCGTTTGGTAAGGCGAGTTTGGCGTGGAGCTGGAGACGGTGGGAACCTGGTTTTAAAGGTCCAAAATAAATTGGTATTTCTGTATTGTAGCTCCATAAGAGGCTACTGTCGGTAACGTCATAGAGAATCGTGGAGTTGAGTTTGACCTGGATTTTTCTGATTTGTGCCGTAGAGTTTTGGGAGACCCGGGCGGCGATTTCGACGTAGGCATCGTTTTTAGAGTCCAAGATTAAAGATTGTTTAAGACTGCTGATACCTGTGGATATTTGGTCGACTCTTTGGTCAAGAGTCGCTAGGTTTTGTTTGATATTTTCTATGGCTTTATGCTCGTCGGGGTTTCCCTCGATTTTATAGGGCGTTGAAAACTTAAATTTATTGGTGACATCTTGTGTTTTATTTTCTGAGTCAATGCTTATATCGCTGTTATCATGTCCAAAATTGTCTTGGTCGATCATTTTTTTTTCTAACATATCAAGAACTTTGTCAATTGGTTCCGTGGTTGCAGGTTTTTTGGCCTGGACAATGCTAGGATAGATCACAAAAAATCCCAAAATGACGTATTTGCAAAACATGGCAGGCTCCTCTTAGAAATTGCGATTTTGACTGATTTGTTGCGTCATTTTTTTACGCAATTTTTCGATCGGGGTCTTGGGTGCAAAAAATTCAAAGAACTTTGGTAAAGGTTTATCGTAGTTTCGGCTGACTGTTTCGGGCAGGATGCAATGATTGTATCGGGAAATATCGCCAATATCTAAACCAGAGACCTTAGAGATGTCTTGTAAACTCATAGGTGAGTCAAGGACAACGGAATCAAGAATCTTTGGACGAATTTTGAACTGAATCTGGCTTTTGATCTTGTAATACACTCTTCTTGCAGCAATAAACTCACCATAGAAGTTTTTGCTCGCAAAGCCAAAACTGGGACTCTCATATTGCAAAATAGTTTTGTCAAAGTCGAGAGACCCTGTTTTTTTAATCGCTTGCAGCATACCGTAGGTACCATGGTTGTATGCTGTAATGGCATGGGGCCAAGAGCCCAATTCAGCATAGTTTTTGAGGAGTAATTGGGCAGCAGCGCGGGTGGCTTTGATAGGAGAATTCCGCTCATCGACGAGATTGTTGACATACATAAAAAGCCGGGCGGTTTCGGGCATAAACTGCCAGATGCCACTCGCACCAACCTTTGACTTTGCTTCGATATTAAACATTGATTCTACAAAAGCCATCCGGGTCAAAGAAGGTGGAAGTCCATGGGTTAGAAAAATTTCTTCCATGGTACTCAGGTATTCAGAGGCGGTCTCGGCAGCCCGGCGAAATTTGTCGGCGAGACCGGACTGGGCTCGGATTTTGATTTGATTGGAAAATGCCCGTTTTTTGCGGTCTGGATGGGAGAGATAGACCGCTTTAAGGCGTTCTTCCGCATCGTTGTTTGGCACAAAGGAGAGATCATTTTTTTTGAATTTCTGAAGTCCAGCACTATAATCTCTCAAGGTCTGGAGCATGATTTGATCTCTATAAGTCTTAAAGGCGGCGTCATCCATAAGAGGTTCGTTTAAAGCGCTTGGATTTTTCAAATCAATAATTTGTAAAATAAGATCTGGGTCATCGCTGTCATGGAAAATCATGGTTGACGTTGGAAAAATAAAAAATACTTTCTCCCAAAAAAGGGCTTGTTTGTTAACGAAATCTCCAACGATAAACTGATCTGGTATAGGAGACTGCAGTTTGGAAGGGGCAAACCCAAGACAAATAAACCAGGCTACACCTAAGATAAGTGTTAGTTTTGTGGGTCGATTAAACCCATAACAGGGCCTAATTTCGGGCAAGATGGCCTCATTTTTGTGATATCTAGGGAAGGTGATGCGGCGAGAAAAGTGGGGTAAACTACTTTATGATAGCATAAATCCAATAAAAAATGGAGCTGGCCCCTCTGTTTTCAACCTTCGACGACAGTCAACCCATAGGATGCGATTCGAGCATCTAAAACGATTCCACCGGCCTCTTGGACCTCTCGTTTTACAGCATGATGTCGATCGGGGGGAGCAAAAACTCCCATCACCCCTCCTCCCCCTGCGCCACAGACCCTAGTAAAGAGTGCGCCGGATTTTTTGGCAGCTTGGTCGATCTTTTTTGTGACTGCGGTCTCGATCAAAGGCCAGAGGGTTTGGCGCAGCTCCCATTCTTTTTGGGAAAAAAGCAAAGCTTCTTTTAGAGATTGTCGTTTGATAGCATCGCCACAGGCAAAGGCTAGAGCGCCAATGTCGACAAATTTGGCGAGTAAGTCCTTGTCGCCGTCGTAGAGTTTTTTGAAGATCTCCCAATTGTTGATAGCCGACGCGCGGGACTGGCCACTGTAGACCACGATCAGCCATTGGTTGAGTTCGTCCAGGAGATTGTTTGAGACGGTTTCTACTTCAACGGATCCAAAGGGAAATTCAATGATATTTATATGACCCCTTACAGCTCCCCAATAGTCTTGGACCCCAGTCGGTGCCTTGATCAGTCGGGACTCAGCATCTTGGACAAGTCTGACGAGGTGTTGTTGGTCTAGAAGTTGGTGGTGACCTAACTGGTGACGCAAATGATTAAGGGCTCCCGCCAGAGCGATCCCGAGACAGGATGAACCTCCTAGTCCAGCACCTGCTGGTGAAAGGGCCCTGGTCTCTATTTTAAGGGGAGGATTTTTTGGGGACCAAAAAGCTTCTAAGAGGATGCTGATTATTGGTAGTTTGGGTTGGTTTATGATTTCATCAAAAGAGCCGGTTTGGGTGATGACTTGATCATGGCTTACCAGTTGAAAATGGTCCTGAAAGGTACAAGTGACCTCGGCATCGAGAGTGATCCCGAAGTTAACCGTGGCTTTTTTAGGCAGGAGATGATGGATGGGCCATAGGTCAAGAGTACCGCCAGCTAAGTCAATGCGTGTGGGTGCTCTGGAGATAATCCTTGATGCCGGATGGTGAGCCATGGTTAGTTAAAACTCCATAAAAAATCCATATTGAGCTGCCTCTCGCTATAGTTTAAGCTAACAGTATGAGTTTATCCGCAACGGTTTTTAGTGATCGTAAAATAAAACTACGCTATTGGAACTTTGACTCCAAAGTCTTAGACCGGCATCGGATGTCGCTAGAGGTCCATCTCCGGCGACTGGGACAGCTTGATGTGGCCCAGGTTCCGGTCCTTGAGGATCCAGGGGTTGAGTCGTCAGATCTTTTGGTTATTGGGGCACACCTTGTGGAAGAAGAGCATTTTTCCCAGTGGTTAAGGTCTATACGCAAAAGACTTTTAGCCCAAGGAGCCATTTGGGTCCCGGTCCTGGTGCTTTCCGAGTGTTCGTTTGATAGTCTTCGCGAAATGTTGGTAGAATCCATTGCCGATAACTGGTATTTCGATATCATTGCCCCGCGGCATATGGCATCGCTACCGATACGAGTCGCCAATTTATTGAGAATCCATGATCATATTCGGGAGCTGGATCGTTATGCAAAGTCTCTTGAAGACATCACGAATAGAGTTCAGTCCTTGGAGCAAGAGCTTAAAGCAGTGACAAAGGTGAAGGCTTGAGTCTTTATGATTTTGAACAGTTATCACCCCATGAACTCGTGCTCAACTACCTGATAGAAGTACGTGGTCAGGGTTTCTTTTTTTCCCCAAGCGACCTGAAGTTTATCGACCAATGGTTGGGGATATGCCCCTCTTACGAAGAGTTGCTTGTGATCTTGGCTGATGAGGCGGAAGCTTATTTTGATAAAAGTCACACCAAGACTCGAAATCCAAAAAAATCCCTTTATGGTTTAAACAAAATTGTCTTGAGAAAAATCAAGGAACGGTCTTTCTTGGGACTACGGACGGACACACCGGAAGAAGCCGCGCCCCAGACTTGTCAAGGAGCTGAGGAGGAATCGACCCATGGAACCCGTTGATCCTGAGTTAGAAAAGCGGCTTAAAAAAATAGGAGTCGGGAGTTATTCTCGCCATATGCTCCTGTGCACCAGCGAATCTTGCTCGGGTCCGAGCCTGGACCCCCATCCCAGTTGGGATCTACTCAAAAAACAGCTCGCTGAACGGGGTCTTAGCCCAGGGGCTGTCTATCGCACAAAGTGTCACTGTCTGCGGGTGTGCCGCCAGGGTCCTATTGGAGTGGTGTATCCCGAGGGCGTTTGGTATCAGAATCTAACTCCTGAAAATCTACAAAAGGTGATCCTCCAGCATCTTGTGGGCGGAAAACCGGTGGACGAACTGGTGATTGGTCATAATCCCCTTTAAGATCCCTGATCAGAGAGGCTCCGCAATCGTTGGGGCAAAAAACAGGGCAGAAGTCCCGGGGCTTTGCCTTCGTCAATGATCTGCGCAAGCCACATACCCGCGAGGGCGACTAAAGGTAAACCAAATCCATAGAAGCCTGTAGCAATGAGAACCCTCGAGTCGTTATACATGGGGCCAATCACGGGGAGTTCATCGCACGGTAGGATATCGATATAGGTTTGCGAGCGGATATGGGAGATGGGGAGCGGTGAGATTTGCTGACTCAGCTTGGAATGGAATGTTGAGATCTTTTTGCAGAGGAAGCTTTCCCTCGAAGTGCCGTCCTTTCCCTGAAGGGAGTCGTCCTGCTCGCCCCGCAGAAACCGACTCCCTCCCATGCGTAGTTTTAGACCTGGTGTTACCATTCCCCAAGTTTGACCATAGTTGAGTTTGAAAAAATCGCCGGGATTAAGTGGAGGATTCCCCTTAGGGGGGATAGATTCAAACTCATCCCACTGGTCCACGACGTTGATGAGGATGGGCGCTAGATCTGGCAATATTTCGGTTGTTTTTAGATGGCAGGCGATGATCACCATATCGGCCTTAACTCTTAGAGTCGGGGCGGCGCAGATCAAGTTTATTCCATCGGCATCGGAGTCGAGGCGTACAACACCGGGGATGCGCGGATAGGGCGCGACCTCAGCCATGAGGAGTCGGGCTAGACCTGTGGTGCATAACCAGGCAGAAGAGCCAGAATGGTGGATAAGGCTCCCAGTGATGGGCATGTTTCCAAGGGTTGTGCCCGACTGCATAAGGCTTTGAGGGATTTCAGATTGATTGCACACTTGTTTATCGTATGCTTTTAACTCCCTAAGTTCAGGATCTGAGAGGGCAACGCAGTGTTGGGTGCCGAACTTTATGGAGATTCCATGGTCAAGGCAATATTGGGAGATTTCCTTAAATCCCACCTGATTTATGGACCACACCTGAGGACCCAACCGCGGGCCTAATCGATGGGTGTACCTGGTCAGATGATCAAGGGGATAGCTCGCCATCATTTCAGGGGTCAACCACGATGTGGCGGTCTTTGAACCATTCCCAGGAGTAGCGTCTATGTCCCTCAAGACGGTGGCGGTGGGCCATTTTGTAGACCAGCCTATGTTTCGATAGCCTCGCTTTTTGAGATTCCATAGACAAAAGAGGGCCGTAAGGCCGTTACCGATAACGACGATGTCAAACTTCTTATCAAAATGGGCCGAGGATAATGGAGTCGTCCTGGAGGGGGTGCGTGGGGAGTGGGGCAAGGAGACTCCTTGGTATTCAGTTAGAACAAGACTCGGTTATGATAGAGGGAGAGGGCATCTGCTGAGACAAAGGAGCCCTTTCTATGATATCTTGTTCAGCTTGTGCGCATAATGAAAAAATGTTGTTTTCGGAGGTTGCGCTTTGCTTTTTAGAATCACTAGGATCTTGACCCTCATTCTTATACCGAGCGCTTTTTCCAACGCTTGGGGTGCGACCTTAGAACGGGCTGCCGAAAAGATTCAAATGTCGGTTTATGGGATGGGGCCACTTCTCGAAGATCTTGTGAGTCCTTGGAGCGACAAACCACAACTGGTTTTAACCATCGGTTCGGAGCCCATTGTGGGGCGTCAGGTATGCCCTTCCTTAACCAGGCTCAATCTAAGTCAGCAGCGGTCAGAGCTGGTGCTGCTCTCCCAGCTTATAGAGACTAGCGAATCTGGTGCGGCCAAGGGATCCAAATGGATTTTAGCCCTTAAACAAGGCATCGCCTGGTGGGGGGGGGATCCTGTGACCCTTGCTGAATTCCAGTCCTTTGTCGAAAAAACAATCCCGGAGGCCGTCAAATCAGGAGGCAAAGATCGCTGGGAGATCCCTTTATTTAAAGTCCAAAAAACCGAATCAGGGACCCTTGAGATCTTGTGGGAGTCTGTTCCCCCCTTTGGCCCTTATGTTTTCAACGGATTTTCTTTAGTTCGCAGTCACCCCCAAAAAGCCACCCTGGAATGCGTCGGTCTTTACCGGCCTGAGGTCAAGCCGTGGGGCTTGCAGCTGTCGCCTACTCCTGGATACCGTTTTGCTCGTCCTCTTCCTCAGATCAACCTATACTATGGTTTACCAGAGAAAACAGCGGAGGGATTAGATCGGATGGCCCCCCGGGAACAAAAGGGTTGGATTGAATATGGAGGGATTTGGAATCGGAAAGATGGCAGCAAGTGCCAGGTGGAAATAGATGAACCCTTTATGACTGTCTTAGTATGGAACCAACAAAATCCTCTTGTCAAAGATCGGAATCTCAGAAAACTTTTAGCCCAACTGATTCCAAAGAAGTCCATAGCTGGGATCGTCGGGAATCAGTATGTATCGGCTGGCGATTCTATTGTTCCCAAAGGGCACCCTTTTCGTTTTTACGGAGATGGAGGTCCGGTTTTGTCTTCAAGCCCACAATTCGACAGTGTGCTGAGTCTACTGTCGGCACGATTGACTCTTGCGGGATATGCCAGGGCTGACCCTAAGGGGCCTAGGCTTACTAAGAATGGCACACCGATGGAATTAACTTTCGCCACGAGATCATCAAAACAAGGACTCATTGAGAAAGTGCTTGCTGATGTTTTTTCTTCGGTAGGGGTCAAAGTGACCTATGTAAACTTTAATGAGATTGATCACAGGGCTAGCGCTGACCTTCACGGATCACTTGAATCCATTGGAATCGATTGGCCGGGAGTCAGCCTATGGGGTGATTTTCATAGTAAAGCCAATCAATCTGGGGTTTTTGCTGATTTTATGGGGTCGGAAGCTCTAGACCGAGCTCTAGAGAGAGCTACTTTTGATTTAACCTTAAAAAATCCGGATTTTAAGTATTTTAAGACGGTGCAACAGCTTTTGCAGGAAGAGGAGGCGATTACGGTTTTGTTGCAACATAAAAGCTGCTTAACTTTGGCACAAAATATGATAGGAAACCGGGGGATGATAGCCAATGGGAACCCCGATTGGTTTCGCCAGTTGATACTCATCCAGTAAATAACTTGTTGATTGATAACCGTTCTTGGGTTAAAGAACAAAGATTTTTAGTGGTTAGATAGATTTGGGACCAAAGGGAGTGAAGATTTGATCGTTTTAAAGTCAGACTCGGAAATCGATGCAATGCGAGCTGCAGGGGCTCTTTCGGCGATGATCTTAGATGTCATCGGCAAACATGTTATTCCAGGAGTTTCAACTCTAGAGCTCAATGATATCGCTCATGAATTGACCCTTAAAAGCGGTGGTATTCCAGCTCCCCTTAACTACAAAGGTTTTCCCAAGTCCATCTGTACGTCGATCAATCACGTGGTCTGTCATGGCATCCCATCGTCTAAGCACAGGCTTAAAGATGGGGATATCATCAATATCGATGTTACCTCGATCGTCGATGGTTTTTATGGAGATACCTCTAGGATGTATCTCGTTGGAAACAAAGTTTCTCCTAAAGCCCGTCTCCTGAGTCGGTGCGCCCAAGAATGTCTCTTTAAGGGTATCGGAGCCGTCGCCGATGGTGCTCGCGTAGGCGATATCGGTGCAGCCATCCAAGCCCATGCAGAGGCAGCAGGTTTCAGTGTGGTGAGGGAGTTTGTGGGGCACGGTATCGGCAGGACTTTCCATGAGGACCCTCAAATCCTCCATTATGGACAAAAAGGTAAGGGCACTCGGCTTACAAAAGGTATGGTTTTTACCATTGAACCTATGATCAATGAAGGTCACTGGAAGACCAAAGTCCTCAGTGATGGCTGGACCGCAGTAACGATCGACGGAGGGTTATCGGCCCAATGGGAGCATACCCTAGCGATCCGCAGCAATGGTCGGGTCGAGATCCTTACGGAGTCCCCCCAGGAGGTGCGAGAACGCCCGGTTTTTTTGGGGGACAAGGCGAGCCCCTTTGACCAACTTCCAGTAAGGTAGCGGTGCTTCGACATTGTCATAGGCTTGGTAAGTGATATAATCCAATGGAATTAAAGGTCAATCAGGGTTTATGCGGTGGGCTGTTGTTTTTTTGAGCGGTTGGGAGCGCGGTGATGGGCTTAATTTCCCTTTGCAAAACATTTAAATTACGTGATAAAAGAGACCTGCTCCGTTGGTAAGAGTTTCTTTTGGCATAGCTCAGGTTTTAACGAGCGACTGTACAACATCCTCGAAGATGGCACCTTTAGTAAAAAAGAAACATGGATCTTGACGATTCGATAAAGGACCAAAGACTTTATGGCTAAGGTACAAAGAGACACCGGTAGAGAGGCTGCGGGATGGGTTGGGCTCGCAGTGGTCATGATACTATTTCCAGCTTTGTTTTTTCTTTGCGTCTACTTCCCGATTTGGGTTGGGCTGACTCCCCGCTGGTAATCAGACCACGGGTCATTTCTCCAGCGATTGAAGAATGACCGTATGGAGTTTGTCCCATGAGGAACGGTATACTTTCCATGGTCAATTCCACAGAATCTCAGGTCAGCAGTTTCTTAAAGTTTGGCAGGCTTCTTAAGGTTGCAGCTAGCCTAAGCTTATTTATTATCGTTTTTGGATCTTGGGTCCGAGCAGCAGATGCGGGTTTGGCCTGTCCAGACTGGCCCCTTTGTTTTGGAAAATTTATCCCCAATCTAGACTACCAGATTTTCCTAGAGTGGTTTCATAGACTCCTGGCCGGTTGTTTGTCGGTGATTCTGGTGACGGCTTTTATAAAAATGCTGTCCGTGGGGGAGCTGCGCAAAGCCCTGGGAACGCAGCTTTCGGTGGTCCTTGTACTCCTGTCGATGCAAGTGGTTCTAGGTGGGCTTACGGTTCTTAAACTCCTCGATGCCAAAACGGTCGCCGCCCATCTGATCAATGCCCTTCTCTTTTTGACGGTTTTGATATGGACTGCGATGAGATCGACGCAGATTGGTAAGATTCTCCAGCGAGTGAGTGTGAGTCTCGCGCCCTTCGAGTCCGATGGAACCTCAAACATGTCGAAAAAAGATCATTCTTTGGTCGAAGCCGGGCTTTATGCTTTTAAAGCTCCCCTACTCTTACTGACACTGGTGATCTTTCTGCAGCTAGCGGTTGGGGGCATGGTCAGTACCAATTACGCGGGTTTGGCCTGTCCGGATTTCCCCAAGTGCCATGGCGAGTGGTTCCCTCCCCCTGTCTTTCACCTCTGGTTACAGGTCGTCCATCGGGCCTTGGGAGTGATGGTTTTAGCGGTAGCACTGCTCGTTTTTTGGAGACTACGCTCGGTGATGGGCCGTATTCTAGGGAGCCAGGCACCTGCTCCGATGCAAGGGGGGCCCCTTCAGCTTCTTAAAAGAGTGATAAACACAGTTCGCTGGGTGCCTCTTTTGATTGCGATCCAAATTGGACTTGGAGTCGTCAATGTTTTGAATTTTCTCCCCACCTCCATCACGATTCTTCATCTAGGAAACGCCGTCTTTCTTTATGTCCTATCGTTGGTCGCAACGATCTATGTCTGGGAGCCTAGTTTTTCCCTCCCATGGTATCGTGAAGATAGCGGACTTCAGGACGCGAGCAAGGTTTTTTCCAAGGAAAGCCCAGGGAGCTCTAAAAGCTTGATGAGTCCACCAGCTGAGTTACTATCATGAGTTTTACATCAACGGACGCCAATGCCGTGCCCGAGGGCTTTCATCGCGAAACAGTCTCTTCCTCTCCAGGGATTGAAGGGGGGTCTTTTCGAGGATATGGAGCCTTTCTTGTTGATTTATTGCGTTCCTATGGTCCGTTGACAAAGCCTACCATATCACTGCTTGTGGTTTTTACGGCCATTCCAGAATTGTTAGTCTTTGATCCTAACATTGTTGGTGAACGGTCCCGTTGGAGCGTTGCTTTTTGGGCTTTGTTGGGCACTTTTTTGGCGTCGTCCTCATCGGCAGTTTTTAATCACATGATCGATGCTGATATTGATTTCACTATGCAACGAACCAGACATAGGCCAGTTCCCTCAGGTTTGGTGACCCAGCGTGGAGCGCTTTGGTTTGGCGGTCTATTGGGAATCCTGTCCATACTGATTTTGTATTATGGGGCAAGCCCCTTAGCGGCAGCTTTAGGCCTTGGGGCGAATATCTACTACGCCTGGTTTTACACTAAGGTGCTTAAGCATCGTACGGACCAAAATATTGTCATAGGAGGAGCGGCGGGAGCTGTCGGGCCACTGATCGGGTGTGCTGCCCTCTCCGACACCATTACGGCCAGCGCTGTGATTCAATTCTTGATTATCTTTACTTGGACACCGCCGCATTTTTGGGCCCTAGCCCTCAAGTACCAAGCGGACTATCGCCTAGCCCAAATCCCGATGCTCCCAGTAACGCGGGGGGATGAGGTCACAAGACGGCATATGCTGTACTACACCCTTGGGCTGATGCCTATCGTCCTGAGTTTGTGGTACTTGGGTGAAGCAGGGTGGATTTACGGAATCGTGAGCTTTATAGCCACCGGGTATTTCTGTTGGAAAGCGATCTCCTTATACCGTGCCCATTCCAATAAGCAAGCAATGTCATTGTTTATCTACTCCTGTTTTTATCTGTTTATCATATTTGGGGCATTGGCACTGGATCGTGGTTTGACCCGGATTCTCTAAACTAGGCAAAAGCGGTTCTTTAGCTTTTGCCTCCTTTGACCGAACTCCCTATGTCTAAAGATTTTGCGTGTTATCGCCTTTAGGACAGGAGTTTGTGGTGGCCTTGCCCAGGATCCAGTCGATGTTAGTTTTGATTTTAATCCTCCAGCGGGGAGTTTTTGGGGGCGTTGCCCTGGCTCAATCATCGAGGCAAGCGTCGAACCAGGCCAAACAAAAACCAGCTAATCAAAGTGGAAAAAAATATTGGACCTATCCTATGACCCCAAAAATCATACCGACGAGCCCCTTAAAAATCGATCCGGCTTTTGCAGTTCCAGACCCATTTGAGGCTTATAGTTTTAAGACGGCGGAGATCAATCCAAAGAAACCCTTGGGAAAAATAAGGGTTTATGATTTCGACTTTCGCGGCAGACGCATCCTCCTCGGAGAGATTCCAGTAGGCCAAGTGGTGCCCCTTGAGTCGTTCAGAAGGTTTTCTAATGAGCATTATTATAGCTTCAAATACAACGACAAAATCGGTTGGCTTGCGGGTCGCAGTATAGCGATTGAAAGCTTTACGCCACCTGTCAAGTAACTAGACACCTAAACACGATGATTCTATAGTGAAAAATCACTAGATTAGTGGCACGGTATTTGCTCAATGTTTTTTTAGGGCAGGTGCCCTTGTAAACTGGTTCATTTTAGTTGTTGTTGAATTAACGCTGTGCTGACAGGAAAGAACCTATGGATTTTGCTTCTCCTTCGATAATTAACCATGAGTTAGATCCCCTAATGATCGACCAGATCGACACCTTGAGGACGATTCGACTCAATTTAGCAGAGACCATGCTAAAAGATCTCCCCCGGACCTTTGACGAGCTCATCCAAAGGGGGCTTCTAGAAACAGTAGCCGAGATCGAAGAGCTTCGGGTCGAGTTGACCCAAAAGATTGACTTACTCAGGGATCGATTGCAAAATCCCACAATTATATATGATGATGAGTTAAGTCTTTATCTAGATCTTGTAGAATCAACTCAAGATGATCACGAATAGATCCTGTAGATGCCAGCCTCTCTATTTAGGGATTGGCTGAGAGCCTTAGTTTTGAAGGCGAGCCGTGGAGATACGAATAAACATATTGGTTACGCCAAACATTTTTGACATAGTCTTTTGTTTCTCCAAATGGTATTAGCTCGATAAAAACTAAGGGATCACTGTGAAATCGCCTTTTGATCCATTGGTCGACGGCGATTTCTCCAGCGTTATAGCCAGCAAAGATCGCAGGAATATTGCCCTTGTAGTGTTTGTTTAGAGTCTTGATATATCTAGATCCTATTTGGATATTTGTTTTTGGGTCATTGAGTAAATCTTCGATATCATAATTTTTAAAGCCCAATTCATTGGCAAATTTCTTGCCAGTTGGCCGTATCAACTGCATGAGGCCTAACGCCCCTGCAGAGCTTTCAATCACAGGCGTAAAAGCGCTTTCTTGGCGTGAGATCCCAAGGAGAGTTTCAAAATCCACCTGGTTTTCTTCGGCAGAATCCTTATAAAATTCTAAATAGGGTGTCGGGAAAAAGACAGGAAGGTGGTCTGGCCACCTTTGCCAAAAATGGAGGGTTTGAAGGGACTGTTTGTGGGTGATGGTGATCGTCTTTAGATAATTATGGGCAGCATAATAGAGTCGACTCGAAAAAACCCAGGCGGCCTCTTCCGCAGAGGACTGGAGGACGCCTTCTTGGTCATATTTTTTGACGATCTGCTCGAAATCCTTTGCGGCAATTTGCGCATATTCGGCATTTTTGAGTCTAAAGAGGAGTTCTGCTTTGGCGATAGATGCCCGAAAGCGGCTGTCTTTGATCAGTGTATTGCGAGGTTTGACAATAGAGACTGATCGTTGGTAAAGGGTGCCTTTTTTTAAGGCTTCTGGTTCACCAAATATTTGACTTAGATTTTCTTTGATCTCTTTGTCCGAAAGGAGTTTTGAGGCCAAGAGACCAGAAGTGCTATAAAAACTCAAAGGGTATTTTTTGATAAGATGTTTGATTTGCACGTCCCTTGCATCGATATCGCCTAGCTTTTCGTCCGCACGAGCAAGCCAAAAAAGTGTCATGGGTATTTGCGAATTTTCGGGATTGCCATTGAGGTACTGATTCCAATGGTTTTTTGCTTTGGCATAATTTCCTGCGATATAGTCGTACAATCCAGCAAGCCACAAAACCCTGTTGCGCCATTCTGCCGAGAGGCTAGAAGATCCAAGAGCTAATAAGTTAAGAGACGCAGCGCTTTCCCATTGCTTAAGCTCCACGGCGATGCGGTTTGCTAACGTATGATAAGTTTCGGCCTTTAGGTCTTCGAGTTCCACTCGCTCTGATCCAGATAAAGAGGGAACCGTAGTCAAAGCCTGTTGCGAAATTGAAAGGGCTTTTTGCCCGTAGATCTTGGCCTGTTCGTAGTCGGAGATCAGTGCGCGGTATCGACAGGCCCATAGAGAGTCATTGATCTTTCGTTTGTAATAAACAAAGGCGGATGATCCAAGAGACTCGGGTCCTATGAGATTATTTTCCCAAAGTTCCATCATCGATTTGTATGTATCGGCGGCTTCTCGTCGTAGGCCAGACGCCCTTTGTAAGACCGCAAGCCGGCTGTAGCCCTCCAGGGCCATGGACTGGCTGGATATAGACTCTTCTTTTGCAAGTTTAACGGATGCTCTTGCCAATTTTTCCATTGCTGTGGAGGTATCCTTGGAGCACTGGGCGACGAGTCCTTCAAAATATTCGGTTACAGTCGGTGAAAGCGAGCTTTTCCATGTCGTCCAGGAAGTAAGATCGAGGGATGATCCTTTACAGCTTTTTTGGGCAGTTTCAGTCAATAGAGGATCGTTTTGGGGTAGGCCTTGGGGGGCCTTGGCGAGCTGAAAAGCCGGTGTGGGTGCTAACCAGGGCCCCACAACTTTTTTAAGGATTTTGATCAGCGGCTTTTGGGATGTAAGACCTTCTTGGCGCATATAGGTGGAAGCCTGACCTTGCTGGGTTTCGGCCAGGATTAATTTCGCCATGACTTCAGGTTCCATGGTTTTATTAAATGCTTTTACGTAAGCTAGCACCCAGCCTTCAAAGGCCACTTTGGCCAGGCCTCCTTCTTGGCAAAAAGCCATGGCCTGACGCCATTGGGTTTGGATCTTTGCTGGTGTAGCCTTTGAATCTTCGAGGGACCTGGCTTTAAGGATCTCTTCAATGTCCCGATAGGTTTCCGGATTCTCTTGGGAAGATTTTAAAAAACTCTGCAGGATCGTAAGGCTTTCCTTTGCGGGCACTTTTGCATCGACCTGAGGGAGATACCCTTCCCTTTCGACTTCCACGGGCTCGTTAGGGCCGGTTTTTTCGGATAATTCATCAGAACATTGGGGCTGGAAGACCGAAAGGGCGAGTAAGAGGTAGCCGTGTATTCTAGTCATGGGCTTGTTCCAAGCTAAGTTCAGAGATTTTTCTGGTATCGAAGACTCTTAAGATACCATCATCCCCGACGACCAAATAGGGAGTCGCTATTAAAAAAGGGCTAGACGGTTTTTTTTGCGGAGCCGGCAAGGCATAACGGACCACCTGTTTGCGAGAGATGTTATAGACCTCAACCAAGCCATCATGAAACTGGTAGCTATGGTAGATATGCCCCCTTTCATCACTCTCTTCAAAGCTCAAACGGTGCAGTTTACGCCTTTGTTCGACAGGAATTGCTTGGAGAAGTTTACCGGTAGGATCCAAGCGAATGATTGAGTAAGCAGTATGGATATAGATTTCTTGCTCGATACGATCGATTCCTAGGATGGGCTCAGTGGTTTGAAAGAAAACTGTTTTTTCTGGTTTTTTGGCGTCAGTGGGGTCTTTTTGAAGTGCAACCGAAAGGATTTTGTTTTTGACTGGGTAAAGGAGTGATAAGGATTGGTTGATGATCCCCCTACCTCTAAAATCACTAAGGTCAAGCCGTTTTTGGGGGGTTAGTCTCATATCTTGTGGATCATATTGCAGGGTCCCTTTTTCAGTGATGACCCAGAGGTATCGTCCACCCGGAAAAATGCCTTTGACTATTCCGTAGGTTTCTTTGGGAAAGGCCATTTTAAAAAGTTTTTTCTCGGGCATTCTGTAGATAAAAAGGGTAGCATTTTGGTAAAAGTAGAGACTTTGACCACTGCTTGTAATCAGGCTGTCCTCTGCAGTTTCTGGTGAAGATTCGAAACCGGTGATGGAGATTTTACTTAAAAGATTGCTGTCTAAAGTCCATCGCCATAGGTGGTTTTGGGACAATATCCATAGATCGACCTTGGGTTCTTCTCTTTTTTTGGGGGGTGACGTCCTGCTGGTCTGTTTTGTGATTGTAAACGGTGGGAGGCGACCAGTCTGAAAAATATTTTTAGACTTAAAAGGTGAAATGCGGACTTCGGTGGGGACGTAGACTTGTTCTGCCCTTGCAGTGTTGCTAGTCCCCAAATACAGAAGAAATATCGCACCAATTTGCCAAATTTGAAAAAGATAAAGCATGCTGGTCTTCAATCGCATGATGGGGGTTTGCGCAGTTCCCTTTCATTTTATCATAGAGGCAACTTATTTTTTGGTTTTTTGAGAGGCTAAGTACTGGACCAGCATGTCGATTTGTTCATCGGTTAGTTGCCTAAACCTAGCGGGGGGCATCGTGAGGGCGTGGGAATAGCGCTCAACCTGCATTGGAGTGATTAGTTTTTTTGCTGCCTTTTTGCTGCTTTTTTCAGGAGATTCTTTCGAATCTTCTAGATCCCTTTGGGGGATAAAATTGATGTTTAAAGCCTTAAGGCGTTCCGGAGAATAGCCGAGTTGGAGTCGTGTGATAGCGGTCTCAAGGACTTTGTCTCGGTCTTTAATTTGTTCTAGGGAAGCATTAAACCGAGACTTTCCCAATCTCTGATCCAGGCGGCTATTGTGACATTGGCCACAGGCGCGCTCGAGGGTTTCTTGGGGGCCCGCCTCTCTCTCGATGGCAAAGCCCATCCTTGCCCGTTGGTTTTGATCGATTTTAAAAAGATCTCGATATTTGGGCAAGTCAGATGCGAAGATACGGTTTTGTAGGTAATCTTGGTAATCGTCGACGGCTTTGGAAGCTGGCCCAAACTCAGTCACCTTAAGGTCGTGGTAAGGTAGGGGTGGCAAGAAGGAGTTCTTACTCTGAGTGTATTGACCCTGCCAGGTAGCACTGACTCCCGGAAGGGTGTTGTCGACCGGCTGTCTTGGATTGTTAGCGACGATTTCAGTTTCGATAATTTTGGATTTAAAGTCGTTGATCTGGCCACTGATAAAGCCGGTCTTTTTAATAAATTTGTCGAGGAGTTCGGGTCTTGAACCCCCAATCATAGGGCCTGGGATACCAGCATAAAATTCTGATTGACCATGCATCGCATAGTAGTCGTTTATGAGAGCGAGTCCCTTGGTGTCATTGCTAAACCAGTGGGACCAAGGTGTTTCTAATTCCTGCATCCTTAGGCTTCGAGGAGCTGTGGGGCCTTGGGGTTGGTGGCAGTGGGTGCAGTCCAAAATCGTGTCTGTTAGTTGTTCCATCGAGTACAGAGTGGTTTCTGTCCAGTCTTTCTCTAGTTCGGGGGTCATAAGCTCGCCAAAGGAGCATCCACCTTTTTTTTGATTACAGGGTTGTTTAAATCTCAAAAGATAAAATTCGAGACTTTTACTTTGGCTATCAAAAGCCGCAAGTTCGACAAACTGTTCACCCCGGACAAAGGACATCATTACAAAATCTAAGTTAGCGGAGGTCAGACGGTCTGGAGGAGTAAACACTATAGCTCTTGGATTTAGTCCATTCACAAGGCGACCCACTAGGGAGGTCGAATGTCCAAGGAGTGCAAAAGCTGGATTGCCGCCCGTCCCATTTTGTTCCCGTTGAACTAGATTTTCGTTGACGATTGCCAGACCCAGAGCTTGCTGAAGCTCGCGGATATTTGCGGGTTTTACACTATCGATACAAAAGGCTTTTATGACGGCGTTTGGCCGAGTGGTTGCATGGTGGCGGCATAGCAGATCCATTTGTTTTTGACCGGACCCGATTTTATGGAGAATGTCTTCTTCCGAAAGATACGCTACGGAGGATTCTTCCGGTGATTTTTTTGGGTTGTCGTCACCCTCTGTGCGGTCGAGGTTTTGGCTGTCGTCCCGATCAGCGTCATCTGTGTCATTGGATTTATCTTCGAGTGGAGGTAAAGAAAACTGTGGGTCGTCGGTCAGTCGGGGCTTGCTGCCGCAGGCAAGGACTCCACCCATGACCAATGCAACGCATAAAAACAATCGATGTTTTAATTTGATAAGCACCATACCACCCTACCTTTTAACCGCCTTTTATTGCTTCTATATATAGACATGCAATAAATATTCCAAGAATTCCAACTACTTTTAGAGACAGTGCGCGCTGTCAATGTGCCGGAAAGGGTTTAGGAAATTAATACAAATTTTATCGACTAGCTATGTTATGCACTACGGCGATGTGATTAAAGAGTAGACAGTGTTTGATGGATGACTAGCTCGAACGTGAATCTGATAGGCTTCAGTGCGTGAGTTGCACTGTTTGTAGAGTCTCTATAATTTGGGTCAGGAGAAGGTCCCCTTGGAGATTGCTTGATTTCATGGCGAAGTCAGCCTCGCGACATTTCTTTAAGGCTAAGGTGTAGTGTGATACCTTGGGTCTTGTGCTCGCACCCAGATAGGTTTTGATGGCCATAGGAGTCAGCCCCGTCATTTTTTGAATTTGAGTGGGATTGAGTCCTGATTGGCGGGCAGACTCTACGAGAAGAGTGTTTCGGCAGTGGTAGCTTATGATTCCCAAAATCGCCAGGGGTTTTTCACCATCGTCTAGAAGACTTAGGATAAGGCTTTGGGCAGATGCCCAGGATCTTTCCGCCAAAAGGCGGTCCATCTTAAAGGAGTCTTCGGAGCGCAGCATTCCGAGGTGGGTCGCGATCATTGAACGGGTTAATGGTGAGGTTGAATTTGAAAAAATCAACGAGAGTTTCGAAAGCTCATTTCTGAGTTTGATAAGGTCATAGCCGTTAGCCTCGATAAGGGCTTCGATGGCATCGCTTGTTAGTTGAACTTGAAGTTTACTGGCAAGATCTCGAATCAGTGTGGGAAAATCGTTGGGCCACGGGTCAAAGCAGGGTATGAGCGGTGCTTCGAGAGCGGTCAGCTCCTTTTGAACCCCCTCTAAAAGGCGGTCGCTGGTAAAGACAAACAAGACTTTATTTGACTTTGAAATCTCCACGGAGGGGACTGTTTTTTGCTGCCGAGATTTGTCGTCAGGAAGGTTTTTCTTAAACCATTGGGGCCATGAACGGATCGTTTCACAGCGGATCACAATGTATAGATTGAGTGGATCAAAAAGACTGACCTGGCTCAGGAGGTCTTGAGACTGAACCCACTGGCTAGCTTCGATGGAGGTCGTTTGGAAACCTAGATCCGAAAAAGACTGCTTAACCTCTTTGATTGCGGCTTCGATCAGCACTTCAGACGAACCATAAATACACCCAAATCCTACTTCGTCTCTTGCTAGCGAGACCCGAAGCTTTTGAAGGCTCGAAAGGAAAACTTGGTAGTTTTGGTGCTTTTTAAAACTCACGACAGGGCCCGTGTTTCAAACTCGAGTTTTAAATCAAAAGATTTTTCTAATGCCGATAACTCCAACAGTGCTTTTTGGAGTTCTACATCGGGAGGATTGGCTGTATCGTGGTATAAAGTTAAAAGGATTTTATCCTGAAATTTGGTGATCACAATATCTTTGACTCTATCTTGCCTCGTCCTATCAAGAGCAGCCGCTAAACGGACAATGCCGGACAAGATCTTTAATCTTTTCATGACCGGAGCACTTAAATCGGCACATTCCCGGTGATTGGCAGACGGAGGTGCTTTCCTTTGGAATCTAGCAACCAGACCCATCAACTGGCGCTCAGACTCAGTAAATCCGGGAAGCCGGCAATTGGCGATAAGGTATTGGGAATGCCTGTGATATTGAGGGGAGCTAAGAAACTTACCAGCCTCGCGGAGGTAGGCGGCTCCCTTAAGGAGTTTGACGTTGGCATCATGGTCTTCGTCGCCAAAATTGTGGGTCCCATTCTTCCAGGGTCCTAAATCAGCTTTGGGCATTTTAATGCATTGGGAAAGTTGACCATAAATCTTCAGGGCGAGGGTTTTAACCCTAAATGCATGGGATTGGTCAATCCGAAGATGTTTGGCAAATTGGAGGACGCTATGCCACTGAATATCAGGAAGATCATGGGATTTTTCGCCATGAATCCGGTAGAAAGTGTCGGCGACAAGACCTTCTCTTAGCCCATAAGAGGTTATGACCCATTCTTTAACGTTGAGTTTTTGGCTGATTTCTTCGAGGACCAGCGTTCCCGCGACAATGATTTCACAACGGGATTCTTCAAGACCAGTCGCATTTTTAATCTTTTCAGGTTCGAGTAGCTTGCAAAGTTGTTCCCGCAACTCCCGTAGCTCATTGTGGGTGATCACATAGCCGTTTGGGTCAGACATGACCACTCCACCCCGATACTTGGCGTGGATAAAAGCAAGGGCTTTTGCCGTCCCCGACGCGGCCAGGGCCTTTTGGAAGGGAATCATCTCGGTTTCATGGGATAGAGGCGATAGGACCGAGCGGATGTGCTCGCGCATATTTTTAAGGTTGGCATTGGTATAGGCAGACTTGGGAAAGAACATCTTGGTGAGAGTGACAGCACCCAACTTATAGGAAGAGACATAGGAGATATCATCATTTTTAGAAATAATGATTTCGGAAGAGCCGCCTCCCACATCCACGCCCAAGCAGGTGGTATCCACTAAAGATAGGCCATAGCGCATTCCGAGGAAGACTAGGCGGGCTTCCTCAATCCCGTCGATCACCTCCACATGGATTTGGGCGATTCTCTTGATCTCTGAAAGGAGGGTTTTATAGTTTTTTGACTCCCGGGCAGCATGGGTAGCTACTGCACGGATGGTAGCATTATAAGGGGCAATGATTTCGAACATATGCCGCAGGGTCTCGGCCGTTTTATGGATGGCTTCGTCCGAGATATTTCCATGGCTATCGATGGCTGCACCCAGCCTGAGATGGACTTTATCCATGTCTAGGACACGCATTTGTCCCACATGATCCATCTCAGCGATGACCATGTGTGCAGAATTGGAGCCTAAATCAATGGCAGCAATGGTGCTTTTTGGGAACTCTTTGGATGTCGTTTGTGGCATAGGCGTCATACCAGACTTGCTAGCTGTGATACGGCATGCAAAGATACGCCAGGGAACGGTAAAATCCCACACTTTTTGCCGTGGTTCGATGTTTTGCCAGTTATAAGTCTGGGGAGTCAGTGATGGATAAGGTGATAACTACAAGGATTTTAAAAAGAATCATAGTGCTCTCGATTTTGATGGAGGTGGGTCTTGGGTGCGGTAAAAGCTCCAAGTCGAAATCTGCTAAGGAGATCCCCCCACGCAGTGGAGGCGAAGTGGAAAGCACTTCCATTCAATTTTATGACGGCGATCCGGTCCTAAGCGCCTCAGGGGAGCGCATAGCCTACATTTCCGGCCGGGAATCCACAGGATCAAGCCTCTCTATAAAAGCTTTTCGCGCAGACTGGCCCCAGGGAGGCCAACCCCAAAACGTCCGCAGGGTCACCGGGACTGATCTTGGACAGGAGCGGGAAGTCGTTTTAAGTCAAGACGGTACCCTGGCCGTTGTCGGAGCCACCAAGGCGGGACAAAAGGATCTCTATTTACAGTCACTCAACGAAGCCAAAAGTCCCCAGGCCCTCACGTCGGATAAATTGGTAGAAACGATAGGTGAGTTTAGTCCAGACTCCCGCTTATTTATGTGGACTGTACGCGACGGTCTTAAGGCTAGAGCTAAATTGATTGAAATCAAACAGGCGACCTCCACAAACACAGATGGGTCAACCATAACTAGTTTCACGGCAGATCCAGCGACTCTGGTCACCCTTGGGACCGATGTGGAGGGTCAGGTTTTAGCGACTTGGGCACCGACAACCACGGCTAACAGCTATAAAGTGATCTTAGCAAAATCCACGTCAGGAAATATCTTTACCCTGGAAGAAACCACTTTCAATGGGGTCGCAGAGGTGGCTACTGCTGTACTCAAACCCATCAGACTTCCGGCTCCCTACACCAATGGATTAGCCCTAAAAAAGGGCTCAAAACTCAAAGCAACCCTAAAAACCCTCGCATTTACCGTGGAGACCGGCTCTTCGACCGTTGCCTCCATCGAAAGAGTGGGCGACGCACCTGTCGGTGAAAAGGAAACCAAAGAAAAAATCGGTGTTCTCTCTAAACCAGTCGTCTTTGATGGGACCACACTGGTGGAGATTCCTTTACCAGCGGCGACGAGCGAGCCCTTAGGTTTTGATGCTCTAGCAACTGCTTTTTCCAGTGATGGTACCTTTGGTGTGATCTTAAGTCGCTCCTTGGTTAAATGTGTGGAAGATATTGGAGCCCAGTATGGCCTAGGGGTGGTGCTGGCTGACCTAAAAGATTTGGCCGTTCCTGTTAAGACGACCCGATGGACTTTGCGGCTTCAGGAAATTATCGGCTATTCCAAAGAAGCTAAGCCTCCCCTTGAGCCACAGAATAAAATCTCGCCAGAACCATGGTCTTTTGGCTTAATCGAAGGATTTTGCAAAAAGTCAATTTTCCCAGAGACCCACCAAAGACTTGACCAAAATATCAGTCAACTCGTTATCAATGACAAGGCCACATCAGATAAATTCCGAATGGTCTACGCGTCTCGCTTTGTCCCCCGTGTGGACCGCAAATGTGAGTTAAAGGTCGGAGATCTTGAAGTGCGAGCGATTGAATGGGGGGAATCTAAAGCTACGGTCTATGAGATAGCTCCTAACCGCGCAGATATCAAACATGCAGAGGCCCTAGACATTCCGTGTAATGTTTACTGGTAGAGGGATCAATCAATTGTTTAAATAACGCTGGAGTTTAACAGCTCCAGTCCCTGCGTGCAGTCTTTGTTGATTTGCTTCTTAAGCTCTTCGAGACTAGAAAACTTTTGTTCGTCCCGCAGACGATGGCACATATAAAATCCGGCCTTAAGTCCGTAGGTTTCCTTGTGTGCCAAGGTTTTTAAAACAGGATGCTCTTCCAGGATATGGCCTTCGACCGAAATCTGAGCACCAGCGTTTGCAGCGACTGTGGGTTTGTAGCCGATGTTAAAAACGGCCCGTCGAGCCGTCGGGTCGCGGGTTAATATGGTTGGAGTCCCTTGGGTCGGTGATTCGAGCCAAAGATAACCGGCATAAACACCTGGTTTTGGAATGAGCTGGTCGGTGGTTTGTAGATTGATTGTGGGAAATCCTATAGTTCTCCCCAGCTGCTGGCCTTTGGTGATGACTCCCTCTAGTAGATAAGGACGGCCTAACATCTCTTGAGCCGTGGCGACATCTCCATACATTCCGAGGAGACTCCGAATAAGGGAGCTTCCTATCTTTTGGTTTTTAACCTGGTAGGTCTTAACGACCGAAACCCCAAATTTTTTAGGATCGGTGTGCTGGAGCAGCCAGGCAGCGTGACCCACTCGATTCTGACCAAAATGAAAGTCTTCGCCAATCACGAGATGCCGACCATGAAATCGTTTGAGGATAACCTTGTCTAAGAAATCCTTGGCAGACATAGAGGCGAGTTGTTTATCAAAATCTAAACAATGAAACTCCAATATGCCCAATTCTGCAAGGGCCCGTTGTTTTTGGCCCATGGTCATCAAAAGTGCTTCCTTAGAGATCCCTTTGAAGAAAGCTTCTGGACGGGGACTAAAAGTCAAAGCAGCTGGCGTTTCGTCAAGTGAAGTATGGGCGACCTGCAGCGTTCTGCTGATGAGAGCCTGGTGTCCTAAATGACAGCCATCAAAATTTCCAATCGTTAAAATCGACATAGGGAGTAAACTCTTGAGCTAGTTAATGATCTTGGGTTTTTCTTGGAAATCTCAGGATCTTAACCCTAGAGTCCAAATTTTAACATCACTTTCCTTACATCCTTTCGAGGTGTAGTCAATAGCAAACAAGACTTGTGGTAATCGACCGATATTGATCAGCAAATATATAGCGAACCGCCCAACCGGTCAATTTTGGGGGGCAGCCTTTATCTAGCCAGGCTGATAGGATAAAATAGGAGTAGCTCAATTAATTCTTATTGACACCTCCCTACTAAATCGTCTACCTATCCGACTCCAGAGGTTGCGAATTTCTATGAAAACGAAACAAATTAGCTTTTCAATTTTATTTTTGCTTGTTCTTGAAGGAGCCTCAGCTTTCGGGGAAGGTATCGAAGATATCTCGATAGAAGCAGTTACGTCCATCGACCCCGATCGATCATTATCCTTCTCCGTTGGAATCATTTTATTCTTGCTGGTGCTCCTCGCTGTGACTCTAGCCTTATCGGGGATGGTGGCAGAATCAGGTGGCACCCAAACCGTGAAAAAGGCGCAAGAGCTTTTTTTGCCAATCAAAATTTTAAACGGTTTTCGTGACGTCGCGGACGAGGTGCCCGTTGGACCTTGGACCTTCAGCCCTTTGGCGATTAGAAAAAACCTGAGGTCTTTGGTCAAAAGAGGGACGCCTCATGGAGAAGAGCCTCGCGTCCCACCGAGTGAAATCGGGGAGTTCTCGATGGTTCATCTCAGAGACCTTTCGCCCCAAAATGCAACCCTTGTGGTAGGCAAGAGATTAAGAAAAGGTCAACGCCTTTCCCTAGACTTAGCCAGTTTGCCCGGATTTAACTTGACCCAACCATCCGATAAAAATTCGCAATTTGCTGCGGAAACCTTGCCTCTTACAGTCACTGCCGAAGTTAAAACCTGCCGACCCCATGGGAGCGACCAGGAGACCTATATGGCAGGGATTAAGTTTCTAGGGCTTGAAGCAGACGTCCAAAAAAACTTAGATTCCTACGTCCAAAATCTCTGCTCTGGTGGAAGGCCCCATCTCAGGGCTACGGGACCATCTAGGCCTGATCCGGCAAGTCATCCCAGCAAACCAGGCCATTCCAATCCTCCCCCTACAAACCCACCCTTGGTCATGACCTAAAATGCTACGCATCGATGGCAAAACAACTTGGATGGGGCTCCTGGGAAAAAATATTTCCTATACACTTTCGCCTGTGATCCATAATGCGGCCTTGTCCCACTTTGGTATCAACAGCGTTTACTTGGCCTACTCCCTGGAGCCAGAAAAAATTCCGACTTTTTTGGATCTCGCTTGGCATTTAGGGGCTGTGGGATTTAATGTCACCAAACCCCATAAAGAACTTGTGGCCAGATTGTTCCCTGAATCGGGGCTATCGTCGGTCAACACCTTAAGGCGAGGCTCCCAAACATGGGAGGCCTATTCCACCGACGGTGAGGGATTTGGTCGTGGGGTAGAGCGCATGGGGCAACCATTGGAGTCCTATAAGAACTTTGTGGTCCTTGGGGACGGTGGAGCTAGCCAAGCGATTCTCTCCTATTTGATAGGGCTATTAGATAAATGGAGTCATCCTGCTCATCAAAGCTGCACGATCACTGTTTTAAGCCGCAAGTGGGACAGCCTTGTAAAAGACAACTCTTTTTTTGCAGCCCTCACCACCCAATCCGAAAAAGGGAACTGTCCCTTTCAGCTCAGCCTTAAGCCGTTTCAACCTAACATTTTGAAAGAAACCCTGACGCAAAATTCCGACCAGACCCTCTTGATTCAAGCGACCAGCGCACCTCAACACGGCGATATGCTTGATCCCTTTGTACCGACTATCAAGCATCTCAAAGGTGCGATCGTCGATATCCTTTATGACAAACCATCAAACCTCTATTATAAGGCGATGGCGCTGGATATCCCAGCCCAAGACGGCGAAGCGATGCTGATCGAGCAGGCCCGATTATCCCAAGAGCTTTGGTGGGGCAAAAGCCTCTCCTACGAAGTGATTCGCAGAGAGATAAAAGCTTCTAAACGCACTTAAAAGTGATCAGGTATCCGTCAGCCAAAAGTTTAGGTGACTCCGGGGGATCTCCCTAGGGTTAGGGGAACCTGCTAGGTCCGAAAGAACTTTGGATTTTTCGGCGAGAGACCATCGGGATTTAAATAGGCTTAAGATGTCGAAAATCGGTGATTTAGAGTAAAGCCTTTTGAGGTGAAAGGTCTCGCCCTCTTGACCTTGGCTTAAATTGACACCTTCGATAGAAGTGATTCCAGCGATAAAATTCAACTGTTTAAGACAACTCACTGTAGAAGCGTCATAGGCTCCAAAAGGATATAAAAAGATCCGAGGGGCTCTCCCTAGAGTTTTGGTAAAAGATTCTGTCGCTTCAGACAGAGATGCGAGCTGTTGGGAGTGGTTTAGATTGGTGAGATCCATCATCGATGTGCCCATCGTTCCGATGTCCCACCCTAAGGTCATTAGTTTTTTTAGGAGTTCTATGGTCTTGAGGGTGGATTCTGGGAGTTTTTCGACTTGATCCTTAGGGTTAAAATCTTCCGTTTTTATAAAAAGGGTGACAGGTAAACCGAGGTGTTTGAGATCTCTTAAAAGTGTTGTATGTATTGTTAAGTTTTCTGATTCAAGGGTCAGATAAACATAGTGACCTTTTGGATTTTTTAAAATTTGACCCAAAGTGCTGAAGTTATAGCCGAGGCTATGAATCATCCAGCGGAGTCGATTTAAGTGTTTGTGGCTGTAACAAGATAAAGGGTTTGCTGCGAGAGGCCACAATCGGTTCAAAGACAGGATTATGTTTTGATAGTTGTCCGTGCCAATCGGTCTCATGGATGTTAACATTCGCGCTTTCAATATTTGAGTTGATTCCTCATCGGTAATTATTAAGTGACCTTCTGCTATTTATACCATCTTACTGCGGTAAAATGAAACCCTCTAACTATTTTTGTGCTTTTAGGAAGGACTTCTGGGTTGGATTTTCTAAAGAAAATAGAAAAGATTGTAGAGGATTATGGATTTTTTCTCGGAGGTATTGTCCCTCTTCGGCCATCGCAAAAAAGTAGCCAAGGATCCCTCAACCGAGATCCAGAGTTTTCCTTTTTTAAAGATTGGCTTGACGAAGGACGTCATGGAACTATGGGGTTTCTCGAAAGACACCAAGAGCTAAGAGAGTTTCCCCAAAAAATTGATATGCAAATGAAATCAGCAATTGTCATTGGCTTGGTGTATGGGAAACCGGAATCTAAACCAAAAACAGATGATAAACCCCGTGTGGCACAATATGCTCGGTATGGGGACTATCATCGAGTTTTTTGGCGACAAGGATCCGCTATGCTGGCAGAAATCCATCAAGTCTTTAATAGTCCCGATGCTGTTGGACGAGTTTGCTGTGATTCAGCTCCCCTTTTGGAGCGTTCTATAGCTGTCCAAGCGGGTTTAGGATTTAGAGGTAAAAACACGTGTGTCATCAGTCGACAAAAAGGAAGCTTGTTTTTTATCGGTGAGCTGTTGACATCCCTGGATTTGAGTTCTTTAGTGTTAGAAAAGCATGAGGGGACTCAGCCTCAGCGGAGTTCCTGTGGAACTTGCCGGCGATGCCAGGTTCATTGTCCCACAGGGGCGTTGGATATGGACTACCGCATGGATGCCCGCAAATGCATCGCCTATTGGACTATAGAACACCGAGGCCCTATTCCCCAAGTTTATTGGCCCGCCGTGGGTATGTATGTTTTTGGATGCGATATTTGTCAGTTGGTGTGTCCCTTTAACCGAGTTTTACGGTCTTCCCCTACAGCGGAGTCCTTGTCCCCTCTGGTGCCTCGTATCGACCGGGAAATCGACCTCCACGCTTTGGCAACGATGACCCAGTCCCAATACGAAACGTGGTTTGGGGGGACACCCCTCACTAGAGCTAAGCGGGAGGGGTTGATGCGCAATGGGTTAATTGCTCTTTATGTCAAAGACCGCAAGACTTGGCAGAAGGCGGTCCGATTCTTGAGTACTTGGGGGGAGACTCCTGAGGTTCTCAGGGAAACTCTAAGCCAGATGGAGCAGATCGAGGGAGATCCTCTTTTATTCCAGCAGTCCGGCCCAGGAGGCTAGGTAGTGTGGTATACGCTGCCCGTAACTCCTGCATCACAAAA
Source organism: Oligoflexales bacterium (assembly GCA_041736175.1). Classification (GTDB taxonomy): domain Bacteria; phylum Bdellovibrionota_B; class Oligoflexia; order Oligoflexales; family CAIYRB01; genus JBGSUI01. The sequence goes on along the minus strand of JBGSUI010000242.1, from coordinate 5,559 downwards.
TCAGAATAAATCTAATAAATACAGTATATTATGCGGCTAATCCGGAAACTGCCCGTCGATCTGGCTCAGTGAGGAGCATTGGTGCCAAAAGGGAATCAACTGTTCAAGCAGGGTTTTAGCCTGACTGATGGAAAGCTGTGCGTCGCGGTCGCTGATGGCCTCTTTAGGGTTACGGTGGACCTCCAGAAAATATCCGGAAAGATAACCAGTCGCCGTTGCAGCTCGGGCAAGCACCGGAGCCATGGAGCGCTGAGCTGAAGAAGTATCACCGGACGCTCCTCCCGCAGCGGGGAGCTGGGTGCTGTGGGTGATATCCAGAAGGAGTGGTAGGTTTGCTTTTGCCATCATCGGAAAACCACGCATATCAACAACCAAGTTTCCATACCCAAAGCTCACACCACGTTCTGTCAAGTAGATGGTTTGGTTTTGGCTAGTCCCCGAAGACTGACTCACCTTTTGGGCAGCGAGTGCCTTGGCAGCAATATGGACCATGGCATGGGGAGCTAAAAATTGGCCTTTCTTAATATTGACGGATCGTCCTGACTGGATCGCTGCAGTGACCAAATCAGTTTGCCTACAGAGGAAGGCGGGTATTTGTAGGACGTCACAAACTTCGGCAGCGTCGGCAATTTGGATGGTCTCATGGATATCAGTGAGGATGGGGACCTGAAGCTGGCTTTTAAGATCCGCAAACCATTTTTTGGCTTGAGCGAGACCTGGGCCACGTTTTCCACCGAGGGAGGTGCGATTGGCTTTGTCAAAGCTTGCTTTAAAGATATACTCAAACCCTAGCTGGTCAGCGAGGATTTTGAGAGATTGGCCGACTTCAAGAATTAAGTCCCAACTCTCTGCTGCGCAAGGACCAGCAATGACTATTGGTTTTTTATGAGTTAACATGAACGCTCCCCTTTTTGTAGGAATCAATTATCATCAGGCACTTGACTTATGCAAGGCTTAGGCATAAAAACTTCTTCTCTGCAAAGAGGTCCGAAGGCGCTTTAGCTCAGTCGGTAGAGCAGTGGACTGAAAATCCACGTGTCCCCAGTTCGATTCTGGGAGGCGCCACCATCACCCCACAGAGAATATATTTCCCGGAGGTCATTCCTTGGAGACGCTAGTTGAGATCGTTCACGTCCTTGTGGCACTGTTTATGATTCTCGTAGTGTTAGTGCAGGGAGGTAATCAGGGAGGGATGGGTGCCGCCTTTGGGGGAGGTAGTTCATCTGGGGTTTTTGGGGCCACTGGCGCCACCTCGATTCTTGGTAAGCTGACCTACGGAGCAGCATTTGTTTTTATGCTTACGTCCATTTCCTTGACGATTATGCAAGGTAAGGGTGGCGATGTCGGTCTTAAAGAAAAACTCAAAGCATCAAGTTCAACCCAAGCACCGGCAGCGCCTGCTGAAGCCCCTCCGGCGGCGACAGCTCCTGCAACTCCGGTAACTGCTCCAGCTCCAGCGGCAACGCCAGCAGCACCAACGCCAGCTCCTGTGGAAAAAGCGCCTGTTCCAGCAACTCCCTAAGGGCGAGAAAAATGAGTCACAATTGACTTGCAATCAAAAGGGCTCAATGTTACACAATCCAGGTCTCTCCGGTATCTTACAGTCCAACTTCTAGGTTGGTCACAGAGACATCTTAGATTTAGATGCGGTCGTGGTGAAATTGGTAGACACGCCAGTTTGAGGGACTGGTGCCGCAAGGCTTGGAGGTTCAAGTCCTCTCGACCGCACCATCATTTTAAGTGAAGAAGAGTTTGGAGATTATGCGCTCACTTTGAGCCCATCAGACCAACTCTTTTGCTTTAATGATTCTGTAAAAATATCGCTGATCCATAAGACTTTGGCTTACCTCCCCATTGACGATGAGGACTGGTTGAATTGTCTTTCGTGGAAAAAATTCTCTTAAAAAGTTAACTTTGGTTTCGACTTCCTTAATCACCTTAGGTCCAACCGGAGCTAGTTGGTTTTTCATTTCGCATACAGTTAGCACATGATCAGCACGGCTATACATGAGATCGATTTGGATGCCAGAAACATCGCCATGCTTTGACCGGAAAAAGGGACCGACATCGTATTGCACCGCGCCGAACCCGAGAAGTTCGGCGATTTTGGTCCCATGTAAAGAACACACCTGCTCAAAAGCCAGACCCATCCAGGATTCGAATTTGCGGCTGCGAATGACATCCATATAATATTTTTGACCTAGCCCCTGTCGGATACGCTTTAAATTAGGCGCGATAAATGCAAAGTAAAACCGTAAATAGGGGTCGGCTAAGCGATATTTAATCAATCTACTTTCCTGCGCCTTATCGACCGGAACGATACTGTCGATAAACCCCGCTGATTCTAAATTATCAAGGTGGTCGCTGAGGGTACCGCCGCTACTAAGTCCCAATTGATCCGCTATTTCTGTTCGAAAAATTCCATAGGGATATTTGGCCAATAGTCCTACGATGCGTTGGTAGTCGGGCTGTTTGCCGAAGTGGCTGATAAAAATCCTCTCATATTCTAGTACAAAGAAGCCGTTTTCACGGAAGGCAAGGTTTTCGAGAGAAATGTGTACAGAGGGTGCTTCTTTAAGCAGATTGAGATAGAGGGGTATCCCACCGACCAGCATCTGCGCCAGTAAAACCTCGTCGAACCCATGTTTTCCCATAAGTGCTAAGGAGTCATCGATCCCAAACGGTTTGAGGCGGATTACGAGCTGAGTACGTCCATAAAGCGCCTTAGATTTGACAACTTTGGCAATCATAAAGGACGCTATAGATCCGCACAAGATCAGTGAGGTGCCTTTGATTTGTGACAAATATTGGTCCCAGATCATTTTGAGATCGGAGACGAGCTGGTGGCGGTTATTAGCCATCCACTGAAATTCGTCTAGGACGATGCAACCAGGTTTTTTTCGCAAGATAGGCACCAAAAGTTTGAGAGCGTCACGCCATTCTTTGATCGGTGCTTTAATCTCAATCTCCGGTTCATATTCAGTGAGTTTGGATAGAAAATTTTGGATTTGGGCATGTTTTGGTTGGTTTTCGAGTCCCTCAAAGAAGAGTGAACCAGACCGTCCATGGAGCGCCCTTTTGATAAGAGCACTCTTGCCGATTCTCCTGCGGCCATAGATCACACTAATCTGAGGTTGAGGGTGCTCTATAGCTGCCTTTAATTCCTTTAGCTCCCGATGACGTCCGACAAAGTCCATAATCTAGCTCCAAAATATTCAGCCTATGAGCACTTAAAATATCAGGATAGGCTGAAATTCCATTTCTCGTCACTAGAGTTTTTAGTGCCAAGGCGAGCCAATATCAATGTACAGAGGAATTTAAATAGGGTAAAAATTCCTCTGTACTATGAAGATTTGGTCCCTACAGAGGATTTTATATATGACGGCATTTGTGGGAAGATCGGGTGAAATCAGGCAACTTAATGATTTGACAAGAAAAAGTAGCTCGTCGATGATCACTCTGCAAGGTAGACGACGGATAGGTAAAAGCACACTCATCCGGCATTTTTGCCGGCTTCAAAAAATCCCCTGTTTCGAATTCCAAGGGCTTCCACCTCGCCCTGGCCAATCAAAGCAAAACCAGCTTGATGCCTTCGCGGCTTCATTGGCCAAATTTCTCGGTATCACAAAGATTAAGTTTGGGGACTGGTCGGAAGCTTTTGAGCACCTCAACCTCCTTTGTATCAAAAACGCTGGGATTAAAACTAAGTTTGTCATCTTGCTAGATGAGATCTCGTGGATGGGGGACCGTGATCTTGATTTTGCTGGATATCTTAAGGATGCATGGGACAGGCTTTTGAGCCAGCATTCTAACCTGATTCTGGTACTGTGCGGATCAGTTTCAAGCTGGATCCAAAAAAATATACTCCAAAGTACAGCCTTTGTAGGTCGTGTTTCGCGGGAGTTTTCCCTTAAAGAGCTTTCCATTTCTGAGTCATTCGCATTGTTGCAGCAATCCCTCAAAAAGATAACCCCAAGGGAAGCATCTCAAGTTTTAGCTGTTACCGGTGGAGTTCCCAAATATCTGGAAGAATTTTCGCCCTATAAGTTTGTCGATGTTGGAGTCAGGGAGCTTTGTTTCAGATCAAATGGATTTATGTTTAGAGAGTTTGATGGGATATTTTCAGACATTTTTGGAAAAAGAAATCAGACGTACGCGAGAATCCTCAAAGAAATGATAAAGCAACCTCTGAGTCCTAGCGAGCTTGCTGCCCAAGTGGATCACCCACTTAACAGCGACTGGAGTGAAATTCTCTCTGATTTAGAGTTGGCTGGATTCGTTCGGAGGGATTTTTTCTGGCATTTTAAGGGGACACCGTCAAAGTCAAGCCAACTGCGAGTAAGCGATAACTATATAAAATTTTATCTTAAATATATAGAGCCACAAAAGCAAAAACTGACACAGCTTTCGCCCTTATCCGAGAGCGGCGTGTTACCGGTCAATTGGTCAACAGTGTTGGGTCTACAATTTGAGAACTTAATACTCAACAATCTCAAATCTCTGGTGTCCATCGCTCAAATTCCATTGGATGATATTGAGCAGATCGGCCCCTATTTTCAAAGTCCAACGAAGGCCAGGGCTGGCCTTCAAATAGACTGCCTCATCCAAGGAAAAAAAGGACTCCTTCACTTATTCGAGTTTAAGACAGGCCTTAAAATTGGGATTGAGGCCGAAAAGGAGGTTATACGTAAAAGCTCCCTTCTAAAAATCCCTAGGGGATTTTCAATGCGCCACTATCTTGTATATTCCGGAGAGCTTTCGGATGATCTATATCATTCGGATTTTTTTGATCGCAAAATTTCTTTTGACGAATTTGTTTTCCCTGGATTAAGCAGTTGACTTAGACGTCAGCTCGCATCCCAAACCAAATCCGTTGGTCCCGTAGCTTTAGCTCCGACCAAACCAAAATCCAACGGTCAAAAATCCCCCGATTTAAAGGCGACTCCCACTCCTGGGAATACCAACGAGACCGAAGAACTCAAAGAAGCCATCACGGGTGGCAGCAGTTTTAAATAGAAGTTCTCCAGCATTTTAAGAGTAGACTTCAACAGCCATTTATCTAGAGGAAGCCATGCGATTTATCAACCACGACTCTAAATCAACCGCTCTAACCGCCCTATGCACACTCCTCCTAAGTTGTGGCGACCTTACCGACGAAGAAAAAGGCACTCCCCAGCCTAAAGTAAGAGGACAGTCCGAATCCTTGTTTTCCTTAGAAAGCGGCACCTATTATATGAGTGATATCCAAGCACTTAACGATGGCTGTAAAAAGAACCCTCTCGATGCTCAGGATTCAATCACCCAAGTGCCCTTTATAAAATTCTTGGCCAGAAAACCGCGATGTCTTCAGCATCGCCGGATGAATGGCCGCCGTATCAACCTTGCGATTCAGTATATCTCCTAACCGTCTCTTCCGATGCGTCGCCTATGGTTGAAGCAAAATAACCCTCAGTCCAAAAAGTCCTCTTCTTCCAAAACTGTTTTGAAAGCATCTCCGCAAATTGTCTCCAGACGGCTATAGTGGACTCTTGTTTGAGTTTTCTTACTATTTGTAAGACG
>JBGSUI010000226.1:0-5733 GCA_041736175.1 Oligoflexales bacterium | reverse complement strand
TGCCGCTTGCAACCACACTCACCCCAACAATCGCAAAACTCAATCGAGTTTTCATTGCGAACGTTGCGATCATTCTGACAACGCCGACCATAATTCGGCGGTGGTAATCCAAAAGCGAGCCATAAAGTTGATACTACACCCTGGAACGGGGTTGTCCAAAAGAGGCGTGCTTCTTGCGGATACTGGACGTGGAGCCAAACATAAGACGCATGGAGCGAAAGCTTCCTGTGCACCTGTGGTAGAAACGTCAAAAAAGAAAAGAAAAGCGGCGCAAGCCGCTTAGTATTGGAAGCTCGGCCCACTAGGACCGAGTAGTTCACGTGGTCTTCGAAGGTGTTCTTAAAGCCTTTGTCCTGGTCGTTAATATGCGAGAAGAAGTGAGAGAGAACGTTTTAATCAGGGGTGTGGTAGCCCATAGAGAAAAGGGCAAACATCTAGTTGTTACGGCTTACGATCTCAAGGATGAGGACGTAGCCTTGTATCCAAAGGTGGAATATGTCTGGAATAACTAACATTCAGGTTGAATTTAACTTTAAGGTGGATTTGGACGACTTTGTTCATCACTCCCCTGACTGTGACGGTAAAGTTGGCGTGTTTACTCAAACCAACGTACCCTACTCCTTCGATGGCCTTGGGATGATTAATGTGCCGTTTATGTTCTTTGTTGGCTGCGAAAAATGCAAGAGTGCCCATGTGCCGGAGCCAGCCCTACATGCCATTGAAAGACTCATCACAGGGGTTTTAATCACAAGCAGGAAGTCGTTAAGCAAAAGACAACTGAAGTTTTTGAGACTGTCTTTTGATAAGGTGCAGCATGAGCTCGCTGAGCAGCTAGAGATCACCAAAGCAACATACTCTAAGTATGAGAACGAGAAAAACCCAGAAAACGTCCTGGATAAGAAAAGCATCTTCGTACTCAAGGTCTACTATTTAAGATTGATGGGCAAGTCCGATGCTGAGGTTGGCCAGATCATTAAAAAGATTTATGAGATTGAAGATGGGTACGAGACTTTAGATCAGCTTGAAACGGTCCTGTCGAAGGAAAATATCGAGAATGAGCTGCGTAGGGCTTGATGCAAAGCCAATCTTCACGGCGCATATATGGACACCTAAATGTCATTTATCATAAGTGCCTTGTATCCCCGTTGTTCACGGCGGGGATACAAGGCACTGGCCCGAGCAGACGGACAGCGTCAGCGAGTTCAGGCTGGTTTTTTTGCGGCTTAAAAGGATAAAAGTTTGACATTCAACACAGCTAGACATATGTTTGGTGTGCCTGAAAGGGAAAAGGGCCGGTGTCAGTCTTGACATTGGCCATTGTGAATCTATAACGCAGGTCTCTTACATAGCCATTAGAGCTGGGGGATTAGCGATGGAAATAAATGAAAGGGACTCGTCTCTGACGCGTGCGGTGTGCCTTGCTGTATATCAGCGGATTGAGCAACGAGTAAGAGAGTGGCGATGCTGTGTGTGTTTTTCGTTAAGTGATACGGATGAAGCCATCAACATTCTCCGCCTCGGACGTGAGGCGCTAACCCACCCTGGCGACCGTAAGGTTTCCGGGGCCTAGGGAATCCCCGTCGTTTACGGCGGGGAGGAAGTCAAATAAAAATGCATGGCTAGGTCCTTTCCTTTAGGAAAGAGTTCCTTTTCAACATAAAAATAAGCCGGAGCGTCGTATGTCTACCACTTTATCGATCTTTAATCACAAGGGGGGAGTCGGTAAAACGACCACATCGCTCAATCTGGCTGCGGCTTTTTCCTCTTTAAATAAAAAAGTATTGCTAGTAGACGCTGATTCTCAATGTAATCTCACGTCCCGAATCCTTTTGCGAGCATATTCCTCAACCAAAGAGGATGAGATTGATGATGTGTTGGACAAAAATAATTCGATTTTGCAAGAGATTGAAACTAGCGGAAGGAATTTAAAATCTGCGGTCTCACCGGCTTTTGATGCGCGGCCTATTCCTATCAAGCCTATCGAATGTTATCCGACAGAATACGAAAATGTAAGGCTTTTGCCAGGAAATGTCGCCATAGGCGAATATGAAGTCCCGTTGGGAATGGCGCAAGAGCTCACGGCATCATTGCCAACCATGCGCAATCTCCCCGGGGCTTTTCACTGTGCGATCAGTCTCACCGCTAAAAACTTTAATGCCGACATCATCATTATCGATTTACCCCCAAGCCTTTCAGCTATAACGCAAAATCTAGTTTGTATTAGCGATTATATTATATGTCCGGTGGTCCCAGATTTGTTTTCGCTTTTGGCATTGCAGTCACTTGGAAGGATTTTGCCAAAATGGATCAAGTGGTCTAATGTCCTCCTGAATAATCCACTAATAGCAGACGCCGATTATAAATTTCCCCGAAATAATATTCATTATTTGGGGAATATAATTCAGCGATTTAAATTAAGAAATGGAGTACCTTCCACAGGATTTCAAAAATGGATCGATAAAATTAATTCTTATACAAGAACGGACTTTAAGAATTGCATCCCTGATCATTTTATCAGTCTTGATGGCCACCCCGAGTTTGCCGCAAACTGTCTCGGCTTAATCCCTGAATTCAATACATTAGGGCCTAAATCTCAAGATACTGGTAAGGCCATATTTGATTTAACACCACAAGAGCTGGGGACTTCAGGTGCTGTCTTAGATCAGGACCAGAATCGCCAGAAAGAAATCAGGGATGTATATGTTCGTATCGCTAAATTGATTATGGAGAAATCGAGTGGCATCACGCACCTTCGAAAGGTTTAGTCAATCGCTGGTCAGAGTTAGTGCCCTGATAAGTGCTAGTGATAAGCTTAGACTTGCGAGCAACGAAGAAGCTGATGATGTCCTTCGATCATGCTTAGTCCTTATTGTAAGTGCTCTTGATTTCTATATTCACGAAATCGTAAGAGCAGAGATGGTAGATATTTTTGCTGGAAATAAGCCTAAGCCAAATGGTTTTGATAACTATACGATAGCACTCAAGGCATTTCCGATCAAAATGGATGCTCAAAATGCTCTTATTTGGTTTGAGTCCGAACTAAAAAAGTCCCTAGGATTCAAGTCATTTCAAATGCCAGACAATGTTGCTGCAGCCCTAAAAATGATAAGAGATTTAAAGGATGTTTGGGGTAAAATTGGCTTTTTGGTCTCTGTGGAAAGTTCGACCGTTCAACGACAATTGAGTCTACTTGTAAGACGCCGTAATTGCATTGCCCACGAAGCTGACCGGGATGATAGCTTTCCCGATTCAATTTATCCGATTTTAAGGACTGATGTACAAGAAAGCATGGTTTTCATCAGAAAAATTTGTGAAGCAATTGATTCGTTGGTTTTCGCTTAAGTGTCGTAGTCTTGAAATGAATGGTTTGGAGGAACCGATTAAAGAGCTGCCCATTGGCCATGTTTTTTGCAGAAATACGTTGGCTCCAAGTTCTCCTGCTTTTCGGTGATCATCAGAGACGATCTTGGAAGATTAGAGTCTAACGCCTAGAGTAAGTCTTCCAGGCTTACGCTTGATACCCCTAAGGCGCCGCCTGAGAAAACCACTCCTACTTTACGCAAAGATCGTTTGACTTGGAACGAATAGCCTAGGTATTTTAAAAGGGTATTTAATTCTGAGGGGAGCGTTGATCCTCCCGTTTTGCCTCTGGCTGACGTGGCCACGTACCAAACGCCCGTGAAAATGCCGGACACCGTGGCCCGCCTGGCAATGGCAAGAGGAATTATGCTGAAACAATTACGAATACAAAACTTCAAGGGCTGGAAGGATACTGGCCCCATTCGAATGACTCCTATCTCCCTGTTCTTTGGTGCCAACAGCTCTGGGAAATCCAGCATCGGCCAGTTCCTGATGATGCTGAAGCAGACGGTGGAGTCACCGGACAGAAAGGTGGTTTTCTTTCCCGGTGGCAAGAACTCGGTGGTTCAGCTCGGTTCCTATCAGGAGATGGTTTTTCACCGAGATCCCAAAAACAAAATTACTTTTAACTATGAGTGGTCCTTTCCAGAAACACTAAGGTTCAAAGATCCAATGACAGGCCAGCCCTTTTCAGGGAATGACCTCTTTTTCCATGCCGAGGTCGGTTTAGGGGATACAGACCAGCACACCCTTGTGCTCGACCGACTGAAATATGAGTTGCTAGCAGAAGATAAATCCCAGCTGTCCATTGGTATGCAGCGAAAATTGGACTCCAAGTCCGAGTATAAAGTCGATGCGACTCATTACACTCTGAAACGCAAGCAGCGGCGGGCCTGGTATCCCGGGGCACCTGTCCGGTTTTACGGTTTCCCTGATGAAGTGGTGGCCTATCACCAGAACGCGGATTTCGTTCAGGCATTGAATCTTTGCCATGAGAAGCTCTACCGAACACTCTGTTATCTTGGCCCTCTGCGCACCAAGGCCGAGCGTCTATACTCATGGACCGGGATGGAGCCTGAAAGTGTCGGCTATGAGGGAGAAAATACTGTCGCGGCAATACTTGCGGGGCGAAGCCGTAAAATCAGCCTGGGTTCCGGACGGAAAGCCAAACCTTTTGAGGAAATCATTGCCCTCAAGCTCAAGGAAATGGGACTGATCGAGCAATTCAAGGTTAACCCTATATCCGAGCAGCGGCAGGAGTACGAGGTCAAGGTTCGCACCAAGGGATCCAAAGACTGGGTCGATCTCCCAGACGTCGGTTTTGGGATATCCCAGGTGCTTCCGGTACTGGTGCAGTGTTTTTACGCTCCGGCCGGATCGATCATCATTATGGAACAGCCGGAGATCCACCTGCATCCGAAAGCGCAATCGGCTCTAGCCGATGTGATGATCGATGTCATTAACTCCAAGGAAAACGGATCAGACAGGGATATTCAGCTGGTTATTGAGACCCACTCGGAGCATTTCCTGCGCCGTCTTCAGCGTCGCATAGCCGAAGATGCCGTCCCGGAGGCAAAAGTATCGGCCTATTTCGCCAATATCGCCAAGACACCCGCTATCCTGGAACCGTTGCAAATCGATAATTTCGGTAATATTAAGAACTGGCCAGAGAATTTTTTTGGTGATGAAATGGGCGACATCACCGAGCAGGCAAGAGCAGCCATGAAGAAACGGATGCAGAAAACCGAAAAGCCAGAGACCCCTGTATGAGGCTACCGACAAAATGCTTGGTGGATACCAATGTGCCCAAGACAGCCAATCTCGCCACCCAGCCAGACCCGGGTTTTGGCATATCCGCTGCCTGCGTGCTGGCATGCGTCGAGGCGATTAAGCATGTCATCGAAGAGCGTGGCCTAGTCATCGACGCAGGAAACGAAATTTTCGATGAGTACCTAAAGCAGCTCTCCATGAAGGGCCAGCCTGGCGTTGGGGACAAATTCATTAAATGGGTTCACGATAATCGCTGGAGCCTACCTGACGCCGACCGGGTGACCATCACCAAAAATGGCGACTCATACAATGAGTTTCCCACGCATAACGATTTAAAAAATTTCGATAGGTCAGACCGCAAGTTTGTCGCCGTGGCCAATGCCCATGTGAAGAAGCCGCCGATATTGCAGGCCACAGACAGCAAATGGCGGGGATGGAAGGATGCATTGGCTGAAGTTGGGATTTCCGTTAAGTTCCTTTGTCCTGAATTTGTCGAAGCCAAATATGCCAAGAAGATGGGAACATGAAAGAGGATTTTTTTAAATTCCCTTCGACGCCTCATCTGGCGAACATAACGGGGCTCTACATCAGGGGTGATAAGGT
>JBGSUI010000217.1:0-115564 GCA_041736175.1 Oligoflexales bacterium | reverse complement strand
AATCAATTGGGCCTCAAAAATCAGCATCAAATGAATTCCAAAATGAAGACTTTCCCGCTAAAAAAAGCCCTTATGCAGAGCGTTAATCATTCGAGGCTCCAAAACTTGGTTATAGCATGAGGGCCTTTTTGGACACCCCATACTGAAGGCCCTGTTCTTGGCGTATTGGTCACCGGGCCTTTGGGTTTTTTACTCGGACTGGTGTGGGGGTGGTTTTTCCCCATGTTCAAAAGCGGCCCTCGCCAGTGACGCTGTTTTGATCCGTAGACAAGCCTAAACCAAAAACCGACTTCCGATATGTAGTCATTAAGCTATCAAAGTCATTATCATACCGTCTTGGGAGTAGGGATTTAAAGAGAACTCGGGACTCTCAAGTCAGCAGGATACAACATCCTTAAAGTCAATTTAAGCATAATATATCATATCGTCCCACGACTCTGACTTAAGTCTTAGCCCAATCGAGCCGATGCTTACCTCAGGAGGGATGCATCGTGTTTCAAGCTCTTTTTGGCGATACCTGGCTTTATATGCCATCAGCCAAAGAAATTTTTGAGGCTTTTTTAGATCTCAATCTGAGGGAAAAATCCCTATTGGCGGCGAGTACTCTTTGGGTCGTTATACTTGGACTCCCCCTTAAAGGGATCGATTCCAGTGAGGTGATGACCGGGCTGACCTATGTCCTGTTTTTAGTGGGCTCAGGTGTCATGCTTGCAGCATCTGCTCCGAGTGAGCTTTTAGGTAAGCAAGAGTATGGTAAAGCACTGACCCTTATGCTGGTCCTGTCGGCAGTGAGTGGGGTGCGCTGGATGATTTTTTATGTAAATTCTGCAAAAAATAACCAATCTCGGAGCAAACCATATGAGTAAATCCGATACGGGTCTTTTAGCTACGGTAAAAAAAGAAAACAACGTGGCCAAGGGGCCTGAAGATCCCTATGTAAAGCTTATCATCAACCGCCAACGCAAACAGATGCTTATCATGGCTTGTGGTATCGCTTTTATAGCTTTTTTGGTTATTTTAAATCGAGCTAAAATCGAAGAAGCCCCATGGCTGGTTTCGGCATTGCCCATCATTGGACTAGGTATTATGCTGGCCCTGATTCCACCAATCGAAGAATGGGAGTACATACCCTGGCAAACCTCAGCCCGTCAGTACGAAAAACATCAAATCGAACGCTAAAATTCTTTGCCGTCAGCCTGTTTTGTCTCTTGTGTGGGAGTCCTATCGCCCAGGCCGCCGAATGGCGATCCCCTAGCGGTACCACCAAGGGCCTGCTCACCCAAGACCCCGAATGGGGTGTCGGAATCCAAGTGGGAAACTATGGAGCCACGGGTCTTCTTGCCCAAAAATTGGCGTTTTATAATGGGACACTCGACTTAAGCCTGGGGTCCCTCCAAAGTTCAGTCGCTTTTAACGCGGACTATGTGGCGCATTTTAACCCTGACTTTAAGAGGATTCTCCTAGTCCAGCCTAACTCACTGCACCTTTTGCGGGGCAAGTTAGCGCCCTATCTGGGTGGCGGGCTCCAGGTGAGCCGGGGGGCCTCCCTAAGAGTTCCTTTTGGGATGGGGTATGTGATGCTCCGAGATCCGGTGCAATTTTTTGGAGGATTGATCCTAACGGTTGGACCTTATTTGACCGATTCAAATACAGATTTATTTTTGTGGTTTAACCTGGGGATAAGGATTTACCTATAACGAAGGTTAAAAAATCGCCAAGTATATAGATTCAAAAATATTTATCTGCGCTGCTCTTTTCATAAGCTGCACTAGATCTCGTATCTCCGAGAGTCCCCTGTCGAGTGTGATCCAAGATGAATCTCCAAATACTTTTAAAAAAATTTACCGCATTCTAAAGACCATTGGCCCAGATTTAGGGGAGTTTTCCAAACAAGGGCCCATTTCCTATGGGATTAAAGAGCAGCAATTCATAGTTCTAAACAACAATCTCCCCATCAGCTTTGATGTGGTCCAGCCAAAGCTGGTAGCAGCCAGGGGGCCGATGGTGGTGATCGCCCACGGCAATCGCAGCTACAAAGAAGCCCATCGGTACCAAGCAGTGCACCTGGCCTCTTACGGCTTTTCGGTTTTTTTGCCCCAACTCCCTACCACCGAACAGTGGGACACAAATGGCCTTATTCTTAAAGAGTTCGTCAAGGGAATCAGCGAGAGTGCCGAAATGAGAGCTACCCAAAATCAAATGAAGCCGATCCTAGTGGGCCACTCCTTTGGCGGCTCTGCCGTGACCATGGCAGCCTATCTTGGGACGCCGATTTCGGGTTTGGTCCTCTTAGACCCAGCCGTTTTCAATGAGAATGTAGGGAAGCTGATGTGGGATGTTCAAAGTCCAGCGATCCTCTTAGGGGCTGATCCAGAGATTTATCTAGCCCGCAAGAGGCGGCTATTTCGCAAGCATTATGGTGGGGATTTTGCTGAGTTAACCATCAAAGGAGCCACCCATAATGACGCGCAATATCCGACGATGTTTGCCTTAAACTTCTATGGTCTGGATCCGGTGGTGCAGGAAAAAAACCAGAAGCTATTTACAGCCCTGTTGACAGCAAGTGCCTTTAGCCTGACCCTCGGGGACTCCCATGATTTTGTAAGATCGCTGGCAAAACGCCTAAAAAAACAAGGTTTGATTAGGGATTTTTACCAGCGGTCATCCCGATGATCGATACTACCCTGGTTTGCAAGAGCCATTAGGGTAGGAGCCGCCAAAGCCAATATCGATTTTGAGAGTTTTAACCGTATCATTGGAGATTTCGCCGATAAACCCATCGATCGGTCCGCCTAAACTCCCGGCTTTGGCTCGGAGTCCCGCGAATCGACACACTTCTATGAGATTTCCCTCTTCAGAGAGACGAAAATCGATTTCGACCCGAGGTCCCATGGAGATGGTAGGGGTTCCAAACACGGGGATGTTCATAAAGGTGGCTAAAAATGAGTGGGGTTTCCCGTAGGAAAATCCGGTACAGCGATTACCGTTACAGACGACTGTGACGGGATTGGGATAGGCCTCTAAAATCCCAGGGATGACCTCCGTGATGGGACCTTCCAGCTCCATAGCGTCAAAGATCATCGCAAGGGGCATCGACTGCTCGCCGTCCGTAAAAATCGACCGTAATCCTAGCGTTAAACGTCGGAGCTGTTCAGGTGGGAATTGATCTTTGGGTATATCCACATTTAGATTAGTGTTTAGGGGCATTTTTACCGAAGCATTTGTGGGCAAGGAGGCAGCAGTCGGGTTGAATTGACAACCCGCTAGAGTGCTTAGGAAAAACAATCCAGTTAGGATCTGGTGAAATTTCATAAAGGATCCCCCCCCACAAAAGCATAGATTTAGTAAAAAATGTTGGTTTAGTTTACCACTCAGTCATTTTGATAGCAATTAATCCGGCAAACTCGCCGAGCGCGGTTGCAAGTTTCGTTAGCACGGGCATAGGCTTCGCCGTAGCTACGGCCCATACCTAAAAAAAACAGCCCACTGTTATCCATCGCCTCGGCACGGCAGATCCAGGTTCTAGGGGGATGTCTGTCGTCGGCGTCTAATCCACCACGGCTTCCTCGGCCTCCTCCCCTGCCACCATTGTGGGCCAAGGCAGTCACTGATCCAAAAACTAGAAAGCTTAGACTGATACTTTTTAAGAAACGTTTCATTTTTTTCTCCTTTTGTCGTTGTTGATGATCTCATATACCTACGACTGTATTATCGACTGCAACTGCTGTAAAGCTGCTGGAATCATAATTTTGCTGCGAGTTTTCATGATCGAGCGAATTTCGCCATAAAACTCTCCTAAAACAAATTGTTCTAAGTCCCAGATCATCGCCGCAGGAGCACGCATCTGCATAAGGCTTTCGATCCCTTGAGCATGATTTTGGAGGATTATCATCGTCCAGCGACAGATGCCAAAGCCCAAGGCTTCGACGCATTCATCATCAGATATTATCCGCGCAAGGGAAGCTAAGTCTTGCCAAGCCGTACGCTCTTCGGGAGTCAAGGCCCTAAGCCATTTTGTGACCCGCAATGGCTGCTTTTGAAGTCCTTGGCGGCTCGCAATCCGAGCCACCACTAAAGACATACGATGCCCTAAATCTTTTAAAGACCAATTCCACGCATAGATGCCAAGAGACTCACAGACGTAGTTGAAGGTCATGCTCCAGGGGTTTGTCGGTAAAAGGTTTGCAAAGGGGGGTACAAGGCGGTCGAGATTTGATCGTCCATCATGGTAGATATACTTTTTGCCAGGCTGGGGCAGCCAAGGGATTTTTGCTAGGAGTTGTTTAATTTTATGCTCAGGACTCCCGGAGGGATAGGACTTTGGACGTGTTGTTGTGGATGCTGCATCTAAAATATGCAGGAGTTCAGGGAGCCGTGGACCCACGACGAGGAGGGCATGGAGGAAACGGTGGGCTGAGGGGGAAAGGTCTTTAATACTGCCGAGCACCATAGCCTTGCTGGGGATCATGATGGGGTAGTGGGATCTTTTCTCTCCCGAAATATTCCAAGCATAGAGCACCTGTTTACTGAGGGAGCCGCGGCACTTGATCAGCGTTGCACAGCGCCAACTAAGATCAGAATCCGAGGTTTTTTGGCCGAGGTGCCAGAGGCGGTCTAAATCTTGGTTAGTGAGGTGGGTTAGGGCGGCACGTCGAAGGAGGATTTGGTGTTCTAGCTGGGGGTGTTGGCGCGCCATGGATAAAAGGCGTGTAAAAATTTCGGGAGAGGTGCCTCGGTTTTGGGAAGAAAACGGCAAAGCCAGATAGCTTTCAATATCTTTGATCGTCACAATCTGCTGGTTCTGGCAGATCCGTAGCTGCACCAGCATGCGCATACGATCGACTTCGAGGATGAGGTTGTTTTTTGCAGTGTAGGAGTACCCATACTTGTGCAGTTCCTTCCACTCAAAGGGGAGGTTGATCAGCGTGTTTCCTGGCAACAGTAGGTGTGAGTGATGCCAGTTTTTAAGGGACTCTTCCACCAGGGTTTTGGCTTGCCACAAAAAATTTTCTTCTTGGGGGCCCTCGGTGAGATAGAAGTGGAGCAGCCCCACACCGCGCCAATAACGGTCGCGATGAGTCTCTTGCAGGCTTTGGCGGGGACCTTCCCACAGAGCGTGGTCTAGGTCTGGCCGATGAAATTGCAAGGCGTTGTCCCGGAAGACTTGGTAAAGGTTGGGGAGTAGATTTTCAAGATCGCTGTTTGCTACGAGGAGTTTTGATACTTTTGCCCAAGCCGTCACATCGTCGCCCATCCAATCAAACGGTGCCATCAATAGATCGTTTAGTTCTGGGCGATGGCGATCCTGGAATCCACCTAATCGCCGCGTACTGTCAAAAAAGGATTGCAAACAGCTAAGCCTTGCATCGACCGTAGAAGCTGCGATGATTTGTTCGAGATAACTGGGTTCATTGGAAGGTTGTAGAAACCGATGATCGAGCAGGAGTCGCAGGGCTGTTTCGTATTCGACGCCATGTTCGTCGATCAATGCGAGAGTTTCTCTGGATTCCTGGATATAGCCGAGTTTTAGGGCGAGCTTCCCTCCCGTTAAGAGCACCTGGGCATAGAGGATCCCGGTTTGATCCTGATAGGTTTTGGCACTCTGTAGGATATGTTTTTGGTACCTCTTAAAGTACATATAGGCTGAAACCGTGTCGTTGCCTTCAGATAGGTAGATAAAAAGATAAAGCCTCTCAAGGGGCGTGAGACTGTCATGGTCCTTGAAATGGACCAGGATTTGGTCGAGCACCTTACTATGATGGCTGCGAAAGTTTTGGAGGACGAGTTTCAAGCGAAGGGCTTGGTGGATCAAGAGATAAAAGGAGGGATGTCTTCCATAGGCTGAAGCGATCACTTCTAGGTGAATTTCGGCTAATCTTTCTTGGTTGATGTGGGTCTCAGGGGGGCCATGGATCAGTGCAACCTCGCAGCAGCGTGCGGCCATCTGTGGAGAGGCTGTCCCTTGGATCAGTTTTAGCAAGACTGGTTTCAAAGACTCCCACGGGGCTGAGGCTTCAATAAGATGCCGGAGTTTCTGTTCTAAGGCATTTTCGGCCTGCAAAGCGGGATCAAGGGGGGGCTTTGGTTGCACAACCGCTGCAGGACCGGGTTCCATTCCGAGGGCCTCTAACATGCTCGACTCGATCGAATCGAGGGACTGACTATCGATCCTAAGATCTTTCCCAACCCGGAGGAGGCGGGCCCAAACAAGCATGGATTCAAAGGTCTCCTGAGGGTTTGATGAACTCCCGCCTGCCGATAGCGGGACTGAAATCTGAACCTCGGATTTGGGGGAAGATGTCGGTTCCATAAAGGCTCCATCACCAATTAAACTCAAAAGTCTTGAATCTTTTTCAGTTTACCAAGTCGGAGCGGCCTATTATACTTAAAATTTTTTTATCGAGTCTCATTTTGCACCGATTCTATGACGATAGGTCTAGAGGGATCGGGAATTTAATTTAAAATTAGGAGTATAATTGTGGAAAAACTCAAAGCTATCGCTCAGTCACCAATATTCAATCGGACGATGGTGGGGGTTATTTTTGTAGCAGCCGTTTTGGTTGGATTAGAAACTTATCCTTCTATGTCCCATCAATACTCGAGTTTATTTCATATTTTTGATAAAGTGATCCTCGCGTTTTTCACATTTGAGATCGTAGTGAAACTAGGTGCTGAGATGCCCCATGTCAAAAATTATTTTAAAGATCCTTGGAATGTTTTTGATTTTTTCATCGTGGCAATTTGTTTTGTGCCCATCGACGCACAGTTTGTTGCAGTCCTACGGTTAATTCGGATTTTAAGGGTTTTAAAATTGATCACAGCCATACCGAGACTGCAGATGATCGTGGGAGCCCTGCTTAAAGCGATTCCATCGATCGGTTATATAGGGCTGTTGTTAGGAATTTATTTTTATATTACATCCGTGATGGCGACCACATTTTTTGGCAGCAATGATCCCTTTCATTTTGGCAACCTTCAAACTTCGTTTATATCCCTCTTTCAGGTTGTCACCATGGAAGGGTGGGCCGATATCATGCAAATTCAGATCTTGGGTTGCGATAAAATGGGCTATGAAGATGCTTTAAAGGACATGTGTACTGCTCCGAGCCAATCGCCGATTCTAGCCCCCACTTTTTTTATAACATTCATCATTGTCGGCACGATGATTATCTTAAACTTGTTTATAGGCGTGATCATGAAAGGGATGGAAGAGATGCAAGAGGAACTAGCAGCAGCTAAGCCCTCAGATCCTGATGATGATTTGGGTGACAAACTCTCTAAAGCCCACCTGGAATCACTCTTAAAGGATTTGGATCATACCCGCAACCGGATCAATCAACTCCTAGGAAGCCAAGCATCTGGGAGCCAGCCGTCAGGCAGCCAGGCGTCAGAGAGTCATATTGGTCCCAGAGCTATCAGCCTCAAGTAGGAAGAGTGACTTGAAAGAGTGCGGAGGTGGCTAGTCGTTTGATCGATAGGTTCGAGGATCGATCCCATATTTTTCTAGTTTGCGTAGGAGCGTCACTTTTGTCATCTGGGTATGTTCTGCTGTTTGGTTGATCCTACCATCAAAGGCTTTGAGGGCCCGCATCAGAAACTCTTTTTCAAAACGCTCTTTAAGCATGGGGTAGTTGAGATCAGCCACGTGGCTAAGCAAATCAGATTCTTGTGGAGTCCCAAGAGGTTCACACTGGTCTTTAGACGTCCGTTTTTCTACAAGAATTTGCAGAGTCTCGGGCAATGCATCCACCCGAATCATGTCAGTGGTCTCAATAATAAAAGCATGTTCGACGACATTTTCCAACTCTCTGATATTCCCAGGCCATCCATAGAGTTTTAGGGCGGCGAGGGCCTTTTTCTCAAATCCAAGAATGGTGCGTTGGTGGATTTTATTGAACTTTTGAACCATAAACATGCTTAAGACCGTGATGTCCTCACGCCTGTCCCGCAATGGAGGCAAAGTGATAGGCATCACATTAAGCCGGTAAAACAGGTCGGCCCGAAATTGATCCTGGTCGATCATCTTTTCCAGCGGTCTGTTGGTGGCGGCAAGGACTCGCACATCGATCTTAATCTCTTGATTGCTGCCCACGGGGGTTAAGATTTTTTCTTGTAAGACCCGTAGTAGCTTGACTTGCATCTGCAGGCTTATATCGCCGATTTCATCGAGGAAAATAGTCCCACCCTCGGCGAATTGAAACTTGCCTATCTTGCGGCGATCGGCCCCGGTAAAGGCTCCTTTTTCATGACCAAAGAGCTCGCTTTCAATCAGGTTTTCGGGAATCGCAGCGCAGTTTACAGCGACAAAAGGCCCCTTCATCCGGTGGGAGTTAAAATGAATCGCCCGGGCCACAAGCTCTTTGCCCGTGCCGCTTTCGCCGCGGATCAGGACGGAGGTTTCGACCTTTGCTAGGCGGTGGATGATTTCAAAAACCTTCTGGATTTGGCTCGATCCGCCGATAATCCGACGTCCTTGGTCAAACTCAAGCTGGGGGGCTGATAGACTTGCTTGTTGGACAAGAGAATTAGCTTCTTGGGCGGAATTGAGGGCGTTAAAGAGCCGATTTTGGTCGATGGGTTTTTCGATATAGTCAAAGGCACCCTGGCGGATCGCCGCGACTGCGTCCTTGACATTAGAATAAGCGGTTAGCACCAGGCAAAAGCTAGAGGGCGATATTTCTTTGATTTTTTGGAGTGCCTCGAGGCCCGAAAGCCTCGGCATATTGACGTCCAGGAGAACGGCGTCAAAAGGGCCATCGTGGGAGACTTTTTCAACAGCTTCAAGACCATCAGCGGCCTCAACCACCACATGGGATTGGCCCTCTAAAAGTCCTCTTAAGGTAAATCGTAGGGTCTCGTCGTCATCTACGACCAAAACGCGCATCGTGTGCTCCTGCAACTTTGCTGATTGCTTACTGATTCGGTGCCTTACGAATCCTCTTCGCTTCTTCGCCTCATGATGGGAATGAGGGGATTCTTAAAATATATATCCTATCTAATAGATTTATTTATAAAAGTCAAATACAACCTATAAAGCAGGTCAAGAACCTATCGAGTCCACAAGGACCCTCGGAGACTATCATGACACCCGAAAAGACACACCAAACAGGGCATTTTGAAGCCTCGCTTTTTGAAGTCTCACCTTCCCTTGCCACTGTGCGCTACGTCCTAGAGTCCTCGGTCGCCCAATTGCAGGAGTCTGTTTTGGGAGGACTCTTTGCGGAGGACCGCGTGGGGTTTAAGGCAGATCTCTATGGAAGTCTTGCGGAGATCATACTAAACCTAAAATCTATCTACCCAACATTCGATTGGGATGATCTATCACCCATGACGTTTATCAATCAGATGATTGGTCTGAAAGAAGTCGCGTGGACTGATATTATCGCCGCAATGGAAAACGATCCAGCCACGGACGATCCCTACGAAGTGCTACTATGCTACCCGGGATTTCGCGCGGTGCTGATGCAGCGCATCGCCCATCTCTTTTGGCAGCAAAAAATCCCCCTCTTGCCGCGGCTTATCAGCTCGAAAGTCCATCAGCAAACCGGAATCGATATCCATCCAGGCGCCAAAATCGGCACCCATTTCTTTATCGACCATGGGTCAGGAACCGTCGTCGGAGAAACAACCGAGATCGGTAACAATGTGACTCTCTACCAAGGCGTCACCCTAGGCGCAAAAAAAATCCATCGGGATTCTGATGGTCGTGTGATGAAACATATTCCCCGCCATCCGTTGATTGGAGATCGAGTGACGGTTTATGCGGGGGCAACGATTTTAGGTCGTATCCAAATCGGCGAAGGATCGGTGATCGGCGGAAATGTTTGGATTACAGAGAGTGTTGCCCCCCATAGCCGGATCACGCAGCAACACTTTGTGACCCAGGGTTTTACCGATGGCGATGGCATTTAAATGGTATATAGAGACCAAAAACTATGATCAGCTGTTTAGAAATTTTACAGGATTAGTTTGTCTTCCTATGGCTATGGCCTTGCCAAGAGTTTATAAGCCGCGGACTTTATGGAGGATGAGGGCGATGTAAGGGGCGAATGACCTAGGGGAGCGGAGCTTTCTATGAGCATGCAATTTGCATCGTATGGATGCGCTTAGGAATTGTTGCTTATAGATCCGAGGTTTTGGTGATTCGACGTAGCATAACCATCAATTATCTGTACTTAGTCGCAGTTACGACCCTAATTCTCTGGGGTTGCCGAAAAGCTTTTCCACTGGGCGAGTCCTCCGCAATCACGGCTCATAACAACGATTGTCTCGAGTCAGGGATTGGGATACCTGCGGCCAAACCCCCATCCCAACTTTACACGATAGGCCGAAATCTTCGCCAAGGAATCAAGGCCGTCCTTAAGGCAAAAACTGAGGCTGATAAACAAAAAAAATTTCGTGATCTTTTGAACCAGCAAATCCTTGCCAATGGTGGTATCCGCCGATCACAGCTTCGAGCCTTGGTGGTGGATCTGATCTCGGATGAAACCGGCCCCTGCCAGCTACCAAAATGTCTCAATGGTCTCGGGTTTGCGGAAGATCAAATCGATACCCTCCTGGATCAAATCCGTCTGGAGGTGTTACGAGACTCAAGGTCGGCGACAGGAGCAGCACGGACCAAACTCGAGGTGCTGCTGGGCAGTTTAAAGGATGACCGAACACTGGCTGGATTTAATAGTCTTGGTGAGTTTTCAATTCCTACGACCCCCATGACAACCAGCAAATTTGGGATCACCCAATGGCAATCCTCTCAACTCAGTAAAAGCCAATCACTGAATGTCGCTGCCATCAAAAATCAAGAAGTGCTCGCCCGCTTTGAGGCAAAGATCGGTCAAAACTCGCAAGTCACCTTGTCGCAGTTTCAGGATTATAAGACTGGAGCCACAGCCAATGCCCTGCAGCAAGCGTTTCAAGAGGATCTTAATGCCTTGAGACAGCAAAGCCAGGCTCTTGTGGACCAAGATCTCCTCGCTAAAGGAGAGGGCGCCGGAGAGGGGTTATCTCCCCAAGACATCCTGCTCGACGATCCTGAGCTTAGGTGGTTGGCGGGCGCCAGCACAGGACTGGAAGGAGAGGCTGCCTTTGCAGCATCCCTGCTCAGCGCCCAAAGTAAAGCAATCATCGCTCAAGCGGCCTACAGAACCAAACCCCAAAAGGTTGGAAACCTTGTCGCCATGGTCAATGGCAGCAAGCGCCAAATTTTTAAACTGCGCCAGGATCACTCCACGGAATTTATGAAAGTTTGGTCCGGTCACCTCCAAGACACAGCAGTGGTGATCATCGGACTCTCTGGGACGCGATTCGATATCACGACGATGAAAGCAAATCTAGAGTCGACTTTTTTTACTCCCTATCTCAACCCTCTTTTTGTGTCTCTGCCTAGTTTTTGGGACCGTTTATATGATTGGAACCGCCCCGCGGTGCAGCTTGGTTTTGCCAATCTTTGGAAATCTCATGCTCCCCTGGTACAAAAGTCTATAGAGGCATCCCTCGCAGATTCAGGGGAAGAAGTAGGGGCTTTTAAGGCAAAGCGGGTTTATCTTTTAGTCTGTGGCCACTCCTTAGGAGGTGCGGTGGCCCAATTGGCGGGAGTCGACCTTGCGAGTTATCTAGCGCAGCAGGGGATATCTCATCTGGTACAGGTAGCAGCATTCAATCCTCCCAAAGTAGGAAACCGCGGTTTTGCCCGTCTCGCTGAGGCGACATTAAGCCATTTCAACTCCGAACATAGTTTAGACACTAACTTTAAGACCCATCTCCCCATGCTCAAAATGGTGAAGTTCCACCGAAAAAACGACGTTGTCCGCTTATTTCCGCTCCTGAGTACCGAGATCCACGATTTTGCCGGTATCCCCGTGGATGAGCCCAGGTATGCCGCAAATATTATCGCCCCGCCTGCGCCTGGCCCATGGATCCAAAACCATAGCCTAACCCGCTGGATCCATCACGATCTCAGCGGCAAACGGTCCCTGTTAGGGGCGGAAGAGGATTTTCTAGCAAGGTCGCTTCGGTATTCTACCAAAGCCGCCTACGCTCCTCATCTCCTCACGGCTCAGGAAATTCAGTTTGGTCACGAACTTTATTTTCAAAGCTATCGATTTTGGTAGAAAAAATGCTATTTAGTGATGGCGCGATAGGCTCCTGCTCCTAAAATCGCTCCCACCATAGGAGCCACCCAAAAGAGCCAAAGTTGGGAAAGGGCCCAGTCACCCACAAAAAGAGCAACGGCCGTACTGCGTGCCGGATTGACAGAGGTGTTAGTCACCGGAATGCTGATAAGGTGAATCAAAGTTAAGGCCAACCCTATAGCAAGTGGGGCAAATCCCTGGGGTGCCCGTTGGTCCGTAGAACCAAGGATAACGAAAAGAAAGATCAGCGTCATCACGATTTCGGACGTCAATGCTGCCACTAAAGAATAACCACCGGGAGAATGCTCACCATAGCCATTGGAGGCAAATCCACCTGCCAGGCTAAAATCAGCTTTACCTGAGGCGATCAGATAAAGAATCCCAGCACCAGCAAGCCCGCCTAACACCTGGGCGACGATATAGGGGACAAGGTCTTTGGCCGGAAACCTGCCTGCCACAGTGAGACCCACAGAGACTGCTGGATTAAGGTGGCATCCAGAAATCGGGCCTATGGCATAGGCCATGGTCACGACCGTAAGGCCAAAGGCTAAAGAAACTCCCAAAAGCCCAATTCCGACCCCAGGAAATGCTGCCGCAAGGACGGCACTTCCACAACCGCCAAGAACCAACCAAAAAGTCCCGATAAACTCGGCTCCGTAGTTTTTCAAAAAGCACCTCATTCAAAGGATCATGTATGATCCAATTATGAGAAAACTCTAAATGAATAGCAATTGAATAAATTTTCTATTTTTCAAGGAGATCCTAACCTACTGATAGATCAGGATCTTATAATATAAAGAGGCGTGAATGGGTGGGGCGGGCCTCCGGCAACTAAGCTGATTTAGGGAGATGGTTGTGGTGCTGGGACAGATTTTCAACTAACTCTCTCAGTTTAAATATAAATCCAGAACTCTTGGGCTGAAAAGTGCGTGCCCCTAATTCGAGACAGCGGCCCACCGTCTCGCAATCATCACGACTAGACATCATGATTACGGGAATGGTTGGTCTCAACTTTCCCAGCTTAGCCAAAATGCTGAGACCATCTTCATGGGAATCTCCGAGTTCGATATCCAGAAAAACTAAATCAAAATTATTTTTGCCAATCAGCGACCAAAATTGAGCTGGAGTGTTGACGAAGTCCACTAGGGAATTTGGAGTCGTCTCAAAGATGCCGCGGTACATGAGAGTGAGCAGGGGATCATCATCTAAAATAAGTATTTTTGTTTGCATTGCAGTGGTCTCCTAAGAGCAAGTTCGCTGTCAGAGAGTCATGCAAAAAGGAAGCCAAGTAAATCTTCTCGCGAAGCTCGTGGAGATTTCCATAAGAGGATGAATTTTTGGAGGATAAAAAACCGATGTGATCACTCGGTGCTCACATCGGTCGGGGCCATGGTATCAAAACGAAACTTTTCTCCCAAAAATGTGACCAAATTTGGGTTTTACCTAGGTTGTTACTCCCTAGTTTTGATAGGTGGGGACAACGACCAGTGATTGCTGGTCCTTGGCCGTGGGTGACCAGGAAACCGGATTGTAGGGAAGATAGACGAGGAGATTTCCGGGAGTCGGACCCTTAGTGAGTTCGACCCTTTTGACCTCACCAGGATTTAAGGCCACGTCGGTGAGATTTTCAAAGATATCGTTTCCCGTGACAAGCAGCGTGCGCCATTCGTCCTTGTCGCCTAAAAGAAAATCGTCGGCATCGGGGACCGTGGGATCGCTAAGGGCTGCGATCTTAACCCTTAAATCACCTGTAGGGGTTAGCTTTAACTTTTGCAAGTCCGCGCGGACCACCGCTATGGTGGAGTGTGGAAACTGGGCTGAGGGTTGTTTGTCCACGAGGGCATCTGAGTAGTTGGCAGCGGAGACCTTGGGGTATTGCAGCTCGTAGGTTCGGCGGATGCTGGCCATCTTATAAGCATCGGTGAGCGCGCTAGAAAATTGGTCGATCTCAGCATCGTTTCCAGAGATGTTGTTAAAGGAGGTTCCCAGCAATTCTTG
This sequence comes from Oligoflexales bacterium, assembly GCA_041736175.1. Taxonomy (GTDB): domain Bacteria; phylum Bdellovibrionota_B; class Oligoflexia; order Oligoflexales; family CAIYRB01; genus JBGSUI01. The sequence continues at coordinate 101,438 of JBGSUI010000217.1, read as the reverse complement.
GTCCGCGCGACCGTCGCCATCACTGTCAATCTGGATGCTGATTTCGCAGAGATTCCAGGTCGTCAGGGGACTATAGAGTTTGACTCCAAACTCCAAAAATATTTGGTCAAATCCTCCAGCATCTTTGCCATTGGTGAGACGCCAGCCTGCCGATTCCAGATCGCAGATCCTGGAGCGGATGGAAGACCCCATCGTCAGAGCTTGTCTTGGGTCCTCAGCTATTAGATTGAATAACATAGCCGTACCGGGAGATTGGCTCTGGTTTTCTAGGGTGAGATGAGCAAGGGCATTGGTAGCAACATCTGCAGAAGATGCTTGGACTTTAAGCTCGGTGGCTTTGATGCGAGAAACCTGGTTGACGACTGCGAGCACCGGCAGTTTTTGGCTGATCGAAGGTAGGGCTTTTGGCGTGGTTTTAAGGTTTATAAATCCATCCAGCTCGCTGTTTTTGGGGGAGAGACCACGGTTAGTCATCAAAAAAGTGATTGGAACCGAGATCGATGCTCCGGGCTTAAGGTCGATGGGGTGTTGGCCTCCACCGGCCGAGTCTGCAATCGTTGCTGATAGACCAGAAGCGAGCGCTGGCTCTAAAGTGACGGAGATGTCTTGGTCGCTGATATTGGTAAGTTTAACTGTATGTTTGACGGATTTTTGACCATCTAAGTAGACTTCGCCTAGGGAGATAGTCGCAGGCTCGACCACAAGCGGAGCTGTGACCGCTTCAAAAGCTTGGACTCGTCCAGCCCCAGCATAGGCGACAGGGTAAGGCACACCGGTCTTAGATTTCATGGTGGTCGCGGTCGAAATAGCTAGGGACTTGAGCTGATGCACGGTTAGTTTAGGGTGTTTTTGTTTAAGGAGCGCCATCACTCCAGCCATATGAGGAGCTGCCATAGAGGTTCCGCTAAGTTTTACGGATGCTGCGCCTCCACCCATTTTCGCTGAGATGATATTGGCTCCCGGTGCGGCAATTTCGGGCTTTAGAAATCCATCGATTGATCGTGGTCCCCGGGAAGTAAAACCAGTGAGGGTGTCGATCAGTTCTGGCTTTTGTATCCGAAGGGTGGTGACAAAGTTTATGACAACATCGCCTTCCAGCATCCCTTTGCGGATCTCTTGGCCCATGGACTGGCTGACCATGATGGCTGGTACGGCAAAGGTACCTTCGCCACCCATCGTAAACGGTTCTCCCGGTTGGTTGTTAGCAACAACGATGCCGATTGCACCTGCTTCCGCTGCTCGTTTGATTTTTTCGGCAAAGGCTACTTCGCCTCGGTCCATCAGAGCCACTTTGCCCCGGACAGCTTGGCGCTGTTCTTCTGTAAAGTCCGTCGCAGCAGTCCCCAGGTAAACTAAGGGTCCACTTACCGGCTCAATATCCGAGATCGGCTTAGATACAGAGGATTCGACGGCCTCCGTGACGAGGGGGACTCCCGAGGGCGTAGTAAACTCCACGGCCCGAAACTGCCAGTTATGACTCATATCATCGATACTGGCAGCCACCGAAAGGGCATCATCCGAGGTGGAAGGCGCTCCTACAATATTGGTTTTTTCTCCAGAATTTCCGGCAGAAGCCACCACGACCACGTCACCACGGGTGAGGTTTCTAATCGCCTCGTTATAGAGGACATGGGGAGTCCCGTAACCCGATCCTAAACTCATGTTTATAACATCGAGACGATCGCTAGGATCGAGATTGGAGTCTGGATCGGCGGCATATTCCAACGCAGCAATCACCGCCCCATCGTTGGTGGAACCATTGGCTCCAAAGACTTTAAGGGCAAAGAGGGAGGCACCGGCAGCGACTCCGTTATAGGAGTCGACTCCGTTGCCGATGCCGGCAATACTGCCAGCCACATGGGTGCCATGGCCACCCTCATCGATAGGGTCCTGGTCAGGGCGGGGGATGTGCTGGTCAAAGTTAGGAGCAGCAGAGTTAAAGGTCGATCCCACAAAATCATAGCCCCCTACGACCTTGAGATTTGGGAAGCCTCCATCGTCGATGGAGTCTTTATTTTGGCCATGATAGGCGTCGACCGTACCAGCTCCGCCAAGCATACTATGGGTATAGTCGATACCGGTATCAATCACACCGACCCGCATGCCTCGCCCATCGAGGGGGATTTCTTGGCCATCACTGCCGATAGCTTTAAGGGTGTCGCGGATTTTATAGGCTCCGATAAACGAAGCAGAGTTTTTGTCAGCAATGGAGTCGTTTGTGGAAGCATCCGAGGGACCAGTGAAACGGGTTGATGTCACTAATCGCTCAAAATTGCCACTATTCTCCACGTAGGCCAGGCCTGGTAAACCTAAAATCTTGCTTTCGAGATACTTAGGCGCAACGATGGTCAGTCCATTGAGCACCATTCGGTAGCGGTAGAGCACTTTGATTTCGGGACTCAGGGTGGCCAGGTCCCCTATGGCACTTGCCTGCTCTTGTTCGATCTGTTCCTTGAGGGCTGGCTTGATGTTGATTTGGCCAGTGACGGGATCTTTATAGGCTGCCTGCAACAGACTAGGAGTCGACAACTTAAGTGTGGCCATCACTCGGTCATAGGACTGAGGACGATTGCTAATCGCTTCGACAGAACTTTCGCCATCAGATAGTTTGGTTTTAGGTTGGCAACCCATGAGTAAACTAAAACCAGTGAGGATTAAAGTCACTCGATTGATACCCTTAGTCGTCGCCATAAAGATTGGCTTCATGTCTTTGCTCCTCACTCGTCAATGAATTGTCAATCGCTCTATCGTAAGTCTCGTCTCTAATAATGGAGGATCCATTGGCTCTATCCTTCTATATCTGAACTGGCTAGATGGCCAGTTAATTTTTTAAGAATCTTGTAAAAACCAGAAAAGATAGGGAAAAGCACCTTAGGTCTAAGGTTTTAGAGGGAGTTGCCGATCGTGGGGTGACATGCGCTGCATGATGGTTCCGAAAAATTTTTTTTGTAAGGGAGTGCAATATGAAAACCAAAGTCTATCGTCCTAGATATGTAAACATAAAAACTCTAAGATTGTCTAAGTTAGGACCAGTGAGCGCCCTCACCCTCGGTGCGGCGTTTTTACTCAGCTCCTGCGGAGGCGGAGGGGGTGATGACGCGGTCGAAGTCACGACAACAGATGCAGCAAGTCCTGTCGCTTCAACCAGTTCGACGACCACCTCGTCTTCAGCTTCAAAAAAGCTCACCGAACTCTATCCGGTCGACCTAGGGCTTTCACTCTTTCCTACGGCTACTGGCGCGTCCTTAAATCTCCAAAGCGAGTCTGTCGCCGATGGTGCCAGCGCCGGGGAGTCTCTCACTAAGAAGAAAGCTGACGCTGAAAAAAAACTATCGGGTCAAGGTGACTGCCTAGGTTCAAATCTTGCCAAAAAGCCTCCGACGGAAGGCTCGGAGACCTGCTACGAGTTTGACCAAGACATGATTTACGGGACCAGGGATGGCACTAAGTTTGCCGGCACAAAGGATGGATACAACGCCAAAGGCGAAGCTTGCTTGCCAGCGTTTGCCCGAAGCAAAGTGGACCAAATGGCTGATATGGTTGATCGGGCCACGGGGCTGATCCAAACCATGTTTTGTCAGGCAAAAAAAGAGGATGCAAATTTAGCGTTACCCGAAAAAGGTAAGAGCGTGGATTTGCTCACTGTCCTTAAAAAAGCATTCGGAGCTAAAGCGACTAAAATTACCGCCGCCAAAATGAGTCGGGAGAGCGCTGACGATACCGGAGGCAATCCCATCTATGTTTCAGAGATTGAGATGACTGATATTAACAAGGCCACCCGGATTGTTTCCCTCGTTCATTCGCCAAGGACCAATGGTGACTATATTGGAACCCTAATCAATGCCGTAGTCCAAGCTCCTGATGCCTCTATGCCTTGGATAGAAGCGGACAAAGTGCAGTATGTTACCGTCGCATACTCTAAAACGACAGGCACTGATGGAGTTGCCGTGATCGATTATGAGGCCCGCGGGGCCCGAGTTCATACGGATATCGAAAACGTTTTTGATTCTGAGGGCCAGCTAGACTACAACGCCAATGCGGACTTTTCTGTGGCCACGACAAGTGACTTCTACGGTATGTATAAAAAGGCTGATGGCAGCTATTTTGCTAAGTCAAACGATGCTATCTCCGGTATGGTTTATGTCCTTGCCCAAGTCAAACCTTCCGACAATACCGGAACCTTTCTCTATGCTCAAAACCCAGGTGGTAACTATTCAGAACCTGCCAGGGGAATGGTGGCGTCCCTAGCCCTTGACAGTGCAGGTGTGTTAGGCGGTTGTGCCCTATCAGGAGCAATGTTTACGGCAGAAGGTCAGGGGATTTCTATTCGCAAATCCATTAAGGCCGAACTCACTCTTGACCCCACAGGCTTTTACCATCCTTTATTTAATTCGGTACCGGCGCTTCCTGCGAGCACCGGGTCTGACAGCGTCGGGTCCTATTATCAGCGTACTGTAACCCAAGGTAGCCAAACAGCAAACACCAAGTGGTATCTTCCAGCGACGGTAACACCCGCGGATGCCACAACCTTTGTGACCAAGCAAACAGGCAACTATATCACGCGGCAGTGTTTTGATCTAATCGGCGGCAAGTACGTCATCGATACCACCGATACTCCAGATACCGCCGGATACCAGCTCCTCAAGACTGAAACCGCCGTGGCCAATACCATAAAACCACCGAAATCAGTGGACGGAGCTAAGCCTCCCAAAACCCCAACCACAAAATAGTCATTGGGATAGACATTTTAGGATCGAAGGAAGAGGACTAAATCTCAAAGACTTTTACTATGGTTTTTAGCGACGCCTTGAGCATGGGAGCCAATGCTATGGCCGCCTCACGTTTGAGGTGGTCTCCTTTTAAGAAAATACTCGTGCACCTCTCTTTCACCAGGTACGCAACACCAATCACGTGGAGCTCAGTATCGGTAAAGCCAACCATCTCGAATCCAGGACGATAGCCAGGGTGGGAAGTGGTCACGTCACAAAATAAAGACTTTATTAGACCGAGAGGGTGCCAGCCAATACCCCCGAGGATACGAATACCATCGCGATTTACTTTAACAGATAAAGCAGGAGAAACGTTTTGAATGAGAGCCACCATATGTAGAAGAGGGGCAGATCCCTCCTTACATCGACGAATCAGCTGTCGGTGAGAGGCTTGTGCTCCATAAAAATCTGTCCTGATTACAGCCCTTACGTCACCATCGAACCCGCTTTTTTCTGCTTCGACAATCTTCAAAACTAAATTTTGTATTGTTTTGGTTAGCGTCAGGATGGTATCATAGCGTCCACCTAAGGTATGGCGCATATGGACTGCTTCACTGATGCTCTGCCAAGCCCCAAAAGCCTGGTAACAAGCGAGATGGAGGGCAGCCTGGATCACAAAATCTGGAGAAATCTGGTGGCGTCGACAAAATTTTTGATGGACCAGGGGATCATCCCAAACCTCAATGTTAAAAGACTTGCGGGTGTTCTCCCACAGCTGCAAGGTTCGGTGATAGTCGTCCAGTCGATCGAGCGGCAGTCGATAATCTTTGGATAGGGATTGGTACTTGAGTGTGGGTTCCCTGTCGTTGACGTGATGAGGGGTATGAGGAACTGAACGATGCCCTGAGAGATACTCAAGGTAGAAAAGGGATAGGTGACCATCTAAAAGAGTATGATCTCGATTGAGACCAGCGACACCGTTGCCAAAAACAATCAACTGTTGGCTACGATCAAACCAGCGATTTCCGTAACGATCTATCGTTAATAGACGAACGCTTTCTTGGTTGTTTTGTGGATGATCGTCGAGATCCAAGGCCACCCAAAGGATTGCCGTTGTTATTGTGTCCAGGAGTTCAGCTTGGGAAGGGTCTTTTAAGAGTTTAATTCTAAGCCGAGCCCATTTCTCTCTAGGTAGAGTCGTCCAAAGACCGGGATCATGGGTCTGAGGGCGGGCTTCTGCAACAATCGCTGTAAGGATCCGTTCAAGCTCCCCAAGGGTTGGGATTCCTGTTACTCCTGAAACCTTAAAAAACTCACCACGACAAGCGACGATCAGATGCTGGCTATCCCTAGTCATCTGCACAGAGTCTTGTCCGATACCGGGGAGACGTATGCACCCAAAAAAAGCGTGATAAAAGCTTTGATCCAAGGCTGTTGATTTTTCTATTTCCAAGGGCAACTGCCCTCGGACCACTAAATCTCGAAAAACTAGCGCCCTTAGGATAAGCTGTGCTGCGCGGGAGCATCCGTTGCTGACATTGGGGTCATTTTCTATCAAGTGGCATACATTAGAATGGAAGCACAGGGACCCTCGACCTCGAAGATAGGACAAAGTCATTTCACGGTGCTGCCAGCCATGGGAGTGTTTTTGCAGTCGCCGCTGACTTAGGTACAACAACCCCTCAAGGAGGCGATACCTCACAGCCTTGAAAGGCTGGGGAGGGGGGGCAAACAAGGTCTCGTAGTCAGATATTTGTTTGATGGTTGCCCGCAGCGAGGGCGCTGGGCGCTCTCTAGGCTCTTGGGGGGTGTTATCGCAGGTGGTCATTGGAATTTTCCCCCGCTCCTTTCGATGTTGTTTAGGTTAAAATCCTTGCGCTGTTGCCACGGATCTTGAAACCGTAGCAGGGCTGCCACGGCAGGATCCGCTGGAGACTCCGTGAGTTCGCGGGGATGTCCGACCTGTAGGAGGACACTGTCTTTTAATACGGCCACTCGTTGGCCTAAGCGGATGGCTTCGTCACGGTCGTGGCTTACAAAGACAATGGTTTTATGGAAGCGTTCGTTTAGTTCAATCAGCTCTTCTTGGAGTTGATTGCGCAGCAAGGGATCCAAGGCCGAAAAGGGCTCATCCATGAGCAGGATGGGTGCCTCCGTGATCAAGGCTCTGGCTATACCTACCCGCTGCTGCATGCCACCGGAGAGCTCATGGGGACGTTTATCGGCCCAGGTCTGAAGGTTGACCAGTTTCAGCATTGTCGCAACTCGGTCACGCCTTTCTTCGCGGTGGACTCCAAGAACCTCAAGGGGGAGTTCCAGGTTTTGAGCGACTGTGCGCCAGTCGAGAAGATTGGCCTGTTGAAAAACCATCGCAATCATCTGGGTGCGCACTGTTTGCCATTGGTGGGCATCGGCCTTGTGAAGAGCAAATGATTGATTGTTGACTCTCAAAAAGATCTCACCGACTAGAGTGCCTTTGCCTCCCGTGCCGTTAAGTCCATTGATACAGCGCAGGAGTGAGGATTTTCCAGAGCCCGAAGGTCCCATCAACACCAAGATTTCACCGAGTTTTATCTCCAGATTAATGGCGCTCAGGGCGACAAAAACCCCTGCCTTTTTATGGACTTCTTCCCGACTGACCCCTTTTTGTAAAAGGGCTTTCCCGAGGTAAGGGTCACCTCCAAACAGCAGGCTGAGATCCTTAAACTCTAAGATTGTTGGTATCATACTAAACCTTGTTTTTGAGGAGAGTGGATTCGGACGCTTGAACTATGCGGTCCAAAGTCATCGCTATAGCGACGATCGCCAACCCGGCTTCAATCCCTTTGCCTAAATCCACTGTGTTAAGTGCCTGAACGACTGGTCTACCGAGACCATCTGCACCGACTAAAGCGGCCACCACGACCATGGAAAGGGCCAGCATCAGACTCTGGGAAACCCCCGTGCGGATGGTTGGCCATGCATGAGGGAGTTCGATTTTCCATAGAGTTTGCCAAAAATTGGCCCCTAGAGCCTTGCCTAATTCCTTTAGGTCTCCAGGTACACCATCCATCCCGAGGAAGCTAAGGCGGATGGATACCGGCAATACAAAAACAATGGTCGCCACCAATCCAGAGGTCATCCCTAAACCAAAAAGCATGAGCGTAGGAATAAGATACACAAAGGTCGGAAGAGTTTGCATCAGATCCAGAAAGGGCCGCAGCCACCGGTAAAACACGGGTGATTTTGCCGCTAAGATCCCCATAGGAATCCCGAGACCCAGAGCCACTCCGCTGGAGACTAAAACCAGGACGAGAGTCTCCCAGGCTTCCTGCCAATACCCAAGCCCCCAGACCACAGTTGTGGCTAAGACTGTGAAGATCACCGTTTGCCAGGGCCGTCCTAAAAGCCACGCGAGCAGTCCAAGGCATCCGATCGTGACCCAAGGTGGCAACGCAAGAGATAAATCAACGATTGATTGCAACTGACTGTTGGTCCATTGTGCGGTCCGCCTGGTGTGTTGGTCCAGTCTTTTGATTAAAACATCACTCCCCCGATGCAATAAGGAGCCTAGCTTTCCCTGAAAGACTCCGAGTACGCTAGACTCTGCCACTTTCGTGGTCCCATCGACCGTTCGGGGACGGAGCTTCTGCTCATTTTCTAAAGAGATGGCCCAACTCTTCACACGAGCCCCATGCTCTGCTATCCATTTTGTTGCAGCAGCATCTGGACTTAGACCATCCATCACCATTTCCATCAATTCGTTGACTTCATCGATCGTAAACTCTAGGGTCCGAAAAAACCTCCCTAGAACAGGACACTCCACACTATACTGCCGGCGGGTATTGATAAATACCTGAGCGTTCCCAAACTGCGCTCCAAAAAACTGATCCCCGTCCTTTAGGTATTGAAGATTTACCTTATTGTTCATAGGGTGGGGTGACCATGCAAGAAATACAATCCATTTTTTTTCCTCGACCGCCTGGATCACCTCGGCAAGCATTGCTTGTTCGCTTGATTCCATCAGTTTCCAGGTGCCCAGTTTAAAATCGGGGCTTTCGATTAGATTTTGAATCAAACGATTGCCATCATTTCCTGGTTCGATTCCATAGATTTTTCCGCCAAATTGAGGGCGAAAGCGCTCCAGATCACGAAAGCTCGTCACTCCAGCCTCTGCCACATAGGAGGGCACAGCAAGGGTGAATTTTGCACCTTTTAGAATGGTTTGGATGGTTTCTAGATCTCCATCGACCACATAGGGTTTGATATCGGCGGCCATGCTGGGCATCCAGTTGCCTAAAAAAACATCCACATCGCCGTCTTTTAAGGCTCTAAAGGTGACGGGTACGGAAAGGAGTTTACGGTCCGTTTGGTATCCATAGCCTTCGAGGATTTGAGCTGTGATGGCCGTTGTCACACTCACATCGGTCCAGCCTACGTCCGCAAAGCGAACCAGTTGGCACGGATCAGTCGCTGATTGAGACGGCGATTTAGTCGGAGTTTGGGAGTGGACCTTACCCGATTGAAAATAGAGGGTTAAGAACACCGCTACCCATATATTATTCAGCAATTGAATCAATGTGTTTTCCCTCTCCAGACTATTCCCAAGATCCTTTAGGGGCTAATCATGGACCGAGTCATGATTTCTTACAAGCACTTAAAAACAAAGCAGACTTGGCCCAAAATTGGATTCCAAAATTTGGGCGGAAATTCAAGAACAGCAAGGGTATTAGTCCCGACAATAGCATGTAAACTCTAAATAGTTTAAACGTCGCTGACAGTCGAGCTCACGCTCCGCAAATGTTTGGAGCATTTGGAAAACTTCCGATTATTGGTTGTCATCTGAGGAAAAAACTTAGCCCTCTTTAAGGTATTTGCGCGCCAGTCCGATGGATTGAGTGGGGTGTTTTACGACTCCCACATCTTGAGACCTTAGACTTTTGCTTGGGGACAACGACCATGGAAAGTGTTACGGGCAAACAAAGAATTCGATGGGCGATGATCCTAGCCACGGGGGTCGTCATCCTTGGGGCCTATTGGTACCAATCTCAAGATACAAACCCCGAGGTGGACTCCGGATCACATCAGCTTTCCGGTCGTGATCCTACGGATTCAAGAAGACCAGAGTCTGAGGGAGGCTGGTCTCCCAGAAGACATCAGGATCCAACAGTAGAACAGCATCAAAATCGAAGCCTAGTTATGGATCGACCCCTTGAGGACTCTTCGGGTCCATCAGCAAGCGGTATGAGTCTGCGGAGCCTTACTTCTAGGAACAGCAAGGAAGCCCCCCACCGGATGGTGCAGTTTGCCAAAAACTATGCTCGGATCTCCCAAGAATGCGATCAGGGTCTTAAGTCAGCTTGCGATCAGCTCAATAAAGACGGTGGCAAAGCTAAGAAGGGCTTGGCGACGATTCAGGCTAAACTGACTAAGTCCTGCGAAGAATCTGATATTCGAAGCTGCATCAGCCTAGGTGATGTCAACAGGGCTGCCGGCAATGTAGGAGATTCGAGAAAAGCCTATGAAAAGGCCAAGAACCTCGTAGAAGTCACCCAAAGCCGCTGCCAACGGGGCGAGGAGTCTTCTCCCACCAAATGTAAAAAGGCACCCAAGATGCTTAAGTTCATAGAGACCAGAGTCAGCCGCGTCGTCGCCCCCTAAGGGCCCGTTGGAAATCTTGGTTCTTGCCCCCCAAAAATTCTTGATCGACTGCTTGCGGGAGACCTTATAGCTGATGTACTAACATGGGGTGGTGAATTGCGGAAATAGCTCAGTTGGCTAGAGCGTCGGCTTCCCAAGCCGAAGGTCGCGGGTTCGAATCCCGTTTTCCGCTCCATAACTTAGCCCAGTGATAGGTCGGGAGCCTGAGCTATTAAAAAAACCCAGACGAACCCAGCGACTTCTTTTTTAGGGACCTTTCCAACTGGTTTTGTTTGGGGCGCGGCGAGTTCCTCCTTTCAAATCGAAGGAGCGTCCCGGGTGGATGGCCGTGGACCTTCTATATGGGATACTTTTTGTCTGACACCTGGGCGGGTGGCAGATCATAGTGACGGGACAGTTGCCTGTGATCACTATCATCTTTGGGAAAAAGACCTGGACCTTATGAAGGACCTGGGGGTGACCGCATATCGGTTTTCCGTCGCATGGCCGCGGATTTACCCAGAAGGCCGCGGTAAGGTCCAAGCCAAGGGCCTTGATTTTTATAACAGGCTCGTCGACGGGATGCTCGCACGGGGGATTGCCCCTTGGGTGACTCTCTATCACTGGGATTTACCCCAGGCCCTGCAAAATTACGGTGGCTGGATTGTGCGCGCGACGGCAGAGTCTTTTGCTGATTATGCCGCCACGGTTGTTAAGTCCCTCGGTGATCGTGTCCAGCACTGGATCACACTAAACGAGCCTTTCTGCTCTGCGGTCTTAGGACATCGCACGGGGGAGCATGCACCGGGCTTTAGAGATGGCGGTCTAGCCCTGCGGGCCGCCCATCATCTGCTCCTCGGCCATGGGCTTGCCCTCGCGCGGATGCGGGAGCTGGCTCCTAATGCACAGCATGGAATCACCCTCAACCTCACGCCCATCTATGTCGAACAAGACTCTCCAGAGGCCCAAAGAGCCGCGGAATTTACCGATGGCGATTTAAACCGTTGGTATCTCGATCCTCTACTTAAAGGTGTTTATCCTGAGGATATGAAACGAGCTTACGAACAGCGCGGCTTTATTGACGTGCTCCATGGAGGCTCTGACCAAGGTTGGTTATTTATCAAAGAGGGTGACCTTCAAATCATAAGCCAGCCCGTCGATTTTCTTGGGGTTAACTTTTATACCCACGGAGTCATCGGACGGACTCGGTCTCCAGAACAAGAAAAACTCCTCCGCCAAGATGGAAACCAGTACACCGTGATGGGGTGGGAGATTGCGCCCCAGGCTTTAGAAGATCTCTTGGTGCGGCTGGATAAAGACTATCCCTGTCCCGCCTACTATATCACCGAAAACGGGGCCGCTTTTGACGATCGCGTAGAGTCCGACGGCCAGATTCACGACCATCATCGGGTGGAGTACTTTCGGCGACATCTGGAAAAGGTGAGTGGGATTTGCCAGCGAGGGATTCCCCTGAAGGGTTATTTTGCTTGGTCCATTATGGATAATTTCGAGTGGGCTTTTGGCTACGAAAAGCGGTTTGGGCTCGTTCATGTGGACTATAAGGACCAAAGGCGAAGACCCAAGGATAGTTATTATTTTTATCAAAAAATTATCCTGAAAGAACCACTAGGGTCATAAGAATATTGACTTTATTATTACATCATAAGCCCTCAGCCTCAAAATAGTCTTCAAGAAGTTAACCCAAACAACCGTTAGTCTGCTGGTGAAACCGGTGGGGGTCATCCCTACTTAGCTATCTAGATACCTGAGAACAGGGGAGATGTACTATGGCACTAAATGTAAAAATGATTAGAGACTCTTTTGAATTAGCCAAGCCGAGCGCTGAAAAAATAGCGGACCGGTTTTATGTTAACCTTTGGGGCGATTTTCCCCTCAGTAAGCCTCTTTTTGAGGGGGTTGATATGGCCAAACAAAAAAGTGCCCTTGTCAGCTCGCTTGTCCAAGTGGTCGACAACCTTGACCAACCCACCAAACTCGAAAACCTTCTCCATGGACTTGGTGAACGCCATACCAAATACGGTACCGAAATCCACCATTATGAATGGGTGGGAGTGTCGCTGCTCAAGACTTTTGGCGAGTTTTTTGGGGATGCTTGGACTCCAACATTAAAAGACCAGTGGAGCCAAGCATACCAAGTGATCGCCGACACTATGAAAGCAGGCGCCCGAACTACTAAATCAAAGGCCGAAGCCCAAGTCCCCCTTGCCGCCGTCAAGCTTGAATCTGTAAAACGGATCCAACTTTCCCAACAGCCTCAACTCCACGAGATGGGGATCCATGCGGAGTTACCTCTGCAATTTAAGACTAAAATCCGTGAAACCATTCAGAAGCTTGTCGAGAAGCAGATCGAAGCAGAAATCGAAAATGCTCTGAGGGATGCGGAAAAGCAGTTTGACACTCAACTCCAAGTCCAGTGGTCGATTAAAAAGTCAGCATCCTGATAGGTTATAGATTCTTTATACGTCGTAAGAATCTAGGTAGGAGTGATGATTATATAGTTTCTAGTGGGTTGCTGTTTAGGTAGTCTTTGGCATCAATACTGCAGATTTAAGAGGGGAGGTTCTCAATCTGCGGAGTGATACATGAAGGCACGATCTAGTCCCCCTAGGCACTTGGACTTGGTTCTCTACCTACCGGTAGTAGGGCTGTTTATGTCCCTTACGGGGTGTGCCTCGTTAAAAGAGGTGAAGAAGTCGCCAGGAAAAGGTGGAATCATCACCCTTGCGGATGGTACAGATCGAGGCGCAAAAGCAGAAGCTAGACTCAGGATGAAAGAAACCTGCGGCAAAAAAACGCCCATCATCCTCGAAGAGGGTGATAGCGTCCCTGGATCGTCAGAATACACGGCTCCCCATCCTTGGTCGCTTACCCCAGAGTCGGCAGAGGCACGGGAGTGGCGGATCAAGTACAAATGTCGCAAAAAAAAGACTTGATATCGGGAATAAGTGCTGTTTATTGGGTAGACGGTCTTAAGCAGTTGGTTTAGATCGCCCATCACCATCAATGCCCTAGATAGGCATCCCGTATTCGAGGGTCTTGGGCCAACTGCGCTGCAGGCCCACTGAGGACGACTTTGCCAGTCTCTAACACATAGGCTTCATCAGCAAGTTTGAGCGCCATATGGGCGTTTTGCTCTACCAATAAAATCGTAACTTTATCTTCCTGATTGATTTTTTTGATGGTCCTAAAGATCTCCTGCACTAGGATGGGCGCAATTCCTAGGCTCGGTTCGTCAAGCATCAAGAGTTTAGGGCGACTCATCATTGCTCGACCTATGGCGAGCATCTGCTGTTCGCCACCGGAAAGCGTCCCAGCGAGTTGGACCGAGCGCTCCTTAAGTCGAGGAAAGAGATGAAAGATCTTTTCTAGGTCTTGAAGGACTCCCTGACGGTCACGGCGTAGGAAGGCCCCTAACTCTAGATTTTCTCGGACCGACATCCGGCTAAAAACTCTGCGTCCCTCGGGGCAATGGATAAGACCTCGAGCAACAATCTGGTGGGGTGGGAGTGATGCTAAATTGGTCTTTTCAAAGGTGATCTGCCCCTCGGATGCTTTGAGTAAACCAGAAAGGGCGAGGAGAGTTGTGGATTTTCCAGCTCCATTGGCACCTATAAGGGTGACGATCTGCCCGGGGGACACCGAGAGTGAGACTCCCTTAAGAGCATGAACCGCTCCATAGGAAACATGGAGGTTATTGCATTGGAGCATGTTACGCCTCACCTAAGTAAGCTTTTATGACTTCTTTATTGGTCTGGATCTCATGGGGAGTCCCGTGGGCGATTTCTTTGCCATAATCTAGGACATAGATTCGTTCACAGATTTTCATCACCAGACTCATATCGTGTTCGATCAGAAGTATCGATAGATCAAACTCATTTTTGATGCGGCGGATGAGCTGAGTTAAGAGAGCTGTTTCCTGGGGATTCATTCCGGCAGCGGGTTCGTCGAGGAGCAATAGTTTAGGCGACGTGGCGAGGGCCCTGACGATTTCGAGCTTGCGCTGCTCGCCATAGGGAAGGCTTCCTGCAATCTCCGTGGCGCGGGTTTTTAAATCAAACATATCGAGAAGCTTAATGGATCTCTCTGCGACCATAGATTCTTGATGGCGATAGGCGGCGTTACGTATAAGGGCCGAAAAGAGGCCGTAGGTGATCTGAGAATGCATGGCTGCCCGGACATTATCAAAAACACTTAACTGTTTAAAGAGGCGGATATTTTGAAACGTTCTGGCGATGCCCTGTCGATTGATCGCAGCGGGCTTTTGTCCGCCAATGGATTTACCAAAAAAATCAATCCGCCCATGGCTAGGAGTATAGACCCCGGTGATCATATTAAAGCAGGTGGTTTTACCAGCTCCATTGGGGCCGATAAGTCCTACAATTTCGTTTTTTCCCACCTTAAGATTGATATCTTGCACGGCTTTTAGGCCGCCAAAAGTCATGCCAAGCTTATGGGTGACTAAGGGTAGGGGTTGAAAGGTCGGTAAAGGGCTTTTTTCCACTTAGACACCCTTATGATTTTGAGGGGGAGTAGGGTTTTGGCTGATTCCTTGGCTTTGGACAAGGGCCTTGTAATTGCGATCAGGATGCCAGTGTTTGCGGATAAATCTAAGATCCCAGAGCTCTTTAGGTCCAAAAATGCCTTGGGGCCGTCCTAAAACCATGACCAAGAGCACCAAGGCAAAAACCAACATCTCATACTCTTTAAAGTTTAGGAGACGCAGCAATTCGGGAAGTAAGGTCAATCCCGCCGCAGCTAACGTCACACCAGTCAGAGTGCCGAGACCGCCTAAGACCACCATGGTGAGGATCTTTATGCTCTGGTGAAATTCAAATCCAGCGGGATTGAGGTAGTTTGCAGACCCGGCATAGAGTGCTCCAGCAACGCCCGCAAGAGCCGCCCCTAAAATAAACACCAAAGTTTTAGATTTTGTGGCATCGATGCCGATGGATTGGGCGGCAATTTCGTCTTCTCTGAGTGCTAAGATCATCCGACCCCGATTACTAAACTGAATCCGGCCATAGAACAAAAGAGACAAGACGACAAATCCCCAGATTCCAAGGCTGGTGACCATGGTTGGTGCACTCATCCCCGTCGCTGCCCCTACATAATCGAAGTTATAAAGGAGGCTGACGATAATAATAGAAAACCCCAAAGTAGCTATGGCCAGGTAATCGCCACTGAGTCCTAAACAGGCTTTGGCTAAGGCCCAGCCGGCGAGGGCAGTGACGACGACCGCTAAGATGAGCCCACTTGGAAAAAGAGCGAAATCGGGAAGCCCGAGTGGGTTTTTAGTGATGCATAACCCGGCAGCATAGGCTCCAAGGGCCCAGAATCCCGCATGGCCAATGGAAAACATGCCGCCCATGCCGTTGATCAAATTAAGCCCTAGGGCCAGGATGATATAGATTCCTACCAGCCACATGGTATTGCTTAAAGTAGGGCCAAGTGCCAAAAAAAAATCTAACAAAGAGAACTCCTTCGCTCTAAAGGTCTAAGTTTATAACCTAGACTTTAACCACAGTCATTCGACCTAAAAGTCCAGAAGGTTTAAAGGACAACACTACAATGAGCACTAAAAAAGTAACCGCAGACTGGTAGGTCGAAGAAATATAGCCAGCGACAAGGTTTTCAATCACTCCGATCAAGAGTCCGCCGATCATCGCGCCCGGCAACGAGCCAATACCACCGAGCACGGCGGCGACAAAAGCAGCTAGGCCAGGTTTGACACCCATTAGAGGATCTACGGAATACATCATGCCATAGAGGACACCGACGGCTCCAGCGAGGCTGGCTCCAATAAAAAAAGTAAAGGAAATAATAAAATTAACATTGATTCCCATCAGGCGGGCCGCATTCATATCCTGGGAGGTCGCCCGCATCGCCTGACCGAGCTTGGTCTTGTGGACGATCACCCATAAAATCCCCATCATCACAAAGCAAAAAACAAAGATCATCAACTGCGCATAGTCGATAAAAACCTCGCCTATTTCAAAGGCACCCATCGGTAGCGAGGCCGCAAAGTTTTGGGCAGATGCACCAAAGATCAGGCGAGCGAGGTTTTGCAAAAACACGGACACGGCAATAGCAGCTGTAAGGACATAAATCCGCGGTTGGTTCCGTAAGGGGCGGTATGCAATAAATTCGCAGAGGACAGCCACTAAACCGGCAGCAACCATGGCCAGACAGAGAGCCACTACGATTGGGACGCCAGTGATATGGGATACCGTGAGGGCTCCCACAAAGCTTCCCACCATCAGGAACTCACCATGGGCAAAATTGATAAGCTGAACAATCCCGTAGACCATCGTATAGCCGAGGGCGATCAGCGCATACATGGCGCCGACGGAAAGTCCATTGACTAGGAATTGGATAAGCTGCATAGGTGGTCCTAAACGAAAACAGGGGACTGGCGATGGACTAGTTGGACCTTTAGGGCGATGTGGGAGAGACCTTTGCCGAAAAGACTGCTTTGTTGGCTTGGGTCTTCAGCACCACAGCATCTTTTTCAGCATCACGGTCTTTATTGATGCTGATGGTCCCTGTGATACCCTTGTATCCCTTTACTGAACTCATTGCTTTTTTAAGAGCTGCAGATGAGTTGTCGCCAGCTCTCTTAAAGGCATCTGCAACCACAAATACGGTGTCATAGGCTAGAGCAGCCATGGCGCCCGGTGCCTTTTTATAACGGGTGGTATAGGCTTTTACAAAGGTTTGAACTGCTGGATCGGTGTCATCCACCGAAAAATGGGATGAAAAATAATGATCGACTACGGCTGGTCCGGCCAGGTCAAACAAGGCTGGACTGTCCCATCCATCGCCTCCGAGCATCACGACCTTAAAGCCCATCTGTTTTGCTTGCTTCATAATCATACCAACGTCTTGGTAGTATCCGGGAATAAGCAAAACTTCGGGTTTTGTACTGCGGATTTTGGTGAGTTGGGTGCGAAATTCTTTGTTGTCTGCTTCATAGGCTTCTTTAGCAACGATCTTGCCACCACCGGCCACGAAGGCGGCCTCGAAGTATTGGGCAAGTCCCTTGGAATAATCGGACTTATGGTCCAACAGAATCGCTGCGGACTTCTTATTGAGGTTTTTGAGGGCAAAATTGGCCAGGACAGTGCCTTGGAAGGGATCGATAAAGCAGGTTCTAAAGATGGCGTCGCCCTTTTTGGTGACTTCGGGGTTGGTGGAAGCATGGGAGACAAGGATTTTTCCAGCTTCCAGTACCGGTGCGACCATGGACAAAGTGTTAGAGCTAGCGACGGATCCAAGGACAAGATCGACTTTATCGACGGACAAAAGTTTCTTAACAGCGTTTCCAGCGTCGACGGGGTTTGATTTTTCGTCTTCTTTAACGACTACGATCTGAGCGGCAAGCTTTGGGTCTTTTGATTTCAGTTCTTCTAGAGCAAGTTCGACGCCATTCGCGGATTCTTCCCCGTAGGTGGATTGCTGGCCGCTAAGGGGGAAGACTGTGCCTATTTTAAGAGTCGCTCCTTGAACAGGTTCACCAACCAACAGCTTTGCTGCAACCCAAGTTACCAACAATGGTAACCCTATTGATCTGTAATAATTCTGTAATTTAACTCTTGAGCCCATAGATTCTCCCTCCAGCGCAAAGTATGGTTTGTCAGTTTTACCAAAACCCAAAGGAGTCTGCACTACGAGAATCAGGCTTGTCAGGAGAGTTTTCTAGGTGATCCCACAGGAGGCTCTGGGTTAAGGTATAATCAGTATCAGTACAGTTATTTTTTCTGGATTCGCTAAAAATCAAATTAATTGAGGAGTTACTAATGGTTAAAATCTCAAAATTATTGATGTCTTTGGTGTTAGGCTTAGCTTTAAACGCACAAGGTTTCTCAGAGCAGATGGCAACACCAGATGTTGACGCAGCAGAGGTTACGACCACCTCGGACGGTGAGTGCTGTGATCCAGAGACGGGCTGTTGTCCCGGAGGAGAGTGCTGCCCCACAGACAAGCAGGCTATCGGAGATACTTGCCCCGAAGAGGGTTGTCCCTGCGAAGTCCCTTGTGATGATGATACCTGTGGCTCCGGATGTCCTGAATCAGAGGGCTCATGTGAACCGCAAGAGGGATAGTCCGGGCTAAAACGAACAGGGTGTCTGAAAACTCGACCCATGGCGACTTTGTCCTAGTTTTCAGACAACCTCTTTTACAAAGAGACTTAAAGATTTGATGTGGGCTTCGAATCGGGGTGGGTGGAAATTAAGCCTCAATAGCCCTAGTATTCTGATGTGTTGCCGGTAACAGTCAAAGAAACAGTCATAAATCCGATAAGAGATTAAATCCGGTTCACAAGGAGACTTGACTATGAATTCATCTTTGACATTACCAATGACTACAGGTGTTAAACTAATTATTATTTTGTCTGTTGTCGCCTGTCTAAAATCTTGTTCGAGTAATGCAGCATTGACAGGTGGAGCAGGGAAGACAGGGGCAAGTCCAGGTGCAAGTTCGACACCAGGCGCAGAAGGGCCACGATCTGGCACATCGAGTGACAGTGCCCAAAGGGGTGCGAATGAGAAAGAACCAGGTGGCCTAAATCAGGGCAACAATGGTAAAGGACCAGGAGCGATCTCCAAAAATAGCGACATCGGCGTCGAGGGAGAAGACGGCAGTCAGCTTGACGGTTTGCCGGGATCAGGTGGTGCTCCTGGAGGCCAAAATCCCGTTAATGATATGTTGATAAAAAATGATCCCCAATTCAAAAATTTAAACACAGAGCAGTTTGTGGTCGACGCAAAAACTACAAAAAAGCCCCTAGATCTTATCATAGCGCTAGACACATCAGGGAGTATGGGAGAGGAGGCCGTTAAGGTTCAGCAAAATTTGACTGTTTTAACGCAACTTTTTAGTAAAGAAGTCGGACTGGATTACCACATTTGGGTGATGGCAGGTCGGACGACACTCCCTGGCTCGGACCCGTTAAAGGTGACCTCTCTAAACCAGAGTATCGGTAGTAATGATGCCTTGAACCACTTTACAAATTTCTTAAATGGGGGGATCCCTACGACCGTTCCGATTCGTGCAAATACCCAAAAAGCCTTTATTGTAATCACCGATGACAATGCGGAAGACGTCACGGCCCAGTCTTTTATTGCAACCTTGCAGGCTGACCCCCGCTTTAAAGACAAGACATCCTTTAACGGCCTTGTCTGGCTAGACGGAGTCAGCAAGGAAAGCCCAACTTGTACCCAGGCAGCGCCTGGAGTGGTCTATGCAGAAATTGCCAAAGCTAAAGAGACCTTGGGAGCTGTCTACGACCTTTGTGCAGACAATTGGAATCCATTGTTTGTGGACCTTGGCAAACGCCTCGTGCAACAAACTGTCACACTCGAATACAAGCTTAAACAAAAAGCCGATCCTGCCGGGGGTTTTGCGGTAGGTGTCAATGGTTCTAAAATCGATCCGGCTTCGTTTAAATACGACGAATCTCTTAATGCGATTGTTTTCACTGAGGGTAAAGCCCCCGCAGTGGGTTCCAATGTAGTAGTAGGCTACAAGCCCCTTTCGATATAAACTAGAGTCTCTGATGGGTGCGGAGTGGATTCTTTTGTGATCTTGGTGCAGTTTTGTTACCATAGACCTATGTAGTCAATGGCGCAAAATGGCATGATTGGAGGAGCACCCATGGATCCTTCCCATAAACCTGATCCTTCGGGACGAAGCAAAAAGCCGAAAAGCGAGGAGCTAAAGCAGATGCTTCGCAGACGAGTGATTTTTGTGACCGGAGAAACCCCTATGGGTGAGGTTGTAACCCAAATGCGGGATCTCAATATTAGTTCGGTTCTCGTTATCGATCAAAATCACGAAGTGGTCGGAATTATAACCGAGAGGGATATTGTCCAAAAATTTACTCTGCTCGAACTTAAAGGTAAATTGGCAGCAAAAGCGATGGCTGTTATGAGTCGACCCGTTATTATGGTCAGGCTTGAGTCGATCTTCGAAGATATGAGAAAACTTTTTGTAGAGAAACGCCTCAGGCATTTTCCGATCACCCTCGGAGGCACCCATGTCAATGATATCTTGGGGATGATCACTGTGACAGATTTGGCTTTGGCTTGGATGACCAGTGGACAAGCCAATGCAGGAGCCCTTCGGTTAGAGGAGTTGGTTGTCGTGGTAGTCGGAATTGGGGATACCCGAGACCTCTATTCAAAGCTTCTTAAAGCCCTATCGATCCGACCGGTCCTTGATGCAGAAAATGACATCTTGATCCGTAGGGCGATTGAACAAAAACTACCCGTGATCTTAGACATGGATGGGCTGCCCATGGATGACTTGAAAAAACTGCTTCAGAAATTAAAAAATCATACTCATCCTGTGTTAATGCTGACGTCCCAGCCAAATTTGATTGAGCCGCTGCGAAAGGTTCTAAACTTAGATGTTTTTCAAGTGGTCCTAAAGCCATTAGAAGTCGCAGAAATCCTCAGACTTTTAGCCCGAGTCGATGCCCAAAAATTCCAAGATGAAACTTCTGAAATGGTCTCTTAGATCGTGATGTGCAAAAAATATATCTATCCTGCAAATAGTCTATGGAGGAAAGGGATGAAAGGGGCAATCAGGTCTCTGCCACTTTTCCTGTGCGTGATAGCGAGCATTGCGATGGGTGTTAGTTGCCAACATGGAGACCAAGGTCCAGGGGAGGAAGGCTTTGAGTCGATGGAGTCGCCCGATACCCGATGGTTAATACCTAAGGATCGAAAGTCTGAGGTTCCATGGAACGAACTCCGGGACAAAATCAAGCAGGAGATCGTAGCTCATCCTCATCACGAGGTTTTGTTTTTCGGGGACTCCATTATGCAGGGTTGGCGCCGTCACCAAGATCTCTTGGATCGCTGCAAAGTTTTAAAGGGGGTGATTAATGGAGGGATTTGGTCCGATGGACTCCAACATATGCTATGGCGCCTGTCCCAAGGAGATTTCGCGAGGATTAAACCTAAAGTTGTAGTTTTTTTAGGTGGGACCAACAATGGAAGTCAAACAGCCGCACAAATCGCTGCGGGGATTAAATTGATGGTGGGTCGGTTATTGGGACAATTTCCCGAAACCCGCGTCTTACTCTTAGGCCTTTTTCCTATGGATCATGATGCCGATACCAGCCGTCGGCTCAAACGCAGCAACGTCAACCGGATGCTGGCTCAATTTGAGTGGCCCCAGGGGCAGGTCGTGTATTTGGATTTGTCACCCTTGTTTTTAGGGGGCACCACCATCCTCCAGCCCGAGGTGAGCCCGGATTTTTTACACCTGTCTCGATTGGGCTATGAGCTATGGATGGCAGCTCTTTGTCCGGCAGTCACTCGAATCTTAAAATCGTCCTCGTAATAAAAATGGAGTTAGTTTTTTGAGTTTGGCGCAGATTGGTCCCTTAAGACCCTTTTAAGGATTTTTCCTGTCGGTCCTTTGGGTAAAGAGTCGACGATGTGAACCTGCCGTGGATATTTATAAGCAGCCAAATGTTCTCGACAAAATTCTACAAGATCCTGCTCGGTCGTCTTAGCTCCGGGTCTAAGTGAAACATAGCCACAGACTTCTTCCCCAAGTCTGTCGTCTGAGATGCCTACCACAGCGGCTTCGATGACATCGGGATGGGTGTGGAGGCGTTCTTCGATTTCGCGGGGATAAACATTAAAACCTCCGCGGATGATAAGGTCTTTGGCCCGATCGACCAATCTATAAAACCCATCAGTATCCCGCTCCGCAAGGTCCCCCGTTTTAAACCACCCATTTTGTAAGGCTTCGGCGGTTTCAGCCGGTTTTTTATAATAGCCTTTCATAACATTGGGTCCTTTGATGTAGAGCTCGCCCGTGATATTTGCGGACTCAATGATCTGGTCCTGTCCATCTATAAGACGAAACTCTACATTTGGAATCGGTTTACCAATACTTCCCATTTTTTTGGTCGCAAAAGGTGGATTGATCGACGCCACAGGAGATGTTTCGGAAAGACCATAGGCTTCTACGATGTTTGCATGGAAGGTTTCGTCAAAGCGTTTCATAACATCTTCGGGCATGGGAGCTCCACCGCAAAGGCATAGCTGCAATGTTTTAAGCATCTGTGCTGTGATAGAAGGGTGATGGAGCAGGCCATAGTACATCGTCGGTACACCAGCAAAGACCGTTATTTTGTGGGTTTCTATCCATTGGGCAACCTGCCAGGGGTCATAGCGTTCCATCACCATCATCGAACCTCCAAGGGCGAGAGTGGTGTTTTGGATTACAGTCTGGCCAAAGCTATGAAAGAGCGGGAGGGCGAGCAGAGCGTTCCAGGAAAGCGCGGTGATTTTTGGGTGGAGACTTTTTAGAGTCTCAACATTAGATATGAGGTTTGCGTGAGAGAGTTCAGCACCTTTTGGTTTACCCGTGGTGCCCGAGGTATATAGGATCACGGCGGTGTCCTGCGGCTGGGTAGGAAAAGGTGAATTCAATGCTTTTTGATCATGGACGAGTTGTTTATGGGTAATGAATTGGTCAGGGTCTATTTCAAGGGGATCAAGCTGATCATGATGGTGTTTGAGACCATCAATGAGTACGATCTTGTGAATCGATCTCTTGAGTTTAGGAGCGAGGGCGAAAGCTTTTGATACCGTGGGGAGGAGCGCGTCGATCGTGACGAGGTCATGGACATCGCCATCGTCAAGTTGGATAGCCAGTTCTTCAGGTTTAAGCATGGGATTTATGGGGATGATGACCCGTCCTGAGGCATGGACTCCATAATAAAATAAAGTGTATTCGACACAGTTAGGCAGAAAGATGCCCACATGGGTCCTTGCAGGCGTGCTGATATGGTCAAATCCATTGGAGATGCGGCCGACTTCATGCCAGAGGTCGTGGTAGGTCCAGGATTGAAAAAAAGATCTAAGGGCAAGTTTATCAGGGAACATATCGACTGAGTTTTTGAGCAGTATACAGAGGTTTGATCCCATTTGATTCGTTCCCATAAAACCTCCCTAAACCTAAGTCATCTGTGAATCGGAGACAAAAAATTGAAAAGGATCCTAAAGGCTTCCCTACAATCATACTGGTTTTCTTTGAGCAACCATAGTGAATCTAGGAAGACTCAAAATGTAAAGTTATAACTATCTGATTATAAATAAAAATAGGGAATTCCTACAGACAGACGGGATTCGTTCCGATGAGATAGTAAGATGTCTAGGAAAGGAGACTTTATGAAACCATCGGCGCGGTACAAATCTGACTATACGGGCAAGAGTGGGAGATGGCGTATTGCCGTTTCCCTGTTTACTTTCCTGGCGACAGGATTGGTAGCTTTCGGTTGGATCGGATGTGATCAATCTAAACCTCCAACTCCAAAGACCGACCAAAATTACAAAAATGTTGTCGAAAAAGGTGCCACGACAGCGGATGGGGATCAAACCCAAAGGGCAGAAGGCGCGCCAGAGACTTCAAGCCCATCGCCGGAATCTCTTGGCACAACGGCTCCAGCCGGGCCCACGGAAATCCAGACCCCAAATAATGGAACAACGACGAGTGATCCAGGGACTTCGACAAAAACCTCTACCGATCCAACTTCTGGGACACCACCAAGCCCTGCAGGGGATCCAAAGGTTCCGACCCCACCCCCCCCACCTCCCCCACCACCACCAGGTCCCCAGCCGACCCACAAACTCACGGTTGATTGCAAAGGTGGCCTCAATATCTCCTTTGCCTTTGGTGGCAGGGTCCAGCCTTTTAAAATGTCTGGCGGGATGATCAATGGTCAACCCACTGAACTGGAAACCACCTATTGTCCTAAGATCAAAACAGCACTAGACCAAAAAGGTCTACCCACTGGAAAAACCCTATCTCAACCTACTGGCGGTGCCGGGCTGAAAGGTTCCTGCACTTCTGGATCTCTGACTCTCAATTACATTTCGGGAGATTTCAATGGGGGAACTGGCCTCGCTCTCAGTAGTGGTGTCGATACGGAAAGCCCCGAAGTGTGCCTTGAGGTCCGTAACATCATCAATGGACTGAAGCTGGAGATGCCCGCACCGATTTAAGTTAAAAAGAAATGATAGTTGACGTCTCTCAGATGCTCCGTCAAGTTGGTTAGAGTGTGGATTTAAAGACTTTGACCCACGAGGGGAGCGACTTTGGAAAACCACTGGCTAACACTTGGTGCATCCTACTATCCTGACTATATACAGGAGTCTCCAGATGTCCAAATTAAGAACGATTTAGATCGGATGGTGGAGTTAGGGCTTAAGCTTATTCGAATGGGCGAATTTAGCTGGTCCCACGTAGAGCCTGGTCCAGGGGAATTGCGGCCCCAGGTGTTTCTGAAAGCTCTTGATGAAGCCCACTCAAGGCAAATTCAGGTGCTTTTTTGTACTCCCACAGCGACCCCGCCAAAATGGCTTTGCGACCGATATCCTGAAATCCTTTTGGTTGACCGTCATGGATACCGGATCCCTTTTGGTGGGAGGCGCCATTATGATCCGTGGAGCAGCCGCTACCTAGAGGAAAGCCGCAGGATATGCGGTCTCTACGGTGATTTATTTGGAAACCACCCCGCTGTTGTCGGTTGGCAAGTCGACAACGAGTTTGGTCATCACACATCTTCAAGGTCTTTTACGACTGATTCCCTAGAGGCTTTTCGCAAATGGATCAAGAATCGCTATGGAGGCGATCTTGATAAGCTAAACAAGGCTCATTTTAATGCCTTTTGGTCTATGAACTATCGAGATTTTTCTGAGATCATCCTGCCACAGACCACCCTCAATCCCCCCAATCCACATCTAGAGCTAGATTTCTATAGATTTATGACTCATGGTTTCCTTCAATTTCAAAAGGCTCAGATCGAGGTCCTGCGCACTAAGTCGCCTAAAAGATGGATAACCCACAATTATATCCCAATGTTTGAAGATCTTTGTTTATGGACGATGACCCAAGACCTCGACGTGGTGGGTTATGACCATTACCAGACTTCAGAACGCCCTAATCCAGTGGGTTCTGCATGCCAATTTGCTCTGATGCGGTCCTTTAAATCCAATCAAAAATTTATGATTTTGGAGCAACAACCATTACAAGTCAATTGGCAGTCCCTTAATCGCCGTTTTGCTGCTGACTGGCTGTTCCTTTGGGGGATGCAGGCGGCTTTTTCAGGGGCTTCTACCCAACTTTATTTTAGCTGGCAAAGGTTTTATGGAGGGTCTGAGCAGTACCATGAAGGCATAAGGTCCCACGATGTTCGCGTCAAAACTACTTCCGCAGAGGCTATGATCGCGGCACAACACCAGTTTTTTACCAAGGTCTCGACCCATCTTCCGGGGTCAGAGCCTTTTCACTTTCCCGTCAGAGTTTTGGTTGTCTACGATTTTGAAAGTATTTGGGCCCACAGTATATTGCCTCAGACCCATCTATGGAGGTTTCAAAAACTTTTAGAAAGCTGGCTTCAGCCTCTTTTTAGTTTAGGCATCGGTGTGATGATGGTGCCTCATCTGGGAGCAGCCAGAGAATTTTTGTGCCGTCAGGATCCCTTTGGGGTGACCTATGGGACAAAAGTTCGTAGTCTCTTTATACCATCCTACGCTTTTGAGTGGAAGGAGCAGGACCGGACTTTTATGGCTGAGTTTATCGCTGCGGGTGGTAAAATCCTGACGATGCCGCGGACCGCGATGAAAACGCTTAACAACGGCATGAGCCCGTTTCCCCATAGCCCCCTAGGCGATGCTGATTTTTGCTTTGTCGAGCATGGCCCTCTGGCTGAGGATGAACATGATGAGGTGTTTGTCCATAACTCAAAAGTTAGGTTAAAGGGTAGCATCTGGGCCGAAAAAATCTCCATTCAAAATGCGACCCATTGGGGGTGCTTGGCCCATTTCACCTCGGGAATCTACGAGGGTTCTCCAGCAATCATCCAATACCAGGTATTAGAAGATACATTTTCAGATAAGGGATCACCTGGCGGAACATTGACTCATTTTTGTTTTGTGCCCGAAGAGAGCCCCGACTCTTCCCAGATCCTTCTTTCGGCTTTAGGATTCGCGGATGCTTTGACCTCATTACCCTCAACGTCCGATCTTTTGCAATACCACTGGCAAAACTCATCCGGCGAATCCATTTTTGGCATGTTAAATTTCGGAAGAACCGAGCAGGAGTTTGAAATGCCCGAAAGACCCTTTGCTGCGCCAGACGGCCACGACACCTCCAAAGGGACTGGATTTGATATCTCTGGAGTGGTGGGTTCGGTTGATTGTCGTGATCAGTTACAAACAAGGGAATTTAGCGATAAAGATGGCGAGGTTTGCAAGGTTTTAGGCGATCATTATCTGTGGAAAATTCCCGGGCGGTCGGTGATTGTATGGAAGTTTGGGGGTATTCAACCATAACCTTTATTTTTCTTTCCAAGTATTTTTGTCATATTCAGAGTGACTCAATACGTATTGCACTCGAACAACTCTGAATTTATAGTTTATCTTTGCTATAAGTCGGTACTTATTTCCACAGATGTTGAAAACAGTTTGCGGTGGAACGGGGTCCATATAGGAAAAGATTTTTTGCATATCGAGAGGATTTGATGCGTCTGTGTTTTTCATCAGTTTGAGCCAGGCATTAAGCCCTACTCTAGCATCAGCTGGAAGAGTCTTTTTAGCTTCGGTAATAACTTTTGTACCTAAAACTCTCAAATAAAAGCTGCCGGTGATATTTTAAAGTGCTTGCTAAGCTTTCTGATATGGTCGACAGTTAACTCTCGTTTACCCTTAAGTATCTGAGATAAGTTTCCTTGATGACCACCAAAAAGCATATCTGATAGGCTTTTTTGTGTTAAAGAATTCTGTTCCATAAGAAACTTAAGCATTTCCAGTCCAGTAACTTCATCATCTTGGGGAGCAGCATTAGATTCGTATTCTTCAATAAATTTAGCAAGCTCGGCCAAATAAGCGCCATCTCTTGTGAGGCGATTGAACTCTTTTTCGTGATCCCGAGCCAAATTCATTAAAATATCTAGATTATCCATACTTGCCTGATAATCTTCTTCCGTCTTGATAGGAACTAGTGGACGGTACTCAAAAAGAGTTTCTTTGCTATACGCTAATTTCTTAAAGCCATATTTTTGGACTTTGTCATCTTGCTGCTCAAATTGGTTTGCCATTGTCTGATTCCTTCTCTTTTTTTCATTCTGAAATATATCACTTTGAAATGTTCGCCGCTACCTCATCGGGATTTTAAGAAAAAACTTTAAAATATTCTGACAACTCTCCGGTATTAAATCCTTTTTGTTGCCTCTGGTGAGTCATAATTTTGGCACCTTAATTTTGACTCTTCATCTTTTGAAAACACCAATCTTTTGACGACTTAAAAATTTAGGAATCTCCAAAAGAGGAGTTTATCTCCTGCGGGATTAACTAGATCTTAGCCCGAGACTTAAACCTGGATCTCTGCGGATTTGCCTGGCATGAACTTTGCTCTTGTTAAGGGAGCCTTTCTTTTTTTACCCACGGCCTTCGGTGAGTTTATGTTAAAAAGCATCTACACCCCCCTCTCTGGTGCTCTGGCCCAAGACAGAGTTTTGGAAATTATCGCCAACAATATGGCGAACACCAACACGGTTGGTTTTAAGGGTGACCGTATCACCTTTACCGTCTTAGAACCTGAGCCTGAAAAGAGGTATACTGATCCGCTTCCGCCAGCAAACTATAAAGTTGGTATCGAGGATCTTCAGTATCTTAAAGGTAACGAAATCCTCTATGTCGGGGTTGCTGATTTGCAGCGGGATACAACCCAGGGGCCTGCCATTGAAACCAAGAATCCCCTTGATTTTATGATTGAAGGCCAAGGAATGTTTGAAGTGCAAACACCAGATGGGCCTCGCTATACGCGGAGCGGATCCTTTTCATTGTCCCGCGATGGAATGCTGGTTTCAAAGGATGGCTATCCTGTGGTTGGCCAAAAAGGATCCATCCCCCTGCGTAATGGCCAATTTGAAATTAGAGGTTTAGGCGAGGTCTGGCAAAACGGTAAATTCGTCGATAAACTCAACTGCTGGACCTTTAAAAATGATGAAAGCCTCGAAAGGGTGGGCAATAATTTCTTCTTTTTTGGTGGACCGCCGGAGGAGAGAATCGCGGTGGGATCCCCATCCATCCAGCAGGGTTGGTTAGAGGGTTCCAATATTAACGCCATTAAAAACCTAACGGATTTAATTATCGCCCATAGGTCCTACGAGTCCTACCAAAAGGCAGTCAGCCAATTTGACCAAATCATGCAAAAATCAAGCAATAATCTGGGGGCTGTTAGAGCCTAAGGATATTTTTAAGGGGAGAAAACTACTATGATGCGATTACTCCACACTGCGGCCACGGGCATGGAGGCCATGCAGCAAAACATTGACGTCATATCTAACAACTTGGCCAACGTCAATACCACTGCCTTTAAGAAATCGAGGGCAAATTTCCACGATCTATTGTACCAAACCCTCAGAGCGCCTGGTCAAAACGCGACCACCGGCACTGTGGTGCCCGGCGGGATTCAAATCGGATCAGGAGCCAAGCTTTCCTCTGTGGATAAAATGTTTACCACCGGCAGTTTCCGCATGACCGGAAACGATTCGGATATGATGATCGTTGGTGATGGATTTTTTAGAGTCCAGCTCGATGATGGGACTATTTCTTATACCCGGGACGGCAACTTTAAATGGGATAATACCGGACGGTTGGTCAATCAAGATGGTTTTCCTCTGGTCGACGAAATCGTCAGACCTGCCGGCGCCACAGAACTAGTCGTCGGGCTTGACGGTGTGGTGACCGTTAAAGTAGGCAATGAAAAACTCGAACTCGGGCAGCTCCAACTTGCTAATTTTATCAATCCTGTAGGGCTCCAAGCCAAGGGGCGCAACCTTTTTGCTGCCACGGTTGCAAGTGGAGAGCCTATCGTTGGCACAGCAAACCAAAATGGTATGGGTGCCATCTATCACCAACAGTTGGAATCTTCTAATGTCAATATTGTTGAAGAGATGGTCAATATGATCGCTGGACAAAGAGCCTACGAGATGAATTCAAAAGTCATCCAAACAGGAGACCAAATGTTGCAAGCCACGGTAGCAATCCGCTAAGTGTTATAACACTCGCGTCTGTATTGGAATCACGCCCATGATTGTACCTATTCTTACTGCTTTTTTATGGATGATGACCTTAGAGCGAGGGCTATCGAATCCAAAAAATGAACTTGCCCCCGTAGACCAAGTCGTTATTCATTTAAAAGAAGAAGTTACCCTTGATAAGAGTCGTATCTATCTATCGGATATCGGAACCTGTATGGGTGAAGAACTCGTCTGCCAGGAAGGGTATGGGATCGAGGTCGCACGTTTTACAGAAAATCTAACCAATATCCAATTGACATCATCAAAGATCCTCCAAACCCTCGAAAGTGAATGGCCGTTGGTGGCTGTTTCAGTCCATGGGTCTCCAATGGTTAAAATCTACCTAAAAAGTTCTCATAACTCTCTTGACCAGTTGCTGATTTCAAAGCTCGAAACGCGACTTAATCCCATAAAGAATCTGGGATTCGAGGTAGAGGTCACTAAAGTTAAAATTAACGTCATGGATCCATTTGCCCGTCTTGAACCCGTAGGTTTTAACGACCAAGATCTTGCGGATTCCCGCTGGATTGAATCCAATCTTAATGGAAAAAAGACCATAACTTGGGCGGCTTTTGATGAAAGCTCCGAAGAACCCCAAAATACCTACCAAGCCGAAGTATGGTTTGTCCTAAGACGTTTGGTTCCTGCTGTTACGAGGGATTTACCTAGAGGGAGTACGATCGTCTCTTCAGACTTAACCAAAACACCTGTTTCTATCATTTCTATCACCGAAGGCCATGGATTCAATCACCCAGATGATACCATCAAGTCACTTGTCGGGCGAAAAACCAAAATAGATCTTAAAAAGGGTAGCGTCTTATTCCTCAAAAATACAGAACTTCCCATAGCTATTCGCAAAAACCAATCGGTTAATGTGGTTGTCAATGGGACTGGATTAGTCGTTGGGTTTATGGGTAAGAGTCTCCAAGAGGGGTCTCTAGGGGATGTGATAGAGATTAGCTACCCTCATTCAAAAAAAATATTTAAGGCAAAAGTTTTAGACGAACAAAACGTTGAAATGATAAAATCCGGATCACTTGTCACAAATCCCTAAAATCTGGCAGGTCTTGATGGTAAAAATTCAATCAACTAAACTTTGGATCTTGATAGGTCCCCTGCTGGGATCCCTTGTATTGATCCAATGCAATCCAACTGTGGTCAAATACTCAAGCAGAAATCCAGATCTCTTTGAAAAACCTACCGATAAGCTAGTTGGCCAGAGCCGTGGAAACGATGAAAACTCACCAAAACCTGAGATTTACGTAAAACAGAAAAAGATCTCAATAGAGAGTCGAGATAAGCCGAATACGACGGGATCACTCTTCAATCCTGAGAGCGAAGGAAATTACCTGTTTACACCAGCCAGTCCTATGAAGGTTGGTAGATATGTGACCGTCAATATTGCGTCAACTCGAAACAATACACAGGACCCAAATGCCAAACCTACCTCCGCGCCTAAACCGAGCGATCCAGCTGTGCCAGAAGACGAATTATTAAAGACTTTACCTGATTTAGCTCCTAAAGAAAAAGGTGAAGTGTCACTGCTTAAAGATTTTAAGATGAAGATCACTCATAAATATCCAAATGGTGATGTGCTTGCCCTGGTCGAACGAAACTCCCAGACCGTCGACGATTTTCATAATCTATCTGCTGAAGCCAAAATTCCTTACGAAAAACTGGCATCGGGCGATCCTTTAACAACCGACGATCTCACTGAGGTCAAGTTCAACGAATTTCGCGAGGATGAGGCGATACAGCGGCACTCTTCGGGTTGGCAAGACGAATACTCCCTGCGTTTGAGCGGTTTCAACGAAGCTAAATCAAAAGTTGCTGCTGAGCTTGCGGATCAAAGATCTAAAATGCAAGAAACTAAGCAAAGACTGGAAGAACGGATCAAAACTCTCAGTTCCGAACGCAAGCTCATAGCCAAACAAAGAGAAGAACTATCTCAAAAAAGACAAGAGTCTGAAAACAAACTAAAAACGGCAAAGCAAAAAATTGAAGAATCGTCAGAAGTCATTGAAGAACAAAAACAAACTATAGAAGAACAGCAACAGGCATTAGAAGATGCTGCTGAAGCAGAAAAAGAGAAGTCTTCGGAAAAAAAGGGCAGCAAAGATGAATAAGACCACCACTTTTATTATGGTGATCATTGGCTTTTGCTTAGGTCTAAAGCCTGTATATGGTGTGTCGGTGCGACTTAAAGATTTAGTCCAGGTAAGGGGGTTGAGAAATAATTATTTAACAGGTTTTGGCCTCGTAGTTGGTTTACGAGGCACGGGCGATTCTAAAAAATCCGTATCGACCAATAAAGCCTATGCAAATATGTTGACCAGAATGGGCATGAAAACAAATTTAGAAGATGTCGTATCGGGGAGTTCTGCGGTTGTCCTTGTGACTTCAGAGCTTCCACCCTTTGCAAAAATAGGCGAAAGAATTGATATCAAAGTGTCAGCTTTAGGCGACGCTAAAAGCCTGGCTGGGGGTACGCTTGTCCTGACCCCCTTAAAAACTGCGGATGGTGAGATCTACGCTATGGCCCAAGGGCCTATTGTCGTGGGACAGGCCTCGGGGTCCGGCCCCCAGGTGTTGACTGTGGCTCGTTCGCCATCGGGTGGAATTATCGAAAAAGAGTTTAATCCAGTGATCGATAGTAGCCAAAAGATAACTTTTACATTAAACAATCCAGATTTCACCACATGTTCTCGGGTGGCCCAAGTCGTCAATAAACACCTCAATGGATTTTATGCGGAATCGGTCGATAATAGTAGCCTTATTGTTAGAATTCCTGAGTTTTTTGGTGATAAAACTGTCGAATTTATGGCTGAAATTGAATCGTTGAAAGTTGAAACAGATTCTAAAGCGACGATTGTCCTCAACGAACGAACCGGCACGGTCGTCATGGGGAATGAGGTTATGATTTCACCGGTAGCAATCGCCCATGGTGATCTTACGATTCGAGTCGGCAATAAGCCAGGACCTAAAAGCCTGGTGAATCTACCAGCCACAACAGTAGGAGAGTTGATCGAGACCCTCAATGCTATAGGAGTTAGGCCTCCTGATCTGATTGGAATTTTACAGTCGCTCCATGCAGCAGGCGCGCTCAATGCCGAACTCAAATTTATATGAGGATTCTATGACTAGAATTCAAGATTTTGCACCTTTACCTAATCTACTCGACCAGAAAATCGGCGAGTTTAAAAAGCGAGACCTTGTGCAAGATGCCAAGATTCCTGAAAATGTTGAAAAGGTAGCTGAAGAATTTGAATCTCTCTTTTTGGGGATCGTTTTAAAAGCAATGAGAGATACCGTGCCAGATTCGGGTCTTATGTCTAAAAGCAACGCTATGAAAATCTATACCAGTATGCTAGACGACGAGTATTCAAAGATTTTAGCGGCAAACCGCCATACTGGGATTGCTGAAAGTATTGAAAATTTTCTAAAAGTACAAAACCAGAACCTCGGCAAGGAGGCATACCTCCAAAACACCAAGTAGTGGGCGGCTCGAGATTAAAATCCAATGGAATGAGTTGGACAAAGAGTTGAAGCATAGACAAAACTAGCCTGGTTGCGGTTTATATAGAAAAAGGGGAAAATAAATCCATACTAATATACGATCATCCTAGATCACACTGACCATCAGAATTATATTGTGTAATATCCGCTCTTTTTTGCATCGAGTTTCGAAGGGAGTCCGTTTATGTCTACCTCAAGAATCGATAAAAATGGACCACAGCTAGGACCCACGCCCGCTGAAGGTTCAAAGGCACAGAGCGTAAAGGGAACCCCCGTCCAACAAGGTCAGGCAACAAAAGGCGCCCAAAATAAAGCCAGTGCGGCCCTTAAGGAAGGTACCTTTGATGTAGAGATATCTAGCAAGGGCAAAGAAAGAGCCCAATCGATGCAAAAAGCCTTTGATATAGCGAAAAATACCCCTGATGTTCGCGAGGAACGTGTCAAACAACTCAAAGAGCAGATCGACAACGGGACCTACCAAATTGATTCAGGAAATATCGCAGATGGGATGCTTCGAGAAGCTATCAAAGAGCAGCTTGCGGAGAATCCCGAATAAGGCCTCCCAAGGTTATTCACCTAAGAATATCTCTCCCCATTAGGTTTCTCTAAAACAATTTAGAAAGGATATCCCTTCGTGACTGGAAAGAATCCACATGAAATTGAGTCGTTAATTTCACTCTCCTCTCAACTCAAGGGTGCGATTGTCGATGCCGCAGATTCCTACCAGTCGCTTCCCCCAATACTTGACCAGGAGCTTAAAGCTATTAAGACCGGTCGTATTGCTGATGCTGAAACCATTCTATATACAAAAGAAACGATTACAGCAAAGATAGAGATGGCATTTGAATCCATGGCTAATATTTCGGATGAAGTCGCAAAAATAACCGGCAAAAAGCCAGGAAATCTATCAGAATTGGTCGGTTTTTTTTATATCAAAGATCCTGATAACTCACTTGCACATCAGGTTCTTGAGCACCAATCAAAAAATCTAGTTTCCGCTACCGAAAAATTAATTGAGATAGCTCGAAAAGTTAAGCCTCTTCTAGAAGTCAACAGGCTATTAGTGACAAAAATGCAGGAAAACTACAATCAAAGCTACAAATTTTGGCAGGAAATTAAAGAGGAAGTCGAGGGTTCCTATAGCGCCGATGGTACTAAAAAAATCACAGGCCGACACCACGGTTTCTCTGTAAGGGTATAAACCATAATGGCTGGTCTATTCCACATCCTTAATTTAGGAGCCGATAGTTTACAGGCTTCACGTCAGGGTGTCGATACAACAGGGCATAACATAGCTAATGCCCAAGTTGAAGGTTATTCGCGCCAAAAAGTCAATGTCAAGCAGCGAGAACCTCTGGATGTCCGCAATTTGCTTATTGGCAATGGAGTCTACGTCGGAAGCATCACCCGGGCCCATGATAAATTTATAGAAAATCAGTTGACTAGGCAAAATCAAGATAGGGGTATGAGTCAAGCAAGTCTCGAAGGTATGAAGGCTCTAGAACTAGTTTTTAGTCCCGAGATCCAAGCGACTGTTCCTGACGAAATATCAAAGTTTTGGACCCAACTGGAAGATTTGTCTAATTTTCCAGAGGACTTCGTGGTTCGGACCTCAGTTGTTGAGTCTGCCAAAGATTTAGCCCAAGCCTTTCAGCGAACAGACGCAGAACTGAAGATTCATCAAAGTGGGCTTAACGAAAAAGTTCAGCAAGTGGCCGACGAACTTTCTTCTCAGCTCAAATCAATAGCAGAATTAAACGTCAAGATTCAGGTTAGTGAAGCCGGCCAGGCACAGTCGGCATGCGACTTTCGCGACCAAAGAGACCTGCTACTGAGGGACATATCTACTAAAATTGATGTTCAATATTACGAAGACCAATATGGTATGCTGATGGTTCGCGGACCGTCCCAAGTGACACTTGTGGATGGTGGAAATTCTTCGGTGGTAGGTGTCATCAGAAATACAGAAAACGACGGACTTTATGACGTTACGGTCACAGATTGGGAACAACAGAGGGTCAGAAATATCGGCGAAAAAATAACCACAGGCAGTCTTGCCGGGTATCTTGGGGTCCGGGATACAACTATTCCAGATCTAATATATAACAATAATTTACTCGCATATGAAGTGGCCACCCAGGTCAATTCGGTTCACAGAGGAGGGTATGGGCTAAAACAATTTGCAGAGTCAAATGGCCGCAATTTTTTTGTGGAGCCTGATTCGATTGATGGCGCTGCTAAGGGATTTTATCTTGACGATATCATTATACAGAGCAATGAAGCGATCGCTGCGGGTTCTACCCCAATGGCTCCTGGGGACAATGTCAATATAAATAGAATCATTAAGCTTAAGGATTCTAAGCTTTTCGGCGAAGACATGGTCACTTTTAACGAATTCTATTCGAGCTTTGCAGGCGCCTTAGGACTGGATGTTGTCCGTGCCGGACATGTAGATGAAATAAACAAAATAATGGTAGATGATCTCAATAGAAGACGAGAGGCCGTTTCTGGTGTATCGTTAGATGAAGAAGCAACCAACATGATTAAGTGGCAGGCTTGCTTCACTGCGTCATCAAAAGTGATCACAACTTGTGACGAAATGATTGAAACTGTGCTAAGCCTAAAGCGGTAAATTTTGAAGAGCCTTTCATAAGGAACTAAATTTCATGCGTGTCTCCGAGCGAATGAGATTTGATATCGTTCAAAACAGGGTCAACGATGCCAAGACAGGCAATGCAGATGCTATGGAGAGGCTATCGTCGCAAAAAGACGTTCGTCTCCTATCAGATGATCCCACCAAAGCAACCCAGATTATCCGGCTCAGAGATTCGATTACCGATGTTGTCCAATTTCAAAAAAATATTGATTATTCCAAGGGTCTCTTGGAGGTGACAGAAAATTCATTGGAAAGGATGGGGACATCCCTCATACGCGCTAAAGAACTAGCCATCGGTATGGCGAATGATACGAATGACGCGAAAGCGAAAGAAGCGACCTCTAGAGAGATCCGGGAAATCATGAATGAGGTCGTACAGATAGCCAATACAACTTTTAAAGGAAGGTTTGTCTTTGGGGGATTCCGCAACCAAACCCCACCTTTAAGTCTCGATGGGGATTTTCTTGGGGACGATGGACAGCTTTATCTACAAGTGTCCTCAGGAGACTTTAGACAAGTCAATATGCCCGGACGCTATTTATTTGAAGCCTCTCCGGATGATCGCCAGAATGGCCATTTTAATATGGTTCATTCCCTCGAAGTGCTCTTCGACGGCATGGCCTCAAATGATAAGACCGCGATCCACAAGGCCATGACGGAGCTAGACCACCAGATCGAAAAAACCACCAGTAGCCAAGCGACTGTTGGGGCCCAGTGGAACTCCCTTAAGAGCGCCCAAGATCGTTTGGCCCTAGAGGAAGTTAGTCTGCGTACTAACCTATCGAAAGTCCAAGACGCAGATTTTTACAATGCGACATCCGAATTTAAACGCACCGAAACCACTCTACAGTCCACTTTGCTTTCTTCGACCAAACTGCTTCAACCTTCCCTCTTAAACTTTTTACAGTAAAAACTCTGTTCCAAGGCATTTTCATACTAACTAGAAATATGCTACTCTTAACATAGAACCAGGGAGGGTTCTCAATTGCTGGTACTTACACGAAAAGTCGGAGAAGGTATAGCGATTGGTGATGACATAAAAATAGTGATTATGCAGATTAAAGGTAAACAGGTAAGGATCGGCATTAAAGCCTCCCCAGCGACAGCGGTCCATAGAGAAGAGATATACCAAAAAGTTCAGGACGAAAATCTTGCAGCATCTAAGACGACTACAACGACGGTTTCGCAAGCATCTTTGATTATTGGAAAAAATGTTACAGGCGAACAAGCTCCACTTAAGACACATCATAAACACCTCAGTCGCACCAAGACTGATCCGACTGATACGTGAAGTTTTAGGCATAACAGTTGAAAATAGTACCCTCAATACGTTAAAGTAAATAGGAACCTGTCAATTAGTCGTTTTTTTGGGCCCTCAATGTGGCTTAGGTGGAGGCACTCTTGCTAAAGGTAACAACTACTAGGTTTGGTGATATTGATGTCAAACCTGAAGATCTTATCCAGTTACCTCATGGCTTGATTGGCTTTCCAGAGCTCAAAAAATATGTGCTACTCGATCACGACAAAGAGTCCCCTTTTAAATGGCTCCAGTCGGTCGATGATGGAGCTATAGCTTTTGTACTGATAAATCCACTTATGTTTAAACCTGATTATATGGTCGAAGTGACTGAAGCAGAGGTTTTAGACCTAGAGCTTAAGTCAGAGGAAGAGGCAGTGATATCGGTGATTATCACCATCCCGTCCAATCCGCAGAATATGACGGCGAACCTCAAAGCGCCGCTGATATTTAACCTGGCCAATCGCAAGGGTAAGCAGCTCGTCCTTAATAATGCCGCTTACACAACTAGGCATAATCTTTTGGAAGAAGTTCGGAAGCAGTCCGAAAACCAGCAAACAGCATCGGTTCAGACAGTCATCGAAAAAGCAAAAGCGACGCGGGACCAAGAAATCCAAGAGATCCAAGGTCAGGCGTCAGGCAGCAAAAAATAAAGCTCGTGAAAATCGGATTTGTGACACCGTGAGATATTCACCATCCATGTCTAGGCTTATAGGCAAAGTGATGTTTTGTGTGGATTTCTCTAATGGTACCAGATTCAGAGCGCATAACGATGGAATGGGTCACAGCACCGCTCCCATTAAATCTTACCCCCCTTAAAAAGCTGCCATTGGTGACGCCAGTGGCAATAAACATAACATTGCCTCTGGCGAGATCGTCTAGTTGATAGACTTTGTTAAGGTCCGAAATTCCCATTTTCCCACAGCGGTCTTTTTCTGCTTCGGTGGTGTAGATCAGCTGTCCTTGCATATCACCCCCTAAACACCTAAGAGCTGCTGCTGAAATCACACCTTCCGGGGCTCCACCGATACCTAAGAGAATATCGATACCACTGTCTGCTTGCGCTGTGGCGACTGCTGCGGAAACATCTCCGTCACCAATAAGTCTAATCCTGGTCCCCAGAGTCCGACATTCTTGGATAATCTCGGCATGGCGGGGACGATCTAAAATGATAACCATGAGATCTTGGACATTTTTTTTCAAGCCCTCGGCAACAGCCTTGAGGTTCCAGCTGATGCTCTTTGTGATGTCGATCCTACCCTTAGCCGCTGGTCCCACCGCAATTTTGTTCATGTACATATCGGGTGCATGGAGAAATCCACCCTCTTCTGCCGCTGCAATCACGGCGATTGCTTCACTGCCACCTTTTGCCGTAATCGATGTACCTTCTAAGGGATCACAGGCGATCTCTATTTTTTTTTGACCACTTTGGCCCCGACCGACCGTTTCGCCGATATAAAGCATGGGAGCTTCGTCCATCTCACCTTCGCCGATGATGATTTTTCCACAAAAATCGATTGAGTTAAAGCAGTTACGCATAGCGGTCACTGCGGCGTCATCGGCTGCGTTTTTTTCGCCTCGGCCTGTCCAACGCGCTGCACCGATGGCCGCTCCCTCGGTCACTCGAACAAACTCTAATGCTAAGTTACGGTCCATTTTTTCTCCTTTGTCTCAAAAAGCGGCTCAAATATTTTCGGCATCATTTGTTTTAAGGTACCAACAAACCATTGAATTTGCTGTTTATTCTAGCGGAGTGTTAATTTTTTTATAAATTGACCGAATATGACTTTAAGGATCTATCATATGCAGGCATAGGAGTTATGACAACATTGAAAAAATCGACTTCGAAAAAACAACCAAAACAGGTGGTGCGCCACACCCAGCAAGGAGTCTAATCATGGGACTTTACATCGGACAAAAAAGAGAATTAAAAGAAAGTTTAGAAGGTCAACCTCAAAACAAGTTTGTCGGCTACAGCTTGTTCTACCCAATCGCAGTGGCCCTTGCGAGTTTTTCCTGCCTTAAGGGACCATCTTTTATGCAGACTCAGGCTGAAAGCTCCAAGAACACCCGGAGTCCTGCCGACACGATTGTGGACTCTGTTAAGACGTCGGCTACTATCAACCGGGTGATCGTACCTGTGACTTTGGAAGGATCTAAATCAAAGGGTAAAGTTGAGGCTAATAACCCCAATGTCCAGGTGATCCAAGCCTCAGAAAATAGTAAAATCGCTGGATCGCAGATAGAATTCCCCCCGGGGTCCTTGGCGATCGATACGGAGATTAGCGTCCAACCTGGACAGCAGATTGCTACAGACCAATCTCTCCAAAGTTTGGCCATCGATTCTCAGGTGGCTTCTAAATCCACACCAATGGTGGTCACCTCTAGCGTGGCACTTGATACATCGTCACCTTTTTCCGTAACTATGCCGCTTCCCAACACGGGTTCTTCTCTTGTTGGTGAATTCCCTCAGTTTGGACTCGCGGATCCTCTCAGTAATCTGGTAATCTTTTACAATGTCCACATTGCTGCAGAAAACCGCAATGTTGCAGGGATTATTCCCCGACGTGATATTGAGATCGTCAATGGCTACGCACGTATATTTACCCGCCATTTCGGGACTTTTCAAACAGCTATCTTGACAAAACCCGTCGAAGCTCCTGTCCAAATAGCGGCGGCACCCTTACCGCCACCACCCAATCCTATGACCAATGATAATGGCATCGCCTCCCGGCGCTACTACGTAAAAGGTCCAGCGACCACTTCAGGTGGTCAGTCGTCTATGATCCGAACTTGGGTTCCCTCCGTGACCCCGATGATCGTTGGGACAACATCAACGTTGACGGTCGGCATCAGCTCCTATCCTAGCCCGGAGTGATCGAAAGCCGTTTTTAGTTGTTTCTATCTAACCTAGATGCTTCAAAGATCGAAAGCCAGGTTCGGTAAAGGCGTTCTAGGTGTCTAAAAGTCGACCCGCCGCGCGCCGTGTGGAGCTGGTGCCGGTCTATGGATCGTATGGGAATCAGTCCCGAAAGGCTTGAGGTCAAAAACCCCTCATCAAACCGAGGAAGCTCGTCGCTATAGACGATCTGCTCGGTGACTGGAATTTTTGCACCATAAAGAAGATCGATCATTTTTTGTCGAGTAACTCCGAGCAAGATCCCACTGTGTGCTGGAGGAGTTACGATTTCCACTTGGTCTCCCTGGCGAGCAATAAGGAAAAGGTTTGAGACCGACGATTCCATTAGCTCTCCATCCTCTCGACTCCAGAGGATATCATCATAGCCTTCTTTTTTTGCCCTTTGGAGCGCAACAATCTCTGGTGCGTAGTGGCAGAGTTTAATGCGCGGATTTCTATCGATCCAGGGAGCAACCTTGCGTTTTAAGCTGACGCCAGCCTCATAGACCGAGGGTGGGCGATTAGTCAAAGGACCATAATAAATAATTTTTGTTGGCCTGAGAGGCTCCAAAGCGGTCCGCTCTAAGCCAGTTCCTACTCCAGCTGTGACGACAATTCGCAAAGACCCCCGCTCAAAGGAGTAGGCTTCAAGGATCGATTGCACCTCGAACTCTAGGTCCTGCATCGTCCAGGGGAAGGGAATCCCAAGCTGCTCGGCGCCCCAACGCAGCCGATCAAGATGTTGCTCAAAGAGGACGGGGTGCTTTTTGACCACCAAGATAGTTTCCATTAAGCTGTCGCCATAGAGAAATCCCCGGTCCAGGGGCGAGATCCCCGAGGTTAGTTCCGAAGTTAGTCCATGCGTCCCATCGATACTGACAAAATGGTCCATCGTAACTCCAAGTGGTTTTACCAGCCCGTAATGATCCATGAGCTCTCCATCTTAGCCAGAATCGAACTCCTAGTGGAAGCAATTCCGCGCTTTTCGGCAGCGCTGGAGGTTGGCGTTGCTGCAGCCCACTCATTTGGATATTATAATAGCCGTGGAATAGTTTTACGGCTATTAAAACGCCTTGGCTGCAGCCACTCAAAAGGCTATTATAGTAGCCATAAAATGCCTTTGTGGCCGTTATAGGAATCTACATGACTCGCAAAGTAATCCGCACATATAGCCCCTATGTAATTGAATCGACAACACTATTGGGTCATTTGATCCAGTTGGGGCGGAAACAGCGCAGGTGGACCGAACAGCAGCTCGCCGACCGCGCAGGTATCTCGCGAGCGACCTTGAAAAAGGTCGAAAAGGGCGACCTCAAGTGCGAAATCGGGCTCGTGTTCGAACTAGCGGCATTGACGGGCGTCACGCTTTTTGAACCGGAGCATGGGCGCCTCACCATGGACATCGATCTAGTCACCGCCAAGCTGGCCCTTTTGCCAAAAAGCATCCGAGCCAAGCGAAAGGTCAAAGATGACTTCTAACGCACCGACCGAGCTCTTTGTCTGGATTTGGCTACCCGGCGCCACCAAGCCCGTCGTCGCCGGCCGCGTCGCAGCTGACGGTCCGAGCTTGGTCTTCAATTACGGGCGTTCCTATCTGGGACGCAAAAACGCAATATCGATTCACAAGGCCGAATTACCGCTCGAGCCCGGGGAGCTCAGGCCGCTCGATGGCCTTACGATGTCTGGCTGCCTACGGGACGCCTCGCCAGACGCCTGGGGGCGGCGCGTCATCCTGAATCACCTACTCGGCGACAAGGGCGACCAAGCAGACACGGCCAGAATCGACGAGCTGACCTACTT
The DNA here is from genome assembly GCA_041736175.1 of Oligoflexales bacterium. Lineage (GTDB taxonomy): Bacteria > Bdellovibrionota_B > Oligoflexia > Oligoflexales > CAIYRB01 > JBGSUI01. Next base: position 59,813 of record JBGSUI010000217.1, on the reverse strand, counting down.
CTTGGAATCAGGGTCCGACCGCATCGGCGCTCTCGACTTTCAAAGATCTGCCGCCGCCTACGTGCCGCGTTTGGCCGCTCCCGCCAGCCTCGACGAGCTGCAGACTGCCGCCAAGCGTGTAGAAATGGGCGTGCCGCTGACACCCGAGCTGGACCGCGCGTTGCATCACGGCAGTTCGATCGGTGGGGCTCGCCCAAAAGCCCTGATCGTCGATGGCGACAAGAAGCATATCGCCAAGTTCGCCGCCTCGAGCGACCTCTATCCCGTCGTCAAAGCCGAGTTTATCGCCATGCGCCTCGGAGCGCTCGCGGGTCTCGTAGTCGCACCGGTAAAGCTGGTGCGCTCGGCGCACAAGGACGTCCTCCTCGTTGAGCGTTTCGATCGCACTTCGAAGGGCAATACCTCCTGGCAACGCCACGCAACGATCTCAGCGCTCACGCTCCTCAAACTCGACGAGATGATGGCCCGATACGCCAGCTACGAGGCCCTCGCGCGCATCATTCGCCACGAATTCGTCGACCCGAAGCCTACCCTGAAAGAGCTATTCGCTCGCCTCGCCTTCAACGTTCTGTGTGGAAATACCGACGATCATGCTCGCAACCACGCCGCGCTGTGGGATGGTAACAATCTCAGGCTCTCACCGGCCTATGACCTCTGTCCGCAGCCCCGAGCTGGCGGCGAGGCTACGCAGGCCATGGCGATCATCGGCCAGAAGCGTTCGAGCCGACTCGCGACCTGCCTCGACGCCGCCTCCATGTTTTTGCTCCCGCGGGCGGAGGCGATCGCTGCGATCGAAGGGCTAGTCACCAAGATCGGCGAGCACTGGGCCGCCGTCTGCACTGTCGCTGACCTCGGAGGGGCCGACCGGAACATGCTGGCTAGCCGTGCGTTCCTAAATCCTTATGCCTTCGAAGGTTTGGATGGTGACGCGATGCACCTTCCTCAACTCGGCGAGCAGGTGCGGCGCAAAATGCGGAACTCCGCCGAAGCCGTGGAGCTAGCTTGAACTTAAATCTTGCACAAAACCAGAATCGACCTCCTAGCCGAAGCAATTCCCCGCTTTTCGCCAGCGGTTTTTTATGATACTCACGTCTGCCAAGCCGAGGTTTGATGAAAACACAGTGGAGGTTACCAACCATGGACCAAACGACGAGCCAGCCAGAGGCTGCCCAAGGGGCACAAGAGAATGCCAAGGTCGTTGTTTTAACTCCTAAAAAGGCCCATTTGATCTCTCTTGGTTGCGCCCGCAACCGGGTTGACTCTGAGGTGATGCTCGGCACTCTTTTAGGTGGTGGTTGGCTTTCGACGGAGACTCCCGAAGAGGCTGATGTGGTGATCGTCAACACCTGTGGATTTATTGGTTCGGCAAAAGAAGAGAGCATAGACACCATCCTTCAAGCCACAGAGCTTAAAAAAACCAACAAAAACCTAAAGGTTGTTGTGACTGGTTGTCTGACCCAACGGTATAAATCCCAACTGGCGCGAGGCCTACCAGAAGTGGATTTGTTTATTGGTACCGATGAATTCACCAAGATTGGGACCTATATCGAGCAGCTCTACGAGTGTGCTGATGGCCAAAGTCCACAAAAAAGCCCCTCGTCCCCCCTGTCCCGAGTCTACGCTAAACGGACCCACTACCTGTATTCTGACGACCTACCGAGGCTTAATACCCTGGCCAAGCATGCAGCCTATGTGAAGGTTGCCGAGGGGTGCCAACACCAATGTGCTTTTTGCATCATTCCAGCCATCCGTGGCAAACTCCGTTCGAGGCCCATCGACTCAGTGATTCGTGAGGTTAAGCAGCTGGTGCAACAGGGCGTCTTAGAAATTAATCTCATCGCCCAAGATCTTGCAGCCTATGGTCGCGATCGTGGTGAAGATCTGCTGCTACCATTATTAAAAGAACTGAGTAAGATCGATGGTCTACAATGGATTCGTTGCCTTTATGTCTATCCTGAAAATCTCAGCGATGAGTTGATCGAGTTGTTTGCTACGGAACCAAAACTGGCACCTTATATCGATATCCCCGTTCAGCATGCCTCGGACTCGATCCTCAAGGCGATGAACCGCGCCGTAAACCAGGGAGAGCTTCGTTCGACCCTGGCGCGGCTTAGGGCAAGAGTTCCCCATATTGCGATTCGCACCAGTGTGATGGTCGGCTTTCCTGGTGAGACCGCTGCTGATTTTGACCAGCTTGTGGACTTTATTGGTGAGCAGAAGTTTGATCATCTGGGCGTATTTGCTTATTCCCAGGAAGAAGGCACCGTCGCTGGACGGATGAAAAATCAGATTGACGAAGAGACTAAACAAACGCGGCTAGAGCAGATTATGGAACTCCAAAAAACCATTTCAAGAGCTAAATTGGAAGCCTATCGCGGGCAAAGACTGCCTTGTTTGATCGAAGGCATCAGCCAAGAATCAGATCTCCTTTGGCAGGGACGACTGGCGACTCAAGCTCCTGAAGTCGATGGGCTGGTCTATATCAACGATGGGGAGAATCTTCAGCCTGGGACCATGCAATATGTGGAGATCACCGAAACCCATGATTATGATCTGGTAGGAAAGATCGTTTCAAAACAAGATCTAAACTAATCAGGAAACGGATCTGCAAGAAGATTGATAGGACCAGGGTGGAACGAAAAAAAATCTGTAAAATCGTCGTAGGCAGCCACCTCTACGGGACTCAGGGTCCACAGTCAGATCGGGATTACCTAGGGGTTTTTTTGCCCTCACGGCAAGATCTGCTTGGAATCGAACGTTATCCCGCGGAGATCTCTGAAAGCGTCAAAAGTTCAGAAGGTCCTCGAAACACGACCGATGATATCGATTGCAAGTTTTTTTCTCTGGGTCGATATATGGAGCTTGCTCGGGAGGGCCAACCTAGCCAACTCGAACTGCTCTTTGCCAATCAAGAACACCACGTCGTTCCTCCGACTGAGGAGTGGAAAACCCTGGTCGCTAAGCGAGATTGGTTTGTCTCTAAACAATCGATTGTTCCCTTTATCCGCTTTGCCGAGGCCCAAGCCCATAAAGCAGTCATTAAAGGGGATAACCTTGATATGATTCAAAAAATCCTTGCCTGGGGTCACACCCAGTCCCGGGAAACTCTAGGGACCACGGTGGGCGAACAACTCCAACTCCAAGGGGGCATCGGACCAGTAGTTCTGACCAGCTACAGCAACGCATCTGGAGCTGACCTGATAAAGATTGCCGGTCGGGCTTTTGACACCACCACAACCGTCAGGCGGCTTCTTGGAGCTTTGGAGGTTATAGAAAGAAAATACGGCACCCGTTCTCGCGCAGCGGTATCGGCTGGCGTGGATTGGAAAAGCATTCATCATGCCTTTAGACTCACCTTTGAGGCAGCTCAACTCCTCACGGAGGGGTGTATCACTTTACCTTTCCAAGGACCAACGCTGGAGTTCTTGCGCGCGATCAGATATGGACAAAAAGCCGACTTTGATTGGAGTCTTGAATTAAAAGCTCGGCTTGCCGAACTCGAAGTCCTTTCTGTCAAAAGCTCCCTACCTGAATCCGCCGAATGGGATAAGATCGACCAACTCCATCAAGACCTGTTAGAGAATCAGCTCGTTACGATCTAAGGAGCTGCGCCAAGCTTTGAGCGGTCGGAAAATCTCTAAACCAAAATCCATTGTTTGTAAACCACTGCGAAGCAGCGATATCCGCTTCGAGTTCTTTAGCTAGGGATTTGCAGACCCCGATTTTTAAATCGGAGATAGGGTTTTTGCTGAGTGCATCGAGCCGGCCTCGTAGCTGCTTGATATGCCATCGATGGAAGAGTTCCACATGAATCTCCCGGGTCGTGTCGAGGTAGGTGAGAGTGATATCTGGAAAGCAGTAGGACTCCCTTCCGATATGGACAAAAGTCTCACCGACAATAGCTTTTACACCATGGTTTTTTTGGTTGAAATGATTAAGGCAGGCTGTGAGTTCATCAGGGATATACTGTTCGTGATTTTTATAGTGGCTTTTTATTCCTGATTTTTCGTTGAGGTGAAACTGATAAAGCTCGTTTTGCCATTTGACTTCTGCTTCGAGCCGATAGGACTCAAAATGCAAGATATAAGGAAAAAAATTGGCTATGCGGAGGCCGTAGTTTTGGCCTTGGTCAAAGAGGCTTAGGGGGCCGCTGAGTTCGAACTCAAAATCACCTGTCTCTTGGGGCTTTTTGCTTGTTTCCTCGACCGTAGAGAGCAGTCTATGAAACTTCAATTGTCTAAACAAAGTTCTTTTTTGTTTTAAGGCAATCTTGGGTAGCAGGATTTTTACTGTGGTTGCTCGTAAAAGGAGGCCCTGGACTTGGGCGCAGTTCCATCGATGGAGCAGCGCCGACGCTGTGAATGAATCCCACCCTAGAACGCTTCTGTTTTCCGGTAGGTCGTGGTAAAGGCGATCCCGGATGGTATCGATATCTAAGTCTACGGTTTGTGCTAGTCTGAGCTCGAAGTCTTTTTGGTCCAAAACTTCGGGCGATTGCCGCAAAGATTCAGCCCTTTCTAGCATCTGCCAACGAAACTCCTCTGCAGAACCATCGTCCTCCCGAAGTTCAAGCCGATCCATACAGAGTTTGGTTAACCCCCCGACCACTACGAGGGGAATCGGTGGGCTGAGTCCAAGGTCTTGGGCAGCTTCCTCCAAATCACCAACCGTCAGACCAACGCTGTCTTTGAAGAACTCGATTAAAACCTCTGCGGACTCAATATAGTCTGAGTCTTCTGGATCTATAAACTGGGGGACAATCTTACCAGCGCGTCGTCGCACTTGCAGGTGATCTTTGGTAAGCATCGCGTGTTTTCTCCCTCGGTTGGAATCTCATCGTTGGTGCCCCTTTTCTCATTACGGGTGTGCCTGATATTTATGATATTGCAAAGACCTTTACCACCGGGTTGTCGCACTGGCAGAGGGTCCTTCATAGGCATCGTGCTGCTTCCTCCTTTGGTTGACGTAGTGTTCGCTGGTGCCCTTTGCCACCAGTTCGTACAGGATTGCGGTTTTACCTTCCTGGTGGCGTAAGATACGCCCCAACCTTTGCACATGCTCTCGCACCGCACCACTCCCGGAGAGGACCACACCGATGCTTGCTTCGGGGACATCGACCCCTTCGTTGAGGACTTTTGATGTCGAGATCACTGTCTGGGTTCCCTGGCGAAAGGTTGCAAGAATTCGTTTGCGCTCCACAAGTTTTGTCTTGTGGGTCAGAACTGGGACCAAAAACTCTCTGCCAATCCGGTATGCCATTTGGTTGTCATCGGTAAAAATCAAAATCCGTTGGCCTCGGTGGCGTTGCAAAATATCCCAGGTTTTTGAGACTTTTGCTGCAGCCGCCTGGGCGAGGCGTTTTTGGAGCCAGTAGGCCTTCATGGCCTTGCGACCGTCCGAAGATCGAGCAGACCTTTTGATAAATTCAATCCACCCATCCTTTTGGTCCATTCTGATGCCCTGGGATTTTATAAAATTCGTATAGGTTTTGCGCGCGGTATCGTAAGCCTCTTGCTCGTCACTGTTCATCGTGATCTGTATGGTGATCACTTCATAGGGAGCCAACGTAGTCGCAGACATCTCTCGAATCTTGCCTTCGTAGACCAGAGGTCCAACCAGATTGTAAACAACGCTCTCTTTGCCATCGGGGCGTTGAACCGTTGCCGACAGACCGAGTCTAAAGGGAGCAAGAGAAGACATGGCGATAAACTGGTATTGGGGAGCTGGTAAATGATGGCATTCGTCAAAGATCACCAGACCGAAGCGGTCTCCAAGGCGTTCGATATGGATGGCAGCAGAGTCATAGGTGGTCACGGTCACCTGTTGGATGTCGTGTTGGCCACCACCAAGAATGCCTACTGCCCCCCCGTAACAACCTTGGATCACCCGTTCCCACTGTTGGAGGAGGTCTATAGTGGGTACCACCACGAGGGTTGACCGTTTGACCTGGGCCATGGCCATCATCGCTAAGATCGTCTTGCCAGCGCCCGTCGGCATCTCGACGGTCCCCCGTTGGCCTGCGGAGATCCAGGCAGCCAGGGCTTCCGATTGGTGGGGGCGTGGGGTGAATTGGGCGTTAAAATCAATGGTTCCATAGCGTCTTGCCTGGTCATCGATCTGAAGACCCCGGTGTCTGAGTTCGGTAAAAATAGGGCGATACCGATAGGCCGGTGCCCGGTACTGGAGCGTCCTTTCGTCCCAGCTCAGCATGGACACGCTCTGGGCGACGTCGCGGCTTATCCCTTCAAAAACCAAGGTTCCCCCCCGGTATAGCATCTGAATAGGTTGGGTTGGTTCAGCGGGCGTCGGTTCGTCCATCATGGGGGGCCTCCCTTTAGTTCGCCATTAAGCGCACGAAATTCTATAGCATTTTTTTGGGTCTTAGCCACTAGGGCTAGTGGATTTCCAATGTCAAAAGATTCCAGTTGCTCTCACAACAATAGTTATGTATAGTAACAAAATTTTTATCTGAAAGTCTCTAATCTTTTTTTGAAGATTTTATAAGAAACACCGAGCTTCCAGAATTCAATCCAAACCCTAAGGAGAATAGGACTATGGCTTTCCAAAAACCCCGCAAAGACTCCCGTTTAGAATCCTTTATCTTAAAGTTAGTGATCTGCCTGTGGACTCTTGCCTATGTGGCTGTCCAAAGTCCCCTGGCGCGAGCTGCCTCTCCCTCGGAGCCGGATTATGGGTCCGGGCAAAAACCGCCGGTGACCCTGAAAAAACACTTTATTGCCCCCGAAGGCAAAACCCTGCCCGAAGGCGTTGCCCGTCTTCGTGTTCCCTACCAGGTGCAGTCAGGCGATACGAGCTATGACGCGGCCGGGCACCAATCTAAGAGTAGTTTCAAAGCAAAAGGGACTGGAAGTGCCTTTGTCTTGGAATACGGCCTCAGCGACCGGCTTTCGCTCCAATGGGTCACCCGCTTTTATCATAACCAATCAGTCCTGCTTGATGCTGCACACTTTAAGGGGTCACCGGCCTTCCAAGACCTCAAGTCAAAAGCCTACAGCCAGAGTTTTGCAAAGCTTGGACCTGGAATCACCCCTGAGACTCTGGTCCCAGCCCTCGAAAAAGCCACCTCCAAACTCCTCGCCGACAAGGGTGCGTGCGGTGGGCAACCAGCTAACTGCCTCACTCTAATCAATCAAAACGCCCTGATGGCACCCATCGATTTGACCGAGGCTAACACAGGTCTCCCGGGGCTCTTTATTAAGGCTGGCACCCCGATCAAAGATGGCCTCGCAGCCTATGGTCGCCAGGTTGATGGGATGGTGGAACAAAAAATCCTTGCTGGTGCCAGTACCTACGAAAGAAAGGGCGCCCAAGGGATTGGCGATAGTGAGTTAGGGCTTTTATATCAGGCCTACGATAGTGCATGGGTGAGTTACTCTCTCGGTGTGGGAATCAGGCTGCCCACGGGGCGTTGTACCCACTTGGGTGAAGATGATTTACCGACCAGCCGCTGTACCACCGATGTAGCCCTTAGGCAAAATCTTGATATCTTGCCTTTGTCAAACCTCATGGTATCTTGGCAACATCAGACCGAGCAAATGCTCCGTAAGGGGCATTATGGCACCCAAGGCCAGAGCCAAGAGCAGGTTGCTCGCAACCGCGCCAGGCAAGTTGGATTTATCGTCCTCAAGCCATCCCTCGCTTTTTTAAACCCCACCCTAGCTGTGATCACACTCAAGGGTGGCCTCGCTTATGACTACGACTCAGCCCTCGTTTCCAAGCGAGAGGGGACCGTGTTGACAGGACAAGGAAACGAAGTTGTAAACCAAGTTTATGGAGTCGGTCTCGACGGCACCGTTGTCCAATGGCCCCTAGCTTTAGAGGTGGAGGTTAACGAGCCCCTCCAAGGACGAAACAAATCTGTCGCTCCATCCACGGTACTCACGACGTTAAAGGCCTATGCCCGCTTTTAATGGGAGGTCCATTTAACCATCTACAGATCGCTATCCAACAGCTTCCGCTTGGTGTAACCCTTAAGAGGGACGACTCCAGGCGGTTTTAGCGAGAAGGAACGTACCTCCTTGCGCTGGCTCAAAGATTGATTCCGGCCCCATTCCAAAAAAGCTGCCAGCAGCGGGTAAGATCAGTCTACAGATCACCGACGGTTTTGGTAACGAAGCCGGTTTTTTTTGTTTAGATTTTGTTGCCATAAGGGTTATGATTTCGTCACTTCAGTGTCAAGTTATCCACCGTATGGTTGCCGCCACGGCAGTACATGGTCTTATGATCCAGTAACCATAATCTTTGAGACGAATCAGGTAGATGGCAAAGTACGAATTGAGTATGATGCCGATGTTTATTGGGGAAAACTAAATTGATTGGAGAGGCCTCATGCAAGAAATTTACAAACCATGCCCGTGTGGCAGTGGTAAGAAATTTAAGTTCTGCTGCCAGGAGCAATTGGCGGGTACAGATCCCATAGACCTCCTGAAGCAGGCGGAAAGTTTTCCCGTCTATGAATGTTCGATCATGGAGAACTGGCAAGAATGTGGACTTGCTTCAATCCTCGTCGTTCGACAGCAGCCAAACTTACGGTATTTGTTTGGGCAATATCTTGTCGACTATTACTGCCTTGGTCTGAAAAGCACGATAGCCAATGCCAACATGCAGTACCAAAAAATCGAAGAAATGCGGACGAGGACGCCCTACTCCTGGGTGGACTTTGACTACCAAGATGCCCGGTGTCTGATCCTCGGAGCTATCGAATATGCGGACGGACTTGGTTTTGAGCCCAATCGCGATTGGAAGCATTCAAAATACGTAGTCGAGGCCGACAAGTCGTTCAAAAACAAATTCACCTATGGCAAGGATGGCAAGCCGTTCTATATCAACGGACCGAACGACAACGTGCCAGCAATTTTAGCGAAACTCCAAGGCAAAAGCTCCGAGTACATTATCGGTGGTCCTGGAGGTTTCTGACTGACTTGATAAAGCACAATCTTCGCCGCTTGCCTCCTCGTATAAGATTTGTTTACGGTGGGGTCAAAGGGAGCTGTTAATTTTTTGCGACATCGAAATCGCAGCGGACAATTGCACCTGTGGATCAACTAGGGCCTCTACGACCGCTGACGCGTCTTCGCTGCTTCTGGGAATACACCAATGCTGGGAGTGTCTCTAAATTTTTGGATGACTGGACCGCCACCGAAAGCATTGGGCCAACTGATGTTGTACTAATTCCGACGTTGACCCAGTCGATCGGCCTCTTAGACTTCAGCCTGCGAAGCCTCAGGCAGCTCTGAGGAGCCGCGTTAGCTCATCCTTAACCTCCGACCAAATCTTTTCCCCTGTCTTATCAACGTCCAGGTACACAGCAAGTATGCGCAGAGCCGCCTCCTCAACAACTTTTGCTGGAGTCATTCCCATGAGCTCCCCCCAGCCGTGAACAGCGACAATACCCATAGGGTTGAATCCTACTGGCAGGGTGGTCTTCTTCCCCGACTCCAGCATTGCGAAAGTATCTGTCTCATAAATCGACTCATGAGCTGGGAGAGATTATACCTCAAACGTGCTGAATCAGCTATGAGCTGCCAGTTTGCTCGAAGTAGCCCCCCTTACGCAACGTTTTTAATCTTATATGTCCTTTATAATATCAAAGCCCTTAAATGATCCGACTGGTGCTATGGCAATCATTTTGATTTTCGGATTGATTCTTTTTATCTTAGCGCCAATGGCTTCAATCGTAGCTCCGCTTCCGATGGCATCATCGATAATAATGATGTTTTTATAACTTAAAATCTTATTTTTGGATTCTGCGACGTGATTTGTCATGTCAGCGTTTTCCAGTCTCCTATGAAGGTCACTAAGTGTCTTTTGTGGCACAACATCTTTTACGATAATCTTAACAATAGGGATTTTGGGAATTGTTAAATCAATAGTTCGACACAAGATATCTTGAAGTGGATGCATCCTTTTTAGCGTATGTGGGACCCATGCTGCTGCATCACATTTAAAAACTTCGATCAATTGATGGATCACTGGGGTCATGATACTCGCTAATTCTCTGATATATGGTAGCGATGACTCTTCGCCAATCTTTGCTTTTTGCACGATATAGCCGAGTAGAGTTTTGCCAAATTGCGGTAGAGAATAAAAATCGTGATAGAAAACTTTTGTAAGCGAGGGGTTGCTGTGGATGGATCGGTATCTCTCTGTTGCATCGAAAAGATTCAGCCCTGGATCTCTAGAACTCTCAGTATGCTGAATCATTTCCATATAACGCTGCAGCATAGTCTCGAAGTTTTCAATGATTCTCTCAGATTGGGGCGAATTCTTACTTTTTTGTTTTAGAAGCGCAGGCACTTGCTTGGCATAAAACCAGTGGCGAAAGGCCTCATCACCTCGGTACAAAGTAAAATCAGCATCAAACCCAAATGTAGCAGCCAAAATGCGGTTTTGATCGTTGGTAATAGGTAAATTGCGAATGACAGACCATATCTTGTCTTTCGAGCGATCTTTTATAGAAGCAGCAACATAATATACTCTTGGCGCCTGTCCGAATTTTTTAATAATCCCCTTGGCCACCAAATTTCTCAGGTGTCTTTGTACCATCACTGGTCCCAAGGGGGGGTTAAGCGCGTCTCTTATTTGCTTTGGACTGGCCTGTCCTAATATCATGATAATATTAATGATATTTTGCTGCGCGTCCGTTAGGTGGGTCGCTGGATCGATGGTGTATCCCACGGGAAGCCCTCATCAGAGATAGTACATAGTATATAGCATACTATGTACTATGTCCGTGGCAAGCTGTCATAGGTATAAAAAACTGGCGGGAATTGCTGACAAGGAATGTTATGCTGAGCGCACGCGATGCATCTGTCTGATTTTATTTGAAATATCTTATTAACCATTTGTTATCCCCCTATTTGTGCAACAGGCTGTTGCACAATTGTTGTTTCGGCAATCCTGTTCCCATTCGCCCTCGCCACCGCCACTCATTGCTAATCACCTTTGATTGGCAAACCCAGCCCTTAATTGATAGCCTTGCGATGGTTTCAAGACGAAAACCTCGGATTATATGGGAATAGCGAGGTCGTTGCAATAATCACAGCTACTGGCTTTAGGGCTGACGGCTGATCGATAGCATCTTGATTTGGGTTCTTTCCTTAAAAATCTGGGCGCTAGGGCCACCTTTGGTTTCAGCTGATTTTAGATTATTATATTTTTGTTTATAATCATCAGAGGAGATATATTCCTTGTACTTCTTAAACGTCTCACTCATAAGAAATGTTGTGCCTACAGGAAATTTCGGCGGTTGGGGAGACCAACCAGCATCCGTCTGTCCCTTAGCATAAAATCGGCCATAACCATTGTCGTTGACCAGCTGAATAAGGATATTGGATCCGTCTCCCTCCCTGTATTCTAAAACCTGGCCTACAAAGAAACCCTGCTTGTCAAAAACATGGGAACCAACAATTTTGTTCATATCGATATCATTGGGCTCACATTCTCCTTTTCTTTTCAATATAAAACCTGAAGCCACATCTCCCGCAAAGAGGTTTTTTCCGGTATCATTGCGGATTTGGCGATGGGAAAGCAGGTCCACAAACATAGAAACGCGTCGTATGGACCTGTTTTTTTGCACCAACTCGAGGGTCAGCACATCGTCAATAGCCGGCGCTTGAGGGGCAAATACTAGCTTTTCAGGTTTGCATTGGATCTCGATATCCTTTTCGCTCGATCCAAACAAACCAGCTAATAGGTTATGGGTGCTTTCACTTCGTGCTAGGGATTTTGCATAAAAAGGCCGCTGCGGATATTCATTCAAAGAAAACCATAAGAAGATGGGCATAGCCTCACCAGATTGTTTAAAAGATATCCCCTCATGACCGGGTGTCCAGTTATAGTGGGCTTCGATATCATCCAGCCAAAAGGACCAGCCATCTTTATAGTCACTTTTTATTTTCGACACACCCATCTCGATGTCTACGGCAGACTCTATCCGAAACAGGCGGTATGAGCTTTTGAGAATTCGATTTCGAGACTTATAAAAAGGATCTTCAAGGGACCGAATATAACGTTCGAGGAGTATAACTGGTTTGAAATTCTCCTCAGCTTTGCCACAATAAACCCTTAGGGGCATTTCGGGGAATTTGCTTTGATAGTCGACTAGACCAGGATTGGTTTGATCGGCCTTTATCGAGGACTCTGAGGGAAGCTGATCAGAGCGGATACACCCTGTCAAAACAATAGTCGTTAAAAAGCAGATCAGTAGATGAAACGCCTTGATTCTATCCTTGTAACTGGCCATATAAGTTTCCATAGTCTCTGTTCTCCATTCATGAGTCAATCTTGCGAAAGATCTCAAGCAAAGTTCGTGCCAATGTTTATTGGACGAAAGTGCTTCTCAAAATGCTGGACTAATGATTCAGTTAGGTTTATCCTTGCCTAATTCACGAATATTCATTATTGATTGGAACCTTTGAATTGACCCAGTGGTGGTTGTTGGGGTGAAGATGCTATCTTGTAGGAATAGAATTATGGTGGGACTAAAACCTACCACACGCCTGTTGCTCCTCCTACTTTTTGAGTTCTGTATGGCCGAATGAAGTCTCTACGACCCTTAGTGGGGAGCTAAAAGTTCGGCTGTTTCGTCAACCTTTTCTGATGTGGCAAGCTCTGGAAAACATGACAAAAAACACTAATAAATCAGATAGTACGACCTCCCAGCAACAGCACAAACCTGCCCATCGAAGGATCATACTCCGCAGCGACGGAGGTGCACCAATGGCTCAGGCAGTGGCTCAACCCATGGTCCGAGCACCGGAACCTCGCTATGCGGCCACCCGCAAATCCAAGCCCGCCGCCGAGGGCGAGCTAGCCTCTTCGGACCTTTCTGCAACCTCTGCCGATACACCCCAAAGTACCGAAGGCCATGGGGAGGGGGGCGCGGAAATTTCTCAGGATCTTGCGATGCAAGGTGATCCAGAAACTCACCCAAAACACCTAGGTAAGTTGGGAGAATCTATGCAGAAAACACCGAAAAAACCCGCAAAATCTACAAAAGAGGCTACGCCTCCAAAAACCGATGCTAAACTCGAGCCTAAGCCATCTTCTAAATCCTCTAAAGGCTCGGAGCATGGAGCCTCGGCCAAACAGCAGGGAAAACCTAAGGGTGAATCGAAAGAACCTACCGGTGGAGCGACTGGGACAGGACATGGACCTGCCGCAACATCAACCACCGGCGCAAAGGGTGGGGAATCCCGAAATAGCGGGGCCAAAGAGGTGGCCAAGGCCATCCAAAACCTCCAAAAGATTTCCGAATCCTCAAAGGAGTCTATTGGCTACCAAGATATCGAAGCGGCCCTCCAACAGCAAAAAATAAAATTTAGGCCCGATTTGATTGATGAAATTGTCTTAGCTCTCCAGGAAAGTGGCGTCGAAGTCAGCGAAGCCGTGGTGGGCACCCGTAAAGGTGCTAAGAGTGCTGATGACGACAGTGGTAGCGACGACGATATCCTTTTGCCTGAAGTCGAAGAAGGTGTCACCGCGGGCGACGACGATGAAACTCCGGAAGTGGATACGGAACGGGTTGCGACTGAGGATCTGACCGACGCTTCCTTGGGAAAATCCAATGACCCAGTGAGGATTTACCTGCGGAAGATGGGAAGCGTGGCTCTTCTTTCCCGTGAAGGCGAAGTGGAGATCGCCAAGAAAATCGAAAGCCAGGAAAATCGAATGCTAGGCCGCCTACTACAAGTGCGGATTGGCCTTGATATTATCGTCAATGCTGCCCGAGCATTTGTCGCCGATGAAATCAGGATGAAAGGGTTTATCAAAGGTTTTGACGACGATGAAGCCTCTAAAGATGAGCAGCTTCATGCGGAAAAAATGAAAAAAGTCACCAAAAAAGTCCTCAAGTTGGTGGATGACTTCGAAGCGAACCTTAAGAAATCCGATGCCCCTCGGCTATCTGTCCAGCCGATGGACGAAGAGATGACCGCTATTTTCGAAGCCTTTCGCGAATTAAACATCAACCGCAAACTTATGACTTCTGCAATCAACCGATTGGCCGAATTTGCAAATTCCATGCGAGAAGCAGAACAGGACCTCACTTATTACTCGCGAAGGGTTGGCGTACCGAAGGATGTGCTCCTAAATCATGTTAAGACAACCCCCGAAAAACCCATCGGTCAGGCCAGTGAACGGGAATGGCAAAGGATCATACGAAACTGTTTAGCCGCAAGCGAGGCCATCCAGAAGACGACCTCTGATAGTGGCATGCAGTCAGATCTGCTCGCATCCACCTACCGGGAATTGGCAGATATGCAACGTCGGGCCGAAAACGCCAAACGTGAACTCGTCGAAGCAAACCTCCGGCTTGTGGTGTCGATCGCTAAAAAGTATACCAACCGTGGTCTACAGTTTCTTGACTTGATTCAAGAAGGTAATATAGGCCTGATGAAGGCCGTGGAAAAATTCGAGTATCGACGGGGCTATAAATTCTCCACCTATGCCACCTGGTGGATCCGCCAAGCGATAACCCGAGCCATTGCTGACCAGGCTCGGACGATTAGAATCCCAGTTCATATGATCGAAACCATCAACAAACTTATCCGTACCAGCCGTTACCTGGTCCAAGAGATGGGGCGGGAGCCAACTCCTGAAGAGATCGCGGCTCGGATGGAGATGTCGGTTGATAAGGTACGAAAAGTCCTGAAAATCGCCGTGGAACCCATCTCCCTTGAGACCCCCATCGGTGAGGAAGAAGACAATCATATTGGGGATTTTCTCGAAGATAAATCCCAATCCTCTCCTTCCGAGTCGGTGATCAATCACAGTCTCGCTGAGCAGACTACAAAAGCTTTGGCCACCCTGACGCCCCGTGAAGAGAAGGTCCTGAGGATGCGGTTTGGGATAGGTGAAAAGAGCGATCACACACTCGAAGAGGTCGGACAAAACTTTGATGTCACCCGCGAACGCATACGCCAGATCGAAGCCAAAGCCCTTAGAAAGTTAAGGCACCCTTCCCGGAGCAAGAAGCTGAGAGCTTTTATCGAAAGTTAGTCGGTGGGGGTGGTTTCTCGCAGCTTGTTTGGCACACCTTCCTTTGCATCAAAAGCGAAGGAGTGCATTTAATGGTTGCGAGGATCGCTGGTTTTTTTTACAACCATCCTACCATTGCATCAAGCGGCCCATAGCTCAATGGTTAGAGCAGTCGGCTCATAACCGATTGGTTGGGGGTTCAAGTCCCTCTGGGCCGACCACTTTCTTTGTGGCCGAGTGTGGTTAGGGACCGGAATCCCTAAAAGCTGACCCCGTTAGCTATTAAGAAGTTTAAGGGCAATCTGTGGTTGTTGGTTAGCTTGGGCTAAGACGGCTGCGCCAGCTTGTTGTAGGATTTGGCTTTGGGTTAGGGCTGCTGTCTCCTGAGCAAAATCAACATCTTTAATCCGGCTCTTTGCAGTGCTTAAGTTCTCTATGGCAATAGCAATGGATTTATCGGTTTTTTCCAGTCGGTTTTGAATAGCACCAAGATCAGCACGATAGGACGCAATTCGTTCCATAGCTATATCAAGCCGTCCAATCGTCGTTTGGGCTGACTGTTTGGAATCGATCCTTGTGCCTTCTTCGTTTAGTGTATTACCGATGCCAAGGGAGTTTTCCCCTTCAGTAAATGCGTTGAATTTAGAGGTATCGATTCGTATCACGTTGATAGGGTTGTGCGCTTCGAGGCTATCGGAGATCGTGTGGTAATCTTTGCCTACCTGAATCTCCAGAGGTGGCATATTGTGGTGTTTCATTAGCTCTTCGGGCATTTCTTGGGTACCCGTTAAGAGCCTTGTTCCGTTATATTCGGTCGCACTAGCAATCCGGTCGATCTCGTTTTTAAGGGCAAAAAACTCCTGATTAAGATATCCCCGTTCGCGGACGCCGATGGTGTCCGAAGCTGACTGGACCGATAGCTCTCGTAGTCGAATCATGATGTTGCCAATTTCGTGCAGGCCGCCCTCAGCAACTTCTATCAGCGAAACACCGTCATTGGTGTTACGTCGAGCTTGGGATAGGGACCTGATGTCCGATCTTAAAATCTCCGAGATGGCAAACCCTGCGGCATCATCAGCACCGCGGTTGATGCGGTATCCGGACCCAAGGCGCTCGGTAGACCTTGCCACATCGGTGCTGGAGTTTTCGAGGTGCCTTTGTGCAATCAATGACTGCACGTTTGTTCGAATGCGTAAACCCATAGACAAGTCCTGCTGGGGTTAGTGTCGAATGATCAGGCCTCGAGTCCCTCAAGGCCCCATTGCTTCACCTGAAACAACAGCCAATCTAAACAATCGAGCGGCCACGATGCTCCGCTCTTTATAGATTACTGCAATTGGTTTATTTTGAAAAGTTACCGGCAAGCTTACCTACACTTTTTTACGGTTGTAGATAGGTTTAAATAAACCATAATTTAATCGGATTCAAAAGTTTATTGGGGTTGTTGCCGGATGGCCAAGACTTGGCATGGCACTGAATTTTGATCGTACCAGGAGACTTTTGGTCCCCGGTAGCCCTAGGATTATTTTTTAAGGCACCGTGGTCCTTGCATCAATGGGGCATGAGCATTTGGCCAAGCTCACCTTCAACGTCAGAGGTATCCCGGCCGGCAGCGGCACTGATCTCGGAGACCAGCATGGCAAGAGCTTTATCGAGCATCTTTTTTTCGCCGTAGGATAGATCCTTATCCCCACGAAGGGAACATAGGTCTCTTAAGACTTCAGCTATATCACCAACAGAACCGGTTCGAAGCTTGTCGTTGAAGTCTCGAAACCGTCGGTTCCAGGTGGTGTGGCTGACTTTCCCGGGGCTTCTGAGGATGGCGTAAACCTCCCCGATCTGTGAATCCGAAATTAAATTTCTCATCCCAGCTCTTTCGCACCCGCTCGTAGGAACCATAAGAGTGGCGCCGCTTGAGAGGATCTGCAATACATAAAAGTCTTGGTTGACTTCACCAATCCGTCTTGATTCGATGCGTTTGATGACCCCGACTCCGTGAGCTGGGTAGACAGCCTTGTCACCGACTTTAAATTGCATAGGATTTTCCCCTCGATAAAGCGTTCAAATGAAGGCCCATAAAAAGCCAATCGTCATTCCGTTGGTGCCCTTGGCGATGCCCGCCATCAAGTTTTGGACTAGCCGCCTGACGGAACTGGCGACTATTGAGACTTTCGCAACGAACTCGGATTCACAGACTCACGCCGAGACCCCTCCTGAACCATGAGAACACAAACTGTCCGGATTCTTGAGATGTCTCGTTTCTATCTAACGTTAGAATTTGATACTTTGTCGTACAACGTTGTCGATACTAAAGTATCGGTGATAATTTGTCAATTGATAATTATGGTAATATTAACAACCTTCGTCAAGCACTCAAATGTCTCTACACAAATCATTGCATTTTCCCTTGGGCTGCGTTAAGAACTGAACCTTAACTGGTCCGAGCGAGACCTTTTTTACTTACGATCCAGCAAGATGGAGACCCTTCTAATGTCCCTAACGGCAACGCAAACAGCCGAGATTCTGGCAAAATATCAGAGACATGCAAAAGACACCGGTTCCCCCGAAGTCCAAGTTGCCCTCTTGACTTCCAGACTAAACTACCTGACCGAACATTTTAAGAAAAACACCAAAGATCATCATTCACGAACGGGTCTGATGAAGATTGTAAGCCAGCGCCGTAGGCTTTTGGATTATCTCCATAGCGAAAGCCCTGAAAGCTATCGTAAACTAATTACTGACCTTGGAATCCGTAAGTAAGTAGGCCGCTTTCCCCATAACGGCTCCATAAAGGATGGAATTGAATGAGTTTGGTACGTGAAGTTGAGCTTGGAAACAAGTTGGTCCGCCTTGAGTTTCAGAAGTACGCAAAGCAAGCAAACGGTTCGGTCATGGTTAGTTGTGGGGATACGCAGGTGCTTGTCACCGTGTGTGCGGCAGACGACATTAAAGAAGGGCAAGACTTCTTCCCTTTAACTGTCGATTATATTGAGAAGTTTTATGCCGCTGGGAGAATCCCAGGAGGCTTTATCAAGCGGGAAACCAGGCCTAGCGAGCGGGAAGCTTTGACCAGCCGGGTGATCGATAGACCCCTAAGGCCTTGTTTTCCAGAAGAGTTTCTGGTGGAAACGCAGATTGTCGCGACAGTGATGTCTTACGACCCTGCCCATCATCCGGCTCCCTTGGCTCTATTAGGAGCTAGTGCCGCCCTTATGGTCAGCGATATCCCCTTCGCCGGACCCGTGGCGTCCCTCAGGGTCGGTATGAAGGATGGCAAGCTTGTTTTGGATCCAGATCCAAAGGATACTGGCGACTTAGACCTTAATGTCGCTTGTCGCCCTGACGCTATTTTGATGGTCGAAGCGGGGGCCAACTTTTTAAGCGAAGACCAGATGCTTGAAGCAATCACGACTGCCCATCAATGGATGAAGCCGCTCTTTGATGTTCAGATAGAAGTTCAAAAGCTTATCGGTTCTCCAAAAAGGGTTGTTTCTAAAAAAGAATATGATCCTGCACTCGTCGAAAAAGTTCGCAAAGCCGGGACAAACTTGATCGGAGAGGCATTTAAAGTCAACGAGAAGACCGCGCGTAACCGGGCACTTAAGGAAGCATCAGCTAAAATCATTGAAGCTGTATGTTCTGAAAGTGATCCAGCGGCGGCAGTGGATAAGAGCCTTAAGGGGATGGTCAAAGTCCTGATTGAAGATCTCAAATACAAAATGATGAGGTCTCAGATCTTAGACGAACGTCGCCGCATCGGTGGCAGGGGTTTTAAAGATATTCGCCAGATTAGCTGCGAAAAAAGCATCTTAAAGCGCCCCCATGGATCGTCTCTCTTTCAGCGGGGCGAGACCCAAGCAGTAGGTATCGTCACCCTTGGTGCTGGAGATGATGAGCAAAGGCTTGACTCCATTCAAAGTTCTGATGATACAAAACGATTTATGCTTCACTATAACTTCCCTCCATTTAGTGTTGGCGAAGCTAAGCCCCTAAGGGGCCTCTCTCGAAGAGAGCTTGGTCATGGAGCCCTTGCAGAACGCGCCCTAGCGCAAGTGATCCCGAATAAGTCTCAATTTGGCTATACGATTCGGTTAGTATCTGAGGTTTTAGAGTCCAATGGTAGTTCGTCCATGGCAACAGTCTGTGCGGGAACGATGGCACTTTTGGATGCTGGCGTTCCCATCACCGAGCCGGTTGCAGGAATCGCGATGGGTTTGATCAAGGAAGAGGATAAATACGCAATCTTGTCAGATATCCTTGGCGACGAAGATCACCTTGGGGATATGGACTTCAAAGTCTGTGGTGGGGAGCGGGGAATCACGGCCCTTCAGATGGATATCAAGATAGGTGGACTCTCTAAAGAAATTATGCGAGAGGCTCTCGAACAGGCAAGGGAAGGGCGCAAGTTTATCCTTGATCGGATGCAGACAACGATTTCTGAGCCTAGCGAATTAAGTGAGTTTGCTCCTAGGATCTTTCAAATTAAGATTGCTTCGGAACGTATTCGCGATCTTATCGGACCAGGCGGTAAGATGGTCAAAAAGATCGTGGCTGAGACAGGAGCAAAAATCGATATTTCCGACGATGGCTTGGTAAGCATTGTGTCCCCTGATGTCCTCTCAGCGGAAGCCGCTAAAGCAATTATCAGGAGTGTCACTTCGGATCCAGATATAGGCGGCGTCTATTTGGGGACGGTTAAAAAGATCATGGATTTTGGTGCCTTTATCGAGATTAAGCCAGGATCCGAAGGACTATGTCATATTTCGGAACTCGCGGAGGGTCGGGTAGGGCGGGTCTCTGATGTTCTCAAAGAAGGGGACGAGTGTTTGGTAAAGGTTCTGGATATCGATCGCCAAGGCAAAATTAAACTGAGTCGCAAAGCAGCACTCGGTAAAAAGCCAGGGGTCTAGGTGCTAACGCAGCTGGTTTTAAATTTCGCGTCACCGACCTAAGTGATCATAGGTCGCCGTGACATAGCCTTGGCAATCAACTCGTTTCCTAAAGACTCTTTGCCATCTGCGAGATAGAGCTGACCTAAAGTGAGCAAGAGTATATTGTGTTCCCCAAGATTTTCTATAATCCTACTCAGGAGAGTGATGGCAACCAGAGTTTGCTGGAGGCCAGCACAGGTTTGGGCAATAGCCATCAATGCACCAGGGGCGGGTGGTTGGGCCTGAAGGCTGCGCTCTAGCCAGTAAACGGCATCTTCTCCCAGTCCTAAACGACTATAGACCATCCCGATCCCAAAACAAGATAGGCCATCTTCAGGGCTTTTATGGACTGCTTTTTTAAAAAAGCTGAGCGCCTGGTCATGGGCATGGCATTGCCAGTTGAGGTGGCCTAATCCTCGCAGACAACGGAGGTCATCTGGGTCGATGCTTAGACCATACCGATAGGTTTCCTCGGCTTTTTCTAGGTCTCCTAAATGGGTCAGCGTATCGCCCTTAAATCCCAATACAGATAGGAGTTGTTTTTGGCCAAGCTCTTTTTGGCGGAGTAATGTTTCTTCTATGAGACACAGCAGTTCAGTAAATCGACTCTCCAGAAACAGGTTTTCCATATTTTTAAGGATTGCTAAGGCCCCATGTTGTTCTTTGATCTTGGTCCCATCATGGATGAGGTCTTCTAAATCCTTATTCATAGAGTCAAAATAGACCTGATCCATCAGAAAAGTTTTGGAGTGCTCGTAGATCTCATTTTTATGACTGACGAGACCTTCTGGATTCTTTAAGTAAATCATAAGCAGGGCTGCAAGAGATTCAGGAGAGTTTGAAAGGAAACTAAAGCGTGTTAAGAAGTTTTTGATAGAACTCACGAGTTCAAGTTCTTGACATCCACTTTCAAAAAGAGGGATCACCCTATTTGCCATCGCGGCCACAATCCATTGAGGAAACGCTTCGTGAGACTCTGGATGATCGGGGCACAGACTTATCGACAGATCACTGGCAGCAAGTAAATCCTCCAAAAATGGAGTCGATTTTTGATGGATAAACATAACATATTTACCTATTCCAAGATCAGCAGCAAGGTATTTCATTTCTTGGGCCTTGCTACCACTGCCGACCACTAAAAGACGCATCTTGGAGCTCGCAGGATATTGTTTTAGAAACTGCGCAAATCCCTGCAAAAGCATACTGCTATGGTACGAAGGCTCCAAATCAAACTTGGCTAGGATGACGATATGATCGTCACTTAATTCTATATATTTGCGAAATTTGCGTCTTTTTTTTATGATATGAGCATCGGTAGGAATCTGAGAGAGACGTGGTCCAAGTTCATTTATAAATTCTGGTGCAACGCCTTCCAATTTAAGGAGAGCCGTTGAAGCTGAGCTGAGGGTCCAGTATCGAGATGATTTATTGTATATATCGCATTGAATGGCTCGAATATTACGGAATTTTTCGTAGAAAAATGGTCGGTATTCTGTAGTGACCACTCCAATGGGAATCCCAAATTTTCGAGCAGCTCTTAGACCTTGAAAGCTAGCAAGTCTAGAAGTTTCGATAGCAATAATGGCATCCATACCGGAGAGCTGGTCTTCGAGCCCTTTCATAAATCCAGGCATTTTAGGATCTTCGTTATAGGCCCTTAGTGGTAGTCCATAATGGGCCGATTCAAGAACTTCGGGATAGTCAAAAGCATACACCGTGAAGTTATATTGGTCCCTTAGAGGTTCGAATAATTCAATACACTGGATCTGTTTTTGGTCCCCCGCTACGATGCCGATCTTGTGTTTTGGTTTCATGAATGCCCTTATTGTATTAGTGGCCCAAATTCTGAGTTTTTTTAATAGATATATCTGAGTTTGGTATCGATTTTATTTTGAAATGGTCTTTATAAATTGCTTTAATTGACTGACTTTCAATTTGTAGTCCGAAATCTAAACTCGAAACGTGCAGAATCTGTGATGCTTCAATATCAAAATCAACTAATATTGTTTGTTTTGGTGGTATGGTTTTTAAGTTTTGTGGATGTGAGGCTAAAACTGCTTGTTTTCCTGATAAATTGATGACTCTGACTACAACATCGCTGGCGGGTACCTGACTATTGTTTTCAAGAGCTACCCTTATTTTGGCCTTTTCTTGGGACTCTAAACTATCATTGGAAGTTCCGTCTCTCTCTTCAATTAATTTTGTCCAAGCCTTTATAGTAGCGAGTTTTCGTGGATTAATCGTCAAATTTTGGTTAGCAACGGCAGTAGATACTGGCCATGAATCGATGGCCACGCCGATTCTAAGTGCGAGAATTCCTGGCTCCCAACTGTTAGGTATCAGAAAGCTAAGATGTCCATGGCTGGTTTGACCTGGTCCAACACTGCCTATGAGAATCTCTTGGGTCTCAAAAAGTGGATGTTCAGATCTAAGGAAAATGCTCACTCTATCCAATTGTTTTTGGCTGTTATTCTTAATGGAAAACGGAATTTTGTAGTTATCACCGATCGTCGCTTCGGCGTCACTCTCAGTTATTTGGAGTGATACCAGGTCGCCGTCATGAAACCATTTGGGCTTAGTCCACTGGATTTCATGTTTCTTGTTGAGCCAAGAAATGGCTTCTTGATCGAGATCATTAAACCTCGAAATGACTTCAGGACCTGCAAGTCCTAACCAATGGCTTGCTCTTAATGCGAGTTCGGTGGGCGAACCCTTATAAGTGCTATGGATTTTTCTAAGAATCAGGAGTGCGATTTCCCGCTCCCGGTCAAATTCCTTCGGCGCGTTTTCATCGTATTCTAAGTCTGGAGTTGATTCCGCAAGATAGTAAGCTTTTAATGCAGGAACCCGTAAAGAAGTTGTTCCCGATTCTTTGGTGCCTTCTAAATGGTTACGAAGGTACCTTTCGTTTTTGTATCGATACGAACCTAAGAGATTTTCATTTTTCTTTTTTTGAAAGATGGGTTGCAGCCACAAATCAGGAATGATGCCTATATTTTGTATCGACCGACCGCTTGGTGTGTAATACCTTGCTATAGTGATTTTGAGTGCCCTCTCCTGAGGTAATTCAAAAATTGTTTGAACTGAACCCTTGCCAAAACTTGGTTGTCCGAGGATAAGGGATCGCCCGTGATCCTGAAGTGCTCCCGCCACGATTTCAGATGCAGAAGCCGAATCTCCGTCGATTAAAATCATGATTGGAAAACTCATTTCATCGATTCCGCTACCTGCTTTTTCGACCTCTTCTCGTCGACCTCTTGTGCTGACGATGACACCCGATGGCAGGAAAAGATCAGCGACTTGGACAGCCTGATCGAGGAGCCCCCCGGGGTTGGAGCGAAGGTCTAAGATAAGGCCGTCTAATTGTCCATGGTGCTTATTTTTAAAATTTTTAATCGCAGTTAAGACCTCTCGAGAGGTTCGAGATGCAAAGTTTTCGATATTGATCTTTAAAAAAGAGCCCTTTTTAGAGACAATCTCTTCGCTTGATATAGAGTCAACTTGGATGATTTCCCTTTTAAGATGAACTTGGATTGGCGTTGCTGCATCTTTGCGAAGCAGCGAAAGGTGAACGTTTGTTCCAGGTTCGCCTCGCATATATTCGACCATTTGTTCGAGGGTAAAACCAAACGTATCCTTACCATTGATCCCAACGATACGATCAAAAGTTTTGATGCCAAACCGCTGTGCAGGACTTTTTGGCAAGGGTTTGATGACGGTTAACAAATGATCTCTGATACCCACTAAGACACCTAGTCCACCAAAACTGCCTTCTGTACCTTGGCGCAGTTCGCGATATGCCTGTGGTGAAAGAAGTGCGCTATGGGCATCGAGTGTCGAAAGAGTCTTTGAAAAAAGTTCAATTATTAATGGGTTTTCTCGGGATGCTGGGCTATCAGCTAAAGGAGCTTCACCGTCAGCCAAGGGGAATTTTATCCGATGCTTTTCCAAAACTTTTGTGATCTGTACATAAAGTTCCGCGAGGTTATTGTGACTCATAGGACGAGCGAGGGGCCATCGAGAGACCTTTTGGTCTACCTCCAATACCAGTTCTTGATCAGAGGACTCTCCAATGTCTGGGGGGGTTAATGTCGCCTTAATTCTGCTGTTTTTTCTGAGGACGTCGACTAAAGCCAACAAGATAAAATGGTTGTTAACACGGTCGGGATCGACATAGTAGCTCTGCATAATGGATAGGATGGACTCACTGAGAATCTGCAGTTCAGAAGTCGTTTGGTAGGCCGAGGCTTTGGCGCCAGATTTGTCTGAAAATACTGATTTTTTTGCATTTCCTAGGATGACTTTATTGAGTTTAGCAGCGGCTTTTTCGCCCTTCCCCGAATCGATGTAGTAGCTGAAAACTATGGAACTACAGAGAATCGCTATGCTAATCGCTAATAATGCCAATGTCGAAAAGAGGCCTACTCTTCTAGAGTTTGGTTTGATGTCTGGTTTTTGAACCATGTAGTTTGCCTTTCGATGACCTAATAGGTATCGACGAACCTAGTGCTAAGCTTAAATTTGCCTAGTGGGATGAAAAATTTACCTAGTTAGTATCGGTGGTTATTAGATTTTGGAGGTCTTGAGGGAAGAAACCAGACCATTGGCAGTAAAATAAAAACTAATTAATCGTTAAACAAAATATCTGAAAATGCCGATGAGATATGGAGGGTTGTTATCAAATCACTGGTAAAACCTAATGAGACTCTCCAAGGGGGCAGTGTTTTATGAAACTAAACCGAAAATGGTCTTCTCAACGGGGACCTCTAAAAGTCCTAGCACGAGCCTATCGGGATAGATCTCTAATTGATCTCATAATGTTGTGTAGTTTTATTTGCACTATCACGGTTTTGGTTTTTAGTGGCAAAGCCCGAGCGAGTCTTTTAGTCGATGACTTAGTCACTTTAGAGATATTGGCCTTTACTTCAGAAGAGAGCCAACTTTCTAGTATTGAGAACCAGATTGTCCGGGTCATACAACTGCAACCAGCCAACGCTAGGGCACATTATCTTTTGTCCCATATCTTGGTCCGGCGGTTTTCTAAGGACCCAAGTGATTTATTCCTCCTAAAACAAGCTTCGGAAATGGCCCAGCAAGCGATCGATCTCGAACCTAAAAGTCCGATCGGATACGTCGCTATGGCAGAGATTTTAGACGCTATGAGCAGTCCGGATCGAGCGATTCGGATTTTGGGCGAGGCAGAAGCATTTGGAGTACGGGATAATTGGCGATTTAGTTTTACAAGAGCGCGACTGACATCCGCCGAGGTTGGAAGCAGTCGAGTCTTAGAGCTGCTTGAAAAATCCTTAAGATACCCCGATACCCTTAGTGCGATTGTGGTTCCCCACTTGGTGGCGATCCTGCAATCTGAACATAGCGGTATTAAGTTAATTGAAAAATTGGAGGAATGGAATCAAAAGTTTCCATCGCAGCTTTTTCAGCTTACCAAAGCCATAGCTTTTAGTGAAATGGGTGATTATAAGGCCGCTTTAAAGACTTACGATCGTATTCTCTCCGAAGATCCTTTTCATCGAGAGGCGATGATCAACCGAGCGATCGTCTCGTACCAATCTTTGGGCCAGCATAAATTAGCGATTAATGGTTTTTCGCTTGCCCTAAGTCGATACCAAACCAGCATGCAGCCAGCCATGCTAGCAATGGTTTATGCTCACTTAGGCGTTGCCCAATTAGGATCTAAAGATTTCCAGAGTGCACAAAAGAGCTTTATTTCGGCGCTTGAAATCGATCCTGCCAATGTTGGGATTTTAGATTTTATCGCCCGCTCTTGCAAAGCCAGCAAGTCCTATCAGCAGCTTGCGACACTTCTTGGGCAAGTCAGTCTAAAGTTTCGCGGACAAGGAGTGTACCATGCTTTGCTTGGAGAGACTCTGTCAGAGCACCTGCTCCAGCACGACGAGGCGGTTAAAGCTTTTTCTAATGCGATTGTTTTAGAACCTGATCGAGGGGATTACTACAATGGCATGGGGCTAGCTTTTTATAGAAATAAAAAGTTTAGTGACGCTCTGAAGCTATTTGCCGTGGCAACCGAAATCGATCCTAATGATGCCACTGCTCGGTATAACGAAGCATGCGTCCTTGCACTTCTAGGCCGGAGAGACGAAGCGATTGCCACTCTTGCCGAGGCATTTTCCCTTGACCCTCGTCTTGTATATACTGCAAGAGTAGACAATGATCTTCAAGCTCTCAAACGCAGTCAAAAATTTTGGGATTTGGTTAAGGAACCTTCATCCCATGCAGCAAGCAAGTTAAGTCACTAAAGGGGGTAGCAGCTTCGAGCCCCCCTTTGATTATTTTGCATCACTAAAGGACTCTCTGGGGTAGAGAAGAAATCGTGCAACGTTTGAAACATAGGCGTCGATTCCCTCTCTCCAAAACGGATCTTCAAGATTGAAGTTAGTTTTTGAAAGATGTTTTTCTATTTTGTGGCTACCTAGAATCAGTTTGATAGGAAGAGTCTCATAGTCGTATTCATAGGGTGGCGAGCGCCAGGCAAAATGATCGCTAAGATCCATGGCTGATTTTATAAGAGCAAGGGTCAAGCCAAAACTACGGACCTTGGTTGGGTCGGTGACATGGAGTTGTAATCCATTGCACACTTCGCCTTTCCATTTTTGCGAAGTGGGCTCAAAGGCAGCTTCCCTAAGAATAAGACCTGCGCAGACCTGTGGGTACCGTTCGATCAGGTTGATGAGTTGCTGTCCCGAGCGGAAATAGGGTGCTCCTATCAACTGAAATGGTAACCCGGTCCCTCGGCCTTCTGAAAGATTGGTACCCTCAAGGAGTACAGTCCCAGGGTACACAAAAACAGAGTCCACCGATGGCAGATTGGGCGACGTCAAAACCCAAGATCGATCCAGCTCGCTCCAAAGGGTTTTTGCTTTCCAGCCGATCATAGAAACGATTTCAAGTTCAGCTTGGATGGATTCATTAAAAAAGAGGGCTGCTTCACCCGCTGTGAGCCCATGCCGCATTGGCATCTTAAATTGGCCGACAAAGGAGTGGCAGTCATCGTCTAACGTTCGCCCCTCTAAGACTTCTCCTCCTAGAGGGTTTGGACGGTCCAAGATGACAATCCGCTTACCAAACTCCTTAGCGGCCCTGAGGCATTCTGCAATGGTCGACTTCCACGTGTAGATGCGACAGCCGACAATTTGTAAGTCTATCATCAGTGTATCTAGGTGAGAAAACATAAATTCATTGGGACGCCTTGTCTCGGAATAAAGGCTAAAGACCCTAAGGCCGGTAGCTACATGGGTGGCATGGGAGGTTTCAATCATATTGTCTTGGGCCGTACCAGCAAAACCGTGCTGAGGGCCAAAAAGGCAGGTTAATCGAACTCCCAGGATCTCTTGGAGTAGCTTCCAACTCGGTATAAAACTTCGATTAACGGATGCTTGATTGATCAATAACCCGCATCGCCCCCAAGATTGGGTCATCTCCGGATTCTTGTAAAGCCGCTCGATTCCTATAACTAGGGACTTTGTCAACTCTAGGGCCTTTGTAGCAACGGGTGCATTTATTTCTTAATGCGCGCAATGAGCTGAGTGAGACATTCATCTAAGGTGCTCCCATGGACGGAAGCTAGGACGTTGCTTTTGTCGGTGGAATGTTCACCGTGACCGGTAAAATTACCATCTCTATGTTCATCCACTTGTAAAAGGTAGGTAGCACCCTTGTATACAAAGGTAAAGCTATGGGATTTAAACAACTTGCTACCTTCGGGGATTGCTACCGATTTCCAATTCATGCAAAAGACTCCTTGTACATCACTCTTCCATTATGCCAGAGTCAGGCCTTAGAGTCATCAACGCTCTCCGTGAAGTTGTTTTTGTAAGATTTCGATACGATCTAAAATATGGTCAGCATGGTAATTATTTTTAGAAAGTGCTTGTTTGAGTTGACGGAGCTTTAGTTCGGCCATAGCCCGATTGGTAGGAGTTGTAGTCACAAACTGTCCTTCCCCAGAAGGCTGGGTGATAGGTGTTTCCTTAGCTCCAAAGGCAAGTCCAGAAAACCATGCAGAGGCTACAAGAAATAGCCATATCAGATACTGGGTTCCAACGCTTAATTGTTGAACCGCTCCAATAGCAATTGACCTGGGTGTAGATTTGTTGCGCATAAAGGCAATCTCCTTGTAAGTGGTGGAAAAAGCCTCTAAATTTCCATATACTTTGTATATCGTCAAAATGAAAT
This sequence comes from Oligoflexales bacterium, assembly GCA_041736175.1. Taxonomy (GTDB): domain Bacteria; phylum Bdellovibrionota_B; class Oligoflexia; order Oligoflexales; family CAIYRB01; genus JBGSUI01. The sequence goes on along the minus strand of JBGSUI010000217.1, from coordinate 31,668 downwards.
ACAAACTTTAGAAGAAATTTGTTTAAGCTACATGGAATTTTTTATCGTTTGATTCTCTGACCTTGCGATCGATAAACTCATACAGAATCTTTTCATTTTTGGTATCGATCTGGATGATCCTGACGGCAATCCCTGGCCCTGTCTCCTTGGCACGATCCTCTCCAGGATAGACGACTCTAGCCATTTTACCGTTGAAAAAAACTCCGACCCCTGGCTCAAATTCTATCCAAATTTCTAAGATACTCGCTGGAGTAAACGGAAATCTTCCCGGTTTTTCAAAATCTAGAAAAAATCCAGTATGGGAGATATTTCTGGTTGTTACGTCGTACCGGACCTCAGCGCCTATGGAACCCATAACGACATGGAGGGCACTCTTTAACTTGACCCGTAGATTTTTTCGGCTCTCTTTTCTGGTACTCATATCATTTAGACTCCAGGCACGGCGTTTCAATTAGCTTTCGGTTGAACGGTGCCTGGAGTTTAGAGTACGGGTCGAATAAAGAAAGAACTGATCGAATCCTTCAGGACTTTTTGGATTTTTGAGCTAAGTCATTTTCGATGATTCTTTTAAACTCGCTAAAGGGGACAGCTCCCGATAGTTTTTTTCCGTTGATAAAGAAAGCCGGAGTTCCTGAAACCCCAAGTTGCACTCCTGATTGGAAATTGCGGTCGATTTTTGCCTCAACCGCGCCAGGGCTCGCAAGGCATTGGTCAAATTTACTTTTGTCTAGACCGATTTTACCGGCATGGCTTTTAAAGTCTGCATCACTAAGATTTTGTTGGTTTTCAAAGAGAATTGTGTACATTTGCCAGTATTTTCCCTGTTCCGCCGCGCACTTTGCAGCGATGGCCGCTGGACGTGCCCTGTCATGGAAGCTAAGGGGAAAGTCCCGGACAACCCATCTAATCTTGCCTTTGTACTCTGTGAGCGTCTTTTTAACATCGCCCAAGACTTTAACGCAATAGGGGCATTGAAATTCTGAGTATTCCACGATCGTAATAGGACAATCATCAGCCTTGCAAGAAATGGGTTTGGTATCGGTGATGTCAGGACCAAATCGGACGTGATCATCAGCAGTTACGGTAACATTGTACACGGGTTCGACAGGCTCTGGGTAAAGGATGACTAGTTCGCCTTTCTTAAGACCAGTCTCTATGATGGAGTCATAAAGCTCCCGTTTACTACGATCTCCTAGGTACTCTCTGACCTGGCGCTCTTGTTCTGCTTTGTCGAGTTTTTGCAAACTGGGATGGTCTTTAAATTTATCGAGGGTTTCCTTTACCTCTTTGTCAGAAATTTTTAGATTTTTGGTCTCGTATTCCTTTTGTGCCTCTGCAACCGATTTGCCAGAATCTTTGGCCTTGGTCTGCCAAAAGTGTTCTAGGTATTTTTCTTTTGCAAGCCGATCAATAAGATCAAATTTCTTTTTTTCTAATTCGTAAAAGGATGCCTGATCGGACTTTAGCACCTCTTCCATAAAGGTGTCTTTGCCGGCCACTTTGAATGCAACGGGTTTCTTGTCAGCCGATTGTCCCAAAAGAGGGGCTGTAGAAATCGACAGTAATAGAGATAAACTACCTAAAAACCTAGCCAATTTCATCAAAATGCTCCTTTTCAAAAAGTCCGGTGGACGGCTTCATAGATTGTTGGTTTTTCAAGGGGCTTTTTTTATAGTTGGCATCCCTAGAATCCCGCTAAAAGAGGTATGATAGGCTATCGAGGCAAACCTTGTCTAGCTAGGAGTCTCACCGGGTGCGATGCGGACTCGGCACATTGTTTTTTTATAAAGGATAGAGTTGAAGATGGCAGCAACAGAAAAAACTCCCCCTAGAGGCCAAGGTTTGCTGGTTTGGATGGATTTGGAAATGACTGGTCTTGACCCTGACAAGGATGTGATTATCGAGATGGCGACCTTGGTGACAGATTCCGATCTCAAGATCACTGCACGGGGACCTGAATTTATAATCCACCAACCGCGGGAACGGTTTGAATTGATGGATGACTGGAACCGTGAACATCATACTAAGTCTGGTCTATGGGAAAAAGTAGTCACTTCGACCATCACGACTGCCTATGCAGAAGAAGCGACTTTGGAATTTATCAAGTCCCATTTGGATGCTAAAGTGAGCCCTCTATGTGGTAATAGCATCTGGCAGGACCGACGTTTTCTAAGCCGTTATATGCCTCGCCTTGAGTCGTACCTCCACTACCGAATGATTGATGTCAGCACCGTTAAGGAGCTGGGACTCAGGTGGTATGGGGAGGATGCAAAGTTTACCAAACCCAAAGGATCTCATCGAGCTATGGATGATATTACTGAAAGCATAGATGAGCTCTTAGACTATCGGCATAAACTCTTTGTAAAGTCTTTATCTGTTAACAGTGGCCCCAAAGTTCAATAGAACAATTTTGATAGGTGGTCATTCGATGCACGATTTGATTCAATTAAGAAATATCAGTAAAAATTACCGCCTCGGGGACTCTATGGTGACGGCCTTACATGAGGTCAACTTTTCCATAGCCAGAGGTGGAATCGTCGCACTCATGGGGCCTTCTGGATCTGGAAAATCTACAATCTTAAATCTCATTGGGGCCTTGGATACTCCAACCCAAGGAGAGATCTTAGTCAATAATATACCCGTTGCGAGGTTAAGTCGGGATCAGCAGGCAGAGTTTCGAAGTCAAACAGTAGGATTTATTTTTCAGACCTTTAACCTTATACCGGTCTTGACGACCATCGAAAATGTCATACTACCAGCTCATTTTAGTCCCGAAAAAGACACCCGACAGCTTAAGGAAAGAGCAAAGAGTCTCTTAGAAAGAGTGGGATTAGGTCAGCAGATCAACCAAAGCGTCAACAAATTGTCAGGTGGTCAGATGCAAAGAGTCGCTATTGCAAGAGCTCTTATGAACAAACCGCCTATTATTTTAGCTGACGAGCCTACTGCGAACCTTGATCGTGGGACCGCTAATACGGTCTTGACAATTCTCAAGGAACTCTGTGCATCAGAGCGCACTACGGTCGTCGTGGCGACCCACGATCATCATGTTTTGACCTACTGTTATCGCTGCATCAACCTTAGTGATGGGCGCGTGATCAGTGACGCTAACCAAATTTCACTTGTTGCATCGATTTCGTAGCCCAAAACCTAAAGGGAACTATTTGACTTAAGATATTCCTTTAAAAAAACATGGTCAGGAACATCGGCAGCATTCATGGTCTTTGTCTTCCACCACGATACATGACCCCTGGCGATTTCATCTACCATTTTGGTTACTTCAGGACGCAATCGGCCGGCTATTTGTTTACGGGTATCAATGGTCATGGTTTTTAGATGTTTTCCCGAAATCCCATAAAATTGGGCTCTATATGGAAAATATCCATCCTTTTCGACCCAATAGAGGATGCTTGCATAAGGTGTATCTGGGTGCTTAGATTTTAAAGACAGTTTTAAAACTTTGACCTGATCCATGGTCTCTTCGCCGACAATTTCAGGGTCATAATCTTTTTCTGAATCTAACTGAAAAATATCCGCAAGAGCGAAGGCGCTATTGCCAATCATTTCCTTTCTGCTTATGGCAACAATTCTCTTTGAATCTGGAAACGTTGACCAATAACTTCGGCCCTTAGCCAGCATTTTCCTGCCCTTTTCTTCCGCTGGACCTACAAACTCTAAGTAAGCACGGTCTCCAGTCGAACGTAGAATTTTTAAGTCATATATGGTCGTTTTTTTTCCCTCGATGGTTTTGAGGTCGACCGTAACCTCTGCTTTTTCCAAGGACCGAATCTCCTCGGCATTTTTAAGGACGGTTTTGGACATTTCCTTAGTCCACCCTTGTCCAAAGGACATCTCCGAAGCTAAAAAGACAGATATCATAGCTACAGATATACAACTACATAGTTTTGATTTCATGTGAGTTGTCCTCTAAAAGCGACAATGGGTGGGACTTTGGAGGCCTTTATGGAAGGAAAAATGGAAGCACAAAAACAAATAAATACTCCAAAAACAACAACTGAAAGTGAAAAGATAAAGTTTGGGGATGGAAAGATGATTAAGTTTCCTCCTCCAAATGGTGAGGCAAAAGGTACTCCGATGAGACTGAGTGCAAACAAGACGCCATTTGCAATAAATGCACCAAATAAAGAACCTACGACACCTATAAGCATTGCTTCTGTCGAAAATAAACGTAGGACAACTTTCGAACGAGCGCCTAGGCTTAAAAGAGTTCCAATCTCGATGATACGTTCAGCAACCAACAGATAAATAATATTGAGGACAGACAAACCAGCAGTGGAAAAGAGCAAAAAAATGATGATTCCCATGACTGAATGCCAGATTTCTTCGACCTTTCTAATCATGGGTTCTACTTCCCACCAACCTCGGATGTCAAATAGCGTTTGGAACTCCTTAACCTGATCCTTAAGTTTTAGTTCATCCAACCAGCGTACGGCGTCCACACCAGTCTTAAGCCTAACGGCGACTTCAGTATAGGTGTTTTCAGCCGCTAAAGCTTTTTGTGCGGCTTGGATTCCCATATAAAGGAGCCGTTTTGAGACAGCAGGAACTGGAAAATCGATAATTCCAGTGACTAAAACATCGATTCCATTAACAGCTCCACTAAGCGTATTGGTCATAAGAGTCACCTCATCTCCTACTTTGACCTCTAATGCTTCGGCCAATCCTTTGCCAATGGTAACTTCATAAGCTTGTGGATTCTCAATAAACTGGCCACTGGTAAGCTCCTGACCCAATAACCCAGGGCTCACTTGGGTTTCCCTTTCAATATCGATTCCTCGGCCCTGAAAGTACATGGTCTTTTTACCAAAGGAAATGATTCCTTCAAAAATAAGTCTCTTTGCAGTGGCAAGGACTTCTTTATCTTGTGAGATAAGATCTAAGAGTGGATTTTTATCGTTCATAAGCGTTGCGGGGCTCATGACGTCGGGCTGAAGGTAATACTCGTTTTTATGAATTTGAGCATGACCCGCACCATGGTCGATTGCGCCCTGCTTCCATACATTGAGGACTGCATCAGCATATTGAAATCCAACTATGGTCACCAATGTTGACAAACTAACGGTTCCCACAGTCAGAAAGCTTCTTCTTTTGTGACGAAATAGATTACGAAAAGCATAGTTGATGACAAAGAGTGACATGAATACCTAACAGTCCGTATTGAAGAGATTGGGAATAAGGTTGAGGTTTCCTCTCTCATTGTACCCTATCCTCATTAGGACAGGCCAAATTTTTGCTTTTTTAGCAATCCCGCTGGTCATGGATCGCAGGGATAAGTCTCGGTTTTTGCTCCAGTCACCTTTTGGCAAAGCCGGTAGGTCATCATAATCTGCTCTGGCCGATCATCACAATTATCACCTAAAAACCAATTAGTATTTTTGCTCGATTCTATAAGCAACAGCGATGTATTGACCGTATAAACGGCCTCCCGAGGAATTGGAAAGATCTCATAAATGGATCGATCATTGTCTTCTGGAATAAAAGTGGTCAGTTTTAAGATGACCTTGTCGCCTTGAGTGGATTGGTAGGACAAAGTAATTTTTGCCGTAAAACTTTTGGTACCAGTGACTTTGGCCGTCCACGACCGTTCGCCTTTCATAAGCTCATCGTAGCGGGACGCTGCAGCGGGCCAAAAGCCCATTGGTAGGGGTTTATCGAAATTAAAAATTTGACCGGCGTTGGGTTTTTCGATACCGGTGGCAAAAAGGGCAAAGCTATCAGCTAAATCAAACCCCTCTTTTTTAAGATTTTCCCGTTCTGTAGCGGAAAGTCGTTTGTAGACGGCTGAGTCTAGGCTGTTTGCGAGTTCGCTGTTGATCCGACTTTGTACCGTAGACCTTGGGTGTAATGCCTTAGCGTCCACGAGTTTCGACTCAAGATTTGTGGGCGATAATTGGGAAATGACTTTGTTATTGCCCGGATTTATGTCGCCTTCACAGGAGTACGTTCCCACCCCTGAATAATAGAGAGTCGGGTATTTTAGGGCAGCGCCCTGAGAGTCGCCACTGGATAAGCCAGCTTCGATAACCTCCAGATTTTTTTTGTCGGCTGCGGCAGATTCTTCTGCCGTCTTAGGCCGTGTGGCGGCATCCCATTCTTGGTTTCGAGAGGTGGAGATAGGGCTGGCCTCAGCCTTATTGGTCCCACTCGTCTGCTCGACAACGGTTTTATCGGTTGCCTGGTTATTTTCCCCTTGAGTATCAGTGTTTGAAAAGGTCTGACTGGAGCTAACAGTGTTTTTAATCTCTGGATCAGAGGTGCAAGCAGGAGAGCTAAAAGGAAGCAGGAGACACACAAAGCTTAATGCCTTGTAACCTATCGATTGAAAATGTTGCCTAGGTAATGTTTTCAATGGTTATGCTCCTGTCGCTGCTACGTTGAAACCTTTCCTACATTTTCCTCATCGGAGTCTTCCGGCTTAGACTCAAATACATAAAATATTGAGCTTAAATACTTTATTTTGCACGTAGTTAACAAATTATTCCTGATTCGAAATATTCTCGACAGAGATTTTTTTATGTCTTGTTAATTTAAACTCAATGAATTCATAAATTCATCCGATGAGTGCAATAGGTTCAATGATATCGAATGGGGAGGAGCTAAAATGAGATCGATAGAAAAACGCCATTTCAATAAGTATGAATTTAGATTCTTTTTTTTGTTGGGAGTTTATTTCGTTTTTGGTTGCAACGAGAAAGACTCTATTGACCAACAAAATTATACAAAAAGTTCAGGGACAAAAACCGATATTGGTGCTGAGAATCCTGAAGATCCTGAGGTATCGAATGGCGGAAATAAATCACCAAATAAAGAAAAGAAGCCTGGGTCAGTGACCGAGGTGACGGCTGGTGAAAACAGTCAATCTCCAAAAGTTTTTGAGATCTGCGCCGATGGACTGAAAAAAAACTCAACGCTTTCAGAATTTAATCCCCAGGTTAAGATTCTATGCGACGATGGCTTCCTAGACACTCTTTTAGGTAAAGACAAAGTCTATACGGGAGGAGACCGAAAGCTTTTTGAACTCAATAAAAAACTAGGTGACGTACAAACTAGTTTTGCGATATTAAGCGGCGGAGTCTACGAAGCTCTTCCGGAGGATTATTGGAATCTCTTAAAGTTGCAGTTTATAAATCCGCCGGTTTTTCGTGCAAATTATCTCAATGATCCAAACGCAAAAATGAATAATGTAGTCGCCAATGCAGAGTCCTCTTCGTACCTCTATGAGAATAATAGCGGTGAAGGAGGGCTGGTTAAATACAATGCTAAAACAACATTTTCAACTCTAAAGGCCGGCAAAGCCTGGGTGGCGTCGACCGTAAAAGTTGGTCCGACCATAGAAACCATGGAAGAAATGCACAGTCTTCAAATCGTCTTTGCTTCTGATAGCTATCCAGGAAAGACTTCGTTGATTTCCATTTCAGACCAGATTTACAAGCATGCCAGTGGACAAGGCCAAAGCTATTATGACCGAGCTATGAATAATTTGACGACCGAACAAAAAAACGGATTCACAAACGCTAAAACGGCATCCAAAGCTAAAGACCTTATTGGAAAATAATATCTTCTAGAATCGACCTCTAAAAATAAGGTAGTAGGCATTAAAAAATGGCATTTCTCCAAACTCTGAGTCTTTGCGTCCCATAAAAAAATTGGGAGCTAATTCCACGCTCGTGATGGGTGAAAGTGTGTACTTGGCTCCAAGGGTTCCATAAATACTCTGATCATCTGTATTGACGAGGACCGTGGCTGCAAGGTGTGTTTGGCTGAGAGTATCGTCGTCTTGGTAGCTAAAAAATCCAAAATGCCGCCCTAGGAGACGGGTTGGCGGCTCTTTGACACGTCCATTGTCTAAGGTTTCGGTCCGTAGATTTTCATTGCGGCGTTTGAAATCGATGGGAAGCAACCCAGATTCGTTGCTGATATACTCAAAAACCAGTGTCCGACGGGGGGGAAGAACATAGCGGGAACCTACCACATAAAACAGGCTCGGTAAGTCGTCATCTTGGCTTTCCAGATTGGGACCAACATAGGGCGAGTATTCCATAAAATCCAGCTCGGCGATTTTTCGTTGGCGCCTTTGATACCGACTATCGGTATGGAGTTCAAAATGGTCCCCGAAAAATCGAGCCATGGAAAGGCCGACCGTGGTTTTGTCGGATTCTTGAACGGTAACTTGTGATCTGATGTCAATCTCATAGGCTTCTAAATTTGCAGCAAACCAAGCTTTGCCACTACTGACAGCCTGACTTCTTTTGGGGATATATCCAAGAGAAAAGGTCCCCCAATCTGATTGGTGGCGGATACGGCTAAAGACAACCCCCTCTTTTTGGTAGAGGGAGTCAAACACATCTTTATTTTCGTTGAGGAGGTCGGAGGGGTTGACCATAAATCCTGACCCCTCATACTCAAGCTTTTTTCCGACCGTAAAAGAAAGGCTCTTGGAGATAGCGCTCTCAATATAGGCTTGTTCAACGATGGGAGGTTCCCAATTGGCCGGATTGTTCCTGTAGGTTCTGAGACTGGGTTCGATCCCTATCTCATGTCTATAGTCGTAAACTCTGACAAATTTCAGGGTCAAATAGATTTGATCAGCCTGATCAACATGGTCCTTCTTATGGTAAACTGATTCTTTTCTGGGTTTTAGGGCTGATAATCTGTAGGTTAAATAGGGCTCTATGCGGGTCTGTTCGGGCTTGGGTATGGGCGATGCGGGTTCCTTGAGTTCGCTCGAATGGGGGATCGATTTCTTAAGGCCAGAAGATGTTTTCTTTTTTTTCTTTATTTTGGGTTTTTGTGCCGATTGGGCCGTTTGTCCATAGACAGGATGTAAGCTCATTAGAATGGTGAGCCCCGTGAGGAGTGTAAATATGGAAACGAAAAGCCATTTGATCGACAACCTCAAACAAGCAGGCGAAGTAGACCATGAGGGAGTTAAAACGATCCAGTGTGGGGCTTTAAGGGTCACGCTTCTCCCTTCAAATGTATCCATTTCTGACGAACAGCTCACAAAGATTATCCATACCCATGAGTTTACACGATCTTTATCCATGAAATCTAAATCTAGGCAAGCAGAGTATTTAAGGTCCCGGTTTCTTATACATTTATTGTCCAAGCAATCACAAGAAATCATCAATGATCCCAGAGGGTTTATACTGTGGCCAGCAGATCACACGGGATCTTTGACCCACAAGGAGGGTTTGATTGGGTGCTCTTTTGAAGCTGACCGAACTTATAGAAGTTTAGGGATCGACCTAGAGGATTTAGCTAAAGTCCATTTAGGCTTAGAAGATAAAATTGTTCAATCCGTAGAAGTGGCTCTCTTTGAAAAGATTGGACGAATTTGGCCAGAAATAACCCGAAAAACCTGTCTTGCCTTGGCTTTTAGTTTTAAGGAATCGATTTTTAAATGTTTATACCCCATTGGTAGAGTCTTTTTTTACTTTCACAAGGCTGAAATAGTTTCCATAGACCCCGAAAGGTCGGAGATCGAAGCGATTCTTTTAGACGATGTGAGCCCCCTAACCCCAAAGGGGACTCGAATGAAAGGATATTTTACATTTGTTCATGATGATGTACGAAAATGGGTCTTGACGAGCGTGGCTCTTAAAAATTAGGAAAATTTTACGCCATGAACCATTTTTGATCAAATTTTTAGCGCATAAATGTATAAACTTTTCGATCATTGGGTAATCCCTCGCATTTTGAGTGGGACTTACAGATTGATACTCGAAAATCCACAATAATTTCAATCAAAAATTCGTCAGGTTCAAGGCATAGATCACCAGGATTTATGGCTCATCTTTTGCAGCTTAAGAATTAAGCATTCAAATATTAAGCTCAAAAGGGAGATTATTATGCCAATTTTAAGCGAAGCAGCAAGGTCAAAGAAAATTGCGTTCTTTTTGAAAAATCTGCCGAAAAATTCAAGAATTCTAGAGATCGGTAGCAAAGACGGTTGGGTAGGCGAATATCTAAAATCTCATGGATTTAGGCATTATGAAACCATTGATCTCGTTGGTCCTGCTGATTATGTAGGAGATATCAAAAACTACAAAATGCTGGGTCTTGTGGATGGGACCTATGACGTAGTTGTTGCCTTTGAGGTTATTGAACACGTCGATTGCAGTGCTGAGATCAATGCGCTTCTTTCCGAAAATGGAGTCGCTTTTTTAACTTCTCCAGCCCCAAAATGGGATTGGCTTTGTTTTTTTCTGGAATTCCTTGGACTCAACCAAAAGCGAACTAGCTCCCATAGTAACCTTGTGGATTTTAGCAAAGACTTGTCGCCGCTCAAACCCATCTTGGTCAAGAGAATCGCTCTTATGGCACAATGGGGAATTTTCAAAAAATCGACAAATATCGACAAACCATCTACTAAAAATTCCCGAAATGTTGCTAGTTAAGTTCCGCGCACCGCTAGGAGGCCTTGGTCTGTGGCGAGGGCTTTTCCCACTGGTGGAGATCCTTAGGCATGTTGTTTTGTTGTTTTTTGCTCTGCGCGCCTACGGTCTTTTTCACATATTCGACTTGATTTTGGAAATGGATATAGATTCCTACCAGCCTCATGACCTGTTCCGTGACTGGAGGTCCGTATGGCAGAGAACGCAGAAAGATCTGCCAAAACCGCCAGCGGAGCGAGGGGATATTTCGGGTGATTTTTGCAGCGCGGTAGAAGCCTAGCAGCATTCTTTTGGTTTCGAAAAAATTGGGCTTATGTTTGCTTTTTGTTTTTAGGAGGGGTAACAATCGCATGAGCCTGTCGAAATAGCTTTTGGGAGAATAAATATTTTCAATCACATTTGCGTATTCTTCAAAAATCTCAAATCTATTGCGGGTTGTTACAAAGTTAAGTCCTGCTACGGTTTGGTCGACGATGGCCACATTTGCTAGAGATACCTTTGCGCTGTTTCTGAGTTCATCTTCACTGCGTACTCTCGCGCCGCTAAAAGACAGCAATCGATCTTCTCGAATCAGTCGTCTGGAAAGCTGGGTCTTGGGAAGAGCCACCAGCAGTCCCACCATAGCCATGTTGATCTTGAGTTTTTCGATCAAAAGGATCATCGATTGGTCCATACCGGATTTTTCGCCGTCAAATCCCAGTATAAATCCCGCGGTGACAACCATACCGTATTCGTAGATTTTGTGGACTCTGTCTTCGATTGGTTTGACTGTATTCTGGCTTTTTTGGGTCATCATCAGGAGTTTATAATCAGGAGTCTCGATCCCCATAAATACAATCCGAAACTCGGCTTCTTGCATTTGTTGGAGCAGAGCGTCATCATCGCCGAGATTCATCGAGGCTTCGGTAGCATAAAAAAATGGATATTTATTCTCCTTATTCCATTGAATTAGAGCCGGCAGAAGGTCTCTCTTGACGCTTCTTTTGTTGCCGATAAAGTTGTCGTCTACGATATCGACGGACCCAGAGTAACCGAGCTTTTTAATAGCTGTGAGTTCCTTGAGAATCTGCTCTGGGCTTTTAGTCCTCGGCTTCCTTCCATAGAGTTCGATAATATCGCAGAATTCGCAGTTAAAGGGACAACCCCGAGAGTATTGAACTCCGATCTGGGCATAATCGGCAAGATTAAGCAGATCATAGCGAGGGCAAGGCGATAAGGTGACGTCGGGTTTTTCCTTTTCCCTAAAGAGACCCCTTGGTTGGCCAGCCTTCCAGCTTTCGAGCCAAATGGGGATCGCGGACTCCCCTTCGCCAACGACCACCACGTCTGCATGTTGGTAGAGTTCCGGCTGGCTTGAGGGATCGGGACCACCTACGGCAATAAATTTATGATCGATATTTGCCAGCTCAATAAGCTTCAAAATGTTTTTTTGTTGGGGCAGCATCCCCCCCACACAGATGATGTCAGCCCAATCCCAAAGTTTTCTATCAAACTCTTTGGTATTGAGATCTAAAAGCCTAAAGCTCCAATGTTGGGGTAAAATAGCAGCGACGGTGATCAATCCTAAAGGAGGAGAGGGAGTTTTGGCACCGATCAGTTCACAGGCATCTTTATAGTTCCAAAAACTAAATTCTACAAATTCAGCCTGAATCAGTAGACATTTGATAGGACTATCAGGATGAGGGACCAAAATTAAATCCTCTTTTTTAAAAAGCTAAGATATTTTGTCAGGGCATTTTCAAACCACCGTCGATATGAAAGGTTTGGCCCGTAATAAAGTCGGCATAAGACGAACTCAGCATCACCACCCAAGCGGCTATTTCGGCAGGTTGGGCAAATCTCTTGATGACTTGTCTCTGAAGAATCTCATCTTTAGCCATATCTATGATATTTTTGGACATTTGCGTCTCTACGACCCCAGGTGCGATGCAGTTTACAACGATCCCTTTACGGCCAAGCTCGACAGCCAGACTGCGGGTCAGAGATTCGATGGCGCCCTTGGTGGCAGCATAGATGCTCTGGCCTCTTCCGCCTTTTGTGGCAGCCGCGGAGGAAACATTGATGATTTTGCCTGATTTCCTTAAGAGCATATCCTTTGCGACGATTTTGGTGCAGTGCAGTGTTCCATAGACATTGACTCTAAAAAGATTTTCCCAATCTTCTGACTCTGAAGATATAAATAAATCATCTTTAATAATCCCAGCATTATTTACTAAAATATCGATAGGACCTATGTGCTGAGCTAGGTTTTGATAGGCCTTTTCACATTGGTCTGGATCAGAGACGTCGACACAAACAGCATGGGCTTTTACGCCCAGTTCTTGGCATTTTGTGACAGTAACATGAGCTTCATTTTCATGACGAAAGTAACCAATCCCCACATTGGCGCCGGCTTTTGCAAAAGCAAGTGCGCAGGATTGGCCTATACCCTGGCTTGCGCCGGTGACCCAAGCGTTTTTGCCTTCCAAGCTGATAGAAAACATAGATTTCCTCGATTTGTCTTTTTTAGGAGTCAGGTACGGCTGCGGCTAGCTTGCCCCAATTGGTTCGTTTGCAAAATTCAAAAAGATTAGCACGCCATTGTCCGACCGGCTCGAGAACTAGTTTATTTTTTTCCAGAAGCCGATTGGTTTTGCTCATAGAAAATATTCTATTTTTTGAGTTCATATAGGAGAGAAGTGGGGAGAACTCGGATACAAGTTTTTGCAGGTCATAGGGAACAAATCGCTGGACTATAGGCCATTGTAACACGTCGAGGATTTTCCTAGGACATGTTTTAGGAAGATCTGTTTCAAACACCTCGCTAGCGAGTGTTATTAATTCCATATTGTTTTGACGTCCTTCCGCAGCGCAAGCGTGGAAAATCTCTGACCTTGAGGCTTGGTTTAGCATCAATTCGAAAATAACCTTTGAAACCCAGTCCACTGGCACGATATCGACAAAGCTGCCTGGATCTACGGGTATTCTGGGAGCAATCCCTCGGAGCCAAGCCTTCCAGAGGGAGTAGATGACCTTTGTATGTGGGAAATACCCATCATAACTTCTGCCGACAATAACACTGGGTCGAATGATGGTATAGGGATACCCGGATCTTTCAACACAGTTTTCTGCTTCTAACTTGGTTCTTTCGTAGTGATTGCTAAAGACTCTAGAATCAAAACTTTTTAGATGGTTTTTCCGACTCTCTGGTTCCTCAATCAGGTGGTCTTGGAGACCGCAGACAAAGGCGGTTGAAATATGTACAAATTTCTTTAAGTTTGGACTTAAGCTTGCCAAGCGCAGAGCGTGCTGGGTGCCGAAAAGGTTAGCCCGTCTGGCAACCTGGATAGACGGATTGAGATCCGTGAGACCTGCGCAGTGAACAAAATAATCCCAAAGAAACCCGGTTTTCAGGCAGATTTTTAAGCTATCTGGATGATAGGGAAACCCAAGCTTTTGGGGACAAACTTTAATCTTGTTTTTTTGGTTTTGGGTGAGTCGAGGGCCGAAAATATCCCACTTTTGGAAAAGGGCATCGATTTTTGAATAGGCTTGCATGTGGGTGCTATCGGCGACCAATACCGTGATCGATTCAACTTCAGGGTGAAGGCAGAGGTCCCTTAGAAATTCACTGCCCAAAAATCCAGTGGATCCTGTTAACGCAATATGCATCGAACTAAGCACTCCCCCTAAGCGCTACCCCTAAACGCTCCCCCTTAAACTCTTCCAAGGACAAGGGCACATGCTAAACCAAAAAAATTGCGCGACGTCACTAAGATGGACGGTTTTGCTAACTCAGTGGTCTGAGTCATAACCTCAACGTGGTGCAAGGTCTCCTCAAACCCCACATGATTTGCCGTCGCGGGAAGCAGTCCCGCTTTGAGAGCCATGGCGCCGAGAATGGTTTGCGAGGCACCACTGGCTTCACACATATCACCCAAATTTGGGTAAGCTGTTGTTAACGGGATAGGATTTTTTCGGTTTCTCATAAATCTTTGGTATGCTCTTATTTCACTCCAATCTTGAATTTTAGAGCCATTCCCATGACCTATAATTCCCCCTAGATCATCTGGAGAGAGGTTGGCCTGAGCGAGTGCCTGGCCTATAGCATCTTCGAGACCAGTTGCGGGGGCAGGAGAAAAAATCGCAAGTTGGCCATCATTTGCGATACCAAACCCCTTGACCACTGCGAGAGGGGCGGCCCCCCGAGCCAGTGCATGCTCCTTTTCTTCAAGGACAAGATATGCTGTCCCTTCGCTTAAAATTGTTCCGACACGCCCTTTATCCCAAGGGCGAATCACATCTCCAATGGATGTTTGCAGACGGGAGGTATCTGCAAGATAGTTTACTTGCACGCCTTCAGCCAACTGAAATGGCTCTATAGGTCCGGCGACTCCCCCCGCGATGATAAGATCGGCTCGATCGTTGCGGATACTCTGAAAACCTTCGCCCAGGGCTCTTAGGCCAGACACCTGAAAATCCATAAAATTGGCATTCACACCTCGTAAGTCGAGGGTCATCGTCCCAAAACAGAGGGCATTATTCATGAGGGTTTGCAGCACGACGAGTGGATTGACGAGGTCTAACATCTCGTGGCCGAATTTTTGGCTATCAAAACGTCCATGGGTGAGGTCTGCACATTCGGCAACAAGGGTAAAGTAGGGCGTCAAGTCACCAATTTGGGTGCTGCTTGCGCCGACGTACATGCCCATTCGTTCGGGAGAGATTTTTGCGTCCCTTAAGCCAGCGTGCTCGGCAGCTTTTAGAGTTGTGAGCAGGCTTAGAAGATCTTTTCTGCGGAGAATTTTTTGGACTTTTCGATCAGGTAGCTTTGTGAGATCCGGGTCTTGGCATAGCCCCGCGAATTGGACCGGAGTGTTTTGGACGTTAAAGGCTGAGATTGGTTTGAAATTGTTTTTTTGTCCTAGCCAACTGGCAAATATGCTCTCTGCTTCGGCACCGAGGGCAGTATCAAGACCCATTCCAGTGATCACCACCTCTCGTTTTTTATCCGTCATGGCTGGTCCTCGAAGGTCTAGGGGCGAAAGCGACTTAGGGCGACGACAGAATTTGAGCCGCCAAAACCTATGGAGTTTGAAAGGGCATGCTCAATGGTCATTTTGCGGGATTTTTCGGCGATAAAGTTGATGTCATCGCCACAATCGGTATTGATCAGATTAAGGGTTGGTGGTGCGATTTGATCCCGTATGGCAAGGGCTGTAAACGCCGCCTCCATAGCACCTGCGGCTGAGATCAAATGGCCAATTTCTGATTTGGTAGAGCTGACCCCAGGTTTGAGTCCTCGAGAACCAAAGACTCTCCTTATAGCATGGGCCTCGACGCGGTCGTTGAGCTGGGTCGAGGTTCCATGGGCATTGATGTAGTGAATTTGGCTGTTATCTAAACAAGCATCTTTGATCGCTAGATCCATCGCTTCCACAATCCCTCGGCCATTTTCGGGGAGATCTGTGATGCGATAGGCACTGGCAGTTTCACCATAACCCGAAAATTCGGCATAGATCGGGGCTCCGCGGTTTTGGGCGTGGCCGAGTTCTTCGAGGACCAGCATAGCGGCTCCTTCGCTTGCAACAAACCCATCTCGATCTTTGTCAAAGGGGCGGGATGCTTTTTGTGGCTCATCGTTTCGGGTGCTGAGGGCCCCAAGGAGGCAAAATCCTGCTAAAAGAAGCTCTCCAGCCAGGGAGTCTGCTCCTCCAGCAAGCATGATATCGCAGTCATCTCTGACGATTTGTAAGTAGGCCTGGCCAAGGGACTGGCCGCTCGAGGCACAGGCTGTATGGATCGTTGTGACAGGCCCTAAAGCATGCCATTGAGAGCTTAGGAGAGCTCCGAGAGTTCCAGGATGATTTTTCATGGTCAGAAATTTTTCTGAGGATTTTGCGACGGTTTGATTGAGATCAGGCAGGCCGTTTTTAATGGGCATCCCTACCAACATTTTCGCAAGTTGGGAGGGGCTGATGGCCCCAATGCTGGCTCCTACAGCGATTCCAAAGCGGCGAGGGTCTATGGATTTTGGAAGTTTGCTATCACCCATGGCTTCATAGGCGGCATGGACGCCAAATTCAGACGGTCGATTCAAGTATGGGCGGAGTTGGGGGCGGAGTGCGTCCTCAAGATTAGGTAATTGGTCGACCTCACAAGCGATTTTCGTGGGCCATGAGGCTGCGTCAAACTGAGTGATCTCACGGGCAGCGCTTTTTCCGGCGATGATATTTTGCCAGGTAGACTCCCGGTGAGGACCTAATGGAGAGACGATCCCGATTCCCGTGATCACGACGCGTCGTTTTTGGGCCATTGGGGCATTCCCTTTATATCTCGATAGGCGAACATGGTTTGAAAGCCCATCTCTGCTTGCATCACTCTTTGGTCATTTGCAAAGATTGTGGACTTTATTACAATATCTTGCTGGTGCTTAGAGAGATCGCCTTCGAGAAGGGTGCATTCCAAAATGCAGTGGTCACCAGGCTCTACGAATTTTCTAAATCTTACATTTCTAATAAAGGTAGGAATCAACGCTTTCTCCCGCACGGGAGCGTCGAGTGAGTCGCGAACGAGATATTGGCATGACTCGCCAAGAAAAGTCAGCAGAATGACCCCTGGGACACAGGGTTTGCGAGGAAAGTGCGCCACAAAATAGGGTTCACAAGCGGCAACGTTTTTAAAGCAGCGGATTTTTTTTCCGGGGATGTGTTCCAGCACACCATCGATATACCGAAGAGATTCAAACGTAGACTTTCCGGCGATAGCGGGTAGGGTTTTGCCTTCTGGTGAGATTTTTGGCAATGAAAAATTTGGTTTATATAAGTTATCAAACTGCTTTCGGACTCTCTCGGGGTCGTCAAAATCCTTGAGTGGTAAAAGGTAGCCCCGGCACTGGTGTCCTGTTAAGACCGGTTTTCCGTTAACACAAGCAGTCCCTTTGGTGACGACCACATCATCATTCATTTCTAAGATAGCGACTTTTAATTCTATTTGGTCCCCAGCAGAGACCATACCGTGGTATTCGGTAAGTTCATCAGCAAGGAGAACGGGTCTTTTCTCAAAGTTGCTGTTAACAATTTTAAGCCATCCGCCTAATTGGCAAAGGGCCTCTGTGACGACGGCTGGGCTGAGCACTCGCTGGCCATTAGGAAGCCAGTAGAAAAAGCCTTCGTTTCTCGTAACGTTTTTGAGGCCGATAATAGATTTTTGCGGAACAATCTCGAAAATTCGATCGACAAAGTAAAACTGCATCGATTGATTCCCTCATGCTGCATTGATTTGCCTAGAGTCAAAGAGGGTTCCGTCTAATTTTCGTTGGACGATACCTATAAAGACGGCGACTGTAAAAAGGGATGGAAGTTCCCTAAGTGCCATGCCCTCCCTCCATAATTGCGGGTCGACTTCAGGCAGCAGCTCTTGGAGCCGAGCGAGGCCCTTGGGCTGAAGGATTCCTTCGATTTCGAAATCCTCGGGAGGCATATCTCCCCGAGCCTGTTTCTCGATTTCTCTTTGAGGGATCTTAATATTAAAAGTTTTTTCTAGTTTAAACATAATTTCTAGAAAATCGATAGACTCTGCCGCTAGATCTTTTATGAGAAAGGAATGGGTCTGGACTTTTTCGAGATCAACAAACAGTGATTCAGCGATGATTTTTCGAACTTCTAAGGACACGTCTAAAGTCTTTTTGATCTCGTCCAAAGAGGGCACCCTCCAGCGCTTTTTAGGTGGCGTTTCACACAACTCATTTATTCTCTGAGGATATCCCATTATAATAGTCGATTCATCTTTTGGCAATCTGGGTTCCTTTTTGATATGATGAAATGAGGAGCCACCTCTTCAGAGGTTGGCCCATAGGCTAAAGGCCTAGGAAAGGAGGTGATGCTGTTGGGTATTCAAGTCATACGTCCCAGTAGCATGGAGGTGTGTGTCACCTAGTTGGTGTCACATGTCTCCATCGGAAACCGGAACCTCCTAGCAACAGGCTTTGCCGTTCGCTACAAGGTTGCCGGTTTTTGTTTTTAACGGCTCCTATGGAGCAGCTCCAGCGATCACCTGGCCGTCCTTTAGCCAAACCACTCTTTGGACTTTAGCTGTGGTCGAGGCTAGATCGCTGGCAGACCAGTCATTTTTTGATTTTAATTTGCCATCAGCTTGGCTGAGCTGTCCCTTAAACCCTAGATAGTGCCCAGGTTCGACCGATCTGTACCCAAAATCAACCTCGAAATAATGCACGCCACCATAAAAGTTTTTCATAGCAGATACGACTGGATTACCCTGGTAGGTTTGGCTTGCATCGTAATGAGTTCCGACTCCAATCGGTCCTTCCGGTCGAAGGAAAAACCGAGCTTTAAAGTGGCCAGACTCCTCTCTTTTTGTTTGATTTTTAGCCGTTAGAAAATAAATAAAATTATAGCCATCATCCTGCTCTTTGTAGCCCTGGCTAAACCAAGAATCTTCTTTATAGCCCTGATTATTAATTTTTAACCAAAGAGATTTTTTAGTTTGATTGTTTTCCAGATCGGATGCAATCACTGTAAAATCAACTCTTCGGTCAAGGGACTCAAGGCTATCCCATTTAAAATGCCAATGACCTTGGTTTACGGTAGCTGGTCGCAAGGCCCCGCCGACATCGACGACGACCGATAAGACGGCCTCTTGGTCGCTGACGGTCCCTGAGAGTTCAAGGATGCCGCCAACTTCGGTGCCATCAGTCCAATTTTCAATGGTGACTTGAGGTGGTGTGCGGTCTAGTGTCTGGCCTGATTTCAATTTTGACCACTCACTGAAGTCTTTGATTACGGGAACCAGAGCAGAACTCTGTGGATAGTAGATCGTAAAACCATCGAAGTCAGGGTAAAGAGTTCCATCATCTCGGCGCCCTGATAATAACCAAAAAAGAGCACCGTCGATTTGGTTAGTTTTGAAAAGTTGATACCATTCCCTATAGGTTTCTGCCCTTAGAGCCTGATTGCGAAGGCCAAATTCGCCACAAAATATGGGCTTTCGAAGTTGTTCTTTTGCTGTTTTGATTTGGGTTTTGATATAGTTCAAAGCCTTTTCGGGATTTAAAGACCAGTCTTCTGGGTAAAGATGAAAGGATACAACATCAATATGGGGGGACTCGTGTGTTAGGTAAAGGTCTGTATCCTGATCGCCTTCGGATCCGGTTGATACCAAGTGCTTTGGATCAATATTTTTAATAAACCCTGCCATTTCATGGACCCAGGAATAAAGATCTTGAACCCGGGTTTTGTCCACTCGCGGTTCGTTAGCTAATTCCCACATCAAAATGGTGGGATCATCCTTGTAGTAACGGCCAGTATAGGTGTTTTTGCGATTGAGGACGTAGGCTATATAGGCTTTAAACAAGGCCCGAGCTTCGGGATCGGAGTAAAAATCGTCATGGGTTTTTGCTGTTTTGGTCCATTTTACATAGGTATTCATCCCGCCAAAGGCGTCCCAGTTGTTCACAAGAGTGAAGACCAGGCGTATGCCTAGCTGCTCGGCACGGTAAATAGCGTAGTCCAGGTTTTTAAAGGTCTCCTCATGGAAGACGCCAGCTTGAGGTTGGAGCGAATGTCCATCATGCCATTCGCCGTCGCAAAAAGCCCAGGTGCGAATCACATTGAGGCCTAAATTCGCAGCGCTGGTCAAAACGTCGTCGGTCATTGCCCTTGATTTATAGAACAAATAGTATTGATTTGCCCCAGAGAAGAATGCGCTTCTTCCGTCTTCCATAAGACGGTTTCCTTCACGAACTATGAAGTTCGTAGTTGGTGCTGGCTTTCCAGCAAATGCAGTTCCCGTAACCAAACAAAATGCCAATAAAATCCTAAAAAAAGCCATGGTTCACCTAAACTAAAAAAATTAGATATGAATTCTACCTATGATAAACCATTTTAAGGTTGTTAATATAGGTGCGACCTAAAAATTATTTTTTGATCAACAAAAATAAATAAAAAATAATTTAAAAATATATGTTGATTTACGGATCAAGTGTATAAAGTTTAGACACCTATAAAATCAATTAAAATTGATTGATATCAGCAAGTTATATATGGGCTTGAGATTGCACCAGGGTCCTGTGGGCACAGGAGTCATTCTCTCTCCCCCCTGCTGGGCTGGTATTGGTCGTGGAAAGGCTGTTCATGAGTAAGGTTTCTAAGGGTGTGGTTCGGAGGCTTAGGCTGAGTTCACTTGGTTGTCATCTGTTTGCACTGTTAATGATTTTGCAGCTTATAGAGCCGCTCTCGTTACCTCAGCAGACCCTGTGGAGTGCTAAGGACCCACAAAGAATCAATTTTTCGCTGATTGAATTGCAGTCGCCACAGGCTTCAGGACGATACCGTCCTTGGAGTCGTCCCCTTCGTTTTTTGATCCAAGGTGGGGTTCACGGAAATGAAGCCAGTACACCAAAGGCTGTTCGGTGGCTCGCACGCCGCTACCGAGAGGGTACCAGTAGTCTGAGGTCTCTGGATTCCTTTGGAATTGCCATTGATTTTCTTCCAGAGGCAAATCCAGGAGGCTTAGCCGGAAACCAGAGGTTGAATCCAAAGGGGGTGAACTTAAATCGGAATTTTCCAGTGATGTGGGGTGTCACTCAGGAAAATCCTGGAGTCCACCCGTTCAGTGAACCCGAAACTCAAGGGATCGAAGCCCTGGTGCGCGAGCGGCAGTATTTAGCTGCCGTGGATATTCACGGTTACGTGCCGTGGTTGGTTGGGCCTTCCTACCCACAAGAGATCCAAGCAGTCCATCGCAACATAAAAGCCAGAGAACCCCAGTGGCATTCTCCTTTGACAAAAAATCATGGGGAATCGCCACTGTTTGTCCACTCTAAGGTTAGAAACCACAAACTCTGGATCGAGTCCCTGCGACAAGAGATGGCTTTTTTGCCAGACTACGAGCTGCACACGGCAGCGAGTTTGGGGGATGGTGGGTCCTTTGAGGATTGGGCTTTTTGGCAGATGGGGGTCTTTGCCTTTTGCTTAGAGATGGCCGAACCCCTCGTCCAAGACTCTCTCGAGCGGTTGACAACAGACCTCCCTAACGATCTCGGTATCACCCCCCAGGACGAAGTGCGCCTTATCGCCTATGAGAAGCTGATTGCTAAAATGTTTATGCATGCAATATTTTTAAACAAAAGCTCTCCGATCGTCGGTTCAACCAAAAATTAGTGTCAATGATTGGCCAGCCTGATCCGATAGACCTTAGGTGTGTCCTGTACGGCATCACTTGTGGTAATAGTTTTAGAGCGTCAATGGGTACGATGGGAGGTACAAAACATGGATTTTGGCAATGGCTGGTTTCTTGAAAACGATGTTTTAATTGGAATCCTGAGTGTCGTCCTTTGGTTTTTAGCCTTAGGATTTCAGCGGGCACCTTTTTGGGCTTGGTCTGTGGCGATTCTAGGGTTCTCGTGGTTATGGGGAGCCCCCCTTACATTGATGATCGTCCTAGTGGCGGCCTTAGCCGTCTTCAATATCCCTGGCCTTAGGCAAAACTTCGTAACCCGCAATGTTATGGGTATTATGAAAAAGGCCAAGCTAATGCCGGTCATTTCAGAGACCGAGCGTACAGCTTTGGACGCAGGCACCACATGGGTCGATGCCGAGCTGTTTTCGGGCCAACCGGACTTCAAGAGGATTCTTACGGAATCCTATCCTAAGCTCAATGCCGAGGAACAGGCCTTTGTGGATCACAAAGTCGACCAGCTTGCAAGTTTAGTCACTGATTGGGAGGTCTACCAAAACGGAGACTTGCCTACCCGAGTCTGGGACTTTCTTAAAAAAGAGCGTTTCTTTGGGATGATCATCTCTAAAGAGTATGGGGGGCTTGGATTTTCGGCCCTAGCCCATAGTGCCGTGGTGGCTAAACTAGGGACCCACTGCAACACCCTTTGCATCACGGTCATGGTGCCGAATTCCCTCGGGCCCGGCGAACTCCTTATGCACTATGGAACCGATAAACAAAAGAAATACTATCTTCCTCGCCTGGCGAGAGGCGAAGAAATACCTTGTTTTGGTCTTACCGAAACCCACGCAGGCTCTGATGCAGGCGCCATTCAGAGTTTTGGAGTGATCTTTAAAGATCCTAATGGCAACTTGATGGTTCGTTTAAATTGGGACAAACGCTACATCACTTTGGCAGCGGTCTCAACGTTGATTGGCTTAGCAATCAAGCTGAGGGATCCTGAAAACCTTCTAGGCAAAGGAGAGGAGTTAGGAATTACCTGTGTTCTTGTACCGGCATCCACCAAAGGTGTTGTGCTTGGAAAGCGCCACAATCCTCTCGGAGTCCCTTTTTATAACTGCCCCACGAGCGGTCGCGATGTCGAAGTCTCCATTGATCAGGTGATCGGTGGCGAGCAGGGGGTGGGGCGCGGCTGGACGATGTTGATGGAATGTTTGGCGGCGGGCCGTGCGGTTTCGCTACCCTCCCAAAGTGCCGGAGTCGTCAAGCTACTTACCCGCCTTACCAGCGCCTATGGAGTGGTGCGTCGCCAGTTTGGTGTGTCGATCGGCCAATTTGAAGGAATTGAAGAGCCACTAGCCCGTATCACCGGACTCTCCTATCTCTTAGAAGCCACCCGGATCTATACAGCAGGGGCAGTAGATTCAGGTCTTAAACCTGCAGTTGTTTCTGCTATTGCAAAATACAATCTAACTGAGTTAGCCCGCGAAGCCATCAATGATGGTATGGATATCCTTGGGGGAGCTGCGATTTCCCGTGGCCCACGCAATCGAATCGCATCTGCATACATCGGTATGCCCATTAGCATCACGGTCGAAGGTGCAAACATATTGACGAGGACCATGATGATTTTTGGCCAAGGGGCCCTTCGCTGTCACCCTTATGCATATAAAGAAGTCAAAGCCATGGAGGCAGGGGATGTGGCTGGGTTTGATATAGCCTTTTGGGGCCATATCAATCATGTTGTGACCAATCTTTGTCGATCCGTAGTGCTCAGTCTGACCCGAGGACGCTTGGCAAATGTCCCTGGAAGCGGCAAGATCGGAGCCTATCAAAGAAAGTTAGCATGGTCTTCTGCAAGCTTTGCGGTGATGGCTGATTTTGCCATGGCCTCCCTTGGAGGATCCTTAAAAATGAGGGAAAAACTCACAGGACGCTACGCTGATGTCTTGTCGTGGATGTACCTCGCGAGTGCTGTGATGCGCAGGTTTGAGGCCGAAGGTCGCAAAAAAGACCATGAAGATGTTTTTGATTGGGCCATGCAACTTTGCTTTGCAAGAATTCAAGAAGGTTTTGATGGGATCTTTGGTAATTTTCAAGTACCGATCCCCGGTCTCTCTTGGGTTATGCGGGTTCCCGTGGGATTTTGGTCTCGGGTCAACCGTCTCCATGGTGGTCCCTCTGATTCCCTAGGCCATAGAATTGCGGTCCAGGTTCAGATGCCGAATGGTCTCCGCGATGATCTCACCCAAGGGATCGTGGTCTCAGCTAAAGCAGGTGATCATACCTCTATACTCGAAGAGGCTTTTAAACTCTCACACGAGTCAACGGCCATTTTTGGGCGTATCGCTAAGGCTGTAAAAGAGAAAAAACTCCCTAAAAAGCGTCCTAATGCCCTCGTCAAAGAGGCTCTCCAGGCCAACATCATCACAGCAGAAGAGGCTCATTTGTTAAACCGGGCCAACGAGCTTAGGGACGAGGCGGTCCAAGTGGATTCCTTTAGACTTGAGGAATTTAGATCAAACCTCCTAGACATTAAAGAGTCAGGTCCTACCGCAGCGGTTTCAGGTGGATCAAGTAGCACTAAAGTGATGGGGCTTGTTTAGTAGGGCTCGATACGGCTGGCAATGAGTAAGATGGCTAGGGGGCTACGACGTGAAAAAACTAGGTTTGATTGGTGGAATCGTTATTGTGATCGTGGTGATCATCGCGGCCCTCAGCGCAGGCAAGATGGGAGAAACCTCCCATGCCTTTGCCCGGGGAAGAGTCCTTTTGGATGCTTCCGTGGTGGATTCCGCCAAAAACATCAAGACACTTTTTATTGTTATGTCAGGCCCTGATCGTCCTATGCCCCTTGGAGCATTGCGCAAAGTTGTCGACTCCTCCAAGAGTGGGGTTTTATATGAATTTATTTTAACACGAGATAATATGCAGATGATGATGGGGGGCAGCGACGTGCCCGATCGATTTAAGTTAAAGGCCAGGCTTGATCGAGATGATCAAGCGGGACCCGATCAGCCTGGTGACCTTGTAGGTGAGGTGACGGATGTTTCCCGTGGACAGGGAGATATTGAGATCGTTATTTCAAAGGTGATTCCTTAGGAGCGATCTCCCTAGAGCCTTTTCTTTTTTTTCTAAAAAACTCTTTCAGTAGCTCCCCACAGGTTTCTGATAAGATACCAGGGATCACCTCAATTTGATGGTTGAGGCGTTGGTCTTTATGGAGTGAATATAGGCTTCCCATTGCGCCACCTTTTGGATCTAAGGCTCCATAGACCACTTTTGAAATTCTTCCTTGGAGCAAAGCCCCGGCACACATCAAACAGGGCTCGAGGGTCGCATAAAGGGTGCAGCCCCCCAGCCTCCAGGTACCTAGTGACTGGGACGCTCTATTGATAGCATCAATTTCAGCATGCCTTAGGGAATTTTTATCCATTTCCCGCCTATTATAGCCCCAACCGAGGATTTCTTGGTCTTTGACGATAATGGCTCCTACGGGAACCTCGTCAAGATCCTTGGCGACCTTTGCCCATACAAGGGCCTGTTCCATCCAAAAATCATGCTCATTTATAAGGGGTTCTGGCATGTTCGAGACGTCTTGCTAAGGTGCTTGGAAATGTTTCCTGGTCTCCTGAGACCCAAATGAATCATGATTTCTTCCATTGATTTTCCCTGCTCTAACTGAAATTGAACGGCATGGTGTCTGAGTTGCTCGGTATTTAGTTTTTCTATGCCACAACTCTGTCCAATCTCATAGAGCATAAACTTGAGGCCATGCCTTGTCATCGAGGGGAGCGGTGTTGCAGCCTCGCGACCCTTAAAGGCACAAAACATGTGGGTTTCATAGGTGCGCCTTAGAGCCGGATGTTTTGCAGAATCGTAGTGGCCTCGGTAGTCTATTATAGTCTTTGTGGTTTGAGCGGTGAGCGAGAGCACTCTGGTACGTTGGCCTCGAACATGGAGGGTGGTGCGAGGTTTAAAGTCACTGAGACCCTGTTCCGTGTTTTGGGGAGTGGTTTCGTCACTGGGGAGGGGTAACAGCAAATCCTTCCATTTTAAAGAAATCAGCTCATGGGCCTTGATTCCCTCGTACCCTAGGAGACAGAGAATGGCGCAGTCTCGACAGCTTTTCAGGGGGGGATTAGTCTTATGGGCGTGTAAGAGTAATCGGTCCAGGATTTCATGATCGATTTGGCTGCTAAAGCTTTCGTCTCTAGGAGGAATGGGGATCTCATCAAAAGGAGTGCTTTGGACGAAGCTTTTGGCTACAAGAAACCGATAAAATTGGCGGATCCCCACTACGGCGCGGCGCACCGAGTTGTCTTTCT
Source organism: Oligoflexales bacterium (assembly GCA_041736175.1). GTDB lineage: Bacteria > Bdellovibrionota_B > Oligoflexia > Oligoflexales > CAIYRB01 > JBGSUI01. The sequence goes on along the minus strand of JBGSUI010000217.1, from coordinate 5,747 downwards.
CCAGCCGCTCATGGCGAAGGTAGTCTTGGTAATGGATCAGAGTTCCTGGTTCGACCCGATTGTAGGAAAGACGGTTAAGAGCGAGATAGGCAAGAAAAGTGCGGGCGTCACGGGAATAAGATTCCACTGTGGACGACTCTTTTCCTAGATCCTTTAACGTGTCTTGATATATCTGAAGTAAAACTGGGGTCTCTAGGATCCTTGGTGTGAACCCATTTGGGGTGTTTGTAGAATGGGTGGGTTCCATAGGTGCCAAGTTTGGATTGGGTTGGTGGAAATCAATTATGCCGTCGTGTCAGTTGCAATATACCTATCTGAAACCGAGGGTGCCAGGTTTTTGCGAATCTGATTCTTTCATCCATTGTCTATGTTAACATTGATTGTTGACGACTGGCAGGAGGTTTTAAGTGTGGGATAAATTTAGAGCCCTTATTTTCTTGTGGTTGGTTGGCTTAGCACCCCTGGCGAGGGCCGTGGTCCATAAATCGGTGAGTTTATTTTCAACAGGCTTGGACTACGTGATCTTAAATGTTAACCAAGAGACTCGGTATGCCAGGTCCGGGGAAACCATAGCCATCTACCTTGGCGATCAGTTATCCATTCGGTCTGCGGTGCTTTTAGATCCATCCAAAAAAACAAATGGGCTGATACTCGACCGAAAAACCCTTAAGCAACTCAGCTTACATAAAATTCAACCGGTGAGAGGAGATTTGACTGGGCTGGTTCTTGACTCTTCAGACTTTCAGTCGAAGCAAGGTCCAACCCCTGAAATAGATTTGGTGATTAGGGCGCGTAGTGCTTCTGTAGGTGGCTTTATAACAATCAGAATCTTAAATCCTATCTTGAATTATGTTGAATTGGCGATCAATAAACAGAAAAGAATAGTTCGCGAAGGCGAAATCGTCCGGGTTTTACCGGATGATTTGTTTAAGGTTTTCCATGTAGCAACTAACCTCCCAAAAAATGAACAAGTTTTTTATCAAGTGGTTCAAGATAAGAATAGAATATACCTCCAATTTGCCCGCAAAAAGGTTTTATTTGGAACGGTAACTCTTGAAATGGAGCCTTAACGATCGAGATGCTTAAGACAGCTTCAGAACGAAAGCGGCTATTCGAATTTTTCGGGATTATAGTCACCACTCTACTCCTCGTGGGACTATCACGCCTGGAGTCGCGACTTTTTGAACTAGCTGAAACCCTGTCAAAGAATAGAGATTTTTTTACCACTGTCGTCTATTTTGGTTTGATCAATTTCAATGTGATTTTGATTTTACTGTTGTCTTTTCTCCTGTTTCGTAATGTGGCAAAAGTTGTTGTTGAAAGACGTAGAGGAGTTTTTGGATCAAAGATTCGAGTTAAATTAGTTGCTACATTGATGTTCTTTGCCTTAGCTCCAACGATGTTGTTTTTTTACATTTCTGCAAGGTTTATCGTGACAAGTTTTGACGAATGGTTTTCCGAAAAAGTTCGGGTTACTATGCACCAAACACGGGAAGCCGGAGCTAGGATCTATAAGCAGGATCAGGTTCGTTTGGAATCACTATCAAGGTTGGCCCTCCAAAAGGTCAAGGTGATCACTCCATCGCTTCAAGGTAGCTTTGGTCCGCCTATTATTTTAACAAATTACCTGAAGGGATTCGATAAACAATATGGGCTTGATGAAATCAAAGTTTTTAATAAGCGAGGATCCTTAATTTGGTCCAGTCGAGGTGCTGTAGATGAGCGAAATCAATTCACGGATACTTTTGTTGTGGAGGCCTTGGAGCGTTTTGCTAAAGATCCAAGTCTCGGAGCGATCAGTACTGTTGCTGGAAACAACCAGCTAGATATCGCTCGCGGAATCGCTCCAATCATCAATAAACATGATCAGGAGATTATTGGTGCTCTCGTAACAGAAACTAAGTTTGAGACCCAGATTCTCAAGTCCATAGAATCTATTCAGCAGAGTTTTTCAGATTTAAAACAGGGTGCCCAATTGATCAGGTTAAGCTACCTTATCTTGCTGATCGTTATGACCCTCTTGGTCGCTTTTTCTGCAGTCTGGCTTGGATTTTATGTGGCGCGGGGGATTACCGGGCCTATCCAAAGCCTCGCGGAAGGTACGCGAGAAGTAGCTTTAGGAAACTACGGGATCAAACTTATTGCGAAAACCCAGGACGAAATTGGTCAATTAGTACGAGCGTTTAATTTGATGACCCAAGACCTTGCGCGGCACCGCAGTGAGGTTGATCAGGCCCGATTGGAGTTGGTTGGCACCAATCATGAACTAGAGCATCGTCGTCGTTATATGGAAATCATTCTTCAAAACGTCGCAGCTGGAGTCTTGGTGGTTGATCGGAACCTGGTGGTTACCACCCTTAACCAGGCGGCGGAAAAGATCCTCAACGTTGTCGCCCAAGAAATGGTGGGAAAATCAATAGAAACATGTTTTGATTCGCAGATTCGCGAGAGTTTCTGGTCACCAATTTACGAAGGTCTCCAAGCAGAACGAAGTAGCTTTAAGACTCAAATCGAAGTCGTCATGGATCAGCGGGAATTGACATTGATCGTTAATGCAAACCGAATCTACGATCGGGATGGAGAGGAGCTGGGCATCATTGTCCTGGTTGACGATGCTAGCGACCAGGTTAAACTGCAAAAAGTCGCTGCATGGCGAGAAGTGGCACGACGCATTGCCCATGAAATAAAAAACCCCGTAACTCCCATTAAATTAAGTGCCCAAAGGCTTTTACGTCGCTACCATGAGAGATTTTCTGGTGAAGATCAGGAAGTGTTCGAATCGTGCTTGGAGACCATTTTAAAGCAGGTTGATTCACTACGTGATCTAGTAAACGAGTTTTCTAAATTTTCGAGGCTTCCCGAAGCTCACCTTAAACTAGGTCAGATCGGAGAGATTATCCATGAAGTCATCGATCTTTTTAAGATGAGTTATCCACAGATTGAGTTTGATACGACGGGGCTTCGCCCTTTGCCAAACTTAATGATTGACCACGGCCAGATCAATCGGGTCTTTATGAATCTCATCACCAATGCCATCGAAGCGGTCGACACATCTTTTAGTCCTGGCAAGATTATGGTAACCGCTAAGCCACTTGATCGCCTAGGAATTATTAGAGTTGAAATTATCGACTATGGTTATGGGATCCCCCAGCAGCTTCGCGAAAGGGTCCTGGAGCCTTATTTTTCGACAAAAGATGGTGGGACCGGGCTCGGCCTCGCCATAGTCCATCAAATTATCACTGATCACGGTGGGTATCTAAGGCTCTTCCCAAATGAACCCCAAGGCACGCGGGTGGTGATTGAGCTACCTATTCGCGGACAGAATAGAAATATCACCATATAGAGCAAACCATGTGACCAAGTCCCTATTCGGTGCATTGCACGAAGAGAGCTTTTTTGCTAACATACCGAATCAAGATGAGTATTTTTACATGATGACCCGAATGGATTCCGATCAAAGGGAGCGATTGATATGGGTGAAGCAGTTAGAAACGTTGAAAATCCACTAGAGATACAGGTGACCTCCTCAGCTCCAGGTGAGGTGACGTTAGGTGGGACCATGCTAGCCTCGGAGTTGGGGCCATGGAGCGCGCGAACGATAGACGACCAACGCTTTATGGTGATGGGTGCAAGGGCAAAATCCGGTGCGGTTTCCCCATCAAGTTCAGGGTCACTTTCTAGCGCCCTCTATAAACAGGTTTTGTTGGGGCTGATTCAAGACGGTTGGACCGGTCTTCTCTATGTTGATACTTTTCATGGAATCAAAAGGATCTATCTCCACAAAGGACAAATCGTCTTTGCGGGGTCATCGATTATCGATGATCGGCTTGGGGAGATTTTATACCGTGAAGCTCGGATAACCTTAGACCAGCTTACTTTTGCTACTTCCCAGGTTACAAAAAGCCAGCGCTTCGGTCAAATCCTCGTCAGCAAGGGTGGCATGAGCGATACTCAACTTTGGAGTGCCTTGATCGCCCAGGTTCAGCAGATCATCCGCTCGACCTTTATGGTTGGCCATGTGTTTTTGGAGATCGACGAACAGGGGCAAAACCCAGTGACGGAAGTCGCTATGAATACGTCGGCTAAAGAGATGGTTCAGGACATGTTTTGTTTCGGTGTTGGCTTTCGTAATTTTTTAGATAGTCTGGTACCAACCAGCCAAATCGTTCCCACCATGGAGTTGGCATCGATTACGGAACCTCATCTAACACCGGGGACGTTTTTAGGTGATTTTTTGGAGATGATTGACTCCAAGCCAACTGTTGAACAGGTTCTTAATGCATCTAAATTAATTGATATCTATACAGTTAGTACCCTCTACCAATTAAACTGTTTGGGACTCTGTAAAGTTTTATCAGAAGTCGATCATCCCCTGCCCAACACGTCGGACCTAGCCCCTATACGCAACAAGATCGAGGCTTACTCCTATGTTCTTAACGCCGTCAATCATACCTTTAAAAACTCTGGTAAGACTTTTCCAGCAAATGAAATTCGCGTTTTTGTGCGCACTTCTGAGCAGGGGGTGATGCCCTATATTCACCTAAACGACGACTTCCATCTTGCTCGTGAAGCAATCACGGGTATTTATGCCCAATGTCAGGCCTATCCAGATCGTATCCCTTACTTTACAATGCGAGTCGAAAGTATGATTCAATTTCTTTTTCAAATTGCAGGGGATCATCTGCAGTTTTCTGTTGCGAATCAGCTTCGCCAAGAGTATCGCTCCGTCTCGACATAATTTTGAGACTGGATTGTCCAGGAGCGGAAGGCGGGGATTGGATGAGAGATAGGCCAAAGGGGCCCCATGAGCAAGGGCGACGGATACCCAAAAAAGAGAGAAAAGAGAGTGGTAAGGAATGGGAAGTATCTCCAAAGGGCATGCCTATTGAAGGGCTTGCTGCAATTCGAGAGTACCTCAGGTTTCGACCCAGGGTGCTAAGGGAGATCTGGGTTTCGTCCGAGGGTGAGGCGGCGTTTAAGTCGATTGCAGCAGAAATCCAAACCCATGGAGTCATAGTTCACAAAACCGACCGAGACTCTATAGCGCGGCTTTGGGGGTTGCCCCAGATTTACGGGCCTCTGGTTGGGTTGGGTCATTTTAAAACCTTGGCAGAAGCCGAGGGGTTAGCGAAACTTAAGAAATTAGGCCGCGACCGTGAGATCGTCCTGGTCCTCGATCGGATCCAAGATCCGCGCAACTTGGGAGCGCTGATCCGCACAGCGGCGTTTTTTGATGTGCGTCATATCTTTATCCCCGAGCGGCGACAGGTGTCGTTGACTCCCGCAGTGATTGCCACCGCCCAGGGTGGACTGGCTATCTCAGATGTAACGGTTGTCACCAATCTCTCTCGCCTCCTCCGCCAGCTAAAGGAACTAAGCTACTGGGTGATTGCCGCTGATATGGGAGGCAAGCCTATCGATGCCTCGATCAAACGACTCGACCGGATGGCTCTGGTTTTAGGATCTGAAGGTGATGGAGTCTCAAAGATTCTTATGGACCAGGCTGATGTCATCGTCGGCCAGGCGAGTCTTTCAGGTCTAGAATCGTTAAATGTTTCAGTGGCAGCGGGAATATTGTTAGCCCAACTTGCAAACCTTTAATTCCCCTGTGGGGTGTCCAAATAGGGGGGGTACGAGCCTAAATCCTATCCTAGGATTTGGACCTAAAATCAGTCTCCCCATCTTTCGGATAGTAGGGGATATTCCCGCGGAGTCCAGAAAGCATTTTAAACTGTTTTGACCCCCAG
>JBGSUI010000090.1:0-9355 GCA_041736175.1 Oligoflexales bacterium | reverse complement strand
CTTTGAGGAGTATTGGGCCTTCCATACAGCTGCCGAATACGAAAGGAACCATCGAAAGCTATACTTAAATCCTGAAATAATCGAAAAACGCCATCTACGTCTCGTAAAATGACCGTCGCCCTAAAAGAGCCGCACCCATATCATTTCCGAGTTTTCGCCCACTGTAACCCTTTTCATAGAGGTCTTTAGTCAGAGGCAAAGTTAGTTGATGACCATCAATCGCATACATTCCTAGATTCCCATAGGTTGGTCTATTTTCTTCAAGGATCTTCGTGACATTTTTTAGTCGATCCTCAAAATAGCTGCTATTTATTTTATTTCGAGCTTTGGAAAACGATGACCTAAAAGGTACTTCAATAGTGTCTTGAAAGACCTTTTCAAGTGAAATATCAGCTCCAAATGGCGAAGTTGATAAATGTAGGATAGCCTGTACGATCTTTTCCGCACTAAAGCCTGATTTCTGGCGAATAGGTAATTCGCTACTGGTACTATACTCAGGGAGATATGGATCTTGAAATGACAAGAGACTATACTCATGATTGATGCCCATCTATTTTCCTTTTTTTTTGAGTTTAGGAAAAATTTTTGATGGGTTTATTTTTTTAGTCAACTGAATTCAAGATTTTTTTGAAAAAATTAATATTTTTTTATTTTTAATTTGCCCACATTTTGCAATTTATTGACCATTATTTTGACAATTGTCTGAGCCCCGGCATTGTATTGATAAAATGATTTATTGGCTCTCAGCATAGACCTTCAGGAAGAAATTGCCAGAGAGTTTGGCACTGATTGCTAGGGGATTGTGAGTCAGCTTTTTTTGGGCGGATAGATTGGAGAGGACATAGTGATTGAGAAGAGTCCAATCGCCGTTAGTATTCAAGGTGTCCGTATTTCGGATCCAAAATAAGATGAGAACAATTTTCCAGTTATATCTGGATGTTACCCTTTTTCCAACGATTCCAGGACACAAAAAATGGGATTGATGTACCTATAGAATAAACATGACACGGCCTAAATAGATGGTTATAATGACCAATGATGGTGTTTTAAGACGGTACAAATCTCCAGGTATTTGGGATCTTACTTTATGAAGCGGATATTCCTAGACTTTTTAAGAAATCGAAGCCAGCGGGCTCGTCAAGTGCCCTTACTCGTCAGAGGCGCACGTCAAACAGGCAAAAGTCACATTATTCGCCAATATGGATCCCTCGATTTTGCTCATCTGGCTGAAGTTAACCTAGAGTTATCTCCCCATTTTAAAGAATGTTTTAAGTCACTAAACGCTGCAACTATGTGCCGAGATATTGAAGTTTTATCGAATACCAAACTTGTCGATGGTAAATCCTTGTTGTTCATTGATGAAATCCAAGAATCGTCAGAAGCCATCTTGTCACTTAGGGCATTTAAAGAACAGCGTCCCGGCCTAGATGTTGTCGCAGCTGGATCATTACTCGAATTCGCACTTGATGATGAGGCTCTCAGAACTTTCCCTGTGGGGCGGATAAATTTTGCGTGGTTGCATCCAATGTCTTTTCGAGAGTTTATCAACGCCTTCGGGGAGACTCAAATCGCTGCTATTCTCTCCAGCTGCTCGATAACAAATCAAAATTTATCGACTCAAATTTCTGCAGCTATCCACCAAAAACTGTTGGATCTAATCAGAGAGTATTACGTGATCGGTGGAATGCCCGAAGTCGTTGACGTCTACCACGAAACAAAAAGTTACCTTGAGGTGAAGCAAGTTCAATCGAGATTGTCGCTGGGATATGTTGCGGACTTTATTAAATATCGAGCGCGTTATGATCACCGGAAGCTTCAGACTATTTTGAGTGCAGTGCCTCGCCTTGTAGGTAAGCAGTTCAAGTTCAGCCAAGTCGACACAGAAGTGCGAGCTCGAGATCTAAAACAACCGCTTATGGACTTGGAAAAAGCTGGACTTGTAAGACTTGTCCGAGCCACCTCTGCAAATGGGGTGCCCTTGGCGTCCGAAGAACGAGAAGGAAAATTTAAGGTTCAATTCTTGGATATTGGACTCATGCTTAACATGCTCGGGCTCAATTTAGGTGCGTTACCTATTGATGACGCGCTATTTGCTAATGAAGGCTCCTTGGCAGAGCAATTTGTTGGTCAAGAGTTGCTCGCGAATGAATCACCCGATTCTCCTCCTCAATTGTACTATTGGCATCGCGAGGCCAAGGGAGCCGAGGCAGAAGTAGACTTTGTTTTAGCTGTAGATGGCTTAGTCATACCCATTGAAGTAAAGGCTGGCTCTACAGGATCTTTGAGATCGCTTCGAATGTTTATGAAAGAGAAAAATTCAAAACTTGCAATACGTATTTCTCAACAGCCCTTGTCTTATCACGAGGGCATCTTGTCAGTTCCGTTTTATCTGTGCGGAGAAATTCCAAGGCTTGCCCGAGAATTAGCAATTTAGTTTTTGTGTGCCCCATTTCGCACATTGTTAGGTATAGCTGATCGTCACTGTAAAGGCGAAATCACTCCTGAGGAGTAAAGTGGGCCCCCATTGTCTAAACAAAATTAGACCAATGTTAAGCAAACTCCAGCATCGACCGATAGTCGGTGCTGGAGGGTTCGAAATGAAAGCCTGGAGCCAAGGTTATTTAGCGGTCGTGCTTTTTTTGTTTTTTTTGGTAGCGCCCGCGCTAAAAGCCTTTACGTTTGCGCCTTTGCTGTCGGAGACAGGTTTTTTCGCTGATCTGAAGCTTTTAAAAACTTCACCCCAATTTAAAACCTATGAGATCAATTTTCCACTGTGGAGCGATGGAACTTATAAACTTCACTATATTTCAATCCCAGCAGATCAAACGAAAGGTTTTGATCCAAGGCGACCTTGGATTCTGCCAAAGGGTATCATTGTGATTAAACACATTGCCTGGAAGGATCCTCGGGATAAGGACTCGTCGACTTGGTCCATAAACCTCGAATCGCGTATTTTAGCCAACGATGGAGACCGTTGGGATGCTGCCACTTATGTCTGGCGACCAGACCAAACTGAGGCTGATTTGTGGCTCGACGGGGGTAAGTTTAACTTTCCTGGGTCTGTTGATGGTAGCAATCATCGTACTTGGATGGTCCCCTCTCGGGACCAGTGTTTTGAGTGCCACAATCCAAAGGTGAGTGTTCCCCTGGGAATCAAAACCCTACAAATGAACCGTAACGTACAAGGTGGTATCCAGCTTTGTCTCTGGAATAACCTTGGCCTTTTTGGAGAAGATATCGGGATGTGTGATCACTACCCAGCCTTCCCGCAGCTCTCTGCGACGGGCGAAGAAAGCCCATGGGCGAGAGCCTACCTTGACGTTAACTGTTCTCAGTGCCACCGGCCAGGTGGCAGCGCTCCAGGTGGAATGGACCTTCGATATGAAACTCTGATGGAAAATACCCATGCTTTTAATGTGTTTCCCACCAGTGGCAACCTAGGCATTCCCCAAGCACGGCGGATAGCACCAAGGAGCCGGGAACGTAGCGTCCTTTGGCACCGCTTAAAGCTTCAGGATCCCAATCGGATGCCGCCCCTCGGGACCTCGGTAGTCGATGATACCGCGGTTAGAATCATTGGTGATTGGCTGGACCATGGTGCCAAGGATCCTTAGGTCTGTCCAATTAGTCGGTCTAGAAGAATTTATTTGACTTAAAAGTGATTACAGCCCTAATCTTTTAGAACACTTGTTTAAGGAATAAAAACATGAATCTAATTAGACGGCTGGAAAAGTGTCTAGCAATAGCTTGCGAATGGTCAGCCATGGTTTTGCTGGTTTACCCAGCTGAGAACACGCTTTTTGCTCAGACAGAAGGGCCAGACCTACAGACAGTGATCCAAGAGTCTATACACCTTCAAACTAAAGTCAATGAGACTTATATCAGTTTTCCATTCCAGCTCACCAATCATGGCACGGTGACTGCGACAGGAAACATAAAAGTCCAGGCCTATGTGATCCCTGCCGAGTCATACTCCTTTGGAAACGATGTCCGAAATAATGGTGTGTATTTAGAAACCAACAGCTTTGAGCTAAACCTCGCCGTGGGCGCTCGTATGGACTTTGTCTATGACACGGTCCTTCCGCAAATGGAGCCCGGGCGCTATTTACTGGGTATTGTCATCAATACAGACCAGAACCTCGCAGAGACCAATCATCTTAACAATGCATCCAGCCTGGTGCCCTTCAGGGTGATCCATAAAACTTCTCAGTCTTTTGTGAGTCCCGTCGGATCTTTTGATCTCTATGGTGAAATAGAGGATTCTTTGGATATTGGATATGGGGGAATCAGCCATGGTCTGCGGACGGTGCTTCGCGGAGATCCCCAGAATTTTCCCTCAGAGAAGCTGCCTGATACGGCCCTTTGGGCCAGGTTTTTAGCGGTCAATGCAAAGACCAAGCAAGCTTATGTGTTGCCTTATGATAGCGAAACTCTAGACAAAAACTGGTATAATGTCGCCTATGAAAGGGAGCATGACGCCAACGGCCAGTTGATTCATGTGGACTACTACGGCCAGTCTCCCCGTTTTGGGCATGTGCCGCCCGGAGTCTACAGATTTATCATCATGCTCAATAGCCGCGACCTTATCCCCGAATATAAATTTAATAATCTCGAAGTCCGAGGATTTCGTTTAGATCCCATTCGCATCACCTCTCTACCAGAAGTGTGGCTTAAGATCCCCGCGAACCAGGAAGCACCAGTCGAAACCTCCGTGACTTTTGACAAGGTTTATCGAAAAGACCTCAGCTGGGTCGCCTCGTCTAACCAAACATGGCTTGGTCTTAGCACAACAGAAGGGACGATCACGGGAGATTCCGGGGAGTCAACGTTGCCGTTAAAGGTCCATGGAAAATCCCTAGCAGCGGGTGTCCATCAGGCCGAGTTAACCTTAAGGGGCGATGAATTTGCTGCATATCCAATCACGGTTCCGGTACGCATTCATGCTTTTGGAGACCTAGAGCCAAAAATTAAAATCGAAGAAAAGACCCTCGATCTACAAATTCCCGGCACAACGCAGTATGCTGCCGCGAGTGTGAAGATAAAAAATCCAGGCACAGGGGTCTTGACTTGGAGTGCTCATCCCAACAAGGACTGGGTGGTCCTGGAATCCAGCAGTGGCACCGTTAGACCAGGGGGTGAGGCGACGATGCAAGTCATGGTTCATACCCGTGGTATCGGTCCAGGGTGGAAGCACCAGGCCTTGATTCAAGTCTTATCCGATGGAACAAACGAACATCCGACCATTGAACTCAACCTGGAGGTCGTCGATCGCTCTAAGTAAATGGCGGATTTGGGAGGCAGCGATCATATTGTCCCTTTTTCTCCCTAAACCCGGTTTCGCGATGACATGTGATATCAACATCGATCCCGAGAAGACACTGTTAGTTCGTGACAGGAGTGTCGTCGAGGAGACCCCAGAGGCTGTGCGTCCCTGGGTCTTTGCCTCCCTCTTTGCCCGGGCCGTAGCACCAGCAGATCCAGCGAGTGCCTTACTGGCTTGGCTACAAGAGTGGACCTCTAAACATGCGGTTAATGGGTATCCACTGAAATCACGGTCCATTGGGAGTATAATCTCCCTATGGCCTAAAACCACGAGGTCTACTCCTTTTACCATTCAGCAGCTCGTCCCTGAAAAGGCGCCCTTTCGGTTAGCAGCGATTGTTTTTAGACCGGATCTGGTTGAGGGTAATCAGCAGAAGCCGGAAATACGTTATATTTATTCTGGCTACGATCGAAGAGTCGGTAAATCAATACCATTGACCATCATTTTTGAGTTTGAGATGTTGGGAACCGAAGTGGATTCCCAGGGTGTCCCTAGGTGGGCTCAAACCCTGATGCAACTCCAGACCCTACCCTGGGGTGACCACTTTAATGACGTACTTGAATCAGTCACCGTGCAATTAACGGGCAGACTGTTACAGGTACGAACCAATGATTTTTATTTAGATTCACCCTGGGAATTGCGGGAGTTTCATCGAGATGACGACGGGTTTTTGCGGTTGGCAACCACGGCGCAAACGCCTGACTGGAGTTGGCAGATTGCGAGACATTCGGATTTCAAGGGTTGGGCAGAAGCCCAGAGAGGTCAAATCTTACAGGGAAATTACAAAATTCCGAAATATTTCCTTGGAGGCAACGCCCTTTTACCAAACGAGGGTTTTAGTTGGTTTCGCCATCTAGGCTGGGAGGAATCTTTAAGATTAGCTGTGTCTAGAAACACTTGTAATGGGTGTCATGGGGGCGATACAAAGACTAGGTTTACCCATATCGCACCTAGAGAAAATGGCGCAAGGTCTAAGATATCGGATTTTCTCAAGGAGGATCTAATCCGCCGTCAAGAGTATCTACGCAGGGCGCTTTGCGGGATTAAATCCAGAGCCACTGGTCTTGAGAGAGCACGGGTTCACTAGGATTTCGGTGTTATGAGAGAGCCTGCTCCTGATCCGTCAAAAGGCTTTGAACTTTTACTTTTGAAAATACATTCCTTATACTTTAGAATAAAGTAGATTATTATAAAGTATAAGAAACGTATTTTAGGCTTACATGAAAAATCAAATTTATCAAATGCTTATCAGACAAAGAAATGAATTGTCGCAGATCCAAGATCGACCTTTAATCGATCGAGATTGCGAGGAACATCTGGATAAATCGCTGGATTCACAGTTGGTTAAGGTCATCTTAGGCCCTCGACGTTGCGGAAAATCGACACTGGCAAAATCGGTTCTGCAAACGAAGCCTTTTGCCTACCTAAATTGTGAGGATGAGGGGTTTCCAGAAGGAGTCTCCGGCGATGATATCATGTCCGCAATGGGCGTGGCCTATCCCGATGCGCAGATATATTTTTTTGACGAAATACAGAATTTCTACCAGTGGGAGTCCTTCCTCCATCGCCTCCACCGTGAGAGGCGCAACTGTGTTGTAACGGGGTCCAACTCACATCTTCTCAGCAGTGAGCTGGCATCGGCGCTCACAGGTCGTCACATCGCAATCGAGCTTTTGCCGTTCTCATATCAAGAATTTCTTAGGGCTGACCTCGGTGATAGCGACAAAAAATTGATGCACTATCTGACAAATGGCGGATTTCCTGAAGTGGTCGTCGGAGGGGCCGACGTCGTCTCCTATCTAGGAACGCTTTGGGACTCAATCGTTCTGAAGGATGTAGTTCGCCGCTACAAGATTCGTAATGTGGGGGAGTTGAATGACCTTTATACTGTTTTATTGCACTCAATCGGTTCGCGGTTCAATAACGATAGTCTGGTGCGCGCCTTAAATGGCAGAATAAGTGCCCCGACGGTAAAAAAATTCCTTATGTATGGAGAGCAGGCGTACCTGTTTGCCGATCTGTCGCGCTTCCATTACGGAGTACGCAAACGGTTAAAATTTGATCGTAAAGCCTACGTCTATGACAATGGCTTTTTATTGGCAAAGAAAGTCGTTATAACCCCCGATCACGGACGTCTCCTTGAAAACATGGTTTTCATTGAGTTGGTCCGGCGCGGGTTTAAACCAAACATGAGTCTATTCTATTACGTCTCGGGCGATGGTTACGAAGTTGACTTTTTTACAAGACAAGCAGGGAAGAATCATGAGTTGATTCAGGTCACATGGAATATGAGCGAACAGAAAACACGAGAGCGGGAACTACGGTCGCTGGTACAAGCTGCGTCTGAACTGAAAGTTCAAAATATTAGGGTCTTAACCTGGGATCACATCGAATCTATGCATATAGGGGACGTCACGATCCTCATCGAGCCAGTGTGCCAGTGGCTGGCGCGATCACCAGAGTGACAGAGCAATCAATGGGTGCGCCGCCCGGCGCCCGTTAGTCGAAAGGCTTGACATCTCGCCAGCCAGCAAAACTGTCGGCAAAACGAAGGTAGGCTGTCGTGAGTACCTACGCAGGGCACTTTGAGGGACCAAATCCAGAGACACAGATCTAGTGAGTGCACGGGTGCACTAGGATTTTTAAAATCATTATGGTGTATTTTTAGGTTTTTGCCACAGCCCCAGCTTCGACGATCTTCACGAGCTGGCCCTTAAACACGATTGCGAGCTTTTTGATCCGAGAGATTCCGCGACTCCTAAGCTCTGTCTCATACTTGCGATCTTCGATCTGCTGGAGGGCTGATGCTGCGACTTCATCCAAATCCTTATGGTGTAATCGGGCATTAAAGGACTTAAACTCGATGATAAATCCAAGCATGGATTTATCATGGGGGGCCATCATAATGTCAAACCGACCGTATCCACTCTGCTTGTTAGAGTCAATCCAGTAGCGGCCTCTTAAGGCCATAAGCATTCCAAGAAAAAACGCATGGTAAAAGCTTTCGGACTGTCCTATTTTTGTATCAAAATGGGAAAATGTTTCTTCTGCAATGAGACCTAGATGGCTCTCCATAAGCATCGTATCTCCAGCTTCTAAGGCTCCTATAAACTCCTGAAATATTCGACTCACCCCAACCCCAGCAAACCACTCCACGATCATGCCTTCGTAGATACTCATGACTTCTTTGTTGGGTACCTTGAGCTTTAGCCGACCCTGCTCACCCTCTCCCGTGCACTTGAGATAGCCGCTGATCAAAAACAACGTCCAAACCCGGTCTACGTTTCCATTCTGATCAAGATCGGAGTAAACCATGTGATTTTCGATCCGAGCCTCGATCTCCTCTCCACGGATGAGGGACTCAAGCTGCTGCTTTGCTTCTGCCGGCATTTCCTGGGCGTATTTTTTGATCAAGGCATTGTCACTGGTGTTGCCCCAATAGGGTCGTGCTAACTTACGTGCAAGAAAGCTAACTAGCGACCAAGGGTTGTAGACCTCGGTGTCTTGGCCAAACACATAGCCGTTGTACCAGTCCCGCACTGTGTCCAATCGATCTTCTAAATTAAAGGTCACTAGAGCGGCTTTTACTTTGGGTTCGGTGAGACCAAAATACGGTGAGTAACCATGGTCCAAAACGGAATACACACTCAGATTGTTGAGTCCACTAAAAAGATTTTCTTTTGCGATCCGGGTGATTCCCGTCACTACACCTTTGTAAAGGTGGCTGTTGTCTTTAAGAGCAGCCCCAAAAAGTCCACGCAACAAATTAGCCATTTCCTTCCAATAGCCGTTTAGAAAGCTTGCTTGCATCGGGGTGTCATACTCGTCGATAAGCAGCAAGACCTTGGTCTTGTGGAGTCGATGGAGGTATTCACACAGCTCTCCTAGAGAGAGCTGCAACTCTTCGTCACTTGCAGTTTTTTTTATAATCCTGTGGAAAGTCTCTTCCTCTTCCTCACTCAGGATTCCTTGACCCACCAGATGCATAAACTTTCCATAAAGCTTGGAAAGGCTCGCCTTAAGGCTCGTTAG
>JBGSUI010000100.1:0-24566 GCA_041736175.1 Oligoflexales bacterium | reverse complement strand
AAATTAGCTATATTTAAATGGAGTCTGAGATTCAGAGGTCTAGGAATTGAATAAAATGTGCCGAGATTATGCCGGAAGGAAAGCTACAATCTGCCCGGATGCTCGGGATAGGACTGCGCGCGAGCGCGCTTAGTTCATTCGACGATTGCACCGAGTGCTTTCTTTACGTCCTCAATCTGAATGGGGCTGGCCAGTTCTACTTTCAAACAAACAATCGTGAGGTCAGGATCACTTTTGATCCCATTACCATTTTTCTCTGAATCAGCACTTTCAACAATTAAAAATACATCATTAGCGGATTGCGTAGCAGGAAGTTTACGCTCGGTGGGAGTCCGCCTTTGCTCTGGGGTCAATGAGGTGTCGACTCCTTCGTGTCGCTGATCAAAGATCCAGATTCCTTCTGAACGATTCAAGTGATGTACCTCAAGCACTGCAAGTTTACGCCGAAACTTCGGTAGCACTTTTCGCGTCCCTGATATTAACACACACTGAGGAGTATCCCATTTATCTTTATTGCGCCTGTTTGTGCGGAATTCATCACAGGTGATCACTTTACCATTGGAAATGAACGCCCCATGTTCATCTATATCTAGGTAACCATTGCACAGTTCTGTGGTTAGATCTTCAGTTAATGATAAAGATGAAGCAAATAATTCGTTTTTAAACTTAGCTCTGGCTGCTTCAAGTTCTGTCGTTGCCATATCCTTAAACTGCAAACTTTTGATTGTTGGGGGTAGCTTCGCTAGGGATTCTGGTGACCAGTTAAAAATCCGTCGCCCAACTGTTACGTCGCGGACATGCTGAAATCTATGGTCGCAAAAGATGCAATCAAAGGGGTACTTGACAATGAAATCCTCCCCATCTTGGGAAAGGATTTCCAGACTTAAAGGGGAGCAACTTTCGGCCGCCCCAATTTCTAAGTTATTGGGCGGACCCTGAGTGATCGGCTGCAAAATATTACAGGTTTTTATGGGTCCATCGGTTTTCGAAGCAATTTCGACCCCATTATCTCTAAAGTAAAAAAATAGATATTCTCCTTTTACTTTTGCCGTGTAGGCACCTTTCAGACCTGAAATATCAAATTTAAATTTGTTTGGATCTTCGTATTTTTCTTTCTTTTTGTCTTTGTTAAAAGCTCGATCAAAAGCACCCTTTGGTCCGCCCGAACCGCAGGCAAACAGCTGAAAACAAATGACCACAATAACTAAGATTCGATTTAACATAGATGATCTTTCAAGGTGATTAGAGTTTAGACAAATGTATAATTTTTAAACAAGAAATACTTAAACATCCAATGAATTAACCTTTGCGACTATGCGCAATCATAACCTGACAACAATAAAGCAAATACCATATCTCATTGCGATTTCCTGCTTATCATTGCGAACATATTGAGAGTCTGGCGGTAAAAACGCCAGACTCGTGCGCTCGGTAAGGGAATCAACTCATTGGTGAAAGTCCAGAGTCCGTGATCATGGCGGCTCGTTTAAGTGCGGAAGATAGGACCTTCCAGATGACTGCGTTTATCACCAATTTTGCCTATTCCAAGAAGAATAGGTCAGGGTTAAAGTGGCCACCCTTTATGACAGCAGCACTAGTCCTATTCGCATCAGAATCAATGAGGAGCGGCAGCAGTTCTCCGGTTGACTGAATTTTTAATGTTCCTGACCATTTTTGATTATAATTCTTGCTGTGTCCGACCAAGCGTCCGAAGCGCCTCGCTTCTTCAGGAATTTTAGAAAAAACTTGCTGCTCCGAAGTGAAGTAAACGATGACAGCAGTGACACTATTCGTATGACCGTGATCCAATGTTGCAGTCCCAATGGTTTCATATTGGGTCTGAGTTGCATCTCTGAATTCTATTTTCAAATGAGATCCTTGAAAGGTTACCCTTCCGCAATCATTGACCTCGTCCTCCGGAGTTTTCTTATGAAACAATTCGTATGAAAAAACAGGGTTCCTAGGTCCGCAACCCTCGATCAGCCAATCCTCCTTGAGTCCAAACAGCCTTAAGACGTTAATTTTACGTTTATAAAACGCCAGCATCGACTCCGGCAAATCCAATAATGTCTTACTTACAAAGAATTCAGGCCAGTTGTTGTCCATTACAGAATTCGGTTGATGGTCGATGCCAAAAATATGCCCAATTTCATGACGTAGGACCGACTTAAGCGCAAAATTTTGGTGGGACTTCCAAGCGGTTGGATGCATGCTAGGATGATGAGGTGCTAGTGGCCCCGATACGGGGGACAGATAGATAAAGCCCTTGCCCTTTAAGGTCTCCTTGCTATAGTCCGTGCGGAAGGCTATGCCAACGATCTCTTTTGGATTATTAAAGAGTCGTTCTTGCTCTGAGGTAAGGCGACCTAGTTGAAAGCGTAGGTCGAGATCCACAGGTTCTGAGCAATTGTGCTCTTGAAAGGTTTGCGTACCCAATCGCAGTTGGCCATAAGGTTCTAACTCCCCCTTTTTGTAATAATCGTCGCCAGCAGCGGCGAGAGCGGCCAACCACTCATTCAACCCCGCCTTTATTTCTGCCGATGCTTCCGAAGCAATCACACCAAAGTTGGCCTCGTCAACATCAACACAGTAGTGGACTACCTTTGTGTTCTCCAAGAACCAAGGATTTTGTCCGTCCCTGTGAATTTGGCCACCGCCACTGGACACACTCCCACCTAGGGCGTCCACAGCCATAAACAGCATAGATAGAGTACCTAAATATTTAACAAACATTGAAATCCTCAAATAAAGAGAAGTTTATAACACAAACTAGGCGGCCACCTCAAGACCTATTCTTGCAGTCCTGCATGGAAAATTAAATATGTTTATGATAAATTTTTCACGATATCGTGAATATTTACTTCTCAATTTTTGAGGGCCCATTTGACTGATAAACCATTGAATTTATTTGATTATTCCAGTTATCTTGAATGGATGAAGGCTGTTGTAGAGAAGAATCGGGGGCTACGTGGCTACCACAAGTCAATGGCCACGGCGGCAGGTTGTCAGCCATCTTTCCTGTCGCAAGTCTATCGGAGCAAGACCCACCTCACTCCTGACCAAGCCGCCGGCCTATGTGATCTATGGGGGTTTGATGCGGCGGAGACCGAGTATTTCTTGTCACTCGTTCACTTCGATCGGTCAGGGTCTAAAAAATACCGTCACTTTCTCAAAGAAAAGATGGAATCACTTCGTCTCGCTCATTCTCAAGTCAGCAAGAGAGTCCAACACCGTGGCGTTGTTCAAATCGAAATGCAGTCTAAATATTATTCCGACTGGTATTGGGCGATCATTCACATCATGACTAGCGTCGAAAAGTATCAAGATCCGACTCGGTTATCCCAAGCACTGGGATTGGAGTTAACCCAAGTGCTAGGTGTCCTCAAGGAGCTCCGGTCAATGAAACTGGTTCAGCAGGAAGGGCCCAAGTGGACGATCGGTTCAAACCAGTTGCACCTCGATCGATCATCCCCATTTCATGTGATGAATCAACGCAATTTCCGCCAATTCATGCAAAGCCAGCTCTCAAAAGAAAGACCAGATGACCTCCATTTTTGCGCGGCTTACGGACTCAGTTCAAAGACATTTCTTAATATTAGATCGATGCTGCTGGATCTGATTTCAGCTGCGAACAAAGAGGTTCTTGAATCAAAGGAAGAGAAAGTGGCATGTATGACTCTGGATCTAATTTCAATTTAGGCATTGTAACATGGCGGTCTAATTCCCTAGGAATCCATGGGACAATGAAATCACTTCATCAGCAAAAGCAATCTGTGTTGGCCTATGGGCAATCAAGATCAAAGTTGCACCCCTATCCGCCAGTTCCCTGAAAAGCTTGTGAACCAGCCGTTCAAGCTCTGGATCTAGGGCCGACGTCCCTTCGTCGATCAACACGACAGGAGACTGGTGATACCAGAGTCTTGCCAAGAGCACCCTTTGCAACTGGCCTCCCGACAGCACTTGGCCCTCGACCCCAAGGGGAGTCTCAACCCCTATAGGCATATTTTGCACAAGTGTATCAAGACCGACTCTTTCCAGAGCCTCTTTTACTTTTTCGGGGTCGCCGGACGGAAGTGGGTAGACAACATTAGAGGCGATGCTTGCAGACAGGGGAATGATTTTTTGTGGAAGGTAGCAAATAGGGTAGGGGTGATCCAAAACACTTTGCGACCAAATAATAACTCCTTGCTCTGGTCTTACAAGACCTAGGAGAACCTTAAATATCGTGGACTTTCCCGACCCCGAAGCCCCTTTGAGGCAATAGATTTTGTGGGGAAAAAAATCAAGGTTGATCCCCTGAAGGGCCGGTACACTTGCTCCGGGATAGCGGACATAAAGGTTGCGGCATTGGAGAGTAGGTTCCAGACCTGACGAAGTAGTTGTTTTGTTGAGCTCTAAAACCAGCGGCTGAGATTTGTGATCTCCAAGTTCTTTGAGGATGCTCCAGATTCTCGAAACGGCTTCGTATCCCTCCTTATTTGAGTTGAAATACTTTCCAAGTTTAGATGCTGACTGGGACATTAAGGCAAGTGAAGTGAAGAAGGAGAAAAATACCGGCCCCGAGAGGTCTCCTGAATGGATTTGTTGCAAAGAAACCCATAAAACTAATACAAAAGCAATAGTAGAAAAAACCTCAATGGTGGGTGATGTCCGAGCTTTTGTGGCTATGGCCTTAGTAAATCTATTTGCAAGTTCCTTATTAAAGACCGCAAATTTTTGCGACTCTAACATTTCTGTTTGGTAGTGTTTGATGGTTTCGATTCCCATCAACCTTTGTTGCAACCATTCGCTCAGTTCTGCTTGGTTTTGTAGGACTGCTTGTGACCTTTTTCGAATCCTCCTGCCGATATATCTCACGAGGATTCCTACCGGCAAAATGGCTCCAAAAAAAATCCCTGTTAACGTACCTGAGAGTAAGACCAGACTCAGCCCTAAGGCAATCATCTGAAACATTTCACGGGGTAAGCCACCATAGTAGTGCACTAAGTACTCACGCATCTGGCGAATATCCTGGGTCATCGCCGTCGCGATCTGGGCCTCAAGGCTGCGGCCCTTTTTGGTCAGACGGAAGGTTGGATCCAGTGCAGTAAAGCGACTTGAAAGGGCGTCCCGTAAGGAGCGCGAAGCCCACTCCCCTGTGTACTCCCAAAGGTACCAATGACTCGCCGTCACTAGGGCCTTTGCAGTTGCACAGCCCATCAGCGCCCAGGGGCCCATTAGCAAAAGCTCGGTTCCCGTCAGACTCTCCCTCCCAAGAAGACGTCCGAAAACACCCCCCCAAAAATCTCCGATCATGGAAGTCAACAGGTGTAAATCCTGCTGGGGTGCTTGCACGACTTGAAGCACAGGTCCGACCAAAAGCCCGAGAACTGTGGTGATGCCACCCAACAACACCGCAAGGACGGTCCCTAAGATCCACACACCTCGCCGGTTTCGGGTCTGTTTTCCAATGGGTTTTACACCTTGGAATCCAGCTTGGTATCCAGCTTGGTATCCACCCTGGTCCCCTACTGCCCACCAAATGAGCCCCTTCGGAGATCCAGGAAGCCGCGAAAGTGGGGGCTTCGACAATTCGGGGCCCATAATTCCCTTTGCATTAAAAATCAACCCAATCTGGGCCATTAGAACCTAGGGACCTATAAGGAGCAAGCTCATTTGGGATCAAAACTAAGATTGTAGTAAAGCCCCAAAAAAGGTATGCCGAGTCTGGAGCAGCGACTCACCCTCGCCCGCTCTGCAGCGACTCATCCGACACGATAGGCCTTAGTCCATTTCGCATCCATAGGTTCCTAAGGCATAATGGTCTAAGCTAAATATTTGGTAACGTAGTTAAACTAAGGAGTGCAATGTGATCAAAAGACCCAAAATTGCTATTATCGGAGCTGGCGGAAACGTAGGGGCTGCCGTGGCCCATTGGGCTGCTATCAAAGAACTAGGAGACCTGGTTCTCGTCGACTTAAAGGGCGATGTGGCCAAGGGACGCGGTCTAGACCTGACCCAGTGTGGCCCTTACGAGGGGTTTAATAGCACCTCTTTTGTGGCGGGCGACAAACCGGAACTCCTACAGGGTGCCGATGTCGTCGTCATGACTGCGGGTGTTCCACGAAAACCGGGCCAGTCCCGGGAAGAACTCGTCAATATCAACACCTCCATCGTCAAAGAAATTTGCGCCAACGTCAAACGCTATGCTCCCGATTCCGTCCTGATCGTGGTCTCAAATCCCCTCGATGCGATGGTTTATGTTGCTTCCAAAGTCACCGGTTTTCCGAGGGAACGAGTGA
The DNA here is from genome assembly GCA_041736175.1 of Oligoflexales bacterium. Lineage (GTDB taxonomy): Bacteria > Bdellovibrionota_B > Oligoflexia > Oligoflexales > CAIYRB01 > JBGSUI01. Next base: position 18,285 of record JBGSUI010000100.1, on the reverse strand, counting down.
TCGGTTCCGCTGGCGTGCTTGATTCGTCACGCTTCCGAACCAACATCGCTCTTGCGGCGGGGGTTTCCGTCGAAGATGTCCAGGCGATTGTCTTGGGAGCCCATACCGATAAGGATATGGTTCCTGTCGTAAGCACAGCCACTGTCGGGGGCGTGCCTCTCAATAAAATCCTCACCGCTGACCAACTAGCTGCGGTGATTGAAAAGACCAAAAATGGCGGCGCTGACCTTACGAAATTAATCGGCACCTCGGCATGGCTTGCTCCAGGGGCAGGAACAGCCTTGATGGTCGAAGCCATCGTCCGAAACCAAAATCGAATGCTCCCATGCTCCGTCGAGCTTCAGGGCGAATTTGGTGTGAAAGGTGCTTTTGTTGGAGTTCCTTGCAGACTCAACGCAAAAGGTGCTGAAAAAGTTTATGAGTTTAGCCTATCCGTCGAAGAAAAATCGGCTTTCGAAAAATCTGTACAAGCTAACCAAGAACTGATGAAAGTAGCCCAAGGCTTTTTAGGATAATCCCCGTGAGCCTAGGTTCTCTTGACCAACTTTCACGGTGGTCTCGCTTTCGGCCCAGCCTCTGCAAAGGGTGCTGGGCGGGATGCTGCCATCTTCCTGTCGAAGTCACCATCGACGACCTCAATCGGTTAGGGCTGGTTAGTCTTGACGAGTCCAGTCGCGGCCTTAAAAAGCTTGCACGAAAACTCCAATCAGATGGAGTGATCAAACACTATCGACCCAGCTCCGGTCTGTTTACCCTCTCCCAAAAGCCCAGCGGGGCTTGTCACTTTCTCGGTGCAGACTATCGATGCACGGTCTACGAAAAACGGCCCCAGGTCTGCCGGCGCTTTCCAGAAGTGGGCCCACGACCTGGTTACTGCCCTGCTCGCCCACATAAGGTTTAAAGATGTCCCATCTTCAAAAGTCCTCTAACACCCCTAATGACTCAACCTCTCTTTCCACTCCACAAAATCATTCATGGTCGTTTTTTAGGGCTGGCGGAGTGATCCAAGTTGATCTCAAGACACCCCAAGACATCATCCACCTCAAGGACCTTGACCGCAAACACTGGATGGCCCTTGCGATCCCCACCATAGGCGTCAACATCGACCCACGGACGATGACCCTCCTCGATACGGATTGTGACGGCCAGGTCCGGCCTCCCGAAATCCTCCAGGCGATCGAATGGCTCAAAGATCGCCTCCATCGTCTCGACCCTATCCTGTCACCCAAGGAAACCATCGCCCTTGAGGATCTCAAAGATCCTGGGCTTGTCACCTGTGCTCTCCGAGTCCTCCAAGACCTTGGCCAGTCTGATGCCAAAGAAATCAAAATCGAAATGGTGGACCAGGCCATTTCAGACCTTAAAGAGGCCCCCCTCAACGGCGATGGAGTCATCACCCCAGAGTCGGCTCCGGAACCCCCTGTGGCAACCTTGATTGAAAAAATCATTGTCGCCTATGGCTCGGTTACGGACCGCAGCGGCAAGCCCGGAGTCTCTCTAGAGGTCTACACTAAATTTTTTGCAGCCATCGAAGAACGCTGTGGATGGATACGGTCCAGACCGCAGACGATCCTCGCAGTCGACGAGGCTGACCTCACAAGAAGCTACGCCGCTTTTAAGTCGGTGGAAAAGGCTATCGATCAATATTTTATCCTTTGCCAACTTAAAAGCTTTGACGGCATCATGTTTACAAAAATTATGGAACGCGTCCCAGAAGGAGCCCCCCTTGAAGACGCCCTCGCGTCCAAGCCTCTTGCCCAACCCCAGCCCTCGCAGATCCTTGATTTCTCGCGACCACTCAATCCCCTTTGGACTGAGGCTGTCAAAGATTTTTCGAGCTTCCATTCAATAGCGACTCTAGATATCAACCAATGGCAAGCCCTCAAAGCAGCTTATCAGCCCTATGAACTTTGGTTGTCCCAAAAACCTGCCAATGGCCTTACTCTATGGTCAGACCAAGAATGCCTTGAGCTTTCTAATGGCACCTACCAAACTCAGATCTTGGATATCATCAACCTAGATCTTAAAAAAGCCGCCGACTACGAAAATATCGTCGGCCTCCAAAAGTTGATCCTATTTGGACGAGACTTTCTGAAAGTTTTACAAAACTTTGTCAATTTTTCAGATTTCTACAGGTTTCGAAACGGTATTTTCCAAGCCGGGACTCTTTATCTCGATGGCAGAAGTACCGATCTATGTCTTGAAATCCACAATCCCGACCGCCATACGACCCTTGATATCCAGTCCGGTGCTTTTTTGGTCTACTGTGATTGCACGCGAGCTTCGGCACCTAAACGATCCCTCTTGGCGGTGATGACCAACGGCGAGGGATCCCAGATCACTGCGGGACGTGCCGGGGTGTTTTACGGTCGCGACGGTCTCGACTGGACTGCTGTGATCACGAAAGTGGTTGCTAACCCTGTCAGCTACCGGGAAGCGTTTTTTTCGCCCTATCGGCGCATCGCTCGATGGATCGAAGAACAAATCCAAAAACGCATGGCTGCCTCCGATGTGACCAGCGCAACAGAACTCGCCAAGGTGACAACGATTCTTCCTTCACCCGCCCCTACAGCATCGGCGGCGGCCCCTAAAAAATTTGATGTAGGAACGATCGCGGCGATGGGAGTGGCCCTCGGCAGTTTGGGGACCTTTTTTGGTATGGTCATCTCAAGGTTTTTTGATCTAGGTCTGCTTATGCCCTTTGGGATCGGTGGCCTTTGTCTGATGATCTCATTACCTTCGGTCGTCTTAGCATGGTTTAAACTCAAAAACCGAAACTTAGCCCCTATCCTCGATGCAAACGGATGGGCCATCAACACCAGGGCCATCATCAATGTGCCTTTCGCTGCTTCTCTAACCTCACTTCGCCAGGTGCCTATCACATTTGGCACAGTCCTCCCGGATCCCTATGCTGAGAAATCCCGCCCCTGGAAATTCTATTGGGCCATAGGAGGACTAGCCTTTATTCTCGCCCTCTGGATCTCTGGTTATCTAGACCGCTTCTTACCAATCAGCGCCAGGTTTAGCCGGGTCATACACCAGGAGAGCGCAGTAGCGCCACCCGTAAAATAGTGACTTATTTCAGTTAATAATGCTTTCAAAAACAGGAATCTCTTGGCCATTCATAAAAACTGGTTTACCTGCTTTAAATGGACCTTCCACAGCGTGATGTATCTCGGTTCTAAACATCGACTCGCCACAGGTATCTTGAACGGAGCGTTTGATCACAAGGGTTTGCATGTCCCCATGTTCGATTAGTTTGGCCTCAAACTGGCCACCGTTGGTACAACCATGGGAATTGGCCAGAAACCTGACCTGAAGCCTTGTTTTAGGAGTCCCGATCGTACCAACTCCTGGCATCAAGTCGATCCATGCCTGAAGGCTGATCACACCAATCTCTTTGTCGCTCAGGAGAGACTCTTCGATGACCGGGCTTGAAGCTGGCCGAACGGCATTAAGGGTGGAATTTTGCTGTCTTTCGGAACCACAACCTGTAACGAGTGCTAGGTTTATTAAAAGTGGGAAAAGGGCTCTCATATGCTATCTCCTTAGGTCGGAATCGACTTCATAAAGCACATTTTTATGTCTAAAAGTTAGGCACATTTACGGGGATGCAAAAAGTGCTCCACACCACCATGACCTCCTTTTTGAGAGCCAATAAAATGTTCGACGAGAGTCTGGCGTATAATTTCACTTAAGTTTTTTTGCAAATTTGCCGAAATCCTTCCTAGGTTGATTGTTTTGTTTCGCGCACAAAGGTTGTGAAAGATGCGTTATTTGAGCCTCCTGGCGAGTTTTTGCACACTATTGGCGGTCCTTAGCTTAGCAGGCCCTCTAGCTTGCAGCGATGGGAAGGCGACTTCCTACGAGAACCCTGATGAAAGTCCCACCGCTCCCGGAAAATCCGGCTCACCAGATCGTCCTGACCCCGATGATTCAGGCGCATTTGATGGTTCAGGAAACGATGCCAAGGCAAATAGATCCGGTGACCAAGGTAAGCAAGGTGACGAAGACATCGGTGACGGCAATGATGGAGGCGCCTCCGATAAAGAACCCCAAGATCCCTCCATAAAGGGCTCCTACCTATTCGCTTCCTATACCCAAGGTCTCCAAGACGGGTCCTATGCTTCAGCAGTCGTTTATTACCCAAAGGGATTTCCCAAAAACAAAAAAACCGCTGCAGTGACTTTGGCCGGTGGTTACTCCAATACCAAGGAGCAGATGACTTGGATTGCAGAACACCTTGCCAGCCACGGAATCGTTGTCATCGCCTTCACACCAACAAATAATTTTACAACTGACCCAACGATTTGGAGCCGCGGTCATACGGGGGCTTTCCAAAAGATCCAACAGGAATCCGATCGTACTGGCAGTCCCATCAACAGCCTCGTTGATTCCACTAAAATCGGGATCATGGGGTTCTCTATGGGTGGAGCTGGGACGCTGCTCGCCGTGGACCAACTCAAAGGCCGTGCAGGTGCTGCGATCGCCCTGTGTCCCTATCAGCCCAGAGTCCCGACGGCCAAAACTCCTCTACTCTTTGTAACGGGGACTGCCGACCAAACCGCCGTACCTACAGCTGTTGTCGCTAGCTTTGAGGCCACCGCCACCGGTGCTCCCAAAGCCCTAAAGAATATTCAAGGCATGGGGCATGCTGATATCATACGCACAGCGACCTACCGTAAAGAATTAGCTCGTTCGATCACGTCTTGGCTAGGATTATACCTCCTAAAAAACACTCGGTATCGGAAACTCCTGGACAATAGAGATCTTAAAATCGAAGATTGAGCTGTGACCGAGCGATCAAAGCTCAAAAGACTTCACGACTCTATTCACGAAGAACTGAGAGGAACCTGCTCATGTCGCAGATGCTTTATCGGAGTTTGGGACGATGTGGAACCAAAGTCAGCGCGTTAAGCTTGGGTGGTTGGACCACTTTTGGTGGAAGTATTGTCGATGAAAAACAGGTCAGGGCCATTTTATACGCTGCTTTTGAAGCGGGTATCAATTTTTTCGATATTGCTGATATCTATGGTCGAGGGGAAGCAGAAAAAGTGATGGGAAAAGTCCTGAGGGATTTCCCACGCCACGAGTTAGTGATTAGTAGCAAAGTCTTTTGGCCCATGTCCGAGGATATCAACGACCGAGGGTTGTCGCGAAAGCATATCTTTGAGTCTGTGGATAAATCTCTTAAAAGGATCGGTACGGATTACTTGGATTTGTATTTTTGTCACCGTTTCGATCCGGATACACCGGTCGAAGAAACAGTGCGTGCAATGGATGACCTCGTCCGTGCAGGCAAAGTCCACTATTGGGGAACCAGTGAATGGACGGGTGAACAACTTGCTGCCGCCTGGGAGATCTCATCCCATAAAAATTTCTATGGCCCTCAGGTCGAGCAGCCCCAATACAATCTTTTGACTCGGACTAAATATGAAACTGATGTGGCCCCTGCTTGCCTCAAGTACGGTATGGGAACAGTCGTTTGGAGTCCCCTGGCTTCGGGGCTGCTGACAGGTAAATACGACAAAGGGATTCCAAAAGATAGCCGTCTCGATAAGATCGAATGGCTGCGGGACAGCATTTACAAGGAGGAGCGGATTGAGCGGATTAAACAGTTCACCTCGATCTCAGGCGACTTAGGTGTTAGCCGGGCGGCTCTGGCAATCGCATGGGCCCTAAATCATCAAGCTGTTTCGAGTGTTATCCTAGGTGCCAGCCAGTTGGAACAGCTTTATGAAAATCTGACAGCCCTTCGCATCAAGCTGGACACAACCGTTATGAAAAAACTGGACCAACTCTTCAAGGACTAGACCACTTAAGAGGCCTTATTGAGCCGAACCTGAAGGTGGTCGAGGTCTTTGATCGTCTGAATGTCTTCGAATTTGATCAATAATCCAATCTGCTCAAAAAGCAGATTGACCCCCCGGGCAATCATCTTGACATTTTTAGGCGAGATATGTTCGGGAACTAATTTAATGGCTGCGATCGCTGCTTCTAGGTGCCACGCAGTATCTGCAACCTGGGCCAGACTGATGGAATTCGCCGCAAATCGAATCGATTGAACCACTCGCAAAATGTACCCCAGATCGATCAACGATTGCTTCTTTTCGATCCAATCCGACAATATTTGTTGAGATACACTTAGGAGCTGCAATGCCTCTGCTGCAAAAAGATCCCTCAAAGAGCTCCAACTTTCGTCATCATCTTTAACTGCTTTTATTTTTCGCTCCTTGGGGCCAAAAACGCGCATTTTTAGTATCATGGATTTCGCTCGTGGATCCACATTATGAACCGATATAATGCCCTCCAAACCTTGGCCCGCTAGGATCAACTTTTGATCTTGGCTCACTCTTAACGCCTCTTCGACCACTGATTTTAGGTCATCTTCATGGACAGGCTTTTCTAAATAATCAAAAACTCCAAGCCTTAGTGCTTGGATCGCTGAGTCTTTGTCACTAAATCCGGTCAAGAGGATAAAAGGAACTTGAATCCCACGCTCAATAAGCACATGAAGGAGCATCAAGCCCGACATATTGGGCATCACCAAATCAGAGACGATCACGTCAACACTGTGGGTTTTAATCAATTGAAGAGCTGTTTGACCATCAGCTGCCTCCAATAGCATAACGGGAAGCTTTGAAATCATAATCCGAACCACTGACCTTGTTGCAGGGTCATCATCTACGACCAAAACACAACCAATACTAGGAGATGGTTTTAGGTTTTCCCCTATATGAGACATGAATTGCAAAACTCCTCGCCCTATGTTTTTCTCTAGCCCCCTCAGTTTATCGACCTGAGGGAGAATAGATTGAGGACCATCGTATACTTTTTCGGAGAATTCAGGCAGTTATGGTAGAAAATAATCTTGATAGGTCCCTATTGATCATCATTGGGGGGACAGGATTTATTGGATCTGCATTAGTAAGGCGACTGCAAGACCTACAAATCCCCCATTTGGTCGTCACTAGACAATTGAACAAAAATAAACTTAATGAATCTCCATATACGACTCTTATAAAGGGAGACGTTACCGACTCCTATAGTACTTGGGTAGAGGAAGCGACAAAAACCCTCTTAAAGTTGCCTACGCCGCCACGAATCCAGATGGTCCACTGCGGAGGGCTTGTCCATCTCCACTCCAAAGCTTCAGATTACAGACTCCAAAACCCAGTTGCCCTTAAAAACCTCATCAACGCTGCAAAAAGCCTCCAGGTCAGCAGATTTGTTCATATCTCATCTTCCAGCATTTATTTTAGTTTACAAGACCATTTAGATATTGCCGAAGATCAAGTTTATCCCCAAAACATCTTAGGAGCGTATGCTCAGTCCAAATGGGAGTGCGAACTAGCTTTACTCAATCAATCAAAGGCCACTCCCCCGGCCTTTGAAACCGTCATCCTAAGGCCACAGCTGGTTTATGGACCTGGAGAACAGGTTTTTTTGCCACCTCTGATCACCCAGGCATCAAGCTTTGGACTGGCTCGCACCTCCGCCCGTGGACCCATGACAGGGATGACATCTCTGGATAACCTAGTCGCTGCAATCCTTTTGAGTCTCGATAAAAACATGACCACTAGACTGGAGATTTACAATATCACTGATGGATCGTCTCTTTATCTCCTGGAGGCTATCGAACAGCTCTGCACCTGTCTTAAGCTGCCCTTTCGCACCATAAGAGTGCCAAGGTCCCTGTTTCGGTGGACTGCTCTCGCGGCCGAAAAACTCGCCTCCGCCACAGAACAACGCCAAGGATTAGAAAAAGGCTCCATCGTGCCTCGGCTCTCCGTCATCCAGTGCGCCCTTCTATCAGCCGATCGAACCTTGAATATAGACTCCGCTAAACATCATCTTGGCTATAATCCGCTCATGGATACCCTCAATAATCTTAAGTCGATCGCTCCCAGCCTAAGACCCCTGGTGCAAAAAACATGACTCTCAGGTTTATTTGGCGCCTTTAAACATAAATTGGTTGTGACAATCCGAGCAGACTTCAAATCCGGGCAAACTGTGATTAGGAAAGGTCACCCTTGAAGCATTATCCTGGTGGCAGGATATGCAGTCGCCACTTTTTCCCTCATAGACTCCACCAGCATGACAATCGTTGCAAGGCAGCAGCCTATGGATTCCCCGAAGGGGAAAATCTGTCAGCGAATGGGAAAATTTAGTCACTGACCAAAAATGTTGGGTGTGGCAGCTCATGCACTCCCCCTGGGTACCCCGATGAATATCATCTTTGATATGGCAGGTTTTACAGTCTTGCCCCACTCCTGAAAGCTCTCTCTGGTTTTTATGACAGTCTGAGCATTGTAAAAGGAGGTGCACGCCGGAAAGCTGCAGATCGGAGTGAAACTGTGACCCTTGACCCCATCCCTCTTCTGTGTGACAGTTGGTACATTTTTTGCCGTATTTACCATTGTGGACATCTTTGTGGCAGAGAGCGCATTCTTTACTCCCAAGGGACTCAAAAATAAATTGACCCTTTTTGTGGTACGGAGGTGTCTTAAACTTTTTGTCCGTCGGTTTATGGCACTCTTTACAGGCCACACCAATATGTTTTCCATGGAGTTCGAAGTTGGTTTTGCTGTGATCAAAAGCATACCGCTTTTGAAAGGTCGTCTGGGTATGGCATTTTTTGCAGGGTTGGGAGGAAAACTTTTCTCGAAACTGGTCATGGTGCTCACTCTTATGGCAGGCTTCACAGTATCCAGTGGATTTATGGGCGAATCGGTATAATCCCGCTGGTACCGGTGGCTCCGTTGCCAGGAAATTCTGGGTTTTAATATGACACTTCACACAGGTATTTTGGATCTTTTCATGGGCGCCGGTGATCTTGAAAGAGGTCTCTTCATGATTGAAAGGAAGTCTTTTTGTAAAGGATTGTGTCACATGGCATTCCCGACATGGCCGGCGAGAGAATTCAGCGGAAAACTGTTTTACATGAACGTTTTTATGGCAATTGCTACAAAATCCGTTTTCCGCATCGGGAAATACAAATCGACCCGCAGGTTTCGGTGGCTTGGTTGCCAGCATTTTATTAGTTTTGGTATGACACTGCGAACATTCACCCACTTTAGCATGAGCTCCCGTGAGGGGAAATCTAGTTTTTTTATGATCAAAAGCTAAGAGGTCCGTAAAAGCTTTGGTCGTATGACAGGTGCGACAATCCGAGGTATTGACTCGGCTTGAAAACTGTCCTTTATGGACATTGGTGTGGCACTCCGCGCAATACCCCTTTGATTCTCCTGCAAACATAAATTTCCCGGCGGGTCGTGGTGGTTTAGCATTAAGCAGCTTTTTTGTAGGAATATGGCATTTTTGGCACTGGTTTTCGATTTTTAGGTGTGATCCTGTCAACTTAAAAGTAGTCGTATTATGATCAAATTTGAGCAGTTTCTTAAAATCCATCGTTGAGTGACAACTCGCACAGCTTTGATCCACATATTTGGGCTGAAACTGCCCCTTGTGGGGAGTTGCATGGCAAGTGATGCAAAATTGTTTTTCTGCATTGGGAAACTTATAAATGTCTTTTCCATTTTTTAAATGGCATTGATTGCATTTAAGAGTCGCATGGTCGCCTGTGAGGGGAAATCGGGTTGCACTATGGTCAAATCCCGAGCCACCAAAGCCGCCTCTCTTCCAACCTTCTGTTGAATGACATGAAGAACAAGGCTTGGTTCTAAAGACTGATTTTGGATCGTTAGGATGGGGGCTTTTGTGACATGTTTCACAGGTTTTTGACTGGAGAGTTGGGAATTCATAGACCCTGGCGACATTTGTTGCTTTGCTCTCCTTTGAGCCTGATTTAGTAATGTGACATTCAAAGCACGACACCTTTTTGTGTTCGCCAGTCAACGGATAATCAGTTTGCGTTTGGTGGCTAAAACTGATGGGGTGCTTCCAGTTTGTTTCCGTATGACAAGCAAGGCACTTACCAAGAGCTCCCATTTTTGAAGATTTTTCTTCGCGAAAACCATGATAATCGGCATGACAGGTTTTACAGCCCTGGGTTTTAAGTTCTGGAAACTTATATTGGATGGTTTTATTGGCCTGCGGTTTGTGACAATCTTTACATTCCAATCGACTATGAGATCCGTTTAACCCGTACCCCGTAAGGGCCTTATGGTCAAAAGTGGCTTTTTTCCAGCTACTCTCGTTATGGCAGAGATTACATTCTTTTTTATCAAGCGGTGGTGGATATCGATGGGGATCATCTTTTTTATGACAACCTATACATGTATCATTTTTCATCCCAAAATATCTTATATCGTTGGGCCTAATGGGCTTGCCTGTGCGTTTAGCAGTATGGCATTTTTCGCAGTTTAAATTGGCATGTGCTCCTTTGAGTATAAAACTTGTTGCCCCATGATTAAATTCTTTTTTATTTACATTTGTTGTATCATGTTTGCGGCCCTTATGGTCCGAATGGCATTTGATACAGGTTTCCTTATGTTTGCCATGAAATGAGTTTTGCTCTTTAACTGATTGATTGATTTCTTTATGACATAAAAGACAATTGTCTTTTGGGACCCCTTTTGTTGCCTCGTGGCATTTTAAACAATCCCCATGCTCAAGATCTTTATGCCCCTCCATAAGCGGTCCAGGTGCCAACAATTTATTAAAGATTCCTTCTTCGACTCCACCTTTGGGCAAACCCGCTTGGCTCCACATGAGCAATACCAAACTTAGACCTAGGATTATGTACCTTGTCATAAGGACTCCTGCGGTCTATGGCCTGTTCCTGGTGGGGTCAGCTGATCTGATGTCATTCTAAGGCCAATTCCTATCAAACCACTTACAATGGTGACCTTCTCGTCTACGGCATACTCTAAGCTCGCTGTTCCCATGACTTCTCGATTAAAAAACCATCCTGCAGTAAGATCGGTAATCAAAGGGGTAGAAGTTTTTCCATCGCGGTGCTTTTCAATAATATACTGCTGAACCAAAGAAACATCGTATTTTTCAGAGCTATAATTGAGTCCACCTTTAAAAATCGTGTCTTTGGTCTCATAGTTTTTGCGGGACCAAGCGCCCACATGGGCCCCTAGGGGCCCGCCATTGATCCTAGAAAGCACCAGTCTAAGCCCAAACTGCTGCCTCGTCAGCTTGTCACGAGACCTAACCCCATAGGCGACGTCATACCAAAGAGCGGGAGTTTTTCCTAAAGATTGCTTGAATAGCAGGTGGGCTCGCGTGAGTGGACTAGCGCCCAATCGGTCACGGATATCCCTCTGTTTTTCATACTCTGTCGGATCGAGTCTCAATAAATAAATGTTTGAAGAAAGCTTCGCATTGTAACGTTGGTTATAGGATACCCACAGGTTTTGGGCCCTTGGTTTAGGAGCAAGATCGATTAGAGTAAGTCCCGTCCAGCGGGAATTAGCCCAAGGTTGAAACACAATATTGTTATAGGAGAGAAGCCGGGCTTGATTGGTGACTTCTGCCGACAAAGGATCAACCGAGGCTTTTTGACTTGGCTCTCGCCTAACAATGGCAGAACCAATGTACGTGTGGACATCACGCCTGGAGGATTTATCATCATAGTCGAGATAAACACCCTGCTGAGCTCCCTCTTCGGACAGTAAGACCGTATTACCATCTTTTCGCTCTGGATAGAGGCCGCCAAAGACCCCCATCCGCAAGGAGTTCGTCGCCCGATATCCTAGCTCAAGTCCATCATTCGATATCGTTGCGGCATCAACCACTGGAAACCGTCCCACCGCGCCGTAAACGGAGCCCTTTATATTGGGATAGCGTAAGACCAGTTGTCGAACTTCGGGCTCGGTGCTGACGACCAATCTTGGCTGGTCTTGGTCTAGATTTCCGAAGGAATCGTAACGGTCTCTAAATTCAAAGGTAAATTGGTTGTCCGCAGGCCCAAGTTGGCGCAAGTCTAAATAGAAGCTGCCCAATGCCGCTTGGGCATCATTTTTTGTGCTCCCATCCACCGGATCTTTATAGGTCTCACTAGACTGGTAAACGCCGCCAAGGGCTCGCACATGGTAATCCATTGCGCGCAGCGGTTGGCTCCCCACACCCAAAGCAAGCCCTAAAATGCTCCAGATAAACCTCAGGATGTCTTTAGAGGCAACCATTTTGGATATTTGTGGCAAGTTACACAATCCCCAGACGCTGGATGAGGTAGCTTAGGACGTTCTTTAATATGACAATCAAGACAACTTGTAGGTTCCGGTTTATGATTATAAGAGCGGCGCGGTAGCCATCCTTTTTTTTCGTCGCTCGACTTATGGCATTGTTCGCAGTTTTTTCCCCCGCCGTGTGGTTGGCCTAAAAAAGCCGCTGGCCTATCGACTTCATGACACTCGGTGCATTGTATCTGTAAAAAATTAGCATGTACAAAAGCCGGTTGTTGGGTAGAACTACCTGCTTCTGGTCTCTGAACTTGGCAGCTTTGTAAATGGTAAAGCACCATAAGCATAATTCCAAGGATAATGTTTCTAAACATAAGATTTTTCTCACTCTTTGCGTTTGATCCTTGCCTAAGATCTTAGGACTTACGAATCGCCTCTCCAAATTTCTTTTCGATTTGTACTCCAAGACTCTGGAGGAATTTAAACGGCACTTCGGCACCAATAAAAACAAACAGATAGCTATTCTTCAGTTCATGAATTTTTTTATCTTTTTCAATAACGAGGTGGTTAGGATGAATCTCTTTGACAGAGGAATTATAGTGTATCTTCAAAAGATTTTGCGAAGCCATATCCTTGATAATGGTTTGATTCTCCATGTTGCAACGGTCAAAAACCTCTCCGCGCACGAGAAGGGCGACCCTATTGCGTAACTGTGGACTTGCGAGTTGCTGTGCCGCTTCGACCGCGGCGTTGCCACCACCTACAACCGTAACATCCTGATTTTGATATTGGTCTGGCTCAAGCAGGTTATAGGTGACCTTAGGCAGATCTTCATTAGGCAACCCAAGCTTACGAGGGGAACCTCGCACACCCATAGCGAGGATCACCTTACGGGCCGTCACCAATCCTTTGCTTGTCTGTACATTATAGATGGAACCCTGCTGTGTGAGAGTGATAAATTTGCAGGTTTCCATGACATTGAGCCCAGTCTGTTTTCTGACTTTATTCCAAAAATCCAGAAGTTGTTCTTTAGAAACCTTATTTTGTGGAAACCTCATCGGTCCGACAAGAGGAAGCTCCGCCGGATGAGTCATCACAACTTTCTGTCTAGGAAAATTATAGATGGTCCCACCAAAGCTGTTTTGCTCAATGCACACATAGGATAATTTTTTACTCACCGCCGTCAATCCAGCCGCAAGACCCGCTGGCCCTGCTCCAATCACCAGGAGATCTAAATCGGCTTTTTGTCGCTGGCTTTGATTAACGAGGTGGGTGGCGGCGTGTTCTGCGGCCATACGCCCTTGTTTGACGGCGTTTCGGATGAGCCCCATACCACCTAACTCGCCCGCAATATAAAGACCCTTGAGGTTAGTCTCAAAGTCCGTCGATACCCGAGGTAGTTCCATTCCTCGGCTTTTGGTACCAAAGACTAAGGTGATGGCCCCAAAAGGACAAACCACCTCACATTGACCATGCCCCACGCATTGACTGGGTCCCACCAAGACTGCTTTATGGTTGATGAGCTGGAGAATATCCCCCTCTGGGCAGGCTTTAGTACATGCTCCACAGCCAGCACATTTCGCAGGGTCAATTTCAGGGTGCAGCGAGATTGGTTCATGGGTGTTTGTCTTAACCGCATCTCGGTAAACTTTGGTCGCTTTTTTAAGGGCGCGACTGTGTCTCCAAAAGGCGATAAAGCCGACGCCGCCAAAAACCACAACTCCAAGGACGCCAGCATATTTTCCTAAAATTATTGAGATCTCTTTCCATTTCATTATCTTTGAACCCTTAGAGTGACAGCTGCAATGATATGAATGATGGAGACAACATACATAAAAATTGCAAATGGTTTATGAAATGTATGCCAGTATCCCATCAAAATTTTATATTGAGTCGTTGAGTAATACTTGCGACGCAGGACGGCATAATCATAGATAGGTTTTCTCAAAGATTTTGGCAGATTTCTGTTGAAGTTAAAGCCCATCACCATCATTCTTAGGTCCCCCCAGAGGCTTGACACCAGCACCACCGGTAAGGCCAACCTGCCTTCTTGGAGGGCTAGACTGCCCCCGACCTGTAAAAACACCGCCCACTTGGTTTGCTCCATAAGCTGTTTTGGCCAAGCCTGTTGCGCGTTTACTCGCGCTAACTCAAATTTTTGGTCATAGGTCTGCATCGTCTGGACCATTTCTTGGCGTCCCCGCAGGAGCTGCATATAAAAATACCTGCCAACCACGCCACTCGCAAAACAGACCACCATACTCCAAAATGATATCGCAACCAGACCGTAGACCTGAAAATCAGAGTGGAAGACGATAAGAGTAGGACCTAACATACCAAACAGGATGTGATAGTCTAACGATAGACCCAGCGATCCTTTAGGCTTCACCATATGCCGCTTTTTGCGCCAAATATAATAGTTAGTCATACAGATAATCACAAACCCAACAATGCCTAAGATGTAACTTATGGTCCCACCAGGATCAGTTGTGAGTTTGATTGACTTTGGAATGATTTTGAAATGCTGCAATTTAAGCAGGAGACTTGGTACCTTAATCATATTGTTTAAGGCAAGATACTCATAGGTCATCAACCCAGTTAAAACCAGCCATAGGTAGACCAGGGGCCTAAGGTGGCCACTCGCTACAGATTGTTGGCGTGGGTCTTGTGCCGACACGATACCTGGCTTCTAAAATGTTTAAAGGCTTTTTCTAACCTCTAATGTATCACGCTCTCTTTCTCAATGACATAAGGGTGACACCAAACTCCGATGCGTCCTAGATGGTCGCCTACGAAAATGGCCTGCATTTGAATTTGTATTTTTATAAAAAAATTTTTAATTTTCTTAAAACCCCCGTTTCATACGAAGAGCAAGTCCTGTCCAGTCACAAAATGTTACTGGTCAACTGGCGAAGTTCTATTTTGATACCATTCACGACACCTCGTTTTTCCACGAGGCAAACCGCAAAGAGATTCTGTGAGCTAAAATCATTACGCAAAAAATTATTTCGAGAACATGGCACGGTCCTTGCTTTGTATAAATCCGTCACAGTGATGTCATGGAATTTACAAAGGAGTGATTAAGTGATGAAACGCCCATTAGAAAAATTTTTTTTAGTCGCAGGATTACTCGTAGCTTCACCGTCGATGGCTACATCCAACTCACACCCCTCTTATCAGAACTTCGTCAATGCCAAGAACCTATGTATGGGGATGGCAAAACGAGTCAAGGAGCTGATCGCCCAAACCCAGACACCAGAGAGACCAAGATATTTTGCAACTCTTGATAGCAACGATCCAAACAGCGAAGTCATCGAGAATGATACGGCGGCTCTATTTGCCCTCCAAGGAATGGGACGCGGGACTTTTGCTTTAGGTCAAAGCCTTGATCAAGCCCTTGCTCACTATGGAGCTCCAGATTTTTATGTTTATCACAGAGCTGTTTGCGAAAAAGCGAAGTTCTTAGGGTTTGCCAATATCGGCGCTAAAACAGCCGCCGCTTTGCCATCGGTCGGCGTCATCACTCCTTGGGAGTTTGATCAGTTTGATGTAGAAATCAGTCAAGTCAAGGCAGAAACCAATTGCTTTTAAGTCCTTCAGACCGTTATTAGATCGACAAAATTTTTAATAAGACTGTTAACAAAACAAATTAAAGGAAATCAATATGAAAAACATCATGATCAATGTCGTCACTCTTTTAGGACTTGGAATCGCTAGCCTCGGCCAAGCCGCGACACCAGAGGATGCTCGCGCCATACGGGACCAAATCTACCGCGCCAAATCCGTGGTTGACCGAGCCATCGGCAGTGGTGGAGGAGTGAGTCCAGGCAACTCTAACCCAGCTCCTGGTCCTAGCCCCTGGGAGTTAAGCGATGTCGAGATCACAGAAAATGATTTTGTGGCTCTCCCCATCTACCAGCAATCTTCCCATAACCTTTTTACCGCTGGCTCCTATGCCGATAAAGCTATCATTGCCCTCTCTGGAATCAATCCCCAGGAAGGAGCCTTCCTGTTTGCTCAGTCCTGTGCCAAAATGGGAATCTCTCGATCGCAGATTGCCCGTGCAAACCTCGCAGCATCCCAACCTCCCGTGGGTTACTTAGCAGCTTTTGGTCCAGAACTCACTGAAGTCGTCATCGAACTCAACGAGCTTCACCAGCGCTGCTTTTAGTCAGTTCACCATCAGGCCAGGGCCGCGGGAAATCGCGGACCCTCGTTCCCCATTTAAACTATTAACGATTTGGCAGCTCATATGAAATGGACAAACTGTGGAATTTTGATTTCTGGAATCGCCCTTTCAAACTGTGGGAAGGTCCCCACAACGACCAGCTCGCTTCATAGTTTTTATGGGGAACTGGAAATAACCTTAGTCCACAGCGACCAAAGGAACTTCCTGGAAAAATCAGTAGGATCGTTGCAACAAGTCTTAGAGAGTGAAGGCCAGAGGTTTGCGATTCCCTATTGTAGTGGGGTGCGCATCGGCAGGCGCTATCTCCTAACGGCCAATCATTGTGTTAAACCATCGTCCATCTTAAACATGAGCTACTTTGCTTCGTTGCCCATGGATGGAGTGCTAAAAGTGGATACCTTTGACCACGTGGTGAGGCTCTTTTACGACGGCACGGTCGATCAAGGCTCCCAAGAGATCGAAAAAACGGCTCCCTTACTTGAGCCACCAGTCTTTCGCGATGAAAAGCTGGATTTTGCCATTATCCCCCTATCCCAAGAAAGCCCTCTTGACTCGGGATGGATTGATCTTTCCAAGGCCCAGGCCCCTGAGGGACAAGCCAGTTACCTTTGGGGATATCCCCACGGGGTTCCCCTCGCTAAGTCCCAGTGTCATCGTCTCGTGGCGATTGATGATGGCTGGCTTGGCCACGATTGTGACGCCGCCAGTGGAGCCTCTGGTGGGCTAATCGGGTTTAATGATGTTCCGGTCGCTCTCCATCTAAGTGGACCATCCTCAAACGATGGTGCTTACTACCGCGAAAAAAATCGGTTTGAGTCTCCCGAGATTTTTGCAAAAAAGCGCGGCTGCCCCCCATCAGAAGATGGTGTCGCAACGGAATGCCTTAAAACAAAAGGCTACAATCGAGCCTTGCCCCTTACAAAAGTAGCCGAAGTCCTTTCTATGCAAGATCCTCTTCTTTGGAAGACACTCCAAGCAGACCGCTAGTCAAAAACACTAAACATAGGAATCATCCATCATGAAAACTCGACGCTCACTCCCCTTTATCCTTAAATCGATCGCCTTCTCCTTAGTTTTGGGAACCAGTCCCTTGGTGGCCTCTCCCGAGACCAATCCCTTAGCCTATGCAAGTTACCAGGATGCGCCTCTGGTGGTCTTAGCAAAACTAGTCTCCCAAAAAAAATCTTGGTTTAGTAAACTAGCTGAGTTGTCCACTGGGACCAACAGTGTGTCAGACCCCACTTTAGATTTAAAACCGGTGCTGACAAACCTCGAAAGGGCGGTAAGCCTGGCTCGGGAAGCCCTGATGCAAAACGAAAACGAGGCTTTGATTGCCTTTAAATATGCTGATGCGCAGGCGAAAATAGCCCTTGCTCGGTCGGCTTTCTCCAGGTCCATCGCTCCTCTCGTGGCCAGTGGCAATCTGGGACCTCAGGCCCTTGGTCGCATCGAGGACATCGGAGAGGTCTTAGAGCAAATCAATCATCTATTTGTAGAATGATCTTTGGTAGATGTTGCCGTTGCTAGGGCCTGCCGGATTCCTGCTAACCATTCCCGGCAGCGCTCTTCAGGATGAGGATCCTCTAGCACATCCGATATCACAGCAATACCCGAAGCACCCCGCCCACAAGCCTCTGCGATATGGACTGGCTTCATCCCTCCTATGGCCACAAGAGGCAAGTCTGTCATCTGTCTCCATTTGGAAATCTTAGGGAGTCCATGGGGACCAAAAGCCATGGACTTGCAGGTCGTCGGAAAGATAGGCCCGA
Source organism: Oligoflexales bacterium (assembly GCA_041736175.1). Lineage (GTDB taxonomy): Bacteria > Bdellovibrionota_B > Oligoflexia > Oligoflexales > CAIYRB01 > JBGSUI01. The sequence goes on along the minus strand of JBGSUI010000100.1, from coordinate 232 downwards.
TGGCCACATAAGAAGGCCCCAGTCCCAGCGCTCTCGCCAGTTCAGACTCGCAGTGGGTGCTGATTCCCAGTCGTAGTCCTGATCGTGAGAGTATTATAGATCTACGCACATGAAAAGATAGATTTTAATTTTTTCCGTGGTATAATGATCGTTTTGCCAAAAAACGAGGATTGACCACCATGCATTCGTCTAAAGGTAAACCGCTTTCACCTGAGGTAAAGTGGGTCACGGT
>JBGSUI010000099.1:0-6546 GCA_041736175.1 Oligoflexales bacterium | reverse complement strand
TCAAGATTTCTTTCTTTGTTCCGAGAGTGATTAGGTATGCAGCATCGCATTTGAAACCAGTGGCATTAAAAAATGGTCAAGATTCAATCGGCCCTAGGAGGCAAAAGTGAAAATAAAACCCATACAACATTTCTTAATGCTAGGACTCAACACAGCCTTGTTGCTCCATCCATCGCGAGCCATGGCGTTAGAAATCTCCTATTCAGGAAGGCTCACAGAAGAAAGCGGAAAGTCCATCGATGGTCCCCAAGACTTTACCGTCCGGTTTTATAACGTCCCAAGTCAAGGCGATGCCGTTGGACCAACCCTTAAACTCACTAACACCGAACTCAGAGACGGGGTGTTCCAACTCAGCCTTAATTTCGATAATAACCAGTTAACCAGCATTTTCGGTGACGGCACGAAAGCCGCCTATGTGGAAGTCGAGGCTGGCGGCAAGGTCTACCCTCGCATGCAAATCATCGCCGTGCCTCTCGCCCTGAGGGTGCCGGTCGACACCAACTACTTAAACTACACCGATGGAAAGTTAAAAATCGAATCGGTGGACCTAAACCAAGTCAACGGACTCAGCGCAGCTCTGGCCGCCAAAGCCGATGCCTCTGGGGTGTCGAGTAACAGCGTCGCCGCTAAAAATCTTTCTGATTTGACCAATGCCCCGGAAGCCAGGACCAACCTCGGTCTAGGCTCCCTTGCGACCGTTAGCACCATCAGCAACGCCGAGATCAGCAGCAGCGCAGCCATCGCCGACACTAAACTCGCCACGATTTCCACAGCCGGAAAAGTCTCCGGCTCAGCGATCACCTCAGGAACCATCGGGGGCACAACATCCGTCAATAGCACAGGAGATATCACCACCACCGGCACAGTCAACGCCGGGACGGTGACCACAGCCTTGCAAAACGGGATTCAGGTTAAACCTTTCAACACCGCGGCTGGCAACACCGGTGAGCTGCGTTTTAACGAACTCTCCGCCGGGGGCTCCAACTACGTAGGCTTTAAAGCCCCCGACACCCTTGCGGCCAACAAAATCTGGACCCTCCCCGGCGCAGATGGCACCAACGGCCAGATCCTCACAACCGACGGCTCTGGCAATTTGGATTGGATGGCCAAGCCAGCGGCGTGGCGGATGGGTACCTGTCCTCAGCAAATTTCGTGGTGTTTAACAATAAACAAGGGGCCATCTCCGCAGCCACCACCGTCGATGCCGGGACCGTGACCACAGCTCAGCAAAACGGGATTCAGCTTAAACCCTTCAACACCGCGGCTGGTAACACCGGAGAGCTGCGCTTTAACGAGCTGGCCGCCGGCGGCTCCAACTACGTGGGCTTTAAAGCCCCCGACGCCCTTGCCGGCGACAGGATTTGGACACTTCCCGCAGCTGATGGTACCAATGGTCAGATCCTCAAGACCGATGGTTCTGGCACCCTTGGTTGGGTGAGCGCTGGGGGAAGCGGAACGGTGACCAGCGTGGGCTTCACAGCCCCGTCCGAAGGGATCACGGTCAGTGGTGGCCCCATCACTGGTGCTGGCTCCATCACCCTTTCTCTCGCCAATGACCTGGCCGCCGTAGAAGCCCTCTCTACCACCGGTGGCGTCGAGCGGACCGGGGCGAACACATGGGCCACTTATACCCTCACCGCTGCCGGTAAAGCTCTGATCGACGATGGTGACGCCACGGCCCAAAGAACAACCCTTGGTTTAGGATCACTAGCCACGGCCTCTGCTGTCTCCGGGGGTGCAGCAGGGACGATCACCGATGACTCCATCACCGATGCCGACATCAACAGCGCGGCAGGGATAGCCCAATCGAAAATCTCGGGCCTCACGACCTCTCTCTCAGGCAAAGAGCCCACGATCACCGCAGGGACCACGGCGCAGTTTTATCGTGGCGACAAAACCTGGACAGACTTCAACACCGCTGCCCGCGGTGCCGTAAGCATCACCGCTCCTTTGACCTACGACAGCGGCACCGGTGTCTTTGGTCTCGGCCAAGCCAGCGGCGTCGCGGATGGTTACCTCTCCGCAGCAAATTTCGTGGTGTTTAACAATAAACAAGGGGCCATCTCCGCAGCCACCACCGTCGATGCCGGGACCGTGACCACAGCTCAGCAAAATGGGATTCAACTTAAGCCCTTCAACACCGCGGCTGGCAACACCGGCGAGCTGCGCTTTAACGAGCTGGCCGCAGGCGGCACCAACTACGTGGGCTTTAAAGCTCCAGATACCCTCGCGGTTGATAAAATCTGGACCCTCCCTGCAGCCGATGGGACCACCGGCCAAATCCTAAAGACCGACGGCTCTGGCAACCTTGGCTGGGTCACGGGAGCTGCTGGAAACATGGTAGGTAGCAATAACCTTTCCGAGTTGACAAATGCCACCACAGCCCGAACCAGTCTAGGTTTAGGCGGCCTCGCCACTCTGGGTGCTGTAGGCAGTACCGAAATCACCGACCTCTCCATCATTAATACCGATATCAACGCCTCAGCCGCGATCGCCACCTCCAAACTCTCAGGTGCTGTCACTTCGATCACCGGCCATGGGCTTGGATCCCTCGCCACTTTGAGTGCCGTAGGCAGCACGGAGATCACCGACGATTCGATCATGAATGGCGATATCAACGCCTCGGCCGCGATCGCTGACTCTAAGCTCGCTACCATTTCCACCGCTGGCAAAGTCTCAGGCTCAGCCATCACCTCGGGGACCATCGGTGGCTCTACGGTTATCGCCACCTCGGGCCAGATCTCCAGCACCGGAAATTTCCGGGTAGCAGCGATGGGGGGAGCGGCGACGGACCTGCGTTTTGGCGACAACGACGACAGCAACTATGTGGGCTTTAAAGCTCCAGCCACAGTCTCTGCCGACAAAATCTGGACCCTTCCTGCCACGGATGGAACCAGTGGCCAAGTCCTCTCGACCAATGGATCAGGGGTCTTGTCATGGGCTTCTGGAGCGGGAGGGGGTGGTGCCACCGTGAGCTTTTCTGAAAAAAGCTCCGATTACACTCTGACAGCCGCAGACAGCAGCAAGTATTTGATCGCATCCGGCAATTGGACGACCTTGACGCTGCCCACGGCGGCTGCGGCTGGGGCGGGTTTTATCGTCACTGTCAAGTGTTCTGGCGCTTTAGCTACTTTACTCCCATCTGGCGCCGAGCAGATTGATGGCGTAGCTGCTCCGGTAACCTTAGAAACCAATGCTACGGTTCAGCTTTTAAGCAGCGGCAGCCTTTGGCATATAATTTCAAGCATAGGCACAACTTCTCGACGCAAGCCTGAGTTTTGTGGCGCTGATTGCTACCAGGCTGGCGCGGCGATGACGAGTGGTCTTGCTTATACTGGGTCGGGTAAGCTGCTTCGTTTGGTCTCTGGAGTTTGGGTTCAGGCCAACGGCAATAACGTCCTCAGAGTCGATGGGTCCGACAACTGGCACCTGGCTCTCAACGCCAATGGTCGCAGCTTTAGCGCCAGCTATCTCGATAAGACCGTAGCCGACCTTGCTGGTCGGGTTTGTCCTACAAATGTCTATGTTGACGATGGCAACAAGGTGGCGACCGGCCGATGCGTGTATTACGATCAAAATAATCCTGAGCAGAGATTGGATGCGACAGCCTATAATGGAGTCACAAATCAAACGACTCCTGGATCCTATAGATTGGGTTCATGGAACACAGCAGCGGGCGGCAACGGGACAGGCGCCTCTTGGTATGAGGGCAACATCCAAACCTGTGCCAATAAGGGTATGCGGCTGCCTCTCCTTTATGAAACCACTGCGGCAAATCCAGGTAGCAATAAGCCCACGGACCCCGCCTCTCCAAGCTGGTCGACCATCACCACTGGTGTCCCAGCTTTAGGGGGCGGCTATAGCTCTACATGGACGTCATCCGCCTATTCGGGTGATACCGCCTATTACTGGTACTGGAGCGACACTGTGGCCTCCAGTAGCCCTAACGGCTACACCGGCTCGGTGCGTTGTGTTGTCCCGTAGTTGGTCGGCGACACCTTGAAACTTGACACTTGAAACTTGACCTTTTTTTGTTTTTGCTTTGCAGCCCTCGCTCGCCGAGGACTGGCTTCTTATGCCTAATTTTTAAGCATATTTTGACTCAGATATTTCTCCCAGCCGACGATCTGTCTGGCGATATCTTCGGAGCTGCCCCTTTACAGGTTGGTGTTATGGAAAGCCAGTCTAAAAGTTGATAAATCGCTTTTCATCAAAGATCTCCTCGATCAGGATCTAGAAACAGCCATCAAAGAAGCCCTTCAGCAGATCGAAGACCGCAGGTATGAAACCGAGCTTATGAAACGCGGGGTTCGTCGGATTATAAAACTTGCCATCATTTTTAAAGGCCAGCAGGTTAAGGTTGTCGAAGGGAAATCCAGAGGTCCATAGAATTGGAGCAGATCGGCCACCGCCACAGGATGTAGGGAGACTTTATAAGGGACGGGGTTAGGGGGCCACCGGTTTTGTCTTTTAGCTTTGTGGCAAGGCGATGGCCCGGATTTTGCTTGCAAGTTAGGGGTCATTAACCTTTGCGAGGACTCCTTTAGAAAATGAAACGTCGATTCTTTCCTTTAAATCAGGTCTTTATATTTCTCCTTGCCTCCTGCTCTACTTGGGCGAGCTTAGGGCCAAAAAAAGCTGCAACTTCGGAGGCCTACCAGGCCCCTATAGAGTCTATGCCCCAGGCAGACACGTCATGGATCGAGGGGCTGCCTAAGATCCTGACAATCTCCCAAGAGGCCGATCACGCGATCCAAAATATGTCCGATGAAACCCGTAAAAAGCTTATGATTTTGACAGAAAACACATCCCGCAGCTTACGTCATCAGTTGAAATCCACTGCTTCGAGATATATAGAGGTCCCCAGGCAGGATATCAAAATGGATATTGTTTATAATGACCTATTAAGTCCTAGTGAAAAAGGTTTATACAAAAAAAATCTGGAAGGATTCACCCTATCTCAAAATAGAGATCTGGTGAAAATCCCCATTCACCCAGAGACAGCTGCGCAACACCCTTTTGTTCAGCATTTTCTCGACCGGGGATATCCCATCAAATTTGCAACTAAAACCCTTTGGCCGACCATGTCGCGATCCCTTTGGGTGTGGCCTGGTGAGGGGCTCTACACCATCAAACTGCCGACCGATACGGTCAACGGCAAACTGGAGCCCAATAAGCTCGCTAGCGAAGACGACAATGTAGGTCTTTATGTTTCTCCTCTAAACAGTCTCAATAGACTCGTATCAAACCCCTATATCAAGGATCACAACATCCTCCTGCTTCCTGATACAGTCGGCCTTAAGGTTTCTCGAAGCTCTGAGAAAATTCAACCCTATGGGGTTATACTCCGGAGCTATGAAAGCCTATTACAAAACCGGTCCTATCTCTATCTTCCCCAACAGACAGTGCTCTCGGGGCAGCAGATGTTTAGCTTTCGTGGAGCGACTATCCTTGGGATCGTTTTAGATGGTGGTGTGGGTTTGAATCAGTACGAGCTTGACCAATCGACAGCCTTTCATAGGATTGCTTTTAACGCCGTCCAGTGGCGAGATATCACCTACGATCTTGAAGACAAAGCTCAGGTTCTCAGTGCTTTTTTGATCGCCCAGGGATATCATTATTCTTATCGGAATTTTCATGGACAAAATGTCCTCTTTGGATTGAGCCTTAAGCCAGGTAACAAACCCCAGTTGGTGTTACGAGATCTGCTCGATATCACCGACTTGACATTGACAAGACCAGCACAACCCATACCCGATCTTGGCCTTTCGGCCTTTGGCCTTAAGATGGAATATATGGAACGGGCTTTTGGATGCACCGGGGTTTTTGAGGATTCCTTAAAGCGAAAAGCTCGGCTCGATGGAGCGTTTTTAAAAACCGTCCGTGATCTCGGCTGGACCCTGCCCCAAGGCCTGAGTTGGGACAGGATTAAGACGCGGGCAGAATTTGAAAAAATCCTTTTGAACCCAGCTTATAGAGTGCATTTTTTAGGGGAAATGAAACGAACTAGACAGGGTCAGGACCCATCCTGAAAAAGGTGGGTGGCTGCTTTCTGCATAGCTCCTTTCTTGTCGCAGTCATGGTATCTTTTTAGTCTCAACAGGTGGGGGTGCAGGTATCATTGGCCGAATCCAAGACTAAAAACTAAGGAACGATCTAATATATGCAAAGTAAATTACCGATTAATCTTGGTGACCTCCTTAAAAGCCGTACAGTCGAAAATGAACGTATCGAATACAAATCGGGCTGGAATCCCGATCCAATCATCCAAAAACCATCTGTGCCTTTGCCAACGATTTTGAAAACCTTGGTGGTGGGTATATTATCATCGGACAAAATTGTGATAAGGAAACTGGTAAGCTAATTTTTCCTCCGATCGGTATTGAGGAAGATCAGCTGGATAAAAGTGAACTACCAGCACCCCTAAAGGGGTGCGGCTTCCAAGGTCAAGCAGCTTTCGCTGCTTTCCTTTTCTTTTTTGACGCTTCTACCACAGGTGCGCAGGTCGCTATCGCTTCCTGCGGCTTATGTTTGGCTCCACGTCCA
>JBGSUI010000098.1:0-8163 GCA_041736175.1 Oligoflexales bacterium | reverse complement strand
TCAAGATTTCTTTCTTTGTTCCGAGAGTGATTAGGTATGCAGCATCGCATTTGAAACCAGTGGCATTAAAAAATGGTCAAGATTCAATCGGCCCTAGGAGGCAAAAGTGAAAATAAAACCCATACAACATTTCTTAATGCTGGGACTCAACACAGCCTTAATGCTCCATCCATCGCGAGCTGTGGCCTTAGAAATTTCCTATTCTGGAAGGCTTATGGAAGAAAGCGGTAAGTCTATCGAAGGTCCCCAAGACTTTACCGTCCGGTTTTATAACGTCCCAAGCCAAGGCGATGCCGTGGGGCCAACCCTTAAACTCCCTAACACCGAGCTCAGAGACGGGGTGTTTCAACTCAGTCTTAATTTCGATAATAACCAGTTAACCACCATTTTCGGTGACGGCACGAAAGCCGCCTATGCTACGTGGGCTTCAAAGCCCCCGACGCCCTCGCCGGCGACAAAATCTGGACCCTTCCTGCCACGGATGGAACCAGTGGCCAAGCCCTGACAACAAGTGGCCCAACGTCTCGATGCCCCGCTTATGGATGACACCACGGACCAATCCACCGCCGGCGCCTACCGCCTGGCCTATTGGAATACAGCAGCAGGTGGAAACGGCACCATTGCTTCTTGGTATGAGGGCAACATCCAAACCTGTGTGCAAAAGGGAATGCGGCTACCCCTCCTCTACGAGACCACGGCGGCAGATCCCGGTAGCAATAAACCCGCGGACCCCGCCTCCCCAAGCTGGTCGACAGCCAGCAATGGTGTCCCATCTGTATGGGGGGGCTATACATGGACGTCGTCGGCCTCCTCGGGTTATGCCGGCTATCTCTGGATCTGGGTCGGCACGTCGACCAGCAGCAACGACTACAGCTACACCTACCTCGTGCGGTGTGTGTTGCCGTAGTTGGAGTCCGCGACACCTTGAGGCTTGAAACTTGAAACTTGACCTTTTTTTTGTTTTTGTTTTCCAATCCTCGCTCGCCGAGGACTGGCTTCTTATGCCTAATTTTTAAGCATATTTTGACTCAGATATTTCTCCCAGCCGACGATCTGTCTGGAGATATCTTCGGTGCTAGCCATGACTTGGATAAAAAAGCCCTCGGAAATCGCTTTAGTTTTCCAAAGTAAAGTGGAAAATGCCTTGATGTTTTCGATGTGACCTCTGAGCTCGTGCATTTTACCCAAGATTGCGGCGGGGGAGGGCTTGATGGCTGCAGCCTTCATCACGTTTACCTGAATCGTCAACCGCATCATCGTCGAAATGGATCCTAGGATCTCGGCCTCCAAAATGGCGATCCGTAGATATTTCGACATATTGCGGTGAATGTCAAAATAGCGGGTGTAGAGGGTGATCAGATCACTGTGAATCTTAGGGTTTTGGTAGTCCTTTGCGGTCCGGTGGGGTGGAGTTTTTGGGGTTGGATGATTGATTGGTTGCATGGTCAGCCTTTTTCGAATATGAATTTGGGTGAGAGGGGAGTTGCAGGAGAGGTGTGGGACCTAAAATACTGCCCTTAGTCAATCTCTTTCATTGTGTGACGCCCCTTACTTGGGCAATAGCCTAAGTTTTGTATTCCAATGCGGATGCGTCTGCAAACGGGAGTTAAATGGGGGCGTAAAACGTCGTCGGCCTACTCGGGTAATACCAACAATATCTGGATCTGGGCCGGCACGTCGACCAGCAACAACAACTACAACAACATCTACCCCGTGCGGTGTGTGGTGCCGTAGTTGGAGTCCGCGAGACATCGAAAGCATCATATGGCAATGATCCCCTCTTTCTTTAACAGCTCCACGGGCCGTAGGAGCATTTTGTCAAAGCTATTGCCTGCAATAAAATAGTCCTGCAGCCGGTGAAAATGGTTGAGGTAGATCTGGCGGCGTAATTTGTATGAATCAGCGTGGGCCATGGTTCCGTAGTAGGAGTTGACCACCTGCAACATGTGTTGGAGCAGCCCCAAGGAAGGCACGATGGGTGGGACCAGGAGCCCCCTCTGGACCTGATGGGCCCAAGGATTGTGGGGTGGGGGGTCGAAGTGGGGAAAATCCTTGGGATTGAGCAGGTGATTAAAAAAAGCCAAGCGTCGCAGTAAGGCTTTGACGGTCCGTGGGCGGACGGTGAGACAGTGAGGCCGCACGATATAGCCGATAAAGTCGCAGCCGCGGTGGATCGGTTGGATGACCGTTTTGCGTGGATGGAGGGAGAGTTTTAATTTGTCTTTCAAAAATTCGCCGATCACCAGCTTTAACCGGTGAAGCCGCGAGGGATTGCTATCGAGCAGCACAAAGTCGTCCACATAGCGGATGTAGTGTGGGACTTTGAGCTTATGCTTTACAAAACGGTCCAGCTCGTTCAGATATAGGTTTGAAAAAAATTGGGAGGTCCTCCCGCATAAAATGCCCCAGGCGCGTGACCGCACTGTGGGTCCCTTTTTGGGGGCGGTTGGCGAAAGAGTCAAAGATCAGGCGGCGATCTAAAAGCGGCATGAGTCGATCGACCACAAGATGGTGGACGAGCCGGTCGCGAAAGCTCGGAGCAAAGATCTCCCGTATTTTCGGGTCTTGGACCACAAAGCAGCGGTAGGGCTGTGGGGAATACCGTCCCAGAGCTAAATCTAACATCAGGTCATGGAGTAGGTCGTAAAGCCAAAAGATCTTGGCTTTGCGCTGGGTGCTTTGGGAGGTGCGAAGGTAAGCGTGGAGGACATCGAGCTCGGCAGTCAAATCAATCGGCACAGGTTTCTCGTATGGAAGAGTGGTGCGGTTTGGTTTAGGCCCTTAAAACGTTGGGCTCAATCCTTTTGAACCCCTCCCCTTTACAGGTCGGTGTTATGGAAAGCCAGTCTAAAAGTCGGGGGGATCCTTCTGGCACAGCAACCCGTGAGACCCCGTGTTTAGGTGGTCTGTGGGAATTTTTGTCTAAAGATTAAAGACCTTTACATAGAGGCCTGACCAGTGTAGAGTCCCTCTGCTTGTGACTTATGTGCAGGACGGAACGCGTGCACCTCAACCCCTCTTCCTTAAGAGACAATTGTTATGTTTAAAGTCGGACTTGGAATCAGTGATTTCAAAGAAATTATCCAATTTGGCAATTTTTACGCCGATAAATCGCTTTTCATCAAAGATCTCCTCGATCTTAACGATAAAGTCACCTTGATCACCAGACCCCGCCGTTTCGGCAAAACCCTCAATCTCGATATGCTTCGATACTTTTTCGCCCTCCAGCATAAGGGCGAAGCAAGCCTATTTCACCATCTCAAGATTTGGCAAGAGGAGCAGATCTACAAGGATCATCAGGGTCAATATCCTACGATTTTTATCTCTTTTAAAGAGCATAAAATGCAGGATTTTTCATCAGCTTACAAAGCTTTGGTGGAAACCATCGCTGATATCTACCGATCCTTTGAATTTTTGCTCGACTCAAACGTTTTACATGACGAGGAAAAAGGTTTTTTTAAGGCCATCCAAAAAGAACTCGCTCCCCTAGAAAAATACCAAACCTCACTCGCCAAGCTCAGCGATTACCTCCACCGCTACTACAACACCAAAGTTCTGCTGCTTATCGACGAGTACGACACTCCCATGCAGGAGGCTTATCTCCAGGGCTACTGGCGCGAGATGGCAGCGTTTATGCGTGGGCTTTTGGGCTCAGCGCTAAAGGACAACCGTCATCTTTTTAAGGGGGTCGTGACCGGTATCACCCGAGTTGCCAAAGAAAATCTCTTTAGCGGGATTAACAATCTTAGGGTGGCTACGGTTTTAGACGACTTGTACTCCTCCTACTTCGGACTCTCGGAGCAGGAGGTGGTCGACGCCCTAAAGGTTTTAAACCTGGAAGATCGTCTGGGAGAAATCAAAACCTGGTATAATGGCTACGCGTTTGGTAATCAAACAGGTCTCTACAACCCCTGGTCGATCACCAACTACTTCTACTCCCAAAAGCTCGAAGCCTATTGGGCTAACACCAGCGACAATGGACTGATCAAAAAATACGCCCGCATCATGCCCGCAGCCGGAAAGGAGCAGCTTGAAGAGCTGATCCGGGGCGGTGAAATTGAAGCCCTGATTGAAAAGCACATGGTCTACTCAGACCTGGATCAAAATGGCACGGTTGATCGTATGTGGACCTTGTTTTTGATCAGTGGCTACTTAACATGCACGGGGGAAGCCCCCAAAAACCGCCTCAAGCTCAAAGTGCCAAACAAAGAAATCATGAGCATCTTTGAGCAGACCGTGACCGAGTGGTTTGAGTTGTCACAAGTGACCTTCTCTTACCAGGAGTATTTGCGCGCTCTCCAGGTGGGTGATGTGAAGGGGATGGAGATTTTTTTAGGCCGGATTGCCTTGGATACTTTTAGCAGCTTTGACACCGGAAGGCATCAGGCAGAAAGCTTTTACCACGCCTTTGTCCTAGGTATGCTTATGAGCCTGCGGTCAGACTATATCATCGATTCCAATCGCCAAAGCGGTTATGGACGCTATGATTTGATGATTGAACCAAAAGACAAAACCCAGATCGGTTATGTGATCGAGTTTAAGGCTTTCGACAGGGATTTTCATCAGGATCTAGAAACAGCCATCAAAGAAGCCCTTCAGCAGATCGAAGACCGCAGGTATGAAACCGAGCTTATGAAACGCGGGGTTCGTCGGATTATAAAACTTGCCATCGTTTTTAAAGGCCAGCAGGTTAAGGTTGTCGAAGGGAAATCCATAGGTCCATAGAATTGGAGCAGATCGGCCACCGCTATAGGATGCAAGATGACTTTATAATGATCTCTGGCCCGAGGGCCACCGGTTGAGAAGATTTAGCCTCTATTTTGTGTCTAAGTTTGAAAATCATCGATCTAGAAAAAATTTTAAGTTTTGATCAGTTAAGGTTCAGGCACTTTTAAGTCTAGGACTGCGGCTCGTCGGTAGATGACCTCTTTGTATTTATTTTGATAAATGGAAGATAGAAAGCTCTTATCAATCCATTGATCCCAGGTGGGCAAAAGTCGAGTAAAATTTTGCAAATGTTCGTCAATCACCTGATCGGAAAGCCCAAGTCGTTCTTTACCAAAATACTGTAGGAGTATTTTTTTAGTGAGTCCATTTTTTTTGCCTTTTAATGGCAAGGCCAATTCTTCAGGACTCCTTAAAACTATTGTGGAATTAACAAAATCGTAGACCGGTGCCAGACGAACAACTCCTTCTAAAAAAATGATAGAAAAATTTTTTAAGTGCATATCCTCGTTACCCGTAAGGAAGTTAAAAATCGTACGTTTGAAAAGTTCAACTTTTTCAACAACCGGAAAGGTGCAAAAATTTTCGATGATTTGGATGAGCCGTTCCATACTAAAATCATATTTAGTTTCGCGAGTGGCTCCCGCTAGCTGTGCAAAGTCCTCGGTGGCGATTTTGCTGCTGCCAATGCGATCAAATCGCTTTATGAAATAAACTAAGCTTTGGTCTTTAGCATAGATAAGACCGTGCAAAGGAACATTAAATCCGGCTGTGGCCGCGAGATGCATCGTTAGGTCTTCGTTTTCAGGTAGCTCAGGATAGTCGGTTTGCATTTTGAGGATGTATCTACCCTTAGAATCAACGATTTTGAACTGTTGATCTTCGGTGCTAAGGATGGCACTGAGCTTGGGTTGGACACCTTGGATCGAAAGCTTGGAAGCTCTTTGCATCGCCTCCAGCCTGAGGCCTTTTGCGTCAAAGGGCAAGTCCTGCAAATATTGCAGTTTAGAAGAAAGCCTTTTTAAACCCTTGGAAGAAAACTTTCCTTCGTCACAAACCTCATAGGTGATAGGGCATTTGTTCATAACTCTCCTTTGACAGACACAGCACCTATGAGGTCATGTCCCACAGCTATAAGCTGTTCAAAAAAGTCATCTCTATCGATTTTTCGAGCTTTCAGCAGCCCCTCAAGCTGTGGTCCTTCAGGTAAAAGTCCATCGAAGAAAGCTGGGAATTTTTTATAAGTGAATTCCTGTGTTTGGACCGGCATTGTCAAAGATACTGCTGGACCTCGATATGCTTGGTGATAGGTAAAGCGGTAGTTTCTGCCTTTCTCAAGCTCTTCAAAGATACCCGCTTCGGCATGATGGACAAAGACTCGTGCGCGTTTCATCCTAATATCCTTTCGATTTAGTAAAGCGGCGGAAACCTCTCCCTTCAGGGCCCTTCTGGAGGATTAGGAGCCGCCCTGCATTTTGCCCACAAAAGCTAGGAAACCGTTTTAAATGCAAAGAGCACTGGTTTAACCCCTTAAACGTGTTTAACCCTTTGCCGCAGAGCCTAGGACTGGTGAAGCATCCCAAGGTGCCTATGTATTGGTTTCTAACGTAGCTCAAAAGAAATTCTCCTTTGTTGCTTAGCTGGGTCAACGTGGGAGCTTGACGGAATCTCTTCTAGCAAGCTCCGCCCTTTAGGGCGGGGTAGTTGACGTTTTTTGTTCCTCATAGATTTGCATAAGAGGACTCTCTAGTATGATCTTGATATTGAGAACGTTGAGTACTTTAAGTAACGTATCGATCCGGGTGCTTTTGGTAGAATGTTCCATGTCATAGACGGCCGCTTTGCCAATCCCGGCAAGCTTCGCAAGCTCCAGTTGTGTAAGGCCGCTTTTCTTTCGGTGAAACCGGATCACGCTGCCTATTTCTTCGACCATGAAGGCTTCCTTTCCTGCTATAGCAGTAAATTCTGGCTCCGTAAGCTATTTTAGGGCATACCAATGGCGAGTTCCATCTATTTTTGCTGTTATAGCAGTAATAATGATCCTTATGGGAAAGAGCCAAGGGAAGGTTTTTATCATCTCGATATTTTTTACTGCTATAGCATTAAAATTCTAGATATGACTTAAATGTCATCTGTTTGCCACCTTTATAAATTCCGGAGGCACAGTAATTTGATAAACAGGGTCAAATTTCCCACCTTCAACCAACATCTACCTGTGCCCATATCGATAAGGTCACGCTTAATCCGCCCTAACCATTGTTGTTGATGGCGATCAGCAAAGAAAAAGAACAGTCGCTTTACTTTAATGCTCTTGGTCACCTCAAGTAATGCTTGCATTCGTCGAGGCGATATATTGACCAATCCTTCCATCATGACATCGGCGGAGTGAAAGGTATCGTTTTTTGGCAATTCATCTAATAATTCAAGATAGGCTCGTTCTGGGCTGGAAACGACCATCGGCCAGTTCCACTGGCCCCAATGCAAAACACGTAGGTCACCAGCAAGGTTTGCGCCTTCTTTTGGCGGGGAATTCAGAGAAAATGCCCCCGCGAAACTTTTGTTGTTCGACCAAATCCGTCGGCGGTTGTGGGTGATGAACCGCAGCTGTAATGGCAACTTGTGTAACCATGAGGGCATTTTTTTATCACTATAAAGGTGTAGCTCCTTTTGTGATTGGGGTAAATAATGTGCATATCCTTGCCATTCCAGCGCCGAACTCCCACCTACACTTATTGGATAAGCCAATAGTGTTTGCATAGATATGACCACTTGCTCCCAACTGAGCTGCCCCCGAGGTCGCCGAAACACACCCCGTGCGGTTTGCTCTAACCAACCTGTTGTAACATATTGATTGCGGAGGGAGCGAGAGTAGCCATTGCGTTCAAACCATGCCGCATCAGCCAGCAAACCTTCTGGCAGGCTGTGTACTAGGCGGTTTAATTTATTTTCCTTTTGTATAGTCAAACTTTACAAAATACAATAAAGTTAAACCACTGGCAAGGTTTAATTAAACTCAAATATGTACAGCCCAGCTTTACATATTAAGGAAAAGATAAACTGCTATCACAGCATCCAAGAGAGCCTCTTGCTCGTCTTCCACTGACCCAAGTTCCAGTCCCCTCAAGCATTAGGGCGCCACCACCACCATTCGTCCCCCTGTAAATCATAAGTGCGAGACGGACGACCCAAACGGCGTTTTCCTGAATTTGGCTGTTTGGCAGCGCCTTTATTAGCCCCCCTCCGTGCCCCATATAACCACCCGCCATTACAGACTATTATCTGAAAATTCACTGACCACTCAAGATTTCTTTCTTTGTTCCGAGAGTGATTAGGTATGCAGCATCGCATTTGAAACCAGTGGCATTAAAAAATGGTCAAGATTCAATCGGCCCTAGGAGGCAAAAGTGAAAATAAAACCCATACAACATTTCTTAATGC
>JBGSUI010000097.1:0-2307 GCA_041736175.1 Oligoflexales bacterium | reverse complement strand
GCTATATTTAAATGGAGTCTGAGATTCAGAGGTCTAGGAATTGAATAAAATGTGCCGAGATTATGCCGGAAGGAAAGCTACAATCTGCCCGGATGCTCGGGATAGGACTGCGCGCGAGCGCGCTTAGTTCATTTTTTGTTTTCCAGATCAAGCTAAAACGCTGCAGATTATTGCTGAAACTTCGGGAGAGTCATTTTATCGGGGAGAGCTTGCAGGGCGGCTCGTTTCAGCAGCTCAACAGCAGCATGTACCTTGGACACTTGATGATTTTAGTTGCTTTCACCCAGATTGGGTAGAACCGTTAAGTTTGGACTATAATGACTGGTCTCTCCATGAACTCCCGCCGAATGGGCAGGGTATTGCGGCTCTTATGGCCCTCGGAATCTTAAAACACACTCAGATTGAAAATTTTGAGGTCGATTCAGTAGAATCGATTCACTTACAGATTGAGGCCATAAAGCTGGCATACGCAGATTTACAGCGTTATGTGGCTTCAGGCGCTAGTATGGAAGTTTCTTCAGAGGCTTTACTAAATGAGTCCTATTTAAGCAGGCGTGCTCTGACTATCGACACTAAAAAGGCAAGTGTAGCGACTGCAGGTGCACCCAGTGGTGGCGGAACTGTCTATATTGCCACGGCAGATGCAAGTGGGATGATGGTTTCGCTGATTCAATCAAATTGGATGGGATTTGGATCAGGAGTGGTGGTGCCAGGCACCGGAATCAGTCTGCATAATCGTGGCACGGCGTTTTCATTGGACCCATCCCATCCCAATGTGGTTGCACCCAGAAAACGTCCCTCTCATACGATTATCCCAGGTTTTCTAAGTTATGGAGGAAATCCCATCGGTCCTCTGGGAGTCATGGGGGGGTCTTTTCAAGCGCAGGGGCATTTGCAGATAACTATTCGTTTATCAATAGGTGGCCAAAATCCTCAAGCTGCATCGGATGCTCCAAGGTGGCGATTTGTGAAAGGGCTGGAAATCAAGCTTGAACACGGATTCCAAGTGTCAGTTGCTCGTGGCCTAGCACGGTTGGGACATGAAATCACCTTTGATGACTCAGCCGCGTTCGGAGGGGCTCAGATCATTTTGAAACACGAAGGTGTTTTTATGGGTGCATCAGACCATAGAAAAGACGGTCTGGCTTCCGGATATTAAATGACGTAGATGTTGTCGGTCCGAGGGTTTCGTATGATAGAGTGGACCCCGGAGATCTTGGGTGGCTTGATGGCTAGAGGCTTGCTAAATCCGCAGATCTCGATCTTAAATTTCCCATGGTTGCATTGAGGTCCATGTCTCCACTTTCTAGATTTCTGAGGAGGATTTTAAGTTGTGAGGTAGACCCTTTGATATCGTGTTTAAGCTTGTCAAAACCCATCTTGGTCATCGATTGTTTTACTTTTTCCCCTCCTGATTGGTCCCATTCCTTGAGTAAGAATTCCCAAGGCAAAAGATGTAAATCAACAATCGAAGGGACATCTATGGGTTCCGCTAGGTTTTTGACTTGACATTCAAAGGACTCGCTTATTGGTAGGTGGTCTAGTGGTGATAACTGTCGTAGTCTAGAAAGTTCCGTATGAAGTACCGGTTTATATGCCCGACAACCGCAGCACTCCGCTCCGACAAACACCCTCTTTCTAGGCCATACCTCCATAGATTCAGGTCTTTTTACCTCATCAAAAAGATTGTCTCAACACCCGTGAGACAATCTTTGCCCCTAAGCTGGTCCCATTGCCTACTGATTATGGCGGTTAAGGACATGAAGGCTCAGGCCTTCTATGAGGATACATCGGTGCGCCATGGCTGGAGTCGCAAAACCCTTGTTCGTCAAATCGACACTAATAGCTTCGAATGCATGCTGCTGTCGAAAAAACTAAATCGAGTATTTAAAGAAAATTGGCACTCCAATGCTTGAAGAGGCATTATCGACTAAGGCGGAGATCAAGGATCACTTTGTGACTGAGTTTCCGGCAATATGAGCGCCTGGATTTTTAGGACTCGAGAACTTATGGGTAAAAATCAGTTGTTTACTGCGGGGAGGTCGTCAAAAATAGAGGAATCCTTAAGTTATCGAAGAGTTTGTTTTAGGCGCCAAAACAGACTAAATACCTCTGCTATAAGGCTCATAAACAGCGAGACGGTTTATAATGGGATAGGGAACAGAGCTATAGATCTACGCACATGAAAAGATAGATTTTAATTTTTTCCGTGGTATAATGATCGTTTTGCCAAAAAACGAGGATTGACCACCATGCATTCGTCTAAAGGTAAACCGCTTTCACCTGAGGTAAAGTGGGTCACGGTCA
>JBGSUI010000096.1:0-3026 GCA_041736175.1 Oligoflexales bacterium | reverse complement strand
ACCGTGACCCACTTTACCTCAGGTGAAAGCGGTTTACCTTTAGACGAATGCATGGTGGTCAATCCTCGTTTTTTGGCAAAACGATCATTATACCACGGAAAAAATTAAAATCTATCTTTTCATGTGCGTAGATCTATAGGTGAGGTCCACATCCCCTAGGTCATTGGGTAAGTTGCTGAGGTCATCTAAGGAACTATTGATAATCAGCCAGAAAAGGGATGAGATAAGGTGGTACGCGGCATATTCGCGGATCCGGACCGCCCATGACTAAAGGCGAAACCGTTTTTGCTGATTCTCCCTCAACAACAAGAGGGAGACAACTCATTCCAGCAAAGAGTCCTTCCCGTTGAGCGTTATCCACTTTATTGAGGTAAGAGACGAGGCTCTTGCAACTACGCATTCTTGTCCTCTTTACCTCTATAGGGCAGAGAGTCGATCCAATCATGAGTAGGGCATCGATTTCTGCTCCACCTGAGTGGTGCTTGCGCCAAAAAAAAGTATCATGATCCCTACGCCATGGATCTGCTGAATAGATCAAACTAAGAATCACAAAGAGTTCTGCTAGGCCACCGGAATGGCTGAAATGGACCTCATCGGTGATGGCTTTTGCTATGGGAGTGTTAAGCATAGCGTTGTACAGGCCGAGATCGCAAATAAAGAGTTTTTTGTCATTTGGCTCTATTTGGGATGAGAGCGGAGGAGTAATGGCCGTCGTTGCTGCAATTTCATGAAAGAGACGAATATCCGTGAGCAGCTGGATGGCCCTTTGAATTTGTGATCCCTTGTCATCCCGATTGATGGTTGAGTATTTCACTTTTTGCGCAAGTGGAATGAGATTAGCGAAAATCAGATTGATGTTATTCAAATCTTTCTCGCTGATTTCCCCGTGTTTGGCATAACGCCTGAAATCGTCCCGAAATGCCTCAATGAGATCAAGTTGCTCACTTCGTGCGTCACGCAACAATGATGAACCGACATGCCTCTTTACGGCAGCGGGCATACCCCCTACCAATTCATAGCAATAGACTTCCTGCATCAGCTTCCGATGGAGCGACATGGAGAGCAGGGGTTTGTAATTTTCGACAAATGCCGCGATGTCACGATTTTGGGTGATCTGTCCGAAGGGTTTTAGGTGATGAGTGACCACATACTCTTGGTTTTTTGCCCAAAGAAACTCTTCAAAATCCATGGGTCCCATAAAGTAGGAGGTGGTCCTGCCCACGGGGATGCTTGCATTTCCCAAGCTGTATTCCAGATAACTTCCTGCACAAATGACGTGAAGATTGGGTTTCTTTTCTTTGAAAAAACGCAAAAATTGCAATGCCGACGGGCTCTTTTGTATTTCATCGATAAAAATGGCATGCTCAGGCTGGTTTAAAAGATCGACTTGCAGGTAGCCGGATAGACTCGAAAGAAGGTGATCGAAACTATGTGCAGTTTCAAATATCTCGATAAGATCGCTGTCCTCTTCGAGATTGAGGACACTCGAACTGTTTGGGAACTTATTTTTCAGCATTTCTTCCACGGCATAGGTTTTGCCGCACTGTCTGACGCCTCGCACCAACAACGGTTTGCGGGTTTTTTGTGACTCATCAGCCCATGTCTGCAAAACGGCATCTATTTTACGCTTCATAAAGCAAAAACCCTGTCAAAGCAACAGTCATAATTCAACAACCAACCAACTAAGATAATGGTAATGAATACCATGGGATCTAGAAAGTATCCTAAAAATGAGAGAAGATTGCAATCATAAATGTCTGAAAATGAGAGATCATTAGCTTCGGGCACGAAAAATCTCAAGCTCGATGATTCTTAGCCAATAGAAAGCTGGGGATATGTCCTTGGGCCTCGATCCCTTAAGAAATAAGTCGAATAATCTTAATATTTTTCGTCCTACAAAACCGCCCGAGGACCAAAGGCTTTTTGCACCCCCTCGCCGATAAAGTTAAGCAGCATTTTTCCGTGACCAAAGTCCCGGTGCATAATGCCCCTCCAATAGGAAGAGTACGACAGCAAAGGCTCAATGGAGAGGGGCGAGGCAAAAGTCTCTAACCGGTTCCTCTGGGTCCTTGTCGAATATTGCCTATGATCGGGGGGGAGAGGCTTGAAATCAGGCTGGTTCACCTGATTGCGTTGCAAACTTTGCCGATGAATACCCGGCATTAACAAGATGACATCGCAATCTCTAGTGCAAACGCAAAATGCGATAGTAAGTAGAAAGGCGAAGAAAGTCCGTCCTGCAAGTCGCTGAACTCGCTAACGGGCTCTATAGATTCTGGCCAAAAATCACTCAAAGTTAGGGATGATTTGATTTATTTGGATTGGCATATTGTCTCAAATTTTAATTGGCGCCCTACAGGCAGAATCTCACCACGGCCACCCCTCGATCGGGGCCTGCTATGGCCAAGTAGGTCCCTTCGCTGTCCTTAGGGGTGCTCTCTAATCAATCCGGCTGCCCTGAAACTGACCATAATTTGTCCACGAGACCTATCAACTCGTTATAACTTACCGTGATAAAACCAGAAAATAAAGATCGTTCAGGTTTGTCTTCTCTTGGTACAAATAATGTCGCTATCTTTTGGTCTAGGATGCGTGGTGTTTAGAGCCCGCTATGGTCGCTGTAAACCAAACATGCTTTGAATACCTACGAAGACAGCCTGAGCGTACTCCATGTTACAAGGTCGTTCAGGAACACTTGGCCACTTTTGTCTATGAAAGGGAGGTGGAAAACAGGCCTTTACCTCCTTATGTTTGGCCATACTGATCACTCAAATCAGCAACAAGGTCATGGCGTACCTTAAAAAGAAGTCTTTGCTGAACGAAGACGGTGAAATCGTGCAAAATCCGACGATGGACCCACTCTTTGCCGAACACGAGTCCTTAACCGTAACCACGGCATCTGATGGTGTGGAGATCGGCAGTCCCCTCTTCTAAGATTGAGAAGTAAACAATCTTGGAGGAAATACATGAAAAAGAATAACGCTAGGTCGACGCTATTAGAGCTTGCCGAGCAATGCCAGGAAGTC
>JBGSUI010000094.1:0-18036 GCA_041736175.1 Oligoflexales bacterium | reverse complement strand
AAGCGAGCCGGAAGCCGTAAGGTTGAACGGATTGAGCCCCGAGACTGTCACGCGTGGGTGCCGAGCCAAATGCATTGTTGGAGCAGGCTGTATCCCCAGGGGAGGACGAAGCATGTAGGGTTGACCCCTCTTGCGCAAATGACCTTACAGACCTCCTAATCAGAATACGCAGAGGCACCTACACTCCTAAGCCCTCAAGGATCGTCGAGATCCCAAAGGAGGACGGATCCAAGAGGCCTCTAGCGATTTGCTCTTCACAGGTCAAGTGAACGTATATGAAACCCGCTTTTTTAAGAGTCGACGACTCCTGCTGGGACCCCAAAAAGATCCTCCAAGCAGATTAATGGCGCATTAGACGATTGATTTTGTGAACGAGATACCCCACCCGACACTGCAATGTAGTGACTTATTCCCCATGTCTTGTTTGGTAAATCAAAAGGCTTATTTTTGAGTTGTAGAACTAAATTGTTGAATTCAGTCGTGTCTATTTTGCCGCCCTTCCATTTAGCTTCAATCAAACGAATATGCCGATCTTCGGCGCATGAAACGACGATATCTATCTGCGTTTGACCGGTTTTCCAAAATGTCCCCACTTCATAAGAGACATTTTTTAAGTCGAGGATGTTAAAGATGTTTGCCCTTCGATTGTCATTATTGCCGATGCCGGCACGTAGAACATGAAAAATCAGCAGTTCAAAGGCTTTACCAGAGAAGTTTTCGATGTAATAACCGTTGTTAGATCGAATGAATTTGTTAATTAGCAAACCATTTTTCACGTTGTCGTGGATCGCGTCCGCGGCGGGTAAAAAAATCTGGAAGTAACTATTAAGATAGAAATCGTCCATATAATATCGTACATCATGCTTGTTCGCTCTTTTAACCCCCAAAAGAGGTCTTTCGGTTACAAAGCCGAATGTTTCCAATCGTCCGAGAATCTCGTGGACATTTGCTTGGCTAATGCCTGTCGTTTTAGCTGTTTGGGATTCGGTGCTGCCATCCTGTCCCAGTGCGGACAGCACTCTTTTAACGTTTGCCAAGGCACCTTTTCCAGTGGTCTCTATTTTTAAAACGGAGTCAATCTCGTTGAGAAATATGCTTCTACTTGAAAATAGTGAATCATTCACACTACGCAAGAAATTGTCATTGAGTACTATTTGTTCAAGATAATAGGGCACACCGCCAAGAAACATATAAACCAAAGCTACTTGTTCATGGGTCCATTTCGGAAAGTAGTAATGTGCCACTTCAGGCAAACTAAACGGTTGTACGAGGATGTCTCCAACAGTACGAAGTCCGCGCAGGACGCCCTCGGCATGGTCCACCTGAGAGGCGAAAAAGCGGTTGGATGATCCTGATATCACAATCATGATCGGGGTGTGAAGATGGATCTCCTCCCAAAACTCCTTAAATGCTCCGAGAATCCCAGAGTGGCGCTTTGCCAACCATTGAATTTCATCAAAAACCAGAAGCAACTTGATGTGCCCATTAGCCGCTAGTTCTCGAGCATATTTTCCAATTTCGCCGAAAATCAAATCCCAGGTTAAGAGGTTTCTGCGAAACCGGCTCAGGTTTTCCGCTCCGATCAATTCGTCAAATAATCGCGCTATCCTTGTTCGGCAAAGGAGATCAGATTCATCAACTCGCCCTGGAAAGATCATTACTTTTTTCTGTGGCTGGTCCGAAATTTGGGCAAACTGTTTTAGGAGTCGGGACTTTCCAACACGTCGTCGCCCCCTTACAAATACCAGTTGAGCATTGTTTAAATGCCAAATATTGTTAAGGGATTCAATCTCTCTTTCTCTTCCAAAAAAGGTCTTGCTTTCCAAGCCTATATCCTTTGCATCGATTCTCAAAAGATGCTAGATGTGATGTGATATTTGAGATCTTAACATATTAATAATATTGAATTAAATATATGGCCCAACTACTCAATCTATAATATATGATTAAAAATAGATAGTTGCAATCACAAAATATACTATGACATTACTAATATTTGTGTTTAACGGGGATCGGGCTACCACTTTTTCAGCTCTTGGTGGGCGGTTCCGTGATCAAGGCCTCCTGTCGTATTGATCGACGAAGGGATGTCCGCCTGAGATCCAGAGCTTGAGCGGCTGGTTCACAAACTTTTCAGCGAACTGGCGGATTAGTTAATTTGACGGTCTCAGGTTCGAGTCTTTACCAATCGCTCGTATCGATCCGCACCTTCTGGGTCGAGTTCTCTACTGGTGCCCAATACCACTGCAACCCATGTTCATACCGCACCAATTGCTGCCTTGCTGCCCAGCAGCGGGTGCGCTCTATCAGCCTTTCCACAAAGCCCTCTCGCGAATAATACGTTCGCTGATAAATCGTCATGTCGAGATAGAGAGGCGAGTAATGCAGAGCTTCGCTTCGACTGCGTACGATCGTCGAAAACTGCAGCCAAAAACCTTTACTTTGCAGAGTCGCAAGCTGTGCTTCCAAGGTTGCTTCGATGTTATTAAATAGGGCGTAACGATCTGCATGGTCCTCTGGCAAGTCATCGCCGATGATCAGCAAGTCAATGTCACTCTCCGTTTTTATTGCCGGCTTGGCGGTCGACCCGAATTGGATAAATCCCACCAGTCCGACACCCTGGTCCAATAGCCGACAGACATAGTCAGCAAGCAAGGCATCCAGCGTTGCCCGGACCCACTCCACACTCGCTAGTTCAGTCGGCTCAGCGACCACCTTGATAAGGTTGGTCATGTAGCCAACTCGGTGCTGACCGTGGCAATCAGCCAATCGACTTCGGCCAAAATACTTTGTGCTTGTGCCGCGGTGTAATTTTCTGAGGGGATGAAATCCTCTGCACCATAAAAACTCAGCTCCCGTTCCTTTCGCAAAGACTTGGACAGAGTGATCATCCTAGGAAAATGCGCCTTCAAAACTTCTGGAAATAGCTGTGCGTGCGTCGTCAGCAACTGGCTAACGTCGTGCCATTTTGGTGGATCAATCCCAAACCGCCGAAGCAGACCCTTCATGAGCAACTCAACCAGCTCCTGGCTCTCGCGTACGACATCGGCATAATTTTGGTCATCGAATAGGGTTGTCAAAGCCTTGCGTCGGCTCTTCGCTTTAAAAAGATACTCCTGATATAATGTTCGCCCAGCCATAGACCTCCCGACCAATCTTTGTGTCCTTTTTACCATGATCACTGGGCCTTGGCTATAACCCTGGTTTGCCTTGGCTGCAAACCAGGGACTCTCCAATCCAGATCATTTTTCCAATAGTTTTTTTAGTTTAGTCGTGAACAGAGGCACGGCTTTAAAGAGATCGGCAACGATTCCGTAGGTGGCGATTTTAAAAATCGGCGCTTCTGGATCGGTGTTGATGGCAACGATCACCTTGGAAGTTCGCATTCCAGCCATATGTTGGATCGACCCACTGATGCCACATGCAATATAGAGGTTCGGGTTAACCGTCTTACCGGTTTGACCAACCTGCATATCGTGGGGCGCATATCCCGAATCCACAGCTGCCCGTGACGCACCAACGGTTGCTCCAATCACATCGGCTAGTTCGTTCAGAATTTTGAAATTCTCGGCACTTGCTAAGGATCGCCCGCCGGAGACGATGCGGGAGGCTTCGGTGAGGTCTACTTTTTCGTTGGCTCCTTTGCGCACTTCCACTGATTTAAGAGAAGTAGCAGGAAGTTTAATGTCAAGTTTCGTGACGGTGCTTGAGCCCGTACCGAGACTTTCGGCTTTAAAGACATTAGGTCTGATCGTTACAAACTGCTTCGCGTTTTCTAGGAGGGTGACTTTAGCCAAAACCTTGCCAGCATACATGGGCTTAGTTGCTTGGATCTTGCCGCCTCCACCCTCAAGGGCTGTAACGTCTGAGACAATGGCACCATCAAGTCTTGCGGCAAGCCGCGGTAAGAGGTCCCGTCCCATGGGCGAGGCAAGCCCAATCACTAGGTCAGCTCCAAAGGTCTTGATAGCTTGTTCTAATGCTGCTGCATAGAGGACCGTATTATAGAGTTTCAGCTCTGGCTGGTCGACAACATAGGTGGTGTCGCTTCCATAGCCTTTTAGTTTGCCGACCACTGAGTCGTCAAGCTGGTGGCCCACGACGAGTGCAGCGCAGTCTTTAGGTGAACCCGCCAGTTTGGCACCTAGTGTAAGAGCTTCCAAGGCTGACGATTTAATTTTGCGGTCTCGCTGTTCGATAAAAACTAATACCTTCATAACACCCTCCCCATGTTAAATCACTTTTGCTTCGTCTCTTAGGAGTTTTACAACCTGCTCCACAAGGTTTTCTACGTCATCGCCTTTAAAGACTTTGCCCGCAGGCTTTTCAGGGGGAGGCATAAACCCAGACAAAATGGTTTTTTGACCCTTTACGAGGGTCGCGGCATCGAGTCCATAATCCGCAACTTTTTTGACTTCAAAAGGTTTTTTCTTAGCCTTCATGATGCCTTGTAAAGCAGTATAGCGAGGAGTGTTAAGGGATTTATGTGCTCCAAGCACGCAGGGTAGACCGGTTTCGTAGATCTCGACTTGACCCCCTTCGACCTCCCTTTCCACACGGGCCGTTTGGCCGTTGATCTCGATCTTGGTGACTACATTGATATGAGGCCAGTTCAAAAGCTCCCCTACCATAGGTCCGATATGCATATTGTCATCATCGATAGCTTGTTTGCCGCTAAGGACGAGGCCAGCTCCTTCTGCCTTGACGACAGCAGCCAAAACCTTCGCGACCCCGAGAGAATCCACTTGAGTGAGTTGGGCATTTTCAACGAGAATGGCCCGATCCGCTCCCATGGCTAGTCCCTTGATGAGTGGCTCCCGAGCTTTCTCATCCCCCAAGCAAAGCAAGACGACTTCCTGTGCCTGACCCTTTTCCTTGATCTTAAGAGCCTCTTCAATAGCGAAATCGTCGTAGGGGTTGGCGATAAATTTGACCCCATCGGTTTCGATGCCCATGTTGTTGGCTGAGATTCTAATCTTTGTCTCCGTATCCGGAGTCTGTTTTACCAGAACTAAAATTTTCATAAACAACTCTCCGTTTGTCAGCCGCGAAGTTTTAATTAGGACCTTGGGTTCGGATATTGTGGTCGCCGAACGACCGATCCCCGACTTCAAAGGTAACCTTCAAATAGGGGGAAGTCCAGGGAGAATTCCAGATGGCAGGTCGGTGGAGCAATATGGAAATCCAGCTCCACCATGGTACCCGCGACTACCGAGTGGCCCATAGACCCATGGCTGCCTTGACTCCCGAGCCTATTTCGATAGGATGGCCTTCCTCTAGCAAGCCAAATTCTAGGGCCGCAAGTCCATCGAGGATGTCAAATTGGCTGATAAAACCAAGGTGAGAAAAGCGAATGATTTTGCCTTTGAGCTCATCCTGACCGCCAGCCACAAACATTCCAAAACGCCGCCTTAATCTTTTCAAGAGCTGGACGCCGTCGATCCCTTGAGGGACTTTGATGGAAGTCAGGGCTTGAGAAGGAGCATTTTTTGCGAAGAGTTCGAGACCAAGAGCTGCCACCGCGGCACGGGTTCCTTTAGCCAGTTTCTCGTGGTGGAGGAGAATGTTGTGGAATCCAACCGCTTCCATTTGGGTAAGGGATTCTTTAAGACCGTAGATCAAACTGATTGCTGGTGTCCAGGCAGACCGGCCCTCACTCTGGCCTTTGTATTCCTTAAATAGATCAAAATAAAACCGAGGACGATGGGAGGGCTTTGCCAGTGCATTGCGGGAGAGAGCCACAAAAGCCAAACCTGGTGGCAGTCCAAATCCCTTTTGGCTCCCGGCAACCACCGCATCGATCTTCCAGAGATCCATTTTCATTTCGTGGGCGCCAAGGGAGGAAATTGCATCGACGACAATCAGTCCTTGGTAACCCGAGGTCCTGAGGGCTTGGGCGATTTCAAAGACGGGATAGTAGGCACCTGTTGAGGTTTCGTTAGCCTGGATCAAGACTGCTTTGGTCTGGCTGGTCGTTGCTTTGACGACATCCAGTGGTTTCGGAGCTTCCCCCCATGGAACCGTGACGACGGCGACTTGGCATTGGTAGGCTGTGGCTAGTTTTTCCCACCTCTCGCCGAATTTTCCACCATTCACCACGACGACAGAGTCTCCTGGAGCGGTGAGACTGACCATTACCGCTTCCATAGCCCCAGTCCCCGAGGACGTCAGGATGATAGGCTGAGTTTCGCAGCCAAAAAGGGGTTTAAGGCACTGAGCACAGTGCTTAAAAACCTGCGCAAACTCTTCGCTCCGGTGATAGATCTGGCATTGGGACGCTTTGGTGACTTCGGGGGGAATCGGTGTTGGGCCAGGACAAAACAGCCGGTCTGGGGTAAAGGTTTCACGGATATATTGTGACATCGTGGTAGTCTCCCTTGTGAGTCAATGGGCATTCTTGAGTGTGCCACAAGGTGAGGTATCTTTCAGTGGTTTTGTCCACCTTTTAAAAACAATAAATGGGTGTTTCTCAACCAGCATTATCAGCGGTCGTCGTCTTGCTGGCCATACCAGGGCTTGGGATCGTGATCGAGACTCCTGGTTTGAGTTTATGGGCTACCAATCCCGGATTGGCCGCTTTGAGATCCTTGAGCGATATGGCATAGCGGCGCGCGATCCGCGCGAGGGTCTCCCCCCTTTTGACAATATGAATTTTACCATCGTTGACGCTAACACTTTGGATTTGGGACTCAACATCTTTCCATGCGATCGCATAGATGGCAGGCAGTCTTAGGGAATAACCACCTTCTTGTTTTGGTGGAGTCGTATGGCCAATGAGTTCAGGATTCCACTTTTTGAGGGATTGAAGCGAAATCCCTAGGTGTAGAGCCAGATCGTCGAGTTTTACAGGAGTTTTTATGTTAACTTCGGAATCGGGAAGGATATCCCCAGAGTTTGCTTGGACGTCGAAGCCATTGGCTTTAGCCTCAGAGGCAAGGAGAAGGGCTGCGAGGACTTTTGGCACATACTGCTTAGTTTCGTAGGGTAGATGGGGGGTTTCAGCCAGTTCCCAGTAGGTGCTTTGTCCCGTTCGCTTCATCGCACCACGGATGCGACCAGGGCCAGCATTGTAGGCAGCCATAGCCAGATACCAGTCTCCTAAATCCGCATAGAGATCTTTGAGGTAATTTGCAGCGGCCATCGTGGATTTAATCGGGTCGCGACGTTCGTCGACAAAGCGATTGATTTTGAGGCCGTATAATTTGGCAGTACCCTTCATAAACTGCCAAGTACCTTCTGCCTGTGCGACACTCTTAGCTCCATGGTTAAACCCAGACTCGATCATCGCTAGGTAGAAAAACTCGATGGGAATCCCCTGGTCTTGTAGCACTGGCTGGACGATCTGTCGGAGGGACTCACCTCTCATCATCCATTTCAGAAATACCTTGCGCCCCGAAGTCTTGAAGTAATGAATCCAGTAATAGACATCTTGGTTGACAACCACTGGAATAGCACCAAAATAAGAATCTGTTTTACCATTCATTCTGGTAGAAGCATAGAGAAGGGCTTGATACTCACCTTCATTCTTTTTATAGGTGACCACCTTTTTTTTGATTTTTCCTCTTTTTTTTGTAGTAGAGACGACTTTTATTTTTCTGGTCTGCATCTGCTCTGGGTAGAGGGATCGATATTGGTTTGTCAGATATTGGCCATAAATATCATCAGCGCAAAAGCCCTGTTCAAAATCTTCGATATCCCAGTCGGGACTCTCTTTTGTTTGAACCGATAAACCAGTGGTTCCATCGGTCTCAGAAGAGTCTTCGGATTCAACGTCTATGGGATCAGAAGTGGCCGTGATAGGTTGGGGTCTAGCAATAGCAGGGACTGATTGCAGTTCGTCGCCGGTTTTGTCTTGGCTTGAGGTTGCACACCCAGATCCAATGGCGATCGCGAGTGTTAGTAAAAGCCATGATGTGAATTTGTTGTTCAATGAAACCTCTTCATGCATTTTATAAACACGCCAACATATTACCCAATTATCCAACAGATAGCCAGCCTTAGCTGATTTACCTATTCATAACAAATATAAAGGGCTTGAGTCGCTTAGTTTACGTTGTAGCCATAAAGCACATATCGAAAAGACCCCGTAACAACAATTTTTTTCTTTCCAAATCCATCAGGGAGCGGGGAAAATGGCGACGCCAGAGTGATCGCTTCGACAATAGCTCTATCGAGTAACTCATAACCCGATGACTTTAACACTTTTACCTGAGATGCTCTGCCGTCTTTTTCTATTGCAAACTCGAGGCCAACTTCGCCCTGAAGTCCTTTGCGGGCAGCTTCTTTTGGATAATTCCAAACCAGTTCAATAGCTTTACGCATGGTCGAAAAATAGCCGATATATCTATATTCACTTGTGTTTATGTCAATTTTATCACCTTCGGCAATCGATTGATCGACGTATTCTCGGTAGCCAGATTGCATCTGCTCGTGGGCCTCGTCGTGACCCTGGGGAAGAAGGGCTTCGTAAGAATTTCTAGGTTTAGTAATAGCGACTTTTCCCTGAGATTGGGTTTTCATTTCAAGGGCTTTCGAGGCTTTCTTTGTTTGATAATCTTTTTGTTGTTTAGATTTTTTGGCATCTTTTTGTAAATTCTTTGGATCCTTCTTGGCTAAAGGCTCGCCATTTATTACGCCCAACTGTTTTTGTGGCTGAGATCGGGCACCTTGGCCGGCATCTTTCGCCCTATGCTCTTGGGGGATGTCCTTGAGTCTGGATTCTTTGGCTGTTTTGTGGTCAACCACGCCGGAGTGGGTGGCTTTGTCAGGGGCTTCGGTTTTGTCCAGGGGGGTTTCCAAGAGTTTTTTTAGCAGATCATCGTTATCTTTCTGTTTTTCCTTTTGTTTTTCAGGCTTTTTGGGTTTATCAACAAGGGTGATTTTAACGGGCTTCTGCTTGGGGATCCGTGATGTCGTCGGGCGATAGCTGGGTTCGAGTTCGATGACCGTCAAGATGTGGAGGAGTACGGACACGAGGGCAGCTACGAAAAACACTCCATAGCGGTACCGCATTTTTTTGGATGGGTTCCGAAGTTTTTCTAAGGGTTGAAGATCTTTTAGGCTTTTGCCGGACACGCCCGAGGCCTTTGCATTTGAGACCCTGTATGGTCTGTTAATCAATCTGAAGTATGGTCCTATCTTATCGCGCAAATCACTGGAAAGGAGCTTTATTTGTCGGTACCTTATACCCGGGACCCAAAAGAGGCCCAAAAGACACACCTATGTTATCGGTAAATTGGAAAATTTATAAACCACCTGCATAGGCTAAAGGAGTTTGCTGTGCTTCGTTTTCTTCCCATCATATTGTTTTACGCTAGCATTTTTTGGGGTTGCTCCGAAAAAGAGTTAGACCCAAACGATCCAGTAAAATCCTTTGCAATCGTAAAGGAACCCTATGATGACGAAAACTTTGAGCACGCTATAACGCGGCTCGGAGAATTTAAGTCCAGGTTCCCCTATAGTAGATATGCTACTGAGGCTGAATTGCTGATTGCAAATTCCCATTTTGAATTGGATCAATTTCCGGAAGCTGCCGTAAGCTATGAGCAATTTGTTAAGCTTCATCCCAAACATCCCAAAGTGGATTTTGCCATGTACCGGATCGGTGAGTCCTACT
Source organism: Oligoflexales bacterium (assembly GCA_041736175.1). GTDB lineage: Bacteria > Bdellovibrionota_B > Oligoflexia > Oligoflexales > CAIYRB01 > JBGSUI01. The sequence goes on along the minus strand of JBGSUI010000094.1, from coordinate 8,420 downwards.
GGGAGGATGCCCCAGAGGCCATCGATCGAGATCAAGAGTATACCCTCAAGGCCCTAGACTCCTGGAAGGAGATGGTGGCCAAACACCCCAAAAGCTCCTATGCCCAAAAAGCGAAAAAATTGATGGGAGAAGGTCATCGACGAATGGCCGAAAGCGTGAGCTTTATTGTGAAATTTTACTGTAAGCAAGACATCTACCATGCCTGTGCCTACCGCGCTCTCCAGCTTGCCGAGGACTATAAGGATTTCCCTGACCTCAGAGTACTAGCCCTCGAAAAGGCGGTCATATCCCTGAAAGAAGTTGCTAAGCAAAAAAAGCTTGAGCCATCGAGCGATAAAAATCTGTTTCTGAAAAATATGTCCGAAAGCGAACTCAAATCTCGGGCCGAAAATCTGCAGAAACTTCTTCTAGAACTGGACCGCAAAACCCAGAAACCCACCTGATAGCTTCTAAAATCGGCGATAGACGATTCCCCCATGTTCCAGTAAAAGGCTGGTTTGGGTACGGAGTGTCTTTACCATCGGATTTGAGGAAGCAATGCGACGACTTTTTATGGGATTCCCGATCATGCTTGTAAATCTGGTAGTTGTGACTCTTGCAAGTCCAACCTTAGCCAGTGACCTTGGTAATACACTAGAATCTTTTGATTTTAAAAATCAAGGGGATCTCGTGCTGTTGATTTTGACCGGTTTAGGTGTGGTCCTCGCTGCTTTGATGTTCCTAGGGACCCTTCAGGCAAGCCGCGCAAAAAGGCGAAGCCTAGAGGCCGAAGCCCAACTTGGGGAAAAGACTCAGGCCCTCCTCAAACTCCAAGGCGACCTGCAGCAGATGCGAGACGAAAGGGTTTCAATCCTAGGTGAGATCAACCTGCTCAAAGACAAATACCAAGCCACATCAAAAGCGTTGGAGGAGGCTACGACCAAAAACCGCGACCTTGTGGCAAAGCTGCGCGACAAAGAAACACAGAACGAAAGCGCTTTGGTGTTTTTGACGCTCCTGCAAGAACGAGGGCGTTTTGTCGATTTTCTTATGGAAGACGTTTCTGGGTATTCCGACCAAGAAGTGGGGGTTGCCTCGCGGGTGGTCCATGGTGGGTGTCGCAAGTTGCTCCAAGAGTGTTTTAATATCAATCCCATTTTGTCCCAGCCTGAAGGGGACAAGGTATTAGTGGATTCTCTCGCAAAGGTTGAACATGGGGACGACTCATCTCATTTTTACCGATTTGTGGGTAAAGTCCCTGAGACCCTCGATGCCCATCGCGAAGGACGCCTGGTTCATCGGGGATGGCTCACAACAAAAATCAATTTACCTAAAAGAGCCGCAACAAACCCTTTAGAGACGGCGACCCAACGTGGCGTCATCGTACCAGCTGAGATCGAACTTTAAGCAAATCTTGTATTAAGCCCCAATGAGGTCACTATGACTGAGTCCACTGCAACCAATCACACGATTATTGGTATCGACCTGGGTACCACCAATTCCGCATTAGCCTATATCGATCTGGCAAACAAAGACGCTCCTTCCATTGAACTCCTGGGGATCCCGCAAATGGTCGAGAAGGGCCTCTTTGCCAGTGAGCCCCTGATGCCATCGGTGATGTTTTGTCCCCCCGAGGGTGAGTTTGCTGTAGGAGAAAATCTTAGCCCTTGGGCAGGGGACACCTATGTGTTAGGAACTTGGGCCAAAAAGCGGGGGGCCCTCCTTACAGACCGGTTGGTCAGTTCTGCCAAGTCATGGTTGACCCAAGGTCGAGTCGACCGACTAAAGCCAATTTTGCCTTGGAAGTCCCCTCTTCCAGAAGCTGAAAAAAAATCACCCCTAGATGCCTCGGCAGCCTATCTTAAGCATCTGCGCCGCGCGTTTTTTGAATCGCAGACCGCAAAGGATTCAGGCGACTCGGTAAATCAGGAGCCAGAAGTACTCCTTACGGTTCCGGCATCTTTTGATGAAGTGGCCAGAGAGCTGACTCTAAAGGCGGCCCACCAGGCAGGGTTTAGCAATGTGACTCTGATCGAAGAACCCCTAGCGGCTTTTTATGCATGGCTGGATCATGCGCGTAAAGATTGGCGGACCCATCTACAACCTGGTGACCTAGTACTGGTCTGCGATATTGGTGGAGGCACAACGGATTTTAGTTTGATCTATGTCTCTGAAAGCCAAGAACCTAACTCAGCTGGACAGCTATCCTTAGAACGAATCAGTGTGGGCGAGCACCTCCTCTTAGGGGGAGATAACATGGATCTTGCCCTTGCGAGCCATGTGCGACAAAAAATTGCTGCCACGGGCCAAGAGATGGACTCTTGGCAGTTTTTATCTCTTGTTGCTTCGTGCCGAGAAGCAAAAGAAATCTTATTTAAAGAACCAACTCGAACAGACTATCCCATCAGCTTAGCTGGCCGTGGTTCGAGTCTATTTAAGAAGACCTTGCGAAGCAGCGTGAGTCGACAGGAAGTCGAAGAGATCCTCTTGGAAGGGTTTTTTCCAAAAACAACCAGGGACGATTTACCGCAACGCCGACGGGCTTTAGGTATTATGGAAATCGGGCTTTCCTATGAATCGGATCCCGTCATCAGTAGGCATCTGGCACGGTTTTTAAGCCGGAGCCAGGAGGCCATCAAGAGATCGTCTGCTGTGGGAGAAGCGTCTGAGTCTCCTCTCTCAAGGTTGGTGCCCACGGCGATCTTGTTTAACGGTGGTGTCTTAAAGGCTGAATCCTTTAAGGCTCGCGTTGTAGAACTACTCAACGGTTGGGCTGCCGAGCAGGGGTACGTAGACCCCATCAAAGTCCTAGATTCCCCTGATCTAGAGACATCGGTCGCAAGGGGTGCTGCTTCTTATGGCAAGATGCGAGCCACTGGTAAGGGCATTCGAGTCCAAGCCGGAACTAGTAGATCTTTTTATATAGGACTCGAATCCTCCAGCCCAGCGGTTCCAGGTTTAGTCACTCCCTTACGAGGACTTTGTTTGGTTTCCCAAGGGACTAACGAAGGGACCCGAACGATGCTGGAAGAGCAGGAATTTGGTCTGCTCGTAGGTGAAACCGTGGACTTTAGGTTTTTCAGCACCAATCTCAGACCAGGGGACCAACCTGGGACCATCGTCGATGAAGCGGATAAGGATCTAGTGGAGTCTTCACACCTTCAAGTCACGCTTACAGCAGATGGCTACCAGGAGGGTGAGGTGATTCCCGTTCACCTGGAAGCCTATGTTTCAGAAATGGGAACTCTTCAACTCGCGCTTAACGATCTGGCTGCCAAAAACAGCTGGAAGCTAGAATTTGATGTTCGCGAGAGTCTTTAAATCCGTTTGCAACCGTTTAGGAAAAAAGTGAAGTGAATACGGTCGTCCTACAAGAACGCAAACCTCGTTATGCCATTGGGATCGATCTAGGGACGTCCCATTGTGCTCTCGCCTATAAATCTCTCAAAGAGGTTGAAGGGCAAGTTTCTCGCCTCCCTAACGTTCTAGAAATCCAACAGTGGGCTTCGGAAACGACCCTAGTCAAATCTCCTTTGTTGCCTTCTTGGTATTATGTTCCGCCTAAAAGTGAACTCAAAAGAGGCTTTTTCCAGAGCCCTGTGGTTACTGGAGGCAATGAGGAATCTCCAGGAGACCCCACTATAGATCGACCTTCCTATGTGGTGGGTCGTGTCGCCCGAAATAAGGCATCCCAAACTCCGGGTCGGGTGATCCACTCGGCTAAATCCTGGTTTTGCGCGAACCAGGTGGACCGCAAAGGTAAGATTTTGCCCTGGGCCTCAAGCGAAGTGATCGGTCAGGATCGCAAGTCACCGGTTGATGTGGCTGCTGCCTATCTCAGCTACCTAAAGGACCAATGGAACGAAAATTTTCCACGGGACGAAGACCGGTTTGAAAATCAGGAGATCACCATCACAGTGCCAGCTTCCTTTGATGAAGTGGCACAACGATTGACCCTGGATGCGGCAGCGACTTTGGGTGTGGTGCCCCTTGCAACTCCGCTTCCATCTCTCAGGCTCCTCGAGGAGCCCCAGGCGGCCTTTTATTCCTGGCTTGCGGTCCACGATAGTTTGGAGCAGCAAAAACAAGATCTGGGTATGCAGAGCACTGAAGAAAAGATCATCCTTGTCTGCGATATTGGAGGCGGAACCAGCGACTTTAGCCTTTTTAAAGCCAAGTCTGAAGGTACAGCCCTCCACTTTGAGAGAATCGGAGTGAGTGAGCATATCCTTCTCGGTGGAGATAATATTGATTTGGCCATAGCCCATGATCTAGAGGTTCAGATTGGATCAGCGGGTGCCTTGCCACACAAGAGCTTTGCTTCCCTGACCCATAGTGTCAGAGCCCTTAAAGAAGATATTCTGGAAAATCAGGGGGACTTTGGGCAGGTTCATACTTTGGGAGTTGTGGTAGGCGAGTCACTTTTCGGGTCCTCACGATCGGTTTCAATTACCAAACAAAAGATGTTTGATCTTATTTTGGAGGGATTCTTTCCGAAGGTACCTCTGAATCACAAAGTATATAGGGCCAAGGGCGGACTTAAGCAGATCGGTCTCCCCTATGCCCAAGACTCCGCTATGACGGGGCATTTGGCCGAGTTTTTAAACACACAGCAAGCCAGGGTCGATGCTGTCCTGATGGTGGGTGGGACCTTAACACCAATGTTGCTCCAAGCTCGGATCCTCGATCAGATTGAAGACTGGCAGGGGTATAGGCCTAGACACCTCGCGGCACCGTCAATGGATCTGGCAATCGCCCAGGGTGCGGCTCTATACGGATATGCTCGGTTTTTGGACCAAAAGCCCCGTGGTTTTGGTGATGTTTCTCTAATAGAAAGTGGCTATCCACGCAGTGTTTACCTCGAAGTCCAAAGGGAGCAGGAGTCGGTCTTGGTTTGCTTGATCCCTAAGGGTTTTAAGGGATCAAGCGGTGGCACAACCCTGCCACAGAGAGAGCGAGACACCTTGACAGCTTGGACCAACCGTCCCGTCAGGTTTCAGCTTTGGACCGCAAGGACTCGCTCGACCGATCGTCCTGGAGATTTAATTGATCCAAAGACCGCACAGGAAGATAGCGGATGGACCATGTTGCCAGCCTTGATGACGACCCTCAAAGAGGATCGAGGGCGCTCCAAAGGTAAAAGTCCTTACCTCCCACAGGAACGGCAGATACCCGTCTCACTGGCATTGAACCTGGCTGAAACAGGTATATTAAGTGTTCACTGTGTCCCCTCAGAACCTACCGAGGAGATGCCTCGGAAAGGCTGGCCGTTGGATTTTAACCTTAGGTTTGAGTCCCAAGGGGAAGAGGCTCCACCAAAAAGCTTAGGAGACACCAAACTCGTCACCGCCAAACAGGACCGGGTGGCGGTTCCTGAAGAGTTGATTCAGGCCGTTAATTTAGTGTACGGCAAAAAAATCCAGGTGGATCCACCCTCACCAAAAAGTCTGATCAAAGATTGTGAACGGATTTTAGGTCTAACCCGTGATCAGTGGAGTCTTGAGCTCTTGCGAGCGATCTGGTCCTCTCTCGGTCTCCACGGGACGCGTCGTGGTCGGTCGGAGGTCCATGAAGCAACCTGGCTCTCCTTGGCAGGATATTGTCTACGACCTGGATTTGGGTTTCCAGGGGATGAGGCTCAGGTCTTAAGTCTATGGAGACAGACCGAAGAGGGTCTCGTCTTTCCTAAGGACCGGACCGTTGTGGATCAGTTTTGGATTATGCAGCGTAGAATCTGCGGGGGCCTTGGAGCTACTGAGCAAACCAAAATCTTGACTAAACTAATCCCCATGATCCGCAAGGGCGAGGTGCCCTCGGCTGAGGTCTTTAAATTGGTTGGAGCCTTAGAACGGGCTGACCAAAGTGAAAAATTAAAAATAGGGATGGTCTTAGCCCAGCAGATCGAGGGCAACCGTCCAAAATTTATGGATGACAAAATCTGGGCCCTGGCCCGCATCGCGAGTCGGGTGATGCTCTATGCAGAGCCAGAGCATATTTTACAGCCCTCTTTTGTGGAAACCTGGTGCCAACAGCTCGCTAAAATAAGCGTCAAAGAAAAGGCTTACCCACGGCTTAACCTCTTCTGGGCCTTTGCTGCAAGACGGGTTCTCGAGCGGGAATTCAGTCTCAGCGAAAAAGCCACGGCGCTAGCACTCTCAAAACTTCAAGAGGCAAAGGCTCCCTCGGAGTTAAGGGCGGTTGTGGAAAAACATGTGCCCGTTGATTACAAGCTTAAAGTCCAACTTTTTGGAGAAAGTTTGCCATTGGGGCTTACGCTCCAGGGCGCTGAAATCAAATTATGATTTGACTTTTATAACGTGTTTTCTAATCTAACTTGGGACTCTTTTTACGGTGGTTGTCGTAAAGAATCTTTTAGGTTATCTGAACATAGCTGCAGCAGTACTAGCACTCTTAGATGTGAGGCACGTCTGGTTCATGATTACCAAGCGGAATGTCGCAAACAGGCTACAGAAAACATAGAGCTTCCCATTGCCAGTCAGGGAATTTTTGCTGGATTATGGGCTAATTGGACAATCGGAGGAAGTGGTCGTCAAGGTAACGAAAACAAAGTTGGCATCACTATTCAATAAGTGAATTCATTGTTTCTTAGATTTCTTCCAAGATGAGAAGTAGCCGCTCCCTAGTGAAGGTAGAGGGTGGGAGCCGATCATTGGATGGACCAGCGTATCAGCATCAAGATTTCGCTAATTTTAGATGGCTGTGACCAGCAGGTTCAACTGAGCAAGCTTTAAACAGGGGTTGGAACGACCTCGGCGATACTTTTTTCAAAATTTTTATATTGTTCCACCAGGACCTTGACACGGCTAAACTATGGCACAAATATTGCTCCTTAACACCAGCGGCCAAACAGTTTACGAGGCAAAATCATCTTTAATTAATTTTAGTTTTTTATTTTTCTTCTCACCCATCATGGAGTATTATATGAATGAATTTAAATTTTTAGCAAACAGACTGATAACTAATTTGGTGCCCTTCCTAGCGATTTCATACTTTGCAAATAGCTGTAATATCCGTTCCCATCAATCTGAGACCATGGGAACAGGCGATTCATGGTGCAGTCAATTAAAAGATTTTGCCGTGAAAACTAAGCAAAGCTGCAACTTAAAAAAAAGTAAAGAAAATAAGGAAAGTGAAGTGGCGTGCGCTTTAGTTTCAGAGTTAAAGAGCAATGACATCCAATGCATATTATTTAAAACTCTTATTAAAGAAAAAAAGCCCACTGAGCGCATCGAAATCTTGAGAGTCTTGCCTTTTGGGCTACGAGCCACGTTAGGTAAGGAGCTTGAGTTCTTGATACCTGACGATGTGAAACCGAGGTTAATAAAACCGGAGTTTTATGTTGATGCCTATATTAAAGCCGTTGAAAGGATTAAAACCTTGCAAATACCAATTTTCATAGCTAACCCATCCGGTGGAATGATTAGAAGTGCTCTCGGCTTAGATGATGGGCGGGTCGCCTATAGCGCCGCAGGATTTAGCGGTATCTCTCTGAATATCGCGGGGTTCAATTCAGGAAAACTGAACACGGACACTTTCCAGATCCCAACGAAAGGTATACCAATTATATTATTTAATTGGAACAGCCAGTTATGTATGTTGAATGGTACAGAGGACGAGACTATGGAAGCTATTAATTGCTATAACTATCCAAAGGTCGACTCAAAGGAACTAACGAAATCAAAGAGTTTTCGAATCCAATTGAAGGAAAAATATTTGATTCGTCCTACCACTAAAATTATAAACAATAATATATATATATTTTCTCTCTTTAATAGTATTCCCAGGTCCGAAACTGTTAAGAATATAATTCTTATTAAAATCGATATGGACACTGGGCACTACGAGGACCGAACTTCAACATGGAAAGATATTGAAAAACAAGATTTTATGCCACTTGCACCGGGAGAGAAAATATTAAGGACAAACGATCATTTATATTTGGCTTCAGAGCCAATGCCAAAGCTCAATAATAAAGTTTATTCAAATTTAACCGGAGGGTATATCCTGGAAGATCTCTTTATAGGGAGCACTAATCAAGGCCTCATTGCAATCGAAAAAGATAGTGATTTTAAAGTCCTTAAAACAGAAAAAAAATATCCGAACTGTTCATTTGCTATTTATGAGTTTAGTAAATTAACCGGTGGTTATCTTCTTTTTGACTACAAATTTGAGAAAAGGACAAAGACCAGTTTAAATGGAAGTAGAGACAAAAGAATTTTAGATATCTGGGCCCCCCGCGATTGGGTCCATCCTGAATTACCCATTCAAGGTTTAATGCCTACTATAGATCTACGCACATGAAAAGATAGATTTTAATTTTTTCCGTGGTATAATGATCGTTTTGCCAAAAAACGAGGATTGACCACCATGCATTCGTCTAAAGGTAAACCGCTTTCACCTGAGGTAAAGTGGGTCACGGT
>JBGSUI010000092.1:0-27360 GCA_041736175.1 Oligoflexales bacterium | reverse complement strand
TCTGGGGGTCAAAACAGTTTAAAATGCTTTCTGGACTCCGCGGGAATATCCCCTACTATCCGAAAGATGGGGAGACTGATTTTAGGTCCAAATCCTAGGATAGGATTTAGGCTCGTACCCCCCCTATTTGGACACCCCAGCATATGCACTTCGTGGGCTTATTCTCCAATAAAAGAAAAAAAATATAAAACAGAGCCGTGATTTATCTAACCCAATCGGACTATCCAGCGTTGGTTCCATATTTTTGACTCAGTCAATGGTATTTCGATTCAATAACCCCCCCAAAATCAACCTTACAACTCCGCAGCCCTGTTGATGCAATCCGATCTCTCTCTCTCTCTCTCTCTCTCTCTCTCTCGCATGTCTGGAGATCATCTCATGAGTTTCAAGATCTATTTCTCCCAAACATTTTGCTACTTATACATTATGGACGGAGACCTGCTCCACCCCGTCGAAAGACCGGACGTCCTGCTTCGTCTCTTATGGTGATGGTTACGCCATCATCCAGAATTTGCCTGGCTATCAACCCCTCCTTTCCGTCTATTTGCACTGGTGATCCTACCACTGTGACCTTGTCACCAACTTTGACGCTCGTAATAAGGCCTTCGACCTGACTTTTTGGGCCAATGTGCACAAAGTAACTCGTTGCAGCAGTGCTTCCCACCGGCTCCACGGTAAGGTTAAAATGCACGCCCACATCCCAAGGGCGGTGACGAGCCTGATCACGGAAAACAAACGAATCCACAACTCCTTCCACGGTTATTTCTGTATTGGGATTGTAATTTCTGGACGGTCGATCGGTAAAGTTTTGTGCCAAAACAACCGGTGAAAATTGCAAACCAGCAGCGAATAGCGCGATTTTTCCCCACATATTTAGCCTCCTTTTCCAAAACAATTAGGCAATTGGAGGTATGCATAAGTCATGCCATCTTTTAGTGTGTCTATTGAGCCAATATCTGAACTCTGTTCAAGCACTCTGTGTCCAAAAAGATCCCTTTCCTCCGTCGGCTGGCGAAAAAATCGGGCCAAAAAAAGGTTTGTAGTAGATGCGCAACCCTGGCATGGACGGACATCTGGGGCCAAAGAATCATCGCGATGATCAAGAGTTGTGATAATGCGTCCAGCAGATCCTGAGCCCGACCAGTATTCCTTAGTACACTTTACTGGGAGAATAGGACGATATCATTGTCCCCTCCAAGTCCTAAGCTGCCGTTTTTTCGCTTGAGTTGGATGAACAGTTCTTATTCGTGTTGATTCCTAGCATCGCATAGGGTGGGCACCACCCGATGAGGCCCGTAGCCAATGGAACCAGACCAAGCAGGAACCAAAGATTTTGGGGTCCTACAAATGCCAGTGCCGTGAGGCCGATGCCAACAACAATGCGTACGCCCCGCTCTACGTTTCCGATGTTTCTTTTCATACTTTATTCTCCCGGTGCTAAAGGTGTCCTAAAAACTATTGCGCAACCTGCGTCCAATAGATCAATGAATGCGTCAAATAGCTCAGTGAGGATTTCTCGTGAGCTCATACATGCAGCGTTTTATTTTGCTGGCTGAGTTTTTTGAGGTGCCACAACAATCATGTGTTGGTTCTCCTTAAAAAATTGGTTTCATCAATAAGTTGATGCAATTTATGGTCCAAACTAAATTAATGCTCATAATCGACACACCACTGGTAACCCTGAGGCCTCCCAGGCAATCATACCTCCCTCGATATTATAGACGGATTCAAATCCAGCGGCTTCGAGGAGTTGCGCGGCTCTCATCGATCGCTTCCCAGATCTGCAAAGTAAATAGATCGAGTTTTTCTTTTGGCCTTTCTTTGTGAACGAATCAGCATTAAACGTTGAGAGTGGGTAGTTCTCCGCTATAGGTGATGAAACTATCGCAAACTCGTCGTACTCTCTAACATCGATGATTGTGATTCCCCCTGATTCCTGATGAAGGCGGAATACATCGGTAGGGGTGATTGTTTTAATGCTCATAAACTCCTCCCGTTTGAAACGTAAAAACAACTCTCAGCTTATTGTCTACAATTACTGTGCCAACCCAGTTTGCAAAATAATTCAGTTATTCCGTTTAGTTGGCTGGGTGCTTTTCTACGCTGGTAAAAAATGTAATATTAGGTTGATACTATGATGCACCAAAATGAAACATTTTACTCTACTGAGGGAGTAGCCAAATTGGATTGGATTGACTTTTCGAAGACTTAGGATTTCAGTAAAGCTTGGCACGGATCCTGTAAGTCTTAGCTGTGGGGTCTTGGCTGTGGGGTCTTAACATGGGGGTTATAAAGATGGATTTGAGTCAAATGACAATGCCGCTAGTGGGCGGTGTATTTATTGGAGTCTCGGCTTCTCTTTTATTATTACTCAAAGGTCGGATCTTTGGCGTAAGTGGGATCCTTGCTGGGGTGCTTATTCCGAAGGCAGGTGATACGGCTTGGCGGGCGGCATCGCTTGTCGGTCTTGTGACCGCTGGCGTTTTGCTACAGATGTTTCACCCAGCGTCGCTGGCTGTAGCTAGCGACGGTACCTATTGGCGTTACATCGCAGCTGGTTTGCTGGTGGGTTTTGGAACACAGCTTGGGAGCGGCTGCACCAGCGGACACGGTGTGTGCGGGATCAGTCGACTTTCGCTACGGTCAATTCTTGCAACCCTGACTTTCATTGCAGCCGGTATGATCATGGTGGCGTCTTTGCGCGCCTTAGGAGTTCTATCATGAGCCTTATTTTTGCGGCGTTCATTTCGGCATTATTGTTCGGTATCGGACTGGGTGTGGCAGGCATGACCCTACCGACGAAAGTGATAGGGTTTCTTGATGTAAGTGGAAATTGGGATCCAAGCCTAGCGTTTGTGATGATAGGAGCCATTGCTGTTCATAGCGTGTCTTATCGATTGATCACCAAGCGCGCTAGTCCGATCCTTACCACGAGGTTTCAAATTCCGACAAAAAGACAGATCGATCCAAAGTTGATCCTTGGCTCAGTTTTATTTGGTGCTGGATGGGGTCTTGGAGGCTTTTGCCCTGGACCTGCTATCGTCGCAGCTGTTTCGGGGGGCCCCTCTGTTCTCGTGTTTTTAGGCAGTATGATTGCAGGAGTTTATTTGCATCAATTTGTTCACAAACTTCTTTATTCAAAGGGAGGCTGATCGTTATGGAAATTAAGCATTTTTTTGACCCAGCGACTTATACATTGACCTACGTGGTCTACGATACAGCCACAAGGGACGCTGTCGTTATCGATCCCGTTCTGGACTATGATCCCGCGAGCGGTACCACCAGCACTGGTTCTATTGAGGTACTGCTATCTTTTCTAAAGGATCAACGACTCAAGATTCACTTTATCCTTGAAACACATGCCCATGCCGATCACTTGTCGGGAGCTCACGAGCTGGTAACAAAGTATCTTACTGACGCTAAGATTGGAATTGGCGAACGTATCACCATTGTTCAAGAGACGTTTAAACAGGTTTTCAATTTTCCAAGTTCATTCAAGACAGATGGCAGTCAATTTCATAGGCTCTTCAAAGAAAATGAAGAGGTCAAGGCCGGTAGTCTTTCCTTTAAGGTTTTATTCACTCCTGGTCACACCCCGGCATGCGGTAGCTATTTGTTTAGTGACGCGATATTCACAGGCGATGCACTGTTTATGCCCGACTATGGTACGGGACGTTGCGACTTTCCTAAGGGTGATCCTCGCGCTCTCTACCACTCCGTGACGAAGCGACTCTACGAACTTCCAGACTCAACGCGAGTATTTGTAGGCCACGATTATCAACCTGGCGGTAGAAAATTAGAATTTCAAACAACGATTGGGGAATCAAAGAGGAGAAATATTCAGCTAAAAGAGGGGACTTCGGAAAGTGATTTCGTAGCATTTCGTAGGAATCGAGATGGTACGCTTGCTGCACCTAGGCTGCTTTTTCCAAGCGTACAAGTTAATATCGCTGCTGGTGAATTGCCTGAACCTGAGTCCAATGGCCGAGTTTATTTAAAGGTACTGATCACAGCAAATAAAAACAAATAGAAAACTATCTGGAGAGCTATCAAGGATGCCAAAACTTCATCAAATGCCGCGGGATAAACCAATGATTTTTCATGGGATGGTCACTGTGGAATCAAAAATGATGGAGTTTTTTAAGTCCATTGAACGAGCTGCAAAAAGTGAGGCAAACGTATTGGTGCGTGGAGAATCTGGAACAGGTAAAGAACTCGTTGCACGTGCGATCCATGCATTGAGCCCTCGGGTAAAAGGCCCCTTTTACGCCTTAAATTGTGCAACGTTAACTTCTGAGTTTATGCAGTCTGAGCTATTCGGTCACGTAAAAGGATCGTTTACGGGGGCTATTGCAGATCGTAAAGGATTGTTCGAAGCTGCCAACAACGGCACGCTTTTTTTAGATGAAATCGCTGAGCTGCCTTCTGCACTGCAACCGCGTCTCCTTCGCGTATTACAGGAACGACAATTTAGCCCCGTTGGGTCCTTTAAGCAGGTTAGTGCCAATATTCGCCTTGTTTCAGCAACCCACGAGTCTTTACGACAGCAAGTGGAAGAAGGTCGCTTTCGCGCTGACCTTATGTATCGTATTCGAGTGGTGCCCATGTTTTTACCGAGACTATCTGAAAGGGGACGAGATATTGAGGTGCTGACCTGGCGGTTTATAGAAGAGTTTAACAAGCAAAAACAGCGCATCGTAAGGGCCATCGATGATGCAGCGATCAATGCGTTGTATAAATATCCATGGCCTGGAAATATTCGTGAGTTGCGCAACAATATTGAGTATGCATTCGTGATGGGCCAAGGGGATGTTCTTGGGTTGGAAGATCTAACTCCAGAGGTGCGGGGAGTGCCAGCACCGATTCATAATTCCAGGAGCCCTAGTTTAAAACAAGATGAAATTCATACAATTCGGGAAGCTCTACGTCTTTCTAAAAACAAAAAGGCTAAAGCCGCAGAAAAACTAGGGATGAGTCGAGCGACGCTATGGCGAAAGATCCGGGAATATGGTTTGTCATAAATCTTACACGTAAGTGGTCAAATAATAAGGGGTCCTCATGGAAATTTATGGGTTTATTGCTATGTTATTCGTGGGTGGAGCGCTCGGTCTCATGGGCGGAGGCGGGGCGATACTAACAGTACCAATCATGGTTTACCTATTTCATAAGCCGGCAGTGCTCGCGACAAGCTATTCCTTGTTTATAGTTGGAGTCTCTAGTCTATTTGGTGTGTGGCAATATCATCAGAAAAAGTTGGTGGACTATAGGACAGCCGTGACCTTTGCAATACCGTCTTTTTTTGGAACTTACCTTGCAAGGCGCACTTTGATGCCAAGACTTCCCGAAGTCATCGGGCATCTTGGAACTTCACCGTTCACGAAAGACCAACTCATCATGACAGTTTTCGCCACAGTGATGTTGGGTGCGTCTGTCTCCATGATTCGAGGCGGGAAGGAGGCGATGAAGCCACAACCAGTGCTGCGAAATCACATGCTCATCGGGATTTTGGGTCTTATTGTGGGATTTGTCGCGGGTTTTGTCGGGGCAGGCGGTGGATTTTTGATCATTCCCGCGCTGGTTGTGTTGGCTGGAATGCCAATGCAGTCAGCTGTTGGCACTTCGCTATTGATTATATGTGCTAATTCATTGTTTGGATTTGGTGGAGACGTTTTTGCTAAAAATCAAATGGACTGGGAATTTCTAGCTGCAGTTACAGGAATTTCTTTGGTAGGAATTTTTGTCGGTTCTTACACGGCTCGATTTATTTCAGCATCAACGCTTAAACCAGCATTTGGTTGGTTTGTGCTCCTGATGGGTAGCTATATCATGTTTATGCAAATGTATGGATGATCCTTTCGACCTCTGATCGGGACATTGAGCTCCAAAGAGGCCTTGGCTGGTATACAAATGAAATTTGATGCGAACCACGGTTTAGATTTGATACCGATTGAATCATTTTATATAATCCACAAAATAAGTAAACATCTTGTAATCTTTCATGATCTTCTCGCAGGACTTCGTCCCAGGGGGCTATGACCACCTTGGCATGGGCTTTGCTTAGCTGACACAACAGAAGTCTCCGAGGACTGGAGGCTGAATTGGTAAAGCATACTCAAAAAGGAGACCCCCATGGGAAGAATGAATCAGGTGACCATCGGCTTGTTTTGTGCAGGACTGAGCACGCTCAGTTGGGGAGCGTCCCCAGTATGCGGCGGAGGCTCTAATCTCAATTATTTTAACCAGGGGTATAGCATCCAGCGCAATCTGGTACACCACCTCTGGGTTCAAAACCTCAAATTAGATTGCACCCAACTGGATTCCTTTATCGGTGCCGTGGATCTGCCCTTTGGCTTTGACCAGCCCAGGAGTCCGGGACTTCGTTGCCGCAGCGAAGGAATGGTCGAAGGCCTTATGGGGGCCATCAACGAAATCACCGATGGCTGTACAACCGAATGCACCACCAACGGATCAGCGACCGGCAATCTCTTGGGTGCCCAACTCTGCAACACCACCCAGTACCGAGCCATCATGGAACTCAATATCTGTAACTTTGTGGCCGAGCAGTCCTGCCGCTCAGCACTCGTGGGGTACGTGAATAGCCACTGTCCGTCCAAGGCCGATGAGGCGAGAAATCTATCTGATGTTGTTTGTAAAATGGAGTCCTAAAAAAGCATCTCAACGAGGAACTTTAGATGAAATCACTTATGTTAAATTTTGCGGCGCTGGCAACCATCGCCTTTGGATCCCAGACCCTTAAGGCATCGGGTTTGGGCGAGTGTATTGGCAACGGGATCGAATCCGGTCGGTTTGCCGCCCAGCAGTTTTGCGGCTCCCTCGAGACGGCCTATAGCAACCGCACAGTGGTCCAGTCCGTCGTGTCTGAGCGACCCAAACTCTGCAACGCAGCGATCCTGATTGCCTGCCGAACCGCACTGAGAATCAACGTCAGAAAGCAGTCCCTTTGTAGCCGCTTGATCGAAGACAACTGGGACGGGGCGCGGGATAGTTTTAACAGCTTTATTGCGGTAGCCTGTCCAAAATTATAGTTGTTCTGATACAATACCCAAAGGTCATAAAAGGAGCTTTCGTTAGAAAGCTCTTCTTTTTTTGGGAGGTTTTCCTACAAAGAGCTAACATCAGATCTTAGCTGGGCTTAGCCCCAAGCGCCTTTTCAATGGCTTGACCCAGCTCGCCTTCTTCATAGGATCTGAGCTTTTTGCCGTTTAAATACAAGGTCGGTGTCCCGGTGACTCCTACCTTTTGGCCCTCTTCCTGATCTTTTGTCACCCTTGCTTGGGCCTCGGGTGATCCGATACAGGTTTTAAAGACGTCGAGTTTAAGACCTAGGTCTCGGGCAAAATTTTCGGACGACTGGGCCGAGAGTTCTCGCTGCTTCGAAAAAGCCATCTCATGGAATTCCCAATACTTGTTTTGCTTTTCAGCACAGACAGCGCCGATGGCGACCAGCCGGCTGATTCCCGAAGAATTCACAGGAAAATTCATAAAAACCAGTTTGACTTTGCGAGAATATTTTTTCAAGACTTTGCCAATCGACTCACCGGCCATCTTGCAATGGGGGCACTGGTAGTCGGCAAACTCAACTAAGGTCAGGGGTGCTTTTTCGTCGCCCTTTACGGGACGTCCCGCAATATCGATGGTAAAGGTCGGGACCTCTGGATCTTTTAGGAGGACCTGGATCTCGCCGGATTTTTTAAGTCCGTCGATCACTTCTTGTTTTTTGCGGTCGGTTTTTTCCTGTTGGAGGAGGTTTCGGATGTCGCCTTTTACTTTATCAAAAGAGTAGTCGGGAGGGATCCGTTCTTTGTTTTGCTCATACCAGGTCTTGATTTCTTCCTCTGTAGGTGCCGTCGCCGCCAAGACGGTGGTCTCGACTTCGGAGCGGGTTTTTCCGAGTTTCTTTGCCAGGGAGTCCAAATGCAGGTTTAAGGCGGCTTCCTGCACCAAGGCACTGAGGCGGCTGTGGTAGTCTAACTCCAAATCACCGAGTTTTTGTTGGTCTGGGACAGAAAGTTCTTGGCGAGAGACGACTTTGTCTTTGTATTTAAAAAGCCCCTCGGCGGCCAGCCCTTGGGTGCCCATCAGGCCTGACACCACGCAACAAACAAGTCCCCCCAACAGCTTTTTTCTAGTCAACATTCGGCCCAATTTCAAACCATAGGTCATAGCGGCTTCCTCCCTCAGTGGCATATAGCATGACGAATCTAGTGGTACTCGTCGCAAGTCTACCAAGGGGGCACAAAAAATCCAAGGTATCCCTGAGCCGATTCAGAGCCTTCTAAAAATCATAAACTGCCCTTCAGGGGCAGTTTGTTAAGTTTTCTCTAGATTTTTTTATGTCGCTCTGTCTTTGGTCAAATCAATCACAGGTAAGGTCTGCGGTAAAGGTAAAGTCATCGCCGTTGCGTTGTTTAACGGTAAAGGTATAGGTCCCAGGTCCACCGGTGAGGGAGTTAGGGTAGTAGTTTCCTTGGTACAAGCAGGAGTCACCCGTAAAGTAGAATTGGGCTCTTGCCACAAAATCGCCTTTTCTAACCTCTATGGGGTAGTTTGAGTCAAAATTACCCCTTAGGTGGAGGGGGATAGGACGTCCTGAGCAGAGATTTTTGTTTCGGGCTGCCACTGCAAAATCAAGGGTGTTTTCACAGTTTTCTGCCGGTGTGGTTTGGACTCCGATCGCATCAAGGTCAAACCCATCTCGGCTGTTTTTATAAGCAAACCGTGGAGTGAAAGGCAGCGAGGTGTTGATGATTTGGCCTGCGGTATTGCGGTTGGCTTGGTCGGTGCTGTCGATGATCTTAACGGCGTCTGCTTCAAGGACTTCGGGAGGAAACTTAAAGGCAGTGACCGTTTCAAACCCAAGGTACTGGTAGAGGTTTTTCGCTCGATTTTGGACCACCATAGGGTGATTTTTATTGCGGGGCTCAAGGGCAGCATTATTAAAGGCGACGCCCACTTCATATTCGGGGATTCGGGAGATGTTTCCCTCTTCATCAACCACGGCGGCATTGATCAATTTGATCGTTGCGCTTTCGATGTGCCAAAAGGGTATCCAGGTCAACTCGCGGATATAAACATCGGGCAGGTTTTTGTCTCTATTGGGGATGATTTTGCGTTCTTCGTTAAGGTCAGAGGGATTTTCGAAAAAGAATGTGGTTCCATAGGCTCCTTGGTCAGGGGCGGTTCTCAGGGAAAACACCCGGGCTTCTTGCTGTGCAATGGACTGGGCAAAAGGTTTTACATCAAATTTGCCGTAAGCTCCTGCGGGATTCGAGCGGCGCTCGCCTAATGGTAGGTTGCCGGCAGGATCACTGGAAGTTGCCCAGGATAGGTGGCTATAGGGTATCGTCTGGGCGAAGGCTTCGCTTGCAAGAAAGGACAGTGTGATCATAGAGGTTGACGTAAGAAAACCAATGGTACTTTTTTTCATTTTTTTGCCCCTTTCAAGAGGATTGTGTTAACGGTTATTTAAATTTAAGAACAACTGAGAGTGATAAGCTCTTCGACATTTAGCTACCAGAAAATAAACTAAAAAAAAGGTCCCTTAAAAACCGAAGGAACTTCGTGACTTAAAAATATGGTTTTTAGTTTATTTGGAAACCGGCATAAATCCCATTAACTCTTATAAATCAGCTAGGTAGATTCCTAATTCCCAACCACGGCCACAGGGACCTGCTCCTTAAGGAGCAGGTCTTCGAGTTGGAGGAGGTGGGGGACGTCCCTAAAACTGAGGATTTTAGTGATAAAGCTTAGGTTTTGGGCTGCCTCCAACTTTGCATCGATATAATTGACAGGCACGATGCTCCCATCAAGGAGAATCTGGCCCGTCGCGGCATAACCTCTTAACTCCGAGAGTCCTTTGATCTGACGTACTATGGAGAGGATCCCCACAGCAAGGATTAAACCTGCCGACTTTATTTCGCCCACCTCGGCCTCCTGGTAGACGGAGTCCAGGTGCCAATCAAACTGGTCTAAAATTCGGTAGTCCTCTCGTTGATGGATAAAGGCTCTCTTGATGGTGCTAAACACCCGAGCAAGGGCTTCGCCAACATTTCCGGATCCAAGGACCTGTCCTGAGCCTCCAGAGAGTGCCGCGATTTGGCAGGGTGTGACAAACCCTCGGGCGGCATGGCGCTCGTAGCCTAAAAGGTAGACGGAGGACACATAAGAGTGGCCTTTGGGAAAGACCTGGCTGGCTGCTAGGGTCTGCTGGACGTAGGTATGGGACACGTACCAAATGGCGAAATGACTAGAAAGACGTAAAACAGTTTGGTTAAAAAGCGCAGCCGTCGTTTGATCCAGGACGCTGTCGCATTCATCGACGACGATAAGTTTGGTGTCGGGAGTAAGAGAAGCGATCATCCGCAAAAAAGCCAAGATGACTTTTTCTCCAGACGATAGACTGCCGGGTCTTAGATTCCAGATGAGTTCTAGGTGGGTGATCTTTTGTTCCCACATGGACGTGAGGGTGGGGGGCAAATACCTGGCTAAGTTTGTGGCTAAGAAGGTTCTGTGGTCTGAGTGAGAGGCTTCTCCAAAAATCTGTGCCGTGAGACCCTCCTGGAAGTCGGGAAAGACGACGCAGTCCCGTTCCACGATGCGACTTTGGTTTTGGATTTTAGAGCGTAGGTTTTCCACCTGCGCAGGGTCCCAGCGGTCGAATTGATCGTTGATCCCAAGGAGGGTGTCGAGGAGTGTGGATTTGCCCGATCCATTGCTCCCCACAATGCGATAAAATCCCGGCTGTAAGCTAAGGATCACGGTTTCGCCTGACAGAAGCTGAAAGCGGTAGAAATCGTTTTTTATGGGGTTTTCTGGCGGTTTTTCTACGGTTGCTCCCGAGGGGGTTGGGAGGGGTAGGGGAGTCTGTGCCCTCGCGATCCAACCCAGGTCTTCGTGGAGTTGGTCTTGGAGTGCTTTGGCATCAAGACGGCATTTTTTAATAAACCTTAGGGACGAAAAGGCTGACATCAAGTGATCGATGAGTGTGGTCCAGATCAGAAACTCGCCGATCGTTAAGCGCCCCTGGACCACGCTTATAAGGACGGTCGAGACACAGAGGATATAGGGCCAATCCACAAGGAGTGAGCCAAACAAATCTCTTTTAAGGACCACTCTGGCCTGATGCCGGAGGTTTTGAGAGACCTTTTGGCCCTGGTTATAAAACCAAGACTTGGTATCCTTTGGTCCTTCGTGGTCGGTCCAATTGATGGTCCTTTCCCGCGAGGAGCGAAACCAGAGTTCGAGCCAGCTGCTGAGAGCCACCCGATCGCTGGCGATTTTTTTGGTTCCCTCTTGGTAGCTATGGCTGTAGAGGTGACCTGCCCCCCAAGAAAAGAGTCCAATGATAGGGATAAAGCAGAGTCCGAGCCAAAACTCATCATGGATCAGGCGGGTCATAAAAAACCCACCATAGACCACGGCGGTCAACGACTGGAGGAGGATGCTGACCTTAAGTCCAAAGAGCTTAGGGATGTTATTGTAGAGTCCGTTATAGAGTTTATGGTGAAAGCCAAGGTAAGGCCTTTTGATCGTCAGGGGCATCCCCCGTTTCCAGTGGCGTTCAAACTCAGTCACAGAGAAAAACCGGTTGAGGTTTTCTGACAGAATATTAGCAACTGCTCCAAAGATTTGCAGGCCCGCAAAGATCCCCACCAAAAGCAGGAGACTCTCCATCGTGGAAGATTGGGCGACCAGCTTGTCGACCAGATTGCCTTTGAGCTGGAGGGTGGTGATGGAGACAGCCTGGGATAAAAGCGCTAGGAGCCCAAGAATCATAAAGTGGGAAGTTTTAAATTTTGGCTTCATAATCTCTTTCCTTTTGATCACATCAATATCACACAGGTCGTCCCGTTTAGGGTGGTGACATAAGCTTTAAAATCCCCAGGGCAAGATGATTGACCGAGCAGGTGTTTTGGTTGTAATACCAGGTCCAACCGGGCGTGGGGTTGGCTTCTAAACAAAAATATTTTCCATCTTTTTCGATAAGATCAACTCCAATCAAAGGATTGCCTTCTAGGTAAGCAAGGGTTTCCACATAGGCTCGAACCGGGCCAGGGACATCCCAAGTCTCAAACCCACCCCGATCTCCCGCATAGCGGTAGTCGATAGAGTCTTTGGTTGAGACTTTGATGGCAAAAAGTTGGTCGAGAAGCCCATGGACTCGAATATCCGGTCCCATGACCGCCTCTTGAAAGAGGGTTGGAATGGAGTGGAGATGTTTGGAGTCCCATTTTTGGTAGGTGTCTTGGTCGACGACAATCGATCTTGCGCCGCTGCAGGACTTGACAATCATGGGGGCACGACTCCCCAGGAGCTGTTGAACTTGGGGAGTTTGTCCTTTGATAAAATAAGACTTGGGAAAGCCGATAAGCTTATCCGTCTGTGAAAGTTTACGAGCTTGGAGGAGGCTTTTTTGGGTCTGAAACATTTTTGAGCTGTTGTAAAATCCATAACTCATGGACCCAAAGGTTGGTCCAGGCCATAGTTCGACGGCGCGGAAGAGGCTGTCATAGTCTTGGATCAAGGAGTCGGGCACATTCACCGGTCTTATATAAATCCCTGTCGGCACGATGGGCTTTGCACCCAGATAAAACACGAGGGATTGGTCCATGAGTCCAAAATGCCAATCTTTAGTAAAAGCCTCACAGGTCAAACCGACCAGGGACGAGCCATGGGAGGTCTCGTGAGGGTTGTTTTCGGCTAGTACTTGGACCACCCGGTCGTTTTGGGGAGAAATGGTGACCATTTGGAGGGGGGCTAAAAGCAGCCGGGAGAAACTCCAGTTTTGCCGCAGGCGGCAGCGGCCTTCAAAGGACGCGCTTTCGGGGCTGTCATTCCATTCGAGGACCCAAACTTTGCCGTTTGGTTCTACCATGTAATCTAGATCGATCAGCGGGGCTTTGGGATTGGCACAAAGCTGTGCCCCAAGATCGGCGATGGCTTGGGGCGGCGATACTTCTGGCTTTGTGAGAAAACCCTGATCGCCATAGCGGTAGTCCAGGACTTCTTGAGTCTTAAGGATATGGACCGTGAAGGACCAGTGGGAATAACCACTAGCGTAGTGATGGTGTTTATACTCCTGGCCCGCAAGTTTTTCTTGAAAAAGAGTTGGAATGGAAAGCTTCGAATTAGTTAAATCAGTATGAGTTTGATCACAGCTTGCAGCAACGGAGCGCAGGGTCGAGATATTTTTAACGACCAAAGTCTGCGGGTGTCGGTCTAGACACTTGAGGTGGTTGGTCACATAGGTTCGCGGGGCCATGGGCCCAAACAGCGCTAGTTGGTTTAGTTTGTTAAGAGGAGCAGACTCCGGTCGGGCCACACCCACCATTTCGGGATGCAGGGCAGCCAGGACGACGTATTGATCTTCGGCCTCTCGGGGGCAGCCCCCATAGCGAAGGTAAACATGGGTTTGGTCTCCAGCAAAAGACCTGCACACGTGACCCTCACCTTGGTATCGATGGAGGGTGATCTTGCCGTCCAGGGCACTGATGCTCCAAAGAGTGCCCCAATCCTCCCACCAGCAGGTGATATCGGCAAAAGACCGGAGGGTTTGGCATTGGGGATCTTGGCGGGAGCCGATCAGGATGGAGGTTTTCATAATACTCCTCTGACCACTGTCCACAGCGTCTCGTGGAGAGCATGGAGGTCTAGGTGGGCTGCTGGGATTTCATGGAGACCCCAGATCACGAGACCGCGGGGGGAGGATCTTTTGATAAGTCCATTGAGCATTGGCACAAGATGGGAGCCTAGGGGTAAGGTTTTTTGGTGCGAAAAAAGATCACCATGGAGGACCCATAGGATTTCTGTTTGGTTGGTTTGGGGTGCCCAAAGATCGCTAGCCATTAAACTAGGGTCCAAAACCTTCCAAAGATTGTTGTTTAAGATCTCTTGGACGGTGTCTTCCGGAGCTGAAGTCCCTAGCATCGAGGAAGGGAGCAGGTAGGTAAACTTTTCGTCCCGTTTACTCCACTCTAGATGGGCAAAAAGATTTTGACTGGAAACCGGGCGCAGCCGTTCGGCTGCTTTAGGCACCGCAGGCCCAAACCGCAGGGTATGGTCGACGAGGACGGTTTTATGATGAGACCAAAGGTGAGGGTCGTGGATGAAATAGGGAAGGCTGGAGGGCTCATCCATAAGAATGATTGGGATCCGTGGCCTGGCGGTCTCTCCATCAGCACGAGGGAGCCCTTGTTTGATTTTTGTGACCATCTCCTCCGGTGTGAGGTCCCTGGTATCAAGATGTCCTAAGTCGCCAAGGAAATCTTTGGACAAGAGTCTGGGACCCTTTAGATCAACAAAGTTTTTCTTGCCCTGAAACATCTGGTGGCTTTTCTGACGCAAGGCCAAGAGAGGGCTCTGTGATCCCTGGGGGTCCTCGGCCCCCACGGTCATCAGTTGTGCTAATGATCCGTCAGCCTTTGTTGGAGTTGGATTTCGTCCAAAAAAACCTGGTACCGACTGACACAAAGACCGATGCAGTGCGAAAAATTTTTCTTCAGATTGCTCCCAACAATTGGGGACCAGAAAACCCAGGTCACGCAGTTCAAAGGCGATCAGCTGATTGAGGGTTTCCTCAGCGTTGTGGGCTTCTTCGTGGAGGTTAGCCCGCAAAATCCCGGGGAGCCTAGCTCTCAGTGTGGGCGAGAGCCGTACCTTGGCCTGGGTGATGGGATGGCACCAAAGGTCTGAACTGCTTGCCAGCGGGTCAGGAACATATTGGGAAAGCCGCATCATAGGTCTTCTCCTAGAGGATCTTTTAGGCGATCTTTTAGGTCGGGTCGTAAATCTGCCATGATTTGGTTCCATTGGTTTCGCTGGATTCCAAAGACTTTGGTCAGATCAAAGGCCAGGTCTTTATGGATCTCCTCGATAAAGAGTTGGCGACGCAGGGGATGATTAAAAATCGCAAGGTAGTGGCGAGAATCTGCTTCGCTTCTTAGCTCAGCACCCCTGATGACGGGCCGGTTTGCTGGAGGAATAAACGTACGTCGTGGTTCAGCTTGCATGGGGAGTCCTTTCGAAAAAACCCTGAAGTCCTCGGATGACAAGGTCTCCAAACAAAGGATGACCTGTTGTGGCAGCCGGCACGATATCGAGAACCCCAAAGGTGATCTTATCTCCCGAGACAAAAAATAAGATCTCGGCAATGGGCGAGGCCAAAACCTCCGAGATTTTGACGGCGAGAGACCGTAGTCGGTCGGAAAGGTCAGGATTCAAAGGAGGCGCACCAGGGCCTGCGAGGGCAAGTGACTGGTCTCCTATGACCAAACAAAAGTATGGATCTCCCTGGGGTCTTAACAGGGCAAAGACGGAGGGACTATTGGGCAGGCCCCCTGGTTTCCAATGGCGGTATCCGTAGGTATGATTGAGGATGACCGGTTGGGACTTAAAATCAAAGGGACAGTGGAAGGCGGCCCCTAAGTAATAGGAAGGGACCGCCAGGCCCAGGGATGCCTTTGTGACGAGATCCCACTGGATGGGAAGCGGGTATTGGTTGCCTGCAAGCCCAAAAAATCCGGGGGCGTTGAGTTTGACGGGAAAGGCATTAAGGGCAAAAGTCATATAAGCGTGAAACTCGGTGAGAGCATAGTCTCGGTCCTCGCTATGAAAATCAGCAAACAGCGCGGACGGTACCGAGCGCAGGCGATTGACGAGTTTAATCTCGGGATGGTTATGAATGGTACCAATCTTAGGATCAGAAAAAGTCCATGAAAGGTGTGGCTGCCCGTCCTCGATTTCATCAAAGATGGTTGCATCCTGGAGAATTTTTTCGACTGAGAGTGAAACAATAGGTTCGGGCCATTGGTCTTGGGCGGAGAGGATCGCCGATACGATGGGATCAGGTTGGTTATCATGAATCAGGAGCATCATAGAAAGGACTCCATCTGGAACGGGGAATCTCCCCACCGGGTCAACGGCAGGGAGATTCCATGGATTTAGAAATTAAAGGCACTTTCGGTTTCGCCACCAAAGATGCCGGGACGGCCGATCTCGGTGCCATCTTTGCTGCCATCTTTGCTGCCATCCTTAGATTGCTCTTTGCTTTCTTTGGATTCTTTTGACTCCTTGGAGTCTTTTCCGTCTTTGGTTTTTCCGCCGTTGTACCAAACTCCAAAATCAATCATTTCGCTTTTCATCGTTGTTTCCTTTCAGTTTAGAGAATCACTCACACGACATAGTTAAGACACACAGGGAAGATGAATATTGCACAAGTGCACTCTGTTTTTTTAATCAATAAACAAAATATTACCAGCTCCTAACGATAGATAGAGCTTTAAGTCAGTCTGTTTATCGCCTTTAAAATACGCCGTAGATTTGGCCCATTGCCTCTGGATATCAATACGACCATCCTGGCTATCGATGTTTCCTGCCATGACGACAGCTTTGATTTCTTCTGCTGACTGTAAAAATTTTCGAGTCTCCTTAATGGTCATGACCCCTGCACCCCCATTAAACCCAGTGGAAAGCTTTTCGCTTACAAGAATGTCAATTTTACTTTGCCCACAACTTCCATCGCGATCTAAGTGTTTGACTTCGAGTCCCACCGATGTTTCTCGGATTTCGATCCGATCACAAGATTCGCCCTTTTTCCAATCGACTTTAAAGTCTTGGTCCATCGAGACGAAATGAATTGTCGTCAGCGCGACGTCAACATCAATCATAAATTGTTTTCGTCCATTGGCTTGTGATTCAAAGCTTCCTGAGTCTTCGCTGTGCTGGGCAAAACCAGCTTGGCTCTCTGTGGAATTCATAGTAACCGCCTCCTTTTTATGTGTTCCAGAATTTCCTTCGCCAGAACATGCTAGGTTTAAGCCTAGAACAACTAAGGTAAAAATGTTTGGGTTTAGAGGTCTCATAGGATACTCCTTGTTACAAAGTTAGGTACAGGTAATGGGATGGATCACTTAGGGCAATATTGCAGAGGCTCCTACTAATAACGAAAGCGGGGACATCTTAGAAAATCTTGACCCTGATCCCTGGTTTCAAATTGAAACCAGAGTCTCATTTTGAGACCAAAAGGAGTGGTCACTGCTTATTTACTTTTTCCTGTAAAAATTGCAGAAAAAGTCCCAAAAAATGAGTGTTATTTACCCATCTGATGCCCTGGTATGCATCTTGCATTAACCTGTGGACCGTCCTCGGATGGGTTTGAAAAGAAACCAACTAGGGTCAAAACCGACCCTCAACTTTGTGTGGAGAAACGACGTGGCTTTGATTGATCGCAATCAATTTGATTCCTTGTACCGTCAAAACTATCCTCGCATACGTCACTTTGTGGTGAGACAAGGATTTTGTGACGATATCGCCGAAGATATCGTCCAAGAATCCTTTGTCAATGCTTGGGAAAAGCGCTCGAGCCTTTCGTCTATCGAGACATTCGGCGCCTGGGTGCGCGCGATCTCCAGAAATCTATGTTTCTTGCACCTAAGATCTAAAAGGTTGGTGCCCGTGAGTTTACAAACAAGTTCTTGTGAATCTTTTGAATCGAGCGAGTTAGGAGACCGCGAGGAGTTTGCTAGCTGGCTTTCGCAACAGTGTGATGAGACCTGGAATCTTTCCGAAAGAGAAGCAGCCCTCGCTGCCATTCAAAGCTTTGTGCAAGAGATGCCAGAGGGGGTCAGAGGAAAAGTTGGCAGGCTCTTTTATTTCGAGCAAAAATCCGTAAGCCAAATCAGTTCCCTATTAAATATCAAACAGAATACAATTTTGTCCCATCTGCGGCGATTTCGCCTAGATCTGACGAGGGCGATGGGTCCATTTTATGCTGATGATTAAATGATGGACTTAAGGAGTTTTAATGATCGAATATGATTGTATTTATATTTCTTTAATAAAATAATGTTTATGAATTTATAAAATTTTCCGATGATCCCTTTTGGAACGATGGTTTCAGGAGTAGATCCATTGGAAAAAAAAAGACGACTTTATTCTAAGATTTATCATTACTTGCTCGCAGCCTATGTGTCGTCTTGCACGACACCGAAAGAAATCAAACATAGTGGTCTGGTGATTAAGACCGACTCCAAGACTTGCTATCATCTCACTCCCGAAAACACGTTAAAGCCGGTGATTGTTTGTACCGATGCTAAAGACCTTACTTTTCGCATCGGAAATCGTTTCTATCGTTACGATCTCTACCAGTATCGGGACGGAGTGAGGTCTTTTTTGAGCAGGTATATGGCCACTACCAGCTACTCGCGGGAAGGCCTGGCTGTTGCGGGTATCGACCTCTGGCTTTCGAGCCATTGGCAAAATCCCGAACGAAGCGAGGTCGTCGCAGTGGTTAAGGGACCAGCGGGTCATTTTTCTTTTCATTTTCCGATCGAGCCCCATCTCTGGCAGGCCCCCAACCAGGTCTCATGGCTCGGAAACGAGACTTATCCCTCACGAAAAGCACTAAAACTAGGAGTCCTTGAGGTCAAGGCAAAACCGGGATTTAGCTCACAAACCTTAAGCGACTTTATGGCTGAGACAGGAATTTATGGGGCCCGCGGTAAATCCCATGATCCGTTGGTCAAGACCGTCGTAGGGCAGTGGCCGCACTTGGTTTTAACCGTGGACCCCTTTTCCGAGCCGAAAATTGCCCGTCATATCAAGGCCCACGTCCATGCACCTCTTTTAATCGAAGATCTGGCGATGCCCCTTGATTCCCAAATAGACGGTGCTAAGGCTAAGTTTTTTAACTTCCGCTTTTAGAGAGGCTAGGAATGCACACCCGTGCTTTTAGCCCCGATCCACGGGCAATCCACCAGCCTCCCATGCTATGATTCCCCCTTCCACATTATAAACGTCCTTATACCCTTCTTGGCAGAGGATCAATGCAGCGCGTTTCGATCGGGAGCCTGATCGACATAAAACAAAAACCTTTGAGTCTTTGGCAATGTCTTGGCTGACGACTTTAGGGTCGAAGGTGCTCAGGGGAAAATGTAAAGCCAATGGAGTGGAGACGTCTTCAAGTTCTTCGTCTTCTCTCACATCAATCAGTTTAACAGAAGCTTGGTTTTTATGATTTGCATAAAACTCTTCGGGTGTGACGGATTTAAATGGATACATGGGGCTCCTTTATGCCAAAAGGCTTACTTTAAGGAACTCGACCATACCAAATGGCATAGAATCTGCCAATCAGGACTGTACTGGTTCCCTCGCCCTGGTTTTAGGGAGCTGGTTTGACACTTAAAGGCTTTTCCCGGGACGCCATAAGAGTGATCTCAAATCGATCGTGAAAGAGGTGGCGTGCCTTAAAGGTATGCCAAGGATGACGCTGCATCAGGTCCATGGCCTCGGCGATCGGCTTCCAGGGCTCTGATTTAGGGAGTTTGAGGTTTATTATAAAATGCTGCATCAGCTGTTTGTCGAGCCAATTTCTAAGGACCCGTAGGGTTTCGTAGGGGGAGACCACCATATCGCAGCAGAGCCAGTCGACGGGAGACGGAGGCAGATAAAGCAGGCCGTTTTCGCGCACATGCTGGACGTTTTCTCGAAAGGTCTTGGTGTCGGGAAGTTTGAGATCGGTTGCATCGACAGCGGTGACCAAAGCTCCCTGGCGCGCGAGACCATAGGACCATCCACCGGGGGCTGCACCGAGATCGACGGCAGTCTCACCGGGGGAGGGCTTTTTACCGAGGACTCTAAAAGCCTCTTCGAGTTTGCGAGAACTCCGCGAGGGAGCATCGGGGCGAGCGCGCATGCGGAGGTTTCCCGCAATATAGGGGGAGATTCCGCTGGCAAAAGATCCAGCGGATAGCCATGAGGAAGAGGCGTTTTGGCAGTAAAGCTGGACCACAAAATCCCCAGGGAGGGTTTGACCAGTCGCCATGGCCGCGGGGTCTAGGTAGCGTTTCCAAAGTTTTGGCAAATGCTGCTTGACCTGGGAAAGCAGGGTTTTTTCGAGCTTTAGGGCTAGCTGGTTCGCTTGGTTGTCTTCTAGTCCGTAACAATGAAAGGTCCAGCGACCTTTTTGGCGGTTAGGACGCTGGGCGGTTTTTGTAAACTGCGCCATCATATCTCTCACAGCCTGGTCTAGGGGGTCTAGGGGTATATGGATGGCCGTGGGCAAATGCTGGCGAGCAAAGACCGTCTCGGAGTAGATAGGGATGTTAAGGTCGGGATCGGTCTCAACCCCATCATCGCCTAAAAGTTGGGCCTGGATGCCAAAGCGTTGTCCTAGCTCGAGGGCTAGCATCGGACCATATCCTGCCCGTGCGAGGAGTATTGTGGTTTTGTGGGGCTGCATAAGGTCTCCAAGCCAAGAGTTTCCGAAAGGCCCTTCTACGTTATTCGGCAGATCAATGCAATGAACGAGTTGGTGTTTTATGGGGCTCTCTAGAGAAGGGTGGAAGATGCATGGGGTTTCCCCGGAGGATATGGACTATTTGATCAATGATATAAGGGTTGTTAAAGAGCTGACCGTGATGTTCATCAATGTAGTAGGAGTGGCCCGGATGGATTTCATCGAGGCGACCACCCATGCGAGCACTTTGCAGGACGACGGCACCATCCCCATGGTCTACCTGGGCCTCGCAGTCCATCGGTGGACCAGGATCACAGAGAATCCCGCCGGTGGTTGGTTGCCTCTCGCCGATGATAAAATAGGCGTCGACTTTTTTAAGGAGAGCCAGCTTTTGAGACATCGACCAGTCGGAGTGTAGTTCCTTGACGAACAATTGATTAGCCCAGGGCCTGGTCTTAATAAAGTCCATGGTTTCACTAAACCCTTTGAGGGTTTTTTGGGGGGACACAGTGATATAGGAAGGTGCAACCACCTCAAAAAAATCTCGGGTGGGTAGCAGCTCGTACCAAGACCGGTGGTTGCGAAAGAGTTCGATAAAATACGGACGTAAAAAATAGCCCGTGATACCATCCGCGAAATCACCTTTATCTAGGGTCTTAAAGGCACCAGGTGTCCCCAAGTAGGGAGTCCCGAGGGTGACGAGGTGATTGATTTTAGAGGGGCCAAAGCGCTCAAGATAACGCAGCGACACTAAACCCCCTAAGCTATGGGCGATGATATTGATATTAGGTTTAGTTGATAACCCAATGGTCTGAGGCTGATTCTCGATTTTTTGGATTAACTGGTGCAGCGCGAGAGCAGCCCCCTCGGTTCCAATACGCCAATCATACCCAAAGCGTATCACCCGGTAGCCTTCTCGCTCCAGTCGCTGGGGAAGGAGTTCGTAATAGTCGGCCATAGGGAGCCCGGGAGTTAGCTTCTCAAGGGACTCGCCTTTGAGATCACAATGACCCGCTCTAAAATCAGAAAAAATGCTCGTTAAATTTGGCGGCCACACCCGGTGGGATAAAGCGTCATAAAGAGGTGTACCCGTGATTCCAGGGATTGTGATGACGATGGTTTTAGATGGGCCCGAGGTGGCTGCGAACGGTTTATGGGTTTCTTTGGCCATGGGTTCGTAAAGGGGTGCCTTTTGGCAGCTGGCGCTTAAACTGACGAGACCTAACAGCAGGACCGCTGCAATTGGTGGTAAACCAAATCGGTAACCATTTGATAAGAATGTTAATGATCTTGTTAATAAGAAAACTCTCAATAAATCCTCCGATCATCCGATGCTTCTTTTATGATGTCCAAGTGAGGCGATGGGTCATGGCAAGGTTAATCATAAGCCTTATTGGTTATAGAAAGGAACTGTATGCTAAAAAATCCACAAATTAGCGCTCTTCTGGCAGGAGTCAGAGTCTTGGGAACATCCCTGGCTGTCGCCTTTTTGGCGGGACCCTCCTGCCTCAGGGGGCCGAGTTTTATGGGACCAGGGGCAGGCGGGATCTCATCTAATCAAAGAACTCCTCTGTCCGCAAGTGCTCCCGCCGGTGTTTCCCAATCACAGGTCTCTGGAACAACGGTGGCCAAGATAAACTCACAATCTGCAGAGACCCAGGAGGTAGCAGTCCCCAACGATAGCGACGTTTCTGGTACTAAGGTTGGTTTCCCACCGGGTTCCCTGAGCATCGATACGGTGATTAGCATCCAAGAGTCCACCCCTGTCGCTACCGCCACCACGACGGCAGAGCTTGGTATACAAGCGACGGTTACATCGGCCAGCAAGGCTGTCTCCGTCCAGCCGACTAGTTCCCAGACCGATCCTATCCAACCTTTCACTGTGACTCTCTCTCTCCCAGGGAGCGGGCTGTCTGAGGAATCCCTAAACCTCGCAGATGGAAATATCTTTGTTGTTTATAGGGTCTATTCCTATACTGAAGGCAAAACTCTGGTCGGAGTGATTCCTTCCCAAGATATCGAGAAAGGTGACAGATTCATCAGATTCTATACCCGATATTTTGGAGCTTTCCAAGCCGCCTACTCAACTGTTCCAGTCACCAAGGCTCAATCGGTGACCTCTACTATCCCCGTGCAAACCAAAAAGGAAGTTCAAAATCTGCCCCCCCTTACCGTCACCGGGCGCAGTCCCGTGGTGGTGCCTCGTGGAGGGAAAGTGATAATCAGCGGGCAAAATTTTCGTCCCACCTTGGCCATCGCCCTGGGCGGCAAGACCGTGGGCGAGCTTAAAGTCATGAGCGACTCCCAAGCCAGCTTTGTGGTTCCCGCGGATGTTGGTTTTGGACTCAATTCCATGGAACTAGTCCAGGACGGGACGGCGCAGACCATCAGTATTTTCTACAAAGGCGATAAAAGTGATTTTCCGATTATGACGGAGGTCCCCGAAAACGTGTGCAGCGGCAGCAAATACTACGACCAGACCGGAGCTCTCAAAGTCGGGACAAAATCATGTCAGTCTGCTCCAGCGGCAGCTTCCTGCTCTAAAACTGGCGAGACCAATTGCCTAGCATCCACCGCTTTTCCGGCTGTGGCGAGTACTGAACTCGCTGCTGGCAATATCAAAAAAGGGGCATCCATTGGCGGCGTGACCGGCATCTACCCCTCTTCAGAAGCTCCTTTGGCAACCAACACCACCGTAGCGGATCTCACCAGCTTTGGACCCACCTCACCCGTAGGAACCTATGAGTTTTTCGATAGTGCCGGAAATGTTTACCCGGCGAACATTCTTGACGGGGGTACGATCACACCCTCGACGGTCTCCCAAAGCCTCAGCGCCACCGGGTCTCTTTACCGGGGTGTCACTGTTAGCGGTAACGCTGACCTGTTAGCCAGCAACATCAAATCTGGCGTAAACCTCTTTGGGGTTTCCGGTTCATTGACGCCCGCTCCAGCTAACTGCTCCACCAACAACGCCAGCGGCTGCGTCACCACAGCCACCTACAAGTCTGCTGACTGGACTAACCTCACCGCTGCCAACATAAAAAACGGCGTCTCCGTAGCTGGTCTCACAGGGACTTACCCGTCCTCTGGAAACCGCCTTGCCAGCAACACGGCGACCACCGACCTGACCTCTTTTGGTTCAGGGACCACGGTGGGAGCTTATGAGTTTTTCGATAGCGCGGGATCTGTTTACTCGGGGACCGTCGCTGACGGTGGCACCGTAACTCCGACCACAAGCAATCAAACAATAAGCGCCGCAGGTACCTTCTATCGCAGCGTGATCGTCCAAGGGGATGCTAACCTTACCGCCGTAAATATCAAAGACACCATCCCCCTTTTTGGCGTGACGGGCACTCTGACCGGTACTCCTGTCAATTGTAGTTCAAATGGGCAGCAGAACTGTTTAGCGACAGCGACTTTTTTTGGCGCGACTCAGTGCAGTGCCAATGGCTCTAACTGCTTCATACCTACTTATGCTGTCACGACCCAACCTCTCAAGGCTATTAGTTACGACGCTATTGACGCAGGAAAATCCTCCATTCGCTCCTCCCTCACCCTTTCGGGGATTGCCGGGACCCTCGCTGATTGTACCACCAACGACACCAGTGGCTGTGTCACCACAGCATCCTATAAATCAGCAGATTGGACCAACCTCACAGCAGCTAATATCAAAACTGGCGCCTCCGTAGCCGGGCTTACGGGGACCTATCCATCGGCAAGTAATCGCCTTGTGAGCAATACGGCCACCGCTGATCTCACGGCTTTTGGCCCAGGCACTCCTGTGGGAGCCTATGAGTTTTTTGATAGTGCCGGTGATGTTTATCCTGCGACTGTGGCCGACGGTGGCACCATCACGCCGAGCACGTCGACTCAATCTTTAAATACGGCCGGCACCATGTACCGGGCCGCGACCATAAACGGCGACTCCGACCTGGTGGCGGGAAATATCCTGAGCGGCACCAACCTCTTTGGTGTAAACGGATCCGTGACTGCATCCCCAGCCACCTGTGGGTCTAATGGCTCGCAGAGCTGCGTGGCCACGGGCTCCTACTATGCCGCCACAGCCTGCGCTGCTGATGGGTCTAACTGTTTTGTGCCGACCTACGTGACAACGACCCAGCCCCTAAAAGCCATCAGCTACGATGCCATCGACGCTGGGAAATCCTCGATCCGTACCACCCTCACTCTTTCAGGTGTTACCGGGACCCTCGCAGATTGTACCACCAACAACACCAGCGGCTGCGTCACCACAGCATCTTATAAATCAGCAGATTGGACCAACCTCACAGCAGCCAACATCAAAAATGGCGCCTCCGTAGCCGGGCTCACGGGGACCTACCCGTCCTCGGTAAATCTTTTGACCGGTGCTGATGGGACAGCCGACCTAGACCAGGCGACCTTTGATGCTAAAGTAAAAGGTGCCTCAACCTTTGAATTTTTTGGTCCAGATGGGACGCGCTATACCAATAACGGCGACGCCGATATCACGGCAGCCAATATAGCCAGCGGCGTTACGATCTTTGGGACCACGGGGACTGCAACGATCCTCACCCAATGCACGTCAGGTGTCCAAGCCACCTGCGAATCAGACACCGCCTGCAGGTGGCACACCGGTGCCTGCGAGATCAACCCTTGGCATATCCGAGCTGGAGTCACAGTGGCCTATAAGGCTGGGTCTTTGAAAGCCAACTGTCGCAACACCATCAACAGCACCTATTACAACTGGGATGGTCCTGTCACCTCAATGCCAAATTCGGCTCAATCGACAGGTACCGCCTATGATTTTTGGGACACCATCGACGACTACTCCGGCTATCCCGCCAACAAAGTAACCGCCTGGTCGACACATACCCAGTGCGATAGCAGCAACTGGACTGATGTGACCACCACCAACGGTGGGTCTAGCTTTACCACCTGTGGGACTTCCAGCACCTGTATTTACCGGGATGAGCTCAGTGGCCTTAGGGTCACGGGGATTCTCTCTTCGGGTAATAACACCACCAATACGGCCACTCCAACCACTTACACTTGGAGTAATGCCGTTAAAGCATGTGCCGGCTCCACTTATGGCGGTTATGGTGCTGGAACCTGGCGACTGCCGACACAAAAGGAGTTGATGTCGTTGTACGAGCATGGGATTGCCTCGAGTGTGTCGGCAAACTTTCATACAATTACAAATTTGCAGGATTATTATTGGTCGTCTTCAACCAACTCGCTCCTCACGACCTCTGGGCTCTATGTTATCCTCAGCGCTGGGTTCACAAACACCGCTTCTAAGACCTCACCCTACAAAGGTCTCTGCGTCTTCTAAAGCAATCCCGGCGGTGACTTTGGAGTCTTGAGGCCTCCTTGCACTGGTTCAAACGGTCTCAAAGATTGGTTCCGGCTCCATTCTAAAAAAGCCTCCTGCAGTGGGTACGACCAGGCTAAAGATCACCGACGGTTTTGGTAACATAGCCGGTTAACGGACTCTCTTGTAGTGAAATCCAACCACACCGGAATCAAACCGGGTTACACTTGCTAAGGCTAGTTTTATTCTGGGTAGTTCTTCGAACATTCTGATGCCGCCACCAAGAAGGATTGGATTTACATTGATGACATACTCGTCAAAAAGGTCCAACCTGGCCAATGACTGAGTCAGACGGGGGCTACCAAAAACCATCATATCTTTTCCGGATTGTTGCTTGAGCTTTCTGATCTCCTCCTCCAAGTTACCATTGATCAATCGTGCTTCTTTATTTTCCAAACTCTTGAGAGTTTGAGAGCAGACGATTTTTTTTGCACCCTGATACCACTGCGCATGTTTAGCTTCGAGTTCGCCGCTTTGGGGGTTTTTAAGGACACCAGGCCAGTAACCCTCCATCATTTGAAAGGTCTTGGGGCCATAGATACCCGTGTCCACTTTTGAGATAAACTTTGAGACATGTTCAAAAATTTTCTGATCGTAGGTCAGCCAATCCATTTCGCCCTTGTCTGTAGCTGCAAAACCATCAAATGATATGTGCATGAGCGCAACTAGATTTGCCATAGAGAGAGCCTTTTTTTCAATTTAGGTATCAATTGGGAATCTCTGATATTCTAGACTTGGTCAAACCGGAAATCAATGGGTGTATCAACAATTGCAATTTGGGGAAATGAGGATGAAAGCTGCAGTCAACAAGACCTATGGTCCTCCCGAGGTGGTCCAAATTCTAGAGGTACCAAATCCAACTCCAAATCGTGAACAAATACTGATTCGGACTCATGCGACCACGGTAAACCGGAATGACTGTGGCTTTCGGCTGCCGGAATATCCTTACCTCATAAGGCCGCTGCATGGTTTACTGAAGCCTAGAAAATGGATATTAGGTACAGAGTTTGCAGGTATCGTCGAATCAGTGGGTTCGGGTGTGCAATCCTTTAAAGTTGGGGATCGTGTATTTGGATTAACGGGGAACGACTTTGGGACCCATGCGGAAATGCTCTGTGTGAAGGAAAAAGGAGCTGTTACGATAATGCCGCGCAATCTCACTTTTTCACAAGCCGCTGCTATCCTGGATGGCCCATGGCTGGCCCTAAACATGTTAAAAGCTTTGGATCTCCAAAAGACTCGACGTATCTTGATAAACGGGGCTTCGGGTTCTATAGGTACGTCCTGCGTTCAATTAGCAAAGTACTACGGAATGGAAATCACGGCAGTGGGCAGCGTTCGGAGCATGGGGGTGGTCCGAGAATTGGGAGCCACGCATGTGCTCAACTATGAAAAGGAAGATTTTACCAAAATCCCCGAGACCTTTGATGCTGTGATAGATGCTGTCGGTAAAAGTTCTTTTCCACGTTGCAAGCATCTGCTGGGAGACCACGGCGTGTATATTTCTTCGGAATTTGGTGACTGGATTCCGCAGAATCCTGTCTTAGCCCTATGGACAGCAGTTGTTGGCGGCAAAAGAGTAAAATTTCCGATTCCCAAATTGGCAAAATCAGATGGGTGCGGCTCTTTTAGGGCGACGGTCATTTTACGAGACGTAGATGGCGTTTTTCGATTATTTCAGGATTTAAGTATAGCTTTCGATGGTTCCTTTCGTATTCGGCAGCTGTATGGAAGGCCCAATACTCCTCAAAGTCGC
>JBGSUI010000064.1:0-2961 GCA_041736175.1 Oligoflexales bacterium | reverse complement strand
ATTGCCCACGGTGGGCTCCTTGGTCTTAAGGCAGCAGGTAGTGTGCCACCTAAAGGGATCGTCGCCTGGAAAGATGCAAAAATCCAGAAGGGCTATCAAGTAAACGGGTCTTAACTTAGAGTACCATTCGCCTTTTTTAAGTTGGTTTCGGTAGACCCCGCTTGTGTAGTAGGTGCTCCGTTTAAGGAAATCTTTTTGTTCACTGAGCTGCATTTCGACGATGATTTGCTCTCCACCCTGGAGCGCGTTAGGTCCACGGGGTGAGGAGGTCTCTCCCGAAGCTGGGCTGGACTCGGTATTAGGGTAGGGAATGCGGCAGAGCACATCGACTGCGCCGCCGCGGAGCTCCCGGGCATCGGGCGTGAGCTCCCGGTCGAGCAACTCGGTCTCCAAGATTTCGCCTATCCCAAAGGGCGCTAAGGCGTGGGTGATAAAGTCTCGCCGCGGCTCCGGGTGTTTGGGGTTCGCAAAGAGCCTTTTAAAGCCGAAATCGTTAAAAGGATTAAGGTACATGTTGCGAGAATCCTGTGACGTCATAAATAGGCTCCGTAAAAAGTCCCAAAGCGGGACGGGTGGAGCTCTTTGATTTACGGATGTTTTTCGAGAAAAGCCAACGACAAAATCGACTAGCTTTGAGCCTTGATCTGTAACATTAAGTTTTTATGGGTATTTTTTGTGACCATGGACATTTTAGCGGAGGTTTCTGGCCCTGATTGTCGCAGTCACGGAAGTTTTTTCTGAAGTGCCTCTGTTTAAACGTCAACATCGCGACATTATTGGACTCGATGGGTCTGTTGGTCAAGGCCCTCCCGATAGGCTATAAGAGTGTGGTGAAGGACTTAGGCCCAAAAACCTACAAAACTTGAGACGTAACCCCTATGGCTAAATTTTTCAATACCGCTGGACCTATCCGTGAAGACAAGCACTACTTTATTCCAGTGTCTCAACGAATCAATTTGGAAGAAATCTTTACCCTTATCGAACAAGAAAAATACTTTGTCATCCATTCTCCTAGACAAAGTGGCAAAACCACGACCCTGCTAGAACTCTGCAAAATCCTCAACAACAGTGGCCGCTATAAATGCCTTTATATCAACGTGGAGAGCGCACAAACAGCTCGCGAAAACGTCACCGAAGCTATGACTATAATCGTCAATATGTTGATGAACCTGGAAAAAATTCACCTTAAAGGGGACCATATCCTTGCCAAACACGGCGAAGAAATGTTGCGTCGAAGCCCTACCTCTGCCCTCCATTCTCTCTTGCAGATATGGGCCACGGAAAGCCCCTTGCCGATTGTGCTGCTTATCGACGAGATCGACAGCCTTATAGGCGACAGCCTTGTCTCCGTCCTAAGACAACTTCGGACCGGCTACAACGACCGGCCCAAGCATTATCCCCAAAGCATCATCCTCTGCGGCGTCCGGGATGTGCGGGACTACCGGATCCACGCCTCCTCCGAAGAGGCTCCTGTTACCGGAGGGAGCGCTTTTAACATCAACTCCAAATCAATGAGTGTCGGGCCCTTTAACCGCGAAGAAGTCGCTACCCTTTACCGCCAGCATACCGAAGCCACGGGCCAAGCTTTTAGCAGCGAGGCACTCCAGCTTGCCTTTGACCTCACCCAGGGTCAGCCTTGGCTTGTCAACGCTTTGGCCTTTGAGGCTTGTTTTGAAAGCCCCCTAGGCAATGACCGCAGTCTCACCATCACAGCTGGGATGATCGAAGCCGCCAAGGAGGCGCTGATCCAGCGACGGGTAACCCACCTTGATCAGCTGGCTGATAAGCTTAAAGAGCCTCGGGTAAGATCAGTGATCGAACCTATGGTCTTTGGGGAGACTGCTGATCATTTAAGTCAAGAGGATGTGGATTATGTCATGGATTTGGGTTTGGTGATCGATACCGCCAATGGACTACAGATTGCCAATCCGATTTACAAAGAAGTCATTCCAAGACAGCTGACTTGGCTGAATCAAACCCAACTCAAAAGTGTGGTCACCCGCCAGTGGTACATCAATACCGATGGGTCGATCGCCGTAGAAAAACTCCTTCAGGATTTTCAAACGTTTTTCAGAGAACACAGCGAATCCTGGATCCAACGCTTTGAATACCGAGAAGCTGGACCCCAGCTCCTGCTCCAAGCCTACCTCCAGAGGGTTGTCAACGGCGGGGGACGTATCGACCGTGAGTATGGCCTGGGACGAGGACGCACGGACATCCTCCTCACCTGGCCTTATGGGACCAAAACCCCCAAGATCCAAAAAGTGGTGTTTGAGCTCAAGATCCTTTATGGGACTAAGAAAAAGACCCTGACTGAGGGCTTAGAGCAAACCAAAATGTATCTCGATCGAGTCGGGCACAAAGAGGGACACCTGCTGATCTTTAACCGCAACAAAAAAATCTCTTGGAGCAAAAAGATCTACCGTGAGGAGCATGGGTACAAGGGTTGCAAGATCACGGTGTGGGGGATGTAAACAGGTTCTTGATAATTCTGGGAACGTTTGGAGATTTTTTCTTCGGGAACCATCAAATTCCGACTGATAACCTTCTGTCGGAATAGGGACTCCCTACGACCTCCTCCTTCTGTGATGCTTTTGGGACTACGACGCTAGGGACACTTTAGACCGAGGCCACAGGAACCGTCTCAGGACGACAAGGGGCTCGGCTCCAGAGTGAGCTTTCCTAGAGGATCTGACTGAGTTCGTCATCAGTCATCCTGAGGATTTTAGCCACTTCTGAAAGAGAATATCCCCTTGCGAGAAGCTCCCTTGCTGTCATGGCCGCCATCTCGCTTCGGCCCTCTTTTTTGCCTTCAATCATTCCCTGTTTTTTGGCCTCTGTAACACCTGCCTCAAAGGTCTCTGCAAACTTGGCTGCCTGATCCATCTTAATCAATTGCTGAGTCTGCCAATTCAGTTCGATCTTTTCGTAGATTCTCTGTTCCTCAGAAGTTAAGGCTCC
>JBGSUI010000060.1:0-15237 GCA_041736175.1 Oligoflexales bacterium | reverse complement strand
GCTTGCAGGCGGGGGTTCGCACCTGCCGATCCTGACAGCACTCGTGCAGCATGCGGGCGCAAGCGTCGCGCCGGGACTTACGCTGCGCATCGGCCCGCTCTCGCCGGCCAACCCGCTTTACACCAGCATCGACAGTACGCTTCGCGATGTCTTCCCACAGATCGCCATGGCGGTCGGTGGCGCGCTGGTGGAGATGATGCCAGCGCGATGAGCGCCATGCTCAAGCTCGCACGCAACGATCACGGCGAACCCGAAATCTTCCGCTCCATTCAGGGTGAAGGCCCCGCTATCGGACGGCCGCGCACGTTCGTGCGCCTCTCTGGCTGCAATTTGCACTGCGTCTGGTGCGATACGGCTTACACTTGGAATTGG
Organism: Oligoflexales bacterium; assembly: GCA_041736175.1. Lineage (GTDB taxonomy): Bacteria > Bdellovibrionota_B > Oligoflexia > Oligoflexales > CAIYRB01 > JBGSUI01. Next base: position 14,865 of record JBGSUI010000060.1, on the reverse strand, counting down.
ACTGGCACGCCCTTCGCGCACCAGAGCGGCGCAAAATTCGATCCAGGCCGTGAGATGATCAAACTCAGCGCTGTCGAAACCGCCGATCGCATTCTCGCGCTGCCGAGCGAGGGCGTCGTCATCACGGGCGGTGAACCGCTTCTACAACCAGACGCCATCGTCGAGATGATCGACGCGCTCCGCGAACACGATCATCACGCTTTGATTGAGATCGAGACCAACGGCTCTATCGCACCTAGCGATGCTCTGATTGATCGCATCGATACCTTTGTCGTCTCGCCAAAGTTGGCGCATTCGGGCAATGACACAGCTCTCGCGCTGAAATCCGACGCGCTCCGTCGTTATGCGGCGATGACGTCGGCGGCGCTGAAGTTCGTTTGCAAAGATGCAGCCGACGTCGGCGCCGCGGCCGCAATTGCGCGCCAGTACGGCTTCCCCGTGCAACGCGTTTACATCATGCCAGAAGGTACAAGTTCAGAAGCCATCCAAGCGCGCGGCCCGAGATTGATCGAAGCGACAATCGCGCACGGCTTCAACTACAGTGACCGCCTGCACATCCATTTGTTCGGGCAAAAGCGCGGCGTCTAGACGACGTCGCGCGCTAGATCGGGAAACACTTTCGAGACTTTGCTCATCAGGTAATCGCCGTACGTGCCGGTAAACGTATGCACGTTGGCCTGATCCCAGCGCTCATTGCTGTCATCGCTCGCGCCGGCGTGAGCGGGCAGCGGCACGATCTCGGCGTTCCAGCCTGGATCGAAGAAGAACGGAAATGAGATGCGGCTCTTGCCGCTGACATTGCGGACACGATGCGGTGTCGAGCGATAAACGCCGCCCGTTAAACGGTCGAGCATGTCGCCGATGTTGCAAACAAAGGAATCCGCAAGGGGCGGGGCCTCGATCCAGCCTGACCCCGTCTTGACCTGTAGACCGCCACAGTCGTCTTGTTTCAGGATGGTTAGGACCCCGTAATCCGTGTGCTCGCCCACTCCCCAGGATGCTTTGGGATCAGAGCCCGCAGGATAGTGAAAAATTCGAAACAGGATCAGGGGGTCTTTGGTGTATAGGGTCTCAAAGTAATCTTAGTTGAGATTAAGGCTCAGAGCCACGAGGCGCATTAGAAGATGGCCTAACGCGGTGACCTGATCCATATAGGCCAAGACTGTTTCTTTAAATCCGACGATGGAAGGAAACAAATTAGCTCCATGGAGGGGAGTGCCTGCGCTGACGAGGGGGTGATCTGGAGCGAGTTCCTGGCCAAAATAAAGCCCTTCCTTGAGATCCGGTTGGCCGGAAGTCAGCTCGCCACCCACTGGAAAATACCCACGCCATGCCTGGCCCCCGAGTTCCATCCGGAGCTGCATCTTGGCTTCGAGGGGGAGGCTAAAAAAATCGCGACTCAAAGCCTGGAGCCGATCGACTAAAGTCGACTTGATCCCGTGGCCGACGATATAAAAAAAGCCATATTCGGTGCATGCTTTATAAAGCCTCTTGGCTTCTAAGGTGCGGCGACTCGCATCCTGGAGACAGTCGGTCACGTCGATCACGGGAATGTTAAGTTCAGGTTTTGGGGGCATAGGAGGATCCCAGGATGGCTGGTGTGAGAGATCTTAGGCCACTCGTTTCTTATGGGAGGCACGCTGGACGATTCCAAAAAGCTCCGTTGGGGTGAAGGGTTTATTTAAAATACCATCTACATTCGCCAAAAGAAACTTATGTGCGGCTTTTGCAGTATCGTCGCTTATGCCACCTGTGAGAATAACTTTGGTAGCGTTTTCGGCAAGGTTTTTAGAGGTGATTTCCTTAAGGAGGCTAATGCCGTCCATGCCTGGCATTTTGACGTCTGTGATAATGAGATCAAACTTTTTCTGCTTAATCAAGCTCAACGCCGTCTGAGCGTCTTCGGCCATAGCAACTTTGCATTGATAGTATTGCAGGTGATCAGCGAGTAGATCGCAGATTTCCCTTTCGTCATCAACGACGAGCACATCAAGGTGCTCAGGAAGGAAATCCATGGGTTTGTCAATCGGCTGAGGGGGGTTGGGAGCCCGTTTATTTTTGGGGAAATCCACGTGAAAAACGGTACCCGCGGGATTGGATTCAAAATATATCTTTCCACCATAGGACTCAACGATCGACTTAGAAATCGCCAGCCCTAGCCCGGTTCCCTTGCCGACGGCTTTCGTAGTAAAAAAGGCCGAGAAAAGCTTTTCCCTATGGTCTGGGGAAATGCCGTTGCCGTTATCAGCAACGCTGACCGTCCAAGAGTGGCCAGCATCCTTAAGACTCACTTCTATATGAGGGTTCGCAGAGGTGAGGCAGGCATCCTTTGCATTGGATAGGAGATTCATGATGATCTGTTGCACATGTGTGGTGGAACAGCGTACGGCCATGCCCTCCTTCTTTTGTTGAAGATTGATGACGATTCCCTCTTTGGCGTAGATCTCATCGACAAGATCTACCGTGATTTTGAGAGCCTCGAAAAGATCAGTGGACTGGTCTTCTCTGGACTGAATGGTAACATCTGAATCGTTAGTATAGGCGAGGCTTTTCAGACCTAAGACAATTTTTCTGATACGTTCGCAGCCTGCCTCGATCTTACGGATGGTATCACGCAGGGGCGAATAGGTGATACTGAGTTTGTCCATTTCGCGGTTTACCTTTACAAGACCGCCCATGACGATGGTCAGTGGATTATTGATTTCATGGCCCACACCCGCCGCGAGCTCTCCCAGGGAGGCAAGGCGGGCTGAGTGTTCGGCGATACAGCGCTGTTCCTCGAGGCTTTTTTCTAATTCCTTTTCTTTGGTGATGTCGACGACGATGCCGTTCCAGAGGATTGATCCGGATTCGAGTTTGCGGGGGGTGCTTTTGGCTTTGATCCATTTCAACTTGCCGGAAGATGTGATGATGCGTCCATTCCATTCAAAGCCCTTAAGGGTTTCGGCAGAAGAAACGATGCTTTCTTGGAGTCCCTTTTGATCGTCAGGATGAGCCATTTTCAGCATCAGTGACGGGTCCTTTTTAAATTGCTCAGGTTCAATTTCGTAGATTTCGAAGGTCTGGGGGCTCGAGTAGGGGAAAAACATGGTCCCATCGGGCTCCATACGAAATTGATAGACCATCCCTGGTGAGTTGGTGAGAACATCGGCAAACTGTACCGTAGTCTTTGCCAATTCGTCCGTAAGGGTTTTGAGGTTGGTCACGTCCTGAAAGGTTCCCATTAAATGAGTGACCTTGTCGGTAATGTCCACAATCGGATAGCCCGTCACCCTGACCCAAAGCTGGCGTCCGGTTGCTGTGATAAACTTAAATATATCGTCATAGGCCAATTTTTTCTCAATACAGTCTTTGACATAGTTGCGGATTTTGTCCCGATATTCAGGATGGTAGAATTCGATACCGCCCGCGGCATTGGTGGGAGTATTCAAGGGGAGATCGTGAATGTGGTAGGTTTCTTCAGTCCATGTGGTGGTATAGTCGGATGTGTTTAGCGTCCAACCACCGATTTTTGCTTGGCCTTGGATGGTGGCTAGAAACGTCTCATTGCGTTTGATGCCTGTGATGTCTTTAGCAAACGCAAAGATCTTACCCTTATGGCAGCTAGCGCTCCATGTTAGCCAAATATAGGTGTTGTCGCTTTTTCGGTAGCGATTTTCGAAGGAGATCGTTGTGTGGGACTCGCTGGATAGGCAGCTTGTTTCTTTGAGAGTCGCTTCGACGTCGTCGGGATGGACAAGATCAATAAAAGGCCTCGCTAATAGGAAGTCCTGGGAGTAGCCGAGGATCCTGGACCAGGAGGGGTTGAGGCGTATAAAATAGCCTTCTTTGTTTGCGATGCAAAATAGATCCGGACAGGAGTCAAAGAGAGTTTTTAGCTCCTGAAACTCCTCAATTTCTATGATTTCTCGAAATGGGCCGGTGGTGACCATGGTTATCTCCAATGGTAATTAGAAACCTATGGAGGTATCGGTCTGAAAGAGGGGAGGGGTTAGCGGAGCAGTCTTAGACGATCTTTGGACTCTAGCCTGACTCTCTGAAAGGAAAGGGCAAAAACACCTAAAAATATAACTAAAAAATGACTATTTACATAAAGGAACTAAGACATTCCGAGTTCTAGGACATCGTTCATGGACTCTTGTCCAGTATTATTGTATCCTAATAATGAAAAGCGTAGCAAATTTAGGTATCCAAATACCTAAATATAAAATATCCAATAAATACATGGTATTAAATATGGAAATCGGTTTCTCTGATCTAAATGACCTACGATATTACAGCAGAGAGCGCTTTGATGAGATCAACCACATAACCACCTCCCGTGAAATTCTAGCCGATACCCATTTTCTGGCGGCTGGGTGTTCCTTGCTCCTTGGAGAAAAAGGTGTGGGGAAGACCGTGTTAAGCAAGCAGTTTGCTTTGCGTGTTTATCCCATGAATGAAGATTTTTTTAGCAAGGTTTTATACGTCAGTATGGATCATACGCCCATCTCAGGATATGGAATGTATGATTTGGCAAAAGCCTTCAAGCGTGAGGGTGGAGAGCTGATTGTTTTTGACGAAGCTCACTATTATACAAGGTGGGATATCGACCTAAAAACCATTGCGGATACTTTAAAAGGCCTGAAAGTTATTGTCACTGGCAGCTCGTTACTCGATCTACGTGGAGGCGTGAGCGGTCTTTCCCGGCGGGTTGTCGAGTACACCCTTCATGGAATGAGCTTTCGCGAATACCTGAAAATAGTCCGACGAATAGAGCTTCCTAAGGTGGATTTAAACGATCTTTTAACAGGACATCAGACCATAGCCCATGATGTGAAAAGGGAACAACCCGCTCCCATTCTTGGTTTGTTTCATGATTATTTGCAAACAGGATATTATATTTATCACTTAAGTTTCAATAACCGAGCACTGTTTTTTAAGACTTTGGTGCAATCGGTCGAGGCAAGTCTGCAAAAAGATCTGGTGATCACCGAAAAGATCAGCCCGGTCTCCGTTCGCAAAATTCAAAGTCTGCTGCTCGTGCTATCAAAGAATGTTCCGTACACAGTAAATTATACAGATTTGCAGCAGATCCTCGAAATTCCTCAGCTCAAAACCCTTAAACAGTATTTAGCCATCCTTGAAACCATTGGAATCGTGCGCTCTCTCTATCCATCCAGAATAAAAGAGCTTAAAAAGCCCGAAAAAATCTATCTTGCCAATTCCAACTTATACTACGCCTTTGCATTGCAAAACCTCCCTGATATGGGATGTGTAAGGGAAATTTTTGCACTCAATGCGCTTACACTATCTGGCCAAACCGTGCGTAGTGCTGACAAAGGCGACTTTCTCGTGAATGAAGAAACCGTTTTTGAGGTCGGAGGTAAAAATAAATCGACCAAACAGATCCGTGGTATCGATAATAGCTACATCGTTAAAGATGACATCGATGTTTCGTCACAGGCAAACATCATCCCTTTATGGATGTTGGGTTTGCTTTAATTTGTTACGTCGAAAATGCTTGGCCACCATGGTCCTCTTTAGACTCCGAGATACTGCTGGATCCTTTTAAGGACTTTTTCTGATGTAAACCCATACTCCTCAGCAAGCTTTTCTGCAGGAGCGCTGGCCCCATAATGGTCAATCCCGATCACCAGACCCTGGCTGCCCGTATATTTGGCCCAACCCAAGGTGGTTCCCGCTTCAATAGCAACCCTTTTAGTGGTCCCGGCAGGCAAAAGGTCGGAGCGATAGGTAAGGGGTTGCGCTTCGAAAAGTTCCCAGCAGGGCATAGAAATCACGCGGATTTTTTTAAGAGTTCCCGGCCCCTCTCCCGAGAGGTGCCGGGCAGCAGCAAGGGCCAGGGAAACTTCGCTTCCCGTCCCGATCAGGATCAAATCAGGGATGGTTTGGGTTGCCTTAACCAAAGCTGGAGACTCCCACACCACATAGGCTCCCTTAGCGGCAGCGGCCAGGGCCTGGGGCTCTAGGTCTAAATAAGGGACTTTTTGTCTAGTTAAACAGAAAGCACTGGGAAAATCTAAAGTCACAGCCACCCGCATTAGGACTTCGGTCTCTTGGGGATCGGCGGGGCGCATCACATAGAGGTCAGGGATCATCCGTAGAGACATGACCTGCTCGATGGGCTGGTGAGTGGGGCCATCCTCTCCTAGATAAAAGGAGTCGTGGGTAAACTCGTGAATCACGCGTACCTTCTGTAACGCACCGAGTCGCAGAGCGGGTCTTGAATAATCGGCAAAGGATAAAAACGTCGCGTCAAAGGGAACCAATCCACCAAAGAGGGCCATACCATTGCTGATGGCTGACATGGGAAATTCCCGGACCCCAAAGTTGATATTGCGACCGGCACGGCTCTCACGATCGAAATCTCCCACAGCCTTTGCAAAGGCCCCCGTCATATTAGAAGGCTCTAAATCGGCGCTGCCGCCTATAAGCGGTTTAAGGGTATGGGCCCAATGTTTGATGATATCGCCAAAGGCATTGCGGGTAGCGATGGGGTCTTTAAGGTTCCAAGGCACCGCCGGCATGGTGTCAGGTTTGATCGTCTTAAACCGAGCGTCCCACTCTTGAGCAAAACTAGAATCCTGTTTATAACGCTGCGCGAAATCGGCTTTCCATTGGGCTGCCTTGGTCTGAAGCTGGGGAAACCGGCTCCTAAAGGTGGCGATCCTGTCAGGGTCTACAAAAAAGTCTTGGTCCATGGGGAGACCGAGTTTTTCCTTGGTTTTAAGCCTTTCCTCTGGTGGGAGAGGTGAACCGTGGGTCTTTGAGCTGTCTTCCATCGTCGCACAGCCCTTGCCGATGACCGTATGGGCGATGATGATGGTGGGTTTCTGGTCTTGCTGGAGAGCTTCCTGGTAGGCCTTGCGGATTTGGTCATGGTCATGGCCATCGATTGAGATCACATGCCATCCAAAACCCGCAAACACCTGGGCGTCGTTGTCAGAAACCACCTTTCGAGTGGGGCCAGAGAGCTGCACATAGTTTTTATCATAAACCCATATGAGATTAGAAAGACCCAGGTGGCCCGCCAGAGACGCACTCCCGAGGGCGACGCCCTCTTGGAGGTCGCCGTCACTGCATAGGACCCAGGTTTTTTGGGAGAATAGGTTTTTTCCTAAAACCGCACCGTGATGGGCGGCAGCCATGGCAAATCCTAGGGACATGGCACACCCTTGGCCGAGGGGACCAGTGGTGCATTCCACGCCAGGGGTTGCAAAGTTTTCTGGATGACCCGGGGTTTTTGAATGCCATTGGCGAAAAGCTTTAAGGTCATCTAACGTTAACCAGCCGGTCCCAAACAGCATGGCATACTGGAGCATCGACATATGACCAGCGCTTAGGATAAACCGGTCACGGCCCATCCACTTGGGGTCCTGGGGATCAAAGGTCAAGTATTCCTTATAGAGAATATAGGCCAAATCCAAGCTGGACAGGGGGCCCCCTGGATGGCCGCTTTGGGCTTTATGCACCGCATCGATCACAAGGCCCTTAAACATGTTCACTGCTTGGATATCTTGTTGATGACTCACAAAGCCTCCCTTAATGATCCGTCTCGATCTTGACCGTCGTACCCCCGTGCGGGTCCTCGGCGTGTCGCAGATTCTAACGGTCATCGTTACGGGAAGCTATAGGATTTAGGGCGAGTGTTGGTATTTTTTGTGTAAAGAACTTTTAGAGGACTGGGCGTCTCACTTGCAGGGGAGGATCAGCGGCGATGCCCTTAATGTCCCAGCCCACCCGTTGGTAAAGGGTTTGGATGGTCCTTAAGTCGACCTCTAAAGACTCTCCTGGGACGATCTGACCGACCCAAACGGTTTGTTTGCGTTGGTTGTCAAGATACCAGCAGGTGATGGGGACTTGAGCGGCCTTAGCGATATACCAGAAACCAGTTTTTAGTTTATCAGTCTGCTTGCGCGTACCCTCGGGCACCAGGGAGAGGTGAAACTCCTTGCGACTGGCAAATTCCTCGACCATTTGTTGAACAAGCCCTCCCGCCTGACTGCGGTCCACTGGAATCGCTCCGAGCCATTTGAGGACAGTGACAAAGGGCCACCGAAAGGCCTGGGCTTTGACAAGGATATGGCCTTTCTTTTTGACGATCGCAAAGGCTGCAAAGGCCATTACGGTATCCATAATCGTGGTGTGGGGAAAGCCGATAATCACCTGGCGGTCCTGCCAATAAGCTGGAAGCGGTGCGCAGGTCCAGCCCCGCAGTGCAAAGATAAAACGACCGACGAAGCTGGCGAAGATAGCAAACATAAAGTGATAAACCCCCAAGTTGATGACCCCGACCCATTCCCTCAAGCCCTCGTTCCTTCGATCCCTGAAAAGAAACCACAGAGGAGCGGGGTCTGCCAACCTCGAATCAAAATAAATCTTTGCCAACTGGAAGATCTTCCGCCGTCGGCGTATCTTCTAGCGTAGCCGTTAGCTTTAAAAAACCCTTGCCTCGACGGTAGACCTGAAGTTGCACGCGGTCCTTGGCTTTTTTGCCGGTGATGATTTTGGCAAGGGAATTGATATCCTGAATCTTGTCTTGGTCTAATCCCATCAAGAGGTCGCCAATCGCCATGCCCGCCTTGTGGGCTGGTCCATCCACGATCAGGTTTTGGACGATCACCCCGAATATTTGGCTGCCGTCGTCTTTGGTTTCGATCTCGTCTGATGAAAGGATATTTTGGCCGACGATTCCTATAAAGGGCCGACGGACCTTGCCAAAAGATTTGAGTTCGGCCACGACTTTGCGAGCTAGATTGATGGGCGTGGCAAAACCAATCCCTGGACCTTCCGAGGCCACCGCCGTGTTGATTCCGATCACCCGACCGCGGATATCGATCAGAGGTCCTCCGGAATTACCTGGATGGATCGAGGCATCGGTCTGAAGAAAATCGTCATAAGGACCGGTTCCAATCACCCGGCCTTTGGCCGAAATAATACCGCTCGTCACCGTGTGGGCGTAGCCAAAAGGATTGCCGATGGCCAGCACCAGATCGCCGACCTTAAGGGAGTCACTGTCGCCGAGGTCGAGGGCCGTCATCTGTGGGACAGGTTTCACGGAGAGGAGTGCAAGGTCGGTTTTTGGGTCGGTTCCCACGACTTTGGCCCGGACTTTGCGTTTTGATTTGGCAAACAAAACTTCTATAACACTTGCCTGTTCAACAACATGGAAATTGGTGAGAATATGTCCCGAGGAGTCGATGACAACCCCCGAGCCTACGGCATGGGTGGTCGCACTTTGGGGGATGGAGCCTTTTAAAAAAAACTGATACAGATCCAACTGCGGATCTTTGCGGCTTACATAGCTCGTGGTGCGAATATTCACCACACCGGGGATGGCTTTTTCGGCAATATCGCTCATCGAAGTCAAAACCCGACCGTGGCAGGGAGTTGTCACGGGCATCGTTACAAATAGACCCCAGATGAAGACGGATTTGGGGATCGGGTTCGCCATAACTATGGTCTCCAGTGAGTGCTTGTCTTGTCTATGATACCATGGGACTATGTTTGAGGATGGGGAGAGTCTTGAATCATCGGTAAATCACCGATAAGTTGTCGTTAGATCATCGATAAACCTAGTATTTATTTGAAATACTTAAAGAATTTAAAATCCAAGGTTTTTGAGGAGCAGCGGGCGTGGGAATCATGGGACGGATCTTAAAGTTTTTTTTGTGGATGACCGGACTTTTGACAGTGGGAGCCCTATCGGGTTTCTTGGGCATTCTCGCCGTGGTTTATGGCATGGTTTATTTTAGCGATGATTCGGCCCTTAAAAGGTCGACCATTATGGCGAGGATCAACGAAGAAACCAACATCTACATGCTCGATGAACAAACCCAAATCGGCTCCATCTTTGCGGATGCCCATCGCCGCTATGTCAAAATCGAAGAGGTACCTGCCCATCTACTCAATGCACTGATCGCTGCCGAAGATAAGAATTTTTATAAACACCATGGAATCGACCCATCAGCTATTTTTTCCGCAGTGGCCCTATACCTGCAGGGTGGTCGGATGCGAGGGGCTTCCACCCTGACCCAACAAACGGTGCGCAATATTTTGGGTTGGTGGGACCCGACCCTTTCCCGTAAGCTCAAAGAGTGGATAGCGGCGCTGCAGATGGAAAAGCACTACACCAAAGCCGAGATTCTTGAATTTTACCTGAATCAGTTTCATGTGTCAGGAAATGGTCGCGGCGTCGGAATTGCCGCGAAATATTATTTCAATAAAGAGGTCCGCGACCTCGATTTGATCGAATCTGCTTTTATCGCCGGATCGGTGAAAGGACCTTCCCAATACGATCCTTTTATCAAATACACCCGGGACAAAAGACAGTTAGCCATCAAGCGAGCCTTTAACCGCAAAAACTACGTGCTCCGCCGTATGTACCAACAAAAGTGGATCACCCAAGCTGAGTTTAAAGCTGCCCTTGACCAACCAGTCCGGTTTAATCGTGGGGAGTTTCGATCGGACGAGGTGGCTCTTGTGCAGCTCATTCGCACCGAGCTGGAAAAAAAGGAGGTCCTCGACGCCCTGGGTTTGGAAGACCCAAGGGAACTCTCGGGGGCCGGTCTTAAAATCTATACCACCATCGATGGCGAACTCCAAAAAGCTGCTCAGCTTGCGGTGCGACGGAATCTAGCTAGGCTCGATACGATTCTAAAAGGTTTTAAGCCCGAAAAAGAGGAATTCTTTAAATCGAGAAGGTCTCTTGAAGTCAACGAATTTTACTTTGGAAAAGTCGATAGCATCCGGGGGACCGAAAAAGAGCCCGAGATTATCCTTTCTTTTGGCGATATCAACTCTTGCACGGTTCCGTTTGAATCCCTGATGCGCTATGCCAAGCTGGTGGACCTGCCTTGGTATCGGGGCTGGGAAAAAGAACTGGGGACGATGATGAAGAGCATCAAGCCTGGAGATATTCTGTTTACGGAGGTTAAAGAGTACAACGAAGAAAAACACCACGGCATCTGTGAACTTATGAAACGCCCGATCGTCAACGGTGGTTTGATCGCCCTTGATAAAGGCGAAGTCCGCGCGGTGGTCTCGGGGTTTGACACCAAAGGGTTTAACCGCTCAGTCCATGCGCGACGGCAGCCAGGGTCGGTCTTTAAACCTGTGGTTTACTTTGCAGCCCTCCAGTTAGGCTGGTCGATCCTCGATCGGCTGGATAACGAAAGACAAATCTTTCCCTACCAAGGGCGCTTTTACTATCCGAGACCCGATCATGATTCTCCCTACCGAGACGTGTCGATCATGTGGGCTGGGGTGACGTCGGAAAACTTGGCTTCGGTTCATCTTGCCTGTCGCCTCCTCGACAAGATCAACTTAGACCAGTTTAAGCAGCTGCTCCAAGTCATGGATCTAGCACCTAAGCCGGGAGAACTCCCTAAAGACTTTCACTACCGTGTAGCCCGAGCCATGGGCGTGACCCTGGACAACGAAGGGGTTCGAGAGTTTCAGATTCACAATGCGGTCGACGACCTGATGCTCGATATCCAGATGAATACCTCGTCCGATTTCCAAAGTCGGCTCAAGAAAATGTGGTGGGGCCGGGGATATGCGGCCGAGATGGAAAATATCTACAGTGCCAAAGACGATTTAACGGCCAACCAAAGAGCGATCAAAATCAATCTCGTCAGCAATAACTTTACTCGGATGCAGGCCCTGGCGACCCAGCTTGCGGGGGAGTGGCAGTTTGTGGCGACCATGGTCGACCAAAAGGGGGCTGAGCAGGCCTTCAACGATCCAGCCTTTCAAAAGGTGATCCGGCATTTTCGGGTCCTTCCTGGACTCTCCAAACCGGGGCTTGGGTTTGTGATGGACCTTGATGGAGAAAAACCAGCGGGAACCTACCGGCACCAAGCGGAAATCGAACGGTTGATCCAACCTGCGGGGCGGTTTCTCACAGCTATGGATGTGCAGGCGATCTGGGGTGGTAACGCCCTGTTTGGATCAGCGGGGATCAATCTCGTTGATGTCCAGCTGGATGGCTGGTTTTCCTATGGCTACCAGCAGGCATTGGCCCAGTATGTCGATAAGAATTACTCAGAGGCTATGGCGCGGACGGACGAGTATGATCTGCCTCGCTATTTTCAGCACCATGATTTCAGAATCGCCGTGGGTCTTAACTACCTTGTGAATTTGGCCAAGGCCATGGGTGTCACCAGCGAGATCGAGCCAGTGCAATCGTTTCCCCTAGGTACCAATGTGGTGACCCTTTCCGAGGTAGCAAAAATCTATCAGACTTTTGTGAGCGGTAAGACCTATCGTTATTATAAAGAGGGGCCTCCTAACCAAATCAACTTTATCCGCAAAATCGTCGATCGACATGGCAACGTCCTGTTCGAACCCAAGCCCTCCGAGTACCAACTGGTTCCACCCGAACTCGGGCTGCAGATGCGTGAAATGCTGGCCCGCGTGGTGACCCATGGAACGGGGCGTCGGGCCCGCTCCGAGATTTATATGTCCTTAGGGGAGCCGGGAAGTAAGGACGAAAAGAAAATCAGGATTCCGGTCTACGGCAAAACAGGGACGACCAACGACTATAATAACGCCAATTTTGCGGGTTTTATGCCCTATCCTACCGCAAAAGGCCAACCCCTTGAACCTGACAATAGCTACGTTTTGGCGGCCTATACGGGCTACGACCTGAATAAGACGATGCAAAACGGCGCCATTAAAGTGTCCGGTGCGATCGGCGCCTTGCCGGCTTGGATTGGCCTGGCTAAGGAGATTATAGACAAAAAGAAGTTTAAAGACTTTATCGATCCCCTCGACTTAACCATGGTCCAAAGACAAGAATGGAGTGTTAAAAAAGACCCGCGAGCTTCTATGGTCGCCGTCGACATGGCCCGTGGTGTAGTGGTAGGCGGTAAGGGGGGCGATCAGGAATCTGTGTCGCTTTCTGATAGCTCTAAAGCTGGCGAGTCGGCCTTTAACGAGCACAAGGTCAACGTCGTCCAAGCCTCGATACAGATGCCCCTGGATAAGGGGGGAGTACCTTTGCGGGTGTTTAGTCCCTATAAAGCAGATACCAATATCAAGATGCCGGTGCCCACCAAGATCGAGATCAAATCCCCGCCCTCAGCGCAACAGGCGTTGGCGAATCCTAACAAAAATCTAGGGAACCAACCCCCAACCGCCATCGATGAGGACTCCCGGGTCTATGATGAGGATGGTAACCGCGACCCCAAAACGGAACCTGCCGCAAATCCCCAGGAAACCTCTGTTGGAGGAAACGAGAATCCCGATATCTTTAAGAACATAAACAACCCCAATATGGACGGCAATCCCAGTGACCCTGGAATCGACCAGCCCCCGGCGTCAGTCGATACAGATAATTGGTAACGGTCGTCACTTATTGAGTGTGGGTTGAACTGGATTTTGCGACCCAAGGGCAATCCTGTGGTGAGCAAAAGCGATGGTTTGTGGCCTATGGGTGATGATGATCCGGGTGATGGGGAGGCTGCTCAGAGTCGCCAACAGGGTCTGCTCTAGGCCGCTATCCAGGTGGCAGGTGGCTTCATCTAAGACCAGGATTTTGGGTTGGGCATAAAGGGCCCTTGCCAGGAGTAGCCGCTGTTTTTGGCCAGTGGATAAAACAGACCCCATATCTCCCAAAAGACTGTGGTAGCCCATGGGCATCCCCATGATCTCGGTCTCGATGGCGGCAAGTCGGGCACTTTGATGCAGACGAGATTCATCAGGTATGGGGTCAAAAAAAGTAAGATTGTCAGCGATGGTTCCCGAAAAAAGTTGGTCCTCTTGCATCACACCAGAGCTCAGGAGAGAGTTGTCTTTTCCTAAAAACTTTAGGGGAGGGTGTCCGCCGATAAAAACACTACCCTCGACGGGGTTGATCAACCCGAGGATGATTTTGGCCAGAGTTGATTTGCCACATCCAGAGGGACCGGCAATGACAACGCATTCACCTGGCTTTACGGTGATACTGAGATTTCGAAAAAGCCACGGATCATCGGCTCCAAAGCGAAAACCAAGGTTTTCAATCCTGAGACTTCCTTCCATTGGTAGATCCATTGGAAGAGTTGGTGCTGCTTGTTCTTTCGCTGGCCCTATCCCTAAGGACTGAGTTTTTTTGTGGATAGGGCTAAGCACAATATCCGCAAGCCGCGATAGGTGAAGGTCAAGCATTTTATAGTCGAGGAGATTTTCAAGCAAGGAGAGAGCCTTGCCCGAAAATTGGCCGTGATAGGAAAAAAAGGCGATAAACATACCGGGTGTAAACGACCCGTTGATCACAAAATTGGCCCCTATAAAGACAATCAAAGCCGTCTCTAAGGTTGACAGCATGGATTCGGCGGCAGAGATATTTGCAGAAAACATCCCTAAACGAGTGTTGGTTCCTATGACGTCGAGAAAATGTTTTTTCCATAGACGCTGGCGGTCCGCTTCTTTGCCAAAGACTTTGATGCTTTGGATGCCCCGGACGGTCTCCATAAAATTGGAGTCAGCTTTTGCAGAGGCTACGATTGTCGATTCAGACATTTGCCGCATCAATCTAAAAAACGTCAACCTAAAGATCACAAATATTGCGACAAAGACAGCAGAAATTAAGGTCAAAAGGGGTGAGTATAACAGCATCAAGATCCCCATAAACAGCGCCATAAAGCCGTCGATCATACTGGAGACCAGCGTGCCTGTAAGGAGGCTACGAATATGATCTGTCGAAGAAAAGCGGCTGACCACATCGCCGATATGTCTTTTGTGAACTACCAGCACCCCTAAAGGGGTGCGGCTTCCAAGGTCAAGCAGCTTTCGCTGCTTTCCTTTTCTTTTTTGACGCTTCTACCACAGGTGCGCAGGTCGCTATCGCTTCCTGCGGCTTATGTTTGGCTCCACGTC
>JBGSUI010000055.1:0-10050 GCA_041736175.1 Oligoflexales bacterium | reverse complement strand
TAAATTCTTGTCCTTGAAATGGCACTTTTTACGACCTTCTGCTGAGAGCACGTTAAAGAAGGTCCATTATGGTCGAGAAGATGGCATGATAAAAGAAAAATTTCAAGGGATAATATCAAGTCATGTGAGAAAGACTATAGTAGCTGTTTAAGCAGTCCTTATGATTCGAATGCTGCAAATGCTGGATTGCTCAATGACTGTGTTGAAATAGCGAGTTCGGGACCATTAACTTTTTATCTGGAAAATAGCGCGGCCAAAAGCGATGAAAAGTCGTTTGACTATAAGATTGAGCTTGCGACTGAAAATGTCGCAATTGAGACTCGGCAAACGACCAACGGAGCGATTGAAAAAGCTGATTTTAGTGAAGTTGGAACTTGGTGCCGCTATATCACATCCGACAAGCTCGAAGTAGTTATACAAACAACAAATGTCTCTAAACTCGGTGACTCGAAGTTTGGGTATGTCTACTTTTACGTCAAAAATCCTGCAACTGGGGCTTCAACGACCTTTGTCAAAGAGAGTGACGCCGAAGCTGGCTTCGTTATTAAACCTAAGTCGGATGATATACCATCCTTAGCTTCCCTAATGACGTACACTACAAAGCCGGGCGGCGAGGCGATTTCGGGCTATGCGAGCTCTTGTGAAGCAAAGATGACTGCTGGAGATCGGGCTAAGGTCAATAAGGGGACTATTTCTTGCGAAAACCTGAGGACCTGGAAGCTTGGGACGCCGACGGCTGAAGATGAACCCCTCGGTAAGTTCGTAAACATTAAAGCTAACTGGACTTGTGAAAACTACAAATAAGGGCACGCCAGTTAATCCATGGCCATCTTTTAATATCTTTGCTTTGGCATTTCTTAAAGTTTTTCTTGATTACTTTAAAAAATGGTGTATTTTAAGCCTCGGCTTCTGAACAATTTAACAGAATCGGGGAAATTACAGTGAATACCAAGGAATCATTGACTTTAGCAGCGGTTTTAAGCTCCCTTTCGCTCCCATTATTGGCTATGGCGCCTTCAGAAAAAATAGTAAAGTCATCAACACTAGATTTGACTGAAGTTTCCGTAACTAAATTCCCAGCTCTCAATGGGACGTTTACCTGTAGTGAGTCGAAGGGCGGACGTAGCACCGGGCGCGATCGGTAACGATCATGATCTTTAATCGCTACCAACTTGCGATTGTGGGGGTGCTGAGCATGTCAAATGGTTCAGGCTCTGGCTTTAGCCAACCCAAACAAGATGACCCCCATAAAAAAGGACTCGGCATGACTTGTGGTTCTACCGGTCAGAGAGCTTTTGAATTTTTACTGCCAGGAGCGCCACAGGAAATCGTGCCATTTTTGGCCAGGACTGCGGCACAGCATATTTTTTACTCTCATGTCACCCGCAGGCTCCTCGGACAAGCCCTTGACGGTGGTATCGAGGGAGATCTAGCCGAATCATGGGAAGTATCCCCGGACTTTAAGCGGTTTGATTTCAAGCTTAAAAAAGCCTTTTGGTCCGATGGTACTCCACTTTTAGCCAGAGACATTTTAAGGACTTTTGAAGCTGGGATGAAAATCGGGTCAACTACCCATTTTGATTTTGGAGTCATTTCTGGAGTTAGCCTCAATGGCGACTCGGCCATAGTCATCAATCTTAAAAAATCCTCTCCTAACTTTCTCCGTGCAATCTTGGTTCCTGAGACAGGTGTGCTCCATGAGAAATCCCTATTGGCGCAAAAAATAGCGACAGATCATCCAACATCGGGAGCTTATGTTTTTAATTCTTGGTCTGACGGTGTCGCGACCATCACCCGAAACTCGTATTTTGAAAGTGCTCTCAAAGGGGCTCCGGAGTGTGCCATTCTCAAGGCCACCGATATCACGAATTTTAAACCAGCAAGTGGCGATCCTTTGAAGATCGATTTAGCATGGATGCCATCGAACATGCCCACGGACCTACATAATGAAATGTTAGCAACAGGTAAAGTTAGTAAGATCGAACCACCTATAGCTTTTTCCTATTTTTTGGCCTTTAACCCCGACAGTATCGTATTTAAGTCGTTGAGGGAGCGTCGACTGGTTCAAGCTAGTTTAGCTCCCGGTCGATTTCAGCCAAAATTTAACGGTCCGCAATATGTCCGTGCAGACCAGCTTTACCAACCCGATGGACCAGGTAGGCCTTCCCAAGAGTGGATCAAGGATTTTTGGTCAAACTTGCAAAAGGAACATTCTGGGGTTCAGTCGGCGAACCGGTCGAAAAAGCCTCTGAGGCTCGCCTACAGTAAGGTTAATGCTTTTCACAAGTCAATTGAAGAAGAACTGCAAAAGCTGGGCTATGATTTGCAGCCTGTTGTTTGGGCTAATAGCGCAGAATATGTTGAAATTGTATCTAACCCTCAACGTTACGACGCAATTTTGCTAAACAACGATTTTAGTAGCGTTGACCTCTTAGAAAATCTCCAAGTAACTTTTAATGTTTCCAGGCCATATATAAAATTGCCTAAGGGTGCTGTTGAGCTAAACGTCATGAAGGATGCCATTGCCGAAGCTGATCCATCCAAGCGTTATGGATTTTATGAAAAAATCGGCAAAAATCTCCTAGAACAGGCACGGATTGTACCCCTAGCTTACGAACGCATTATTTTATACCACGGTAAACACGTTGATATGTCACAGCTTTCAACTGTGAGTCCAGATTTGCGTTTATGGCGGGTCAAAGTAGTGACAAAATAGGAGTTTAGGCTTATGCAGAAATCCTTCGAGGAAATTGCTCAAGAAATTCGAAAATGCCATGGGCAAGATGTCTTTATTGGCTATAGCCACAACTCAATTTCCGACGAAGTCCACCATATTTACGTACACCTAAAATCCTTTGACGCTTGGGGATTTGGAGATGGTACGGACCCTACTATGGCACTGATTCGAGCGTATTATGAGTCTATCGAACGCATAGTCTTTCATCAATCGGGCGCGCCTACTACAAATGGATTTGCAGCTCATGTAACCACGGCAGAAGCGAGGGTTAAAGCTGCTGAGGAACTGATTGAGCGGGATGTTTTTTTAACGAGCTGGTTTTGCAATAGACCACCGGTTTGGCTATCTCCCAGCGTCATAGATACGACGTTAAGGTCAATCGATCCATGGGTACTTGAGGCGATTACTGCAATGGAAAGGGTTGGGATTACCCCTCGATTTGGAGTGTGTGGACTCACGCAGGGGCGAATCATTATGGCTGGCCTCATGTTGGGTGCAAGTAATACTCTAACCATACCTTTCGGAGCATCCGTTGTACCGGGCATTGGCAGTAATATTGCTGAAGCTATACGAAGGCTCGTCATGGATCAGATGCGCATCTTGACAGGTATCGGAGTTAGGGCCGAAGAGCTTGGAAAATTTAGATCCAGTAGGGTCAATAACAAGATTGTCGTTGATAAAACTATGGATCACCTTGATTTTTATCTAGATTTGGAAAATTTTGACCAGCTTAAATGGTACTTGAACGATTCTACAAGCGAAATTCCCCAACTCCCAGACCTCGATATTTCCTATGAAGACTTTTCCATTCCTCTTGAGACAGCATTTCCGATCTCAGTGGTCCGGGCTCACTGTCCCCAGGCTCAGGCTTACTTTGTGGGCGCGGCCAATTCAGAGCGCATCAACAGGTCGCGGTTAGGGTGCCTAGGTTTTGGCGATGTGAAAGAGATTTTAGCACCAGTACATCCGATCCCCTAACGGGCTTAAAAGGCTAAACTATGAACACGAGACTTCTATTTGTTTTACTAGGTATTTTCGCCTTTTTGGCTGGCGGAGCTGGTATAGCATTGTCTCTTTGGACTCAAAAGCAAAGTGCTGCAGAAGTCGGTCAAGAAATTGCGGAGCAGCAGCTAGCTGCTTTGAATTTAGCTGTAACGGCGGTACGCGAAGAACTTATTGCTGGCAACATCCGTCTGGCAAAAATGCGCCTTTGGTCTTTGGCACAGTCGGGAACGTTTGATGGATATGAGATCGAAAAAAACGGTCGAATTGAGGTGTCAGTAGGCCTAGATAATCTTGTAAATCCCATTTATTCGGAAATCCCAGTAAAGTTCGGAGAGGCACCGAATAGTCCGATCTGGGGTATTGTTAGATTTGCAAGGTCGGGGGAACGCATCGAAAAAATGGTCGCCAAAGTCATGATACCATTTGCCAGGACTAGCACTATATTTATGCTGATGATGGTAACCTTAATCGTTATGGCTTTAGTTACGTTGATAACAAACTCAAAGCATCTATCCTTGGTTCTCGCCTCCTTCATTCGAGGTGATCAAGTTGTCGTTAAAAAGGGTCTGTTGAATCTTTTTTGGGGGCCCCTCATCACGGCGCTACAGAAATCGTCAGAAGATGCTGAGAAAATGAGGACCAAAATAGAAGAAGCAAAGAGGCACGAAAGTGTTGCCAAAGCAACTGGAATGCTGGCTCATGACGTGCGCAAGCCATTTACAATGTTAAAAATGGGTCTAGACCGCTTAACCACCCTTGCCGATGATCCGAAAGCCCTGCGGGAAATGGCTTTTAAAGTTCGTGATCATGTTGGCAAAGCATTTGATCAGGTCAATGGACTTATTGCAGACCTATTAGAGGTGAGTGGGGACAAGACAAACCTCGTGCGGGAGCCAGTATCTTTGCATAGTGTCCTTGATCAGTCTCTTGCTATGGTATTCCGCTACCAAGCAGAGGCATTAATCGATTTTGATGTTTCCATCCGCCATACACATAAAATTGAAGTTGATTCACAAAAACTACAAAGAGTTTTCAGCAATATACTGGATAACGCTCGGCAGGCGATGAAAAATAAGGGGACGATTTGGATTAGATCTACAGAGATTTCGAGCGGAAAAGGCCTCGGGTTGATTCAATTAGCCATAGGCAATACTGGGTCCTATATCAAACCAGAAGATATAGCGCAGCTTTTTGAGGCTTTCTTCACCAAAGGTAAGAAGGGTGGGACAGGACTTGGACTCGCGATTTGCCAAAAAATCATCTTAGCCCATGGTGGCTCGATACGATGCGAATCTCATGCTGAACGCGGGACGGAGTTCATTTTAACTTTGCCCCTTTCTAACGAAATTGACAACGAATCCGCACTAGGATGGCCCACCTCAGCTAAAGAAATTAGAGATGCTTTCGAAAAGTCTCTAATAGTGGAAAATAAAACCGTTAAGAACGAAGACCCGACATTGCAAGCAAGCATTCATGACGCAACTAAAGTCCTTCGTTCCTTGAGTCGCAAGTTTACTATTCTCTTAATTGATGATGAGCCCGTCTATACGGATGCTTTGAGGGGCATCCTCGACAATCTGCCAGCGACGGAGCTTTTAGATATTGTTGTCGCTTCAACACCACAGCAAGCTCTTGAGATTTGTCAATCTAAGGTTCCAGATTTGGTTATTTCTGACGCTGACTTAGGGCCAGGCAATCTGTCGGGATTCGACCTTATCGCAAATCTTAAGCAGATTGCTCCAAATAGCGGCATTTGTATGCACAGCAATCGCAGCCTTCAAGAAGACTACAAGAGAGCAATGGACGCTGGTGCAATCGCATTTTTGCCTAAGCCAATGAGCCCTGCCCATCTGCTGATGCTCATCGCAAGGCAAGGAGACCAGATGGTGTGTAAACAGCAAATCCGCGAAGTCGACGCTAGTAAGATAGCGATACCGGTACCTAGGACGCCCCATATAATTGCTATTGATGATGATATTTTCGTATTGGAATCCTGGCGCAAAAGTCTTAAGGGAAATCGAGTTGATCTTTACACCACGCCATCAAAACTTTTGGCAGATATTGAGTCCAAGAAAGTCGATCCCAATACCATCGATTTAGCAATCACTGACTATTATTTCGATAATGAACCAGAATTTACAGGTGCTTCACTGGCTATCGACCTTAGGGCTAAAGGCTTCAAAAAGATCGCTGTAGCTACAGATGCTGTACTTTCAGATCGGGATAAAAATATTTTTGATGGCATAGTCCCCAAAGACAAAATTGCCAATGTAGCAGCTTTCATGACGACACCCTGATACCGGACTTTTGAGTCTATGACTCTCTGGATTTTAAGTCCGATTTTTGCCTGGTTTTGGATTAAAATAATCTCCACAATCAACTACATAATAATTTTCACCAGTGATAGGGCATGCGAATGCTCTAGTGCTGGAGTTGATTATTGGGATATTATTGAAAGTGCATGGTTCCAATAGGGGGCGGCATATTGAAAACCCAAGATAAACGATTACGATTTGTGGAGCTCAGGGCGGCTGGATGGAGCTTCTCAAAAATAGCAACTGAGTTAAGTGTATCCAAAAGCACTTTGGTGGAATGGTCCCGTGATTTAGCCGAAGATATTGCTAATCTTCGTGTTGTAGAAACTGATGCGCTAATAGAAGCCAGCCGGATTGGACATGAAAACCGTATTCGCCTTCTCGGTACCCTTCTTGAAAAACTCAACCAAGAAGTGTTGCAACGAGAGTTTGAGGATCTTCCGACTGACAAGCTCATAGAATTGTCGCTAAAACTTGTAGGTATAACAGAGCGTACTGCAGTTCTACCACAATTCACCCATACGACAACACGCTCCCTGGCTGATGTGTGTTTAGACGAAGCGACAATTGCCAAAAAAGATAGCTGGTCAGCTTAGTTTGCAAAGCGCTGTTAGGTGTAATAAAAGCCTTGCTCCCAAGGGCTTTTAGGCTTTCTGGACTCAGCTTCGATAAATCGCGAACCCCAATCTTTATTATGCCATTTTGGAGGACTCTTCGAATACCAGGGTCTAAGCAATGCTGATGGATAGATCTCTTTAGCCTTTAATGAAATATCATTGAAAGCAGCGAAAATGTTGTGAGAGTGGAATGAACCATTCACATTCGGTCCTCTAGGCAAAAGAATATTGTGCCCCTGTTTAGACAAAGCTAAAAAAATGACATCCAACGAATCGTATAGATCAAACCAAGGTCCCTGATGGCCTTCACAATAGTATGAGGAAAGTCCAGCTCCCAAAAACTCTAACAGACCAATTCGCTGAATCCCTGCTCTTGGACGACCTCCATTTTTTTTATCAGGAAATTTCCGAAGGGAAGGAGGCATCCACGTACAATAAGGCAATGCTAGACTAAATTCGCGATTCATTTCGATATAAAAATTTTCATTTAACCAGCTAGCAAAGGTGTGATTTAGGGGTATTTGACCGAATTTGCCACCAGAATAATTTTCAAGCAATGCTCCTGGAGTCAACCAATCTAAGTCATAGAAATTGGCTACTTCTATCGCATTTTTTATAAACAGTGCACAGGTTCTGATGGTGTGCATCTTTAAGCTTAGTGGCGGCAACGGCTCTCTATCAGGTGTACAAGTTCCCATTACCATGCGGAATAAAGCAGAGATAAACTTTCGAAGGCAGTATCTGAGTTCAGCACGTACTATGCCCTTGTGGTGAGGATCTAAGGTCCTATTAAATATGCGTAGTTCGGTATCGGTGGCTGCAAATTCAGGGCTTGAAAAGTCCGTAATCACCGCAAAAAGTCGGCGAATCATGGTGTTGGGATTAAACCCTACTCCCTTCCCATGCAACAAGGCTTTTCTTCTTTTTATGTCAGAGGTCATACATAAACACTCTTTAATGAGTGATTCACAGGCACTTAAATTATTTTCCCCTTTTTTTTTCTTAAAAGCAGCAATTGCCAACAGAGCATCGATGTAACATTCTGTATTTACAGGCCTATACAAGATATCCCCCTCCTAACTTACCACTTCGTGAAGTTCACTTTTGGACGTTCTATAGTGTCCACAACATCCCAGGCAAGGAGGAAAAATGCCAGCAAAAATTTTAAGGCTATTCGATGTCCTTCAAATGACAAGTCTAAGTCGAAGTTCAATTGAACGGTTGGAAGCAAAGGGACTGTTTCCGCGACGTAGGCGACTAGGAAGCCGTGCGGTGGGGTGGGTGGCTGAAGATATTGAAGATTGGATCCACCAACGCAACCATTGGGCATGCCTCGCCCATAAACAAATTGATAAGAGTATGTTAGGTCTTATGGCCAAATCTTAATTGCGAGACGCTACAACAATAAAAACTATTTTTAGTTAAAAATTTCACAGGCAGAAAGCATCAAGAGATGGGTAGAAGGATTCAATTTTTTAAATTTTTTCACCAAGGGATAACCAAATAATTATGAAAAAAGACTTGCTCCAAGAGGCGCACAAACTAGATTTTTTTCCGGAATCACTTGTCCCCGATGGAAAGATTCATCGGTTTAAAAGAAATAGGGACGCCAAGAATCCTGATGCTTGGTATTTTTATGTTAAAAATTACACATCTATCGGCAATGAATTCGGTATCCTAGTCTTAGGGGATTGGAAGACAGGAGCCAAATTCAAATTAGTTTCTTCGGATCGTTTGAGCAAAACAGAAAAAGTGGAAATAGCTTCGAAGCAGGCAGAAGCTCAGAAGGCCTTCGATCTAGAGAAACTAAAGCTACAGAATATCGCCGCGAAAAATGCACAACGTGAGTGGCTTAGGTGCCGCACCGGACCATTCCCAATTTCAGAATATCTCAGGAAAAAGCAAATTGCAGGACTTTTTGGTGCTAGATATCTTCTGGTTAATAGGGGTGTAAAAATCATGGTTCCGATGGTTGATGAGCGTGGAGATTTAAGGGGAATACAGTCTATTTATGATGATGGAGGTAAATGGTTTAGACGAGATCAACAGGTGCATGGGACCTACCATAGCATAGGCGAAAATCCAGATACTATCATCATATGTGAGGGATTCGCCACCGGCGCAACGCTTTATGAAGCTACAGGATTTAGAGTCCACTGCGCATTCACAGCTTATAATTTAGGCCATGTAGCATCAATCACTCGAAAATTGCACTCAAATGCAAAAATTATCATTGCCGCCGACAATGATCAATGGACACCTAAAAATCCAGGCATAAAAGCAGCGGAACTATCGGCAGCGTTGGTAGGTGCCCAAGTTATGGTTCCCGAGTTTAAATCGGTAGATGCAAAGCCAACTGACTTCAATGATTTACACTGTCTCGAAGGTATAGAGCAGGTTAAGCGGGCGTTTGAACAATGCAATGGTCCATTAATTTTAAATTTAGATGACATGCACTTAGCTGAGATTAAGACAATAGTAGCGAGGAAATTAGCTGATTTAAATGGAAAAGAGAAAATGTACTGTTTCCAGGACATAATCGTTACGATCGATGGGGAACCTGGAAATAAACGTACCGTGCCTATGTCTGCCGATGCTTTGTTTGGGAAGATTATTGAAAATGTCCACATGGTTACAATAGATAAATTAAATGAGCAAAAGGTTAAAAAGCCGGACAAGGACCTAGCAAAAGTGATGTTTGCAACACCACCTGAAGTGTTTTCTTCAATTAAAATTCTTTCCAAAATGCCAGTTTTTTCTATAGATCGACACCTCATTTCCTGCGATGGATATAGTCCATCCACGCAGATATTTATTGATAGTAACTTTAGTAATCAATTGAGAGACATACCTAGCAAACCCTCTCAGGATGACTTAGAAGAGGCAAAGGCCATAATTTTAACAGACGTTTTCGGGGATTTCCCCTTTGAATCTCTGGCAGATCGAGCTCATGCCATAGGAATGTTAATTCAGGGACCGGCACGATTGATGATAGCTGGACCTACTCCTCTATATTCAATTGAGGCACCGATGGCTGGGACGGGTAAAACTCTTTTGGCTAAAGTGGTCCACATTATTTTGACAGGACAAGCACCGATGATGCAATCATTGCCAGGAAATAACGATGATATTAGGAAGTTGATCCTCAGTGCCCTTCTTTCGGCTCCTTCAGTCATGATTTTTGATAACGTTCCTGTTGGCACCACAATTAATTCTGCTGTTTTGGCAAATGTTTTAACTGAAGAGAGTCTTATCCGAAGCGCCCACGCAAAGACCAGTTTTGGTTGATTCTTAAAATAAGATCGAAACCCCCTTAACCGTGGGCGGTTTGGATAAGAGCCCAATGAACTAAGCGCGCGAGCACAAATCTATGGGG
>JBGSUI010000054.1:0-21809 GCA_041736175.1 Oligoflexales bacterium | reverse complement strand
AAATTAGCTATATTTAAATGGAGTCTGAGATTCAGAGGTCTAGGAATTGAATAAAATGTGCCGAGATTATGCCGGAAGGAAAGCTACAATCTGCCCGGATGCTCGGGATAGGACTGCGCGCGAGCGCGCTTAGTTCATTCGGATTTTAATACGACTACCCAAGGGAAGAAGTGAGGGTGAGCGGAATTTATCGAGGAGCCTTTTATCGCCGCAAAGAATAACACTGAGCACCACCTGAGAATCTAATTTCGTACTGGACAATAAACGGAGCTCTGATAGGGTCGCATCTAACATTTCTTGGGCCTCATCGATAATAAGAACCGGCCTAAAAAGTGTAGACTCTATATGGAGATGCCATTTTTCTCGCAGTGATCGGTACCCGCTAAATTTGTTGTTTGATTTAAAACCAATGTCATAAATAGACCCTAGTTCCCGATAGAAATCAGATAGGCTGCTTTGTGGCCTGCTTAAAATCCCGACCTTAACTTCGCGTAGTGATTTTAAATGTTCCTCAATGGTACGAAGGAGAATCGATTTGCCAGTACCAGGATCGCCATAAACTAGGGCAAATCCACCTTCCATAACTAGATTTTCTATTTTCCATAGATATTTATTTACAATTTCAGGAATGACAATCCCTTCGTAAGGGATCTCTTGGGTAAAAGGATTCCACTTGAGTCCGATAAATTTGAGATG
This sequence comes from Oligoflexales bacterium, assembly GCA_041736175.1. Taxonomy (GTDB): domain Bacteria; phylum Bdellovibrionota_B; class Oligoflexia; order Oligoflexales; family CAIYRB01; genus JBGSUI01. The sequence goes on along the minus strand of JBGSUI010000054.1, from coordinate 21,113 downwards.
ATGTTTAGTAGTGTTCATAATAGCTCATAATGTTAAGGTTATTCAGGTAAATATGGAGCTGGTTGACCCGTAGCCGCAAAGTCTTCGAGGTATTTTTGGAGTAATGGCGGAATGGTTGTGCTTTGATGTTCGATGATGGGCTCCTGGCTTTGGGGCGCAAGATGCCGACGCTCTCCTGAGGCATTAGCAGCTTTATCTATTGGATAAATGCGGGCTAAAATTTGATTCCGATCATCAATTATATGGGTGTTGGTAAAATCCCACCTTGCATAACGAATATTGAGACTCCTAAAAGTACGGTAATGTGATGGCACTTCGAAGCGACGCCCTTCTATAGAAACGGTGCCATCAGTTCTCCTTTGTTGCCGCACGACGTCTTGGCGGAAAGCGGACTTTAATTTTTCAATCTTTGGTGATTCTCTGAGTTGATGAGGGCCTTTGCGAAACCGCTCGATGGGAGCGCATTTTATCTCTTTATTAATTTCCTTGTTATATTCTTGTTCAACCCAAGCCAATGTTGCTTCATTGAGCGACTCTAGGGTTAGTTCGATATTTTTTAACATAGGCATCAGACGAGATTCTAAAACACCCCAAAATCTTTCGGTTTTTGCGTTTTGATACGGAGAATATGGCAAAGTCGGATCATGCTCAACCCCCAGTCTCTCAAGACCTTGAAGAAATTCCGCTGCCTTCATGGCTGCACCATTATCCGTCATAATAGCCCACGGCAGCCCCCTCCGAGCTATAGCCTGAATTACGCCATGAATTAAGAATTGGGCTGTTTCCGCAGTAAACCATTGGATATGACATGCTAGCCTTGAGAAGTCATCATGAATCACCAGGCAATAGGGTGTTATTCTTTCTCCCGAGGCTGTTTGAATCGTACGGGATCCATGGTGAAAATCTAAATGATATAGACTCCCGACTGCTTGCTTCTCATAACTTCGCACCTCCTTTTTTTCAAGACGGGCTATGGCTGCCGCCTGACCATCAGTAATATGCGACCTTTTCACACTCCTTTTACGTTCTAAACCAGTCTTCCGAAAATATCTGAGCACAGTCATATAGGAAGGGATCTCCGGAACTCCCGATGTTGTCCATAGGGTTTTAAGGTTGTCAAAATGAAGTTTTACGGTCCATTCTGGAAAGTCCTTGTACTGGTTACCGACATCGTCCTTTAAACCTTGATTTAAAACACGATGAACACCCAAATCAGCTCGGATTTGATCCGCTAAAGTGTCTGCAATGTTTGTCGGATCCTTTTTTGCGTTATAATACCAAGATTCCAATGTACTGAAGGCAATTTTAGTCCCTGGCCCTTTCTTCGGATGATTCCATAACTTTTTAGAAAGCGCTTCTAACCCAGCCTTTAGCTCTCCCTGTTCAAGGGTTTCTGAAAGCAAATTGCCTATGGCGTTTAGACGGAAACTTGCCATTTCACGCCTTCGGTCCAGCCGTGATTTTTTACTCATGTGACAGACTCCTTTTCAAATCAATGAGAATTAGTCTCCTAATCGATCTGATTTTTGAAGTCTGCGGGCGACTTTTGCGTATTTCTAAAGCCCATAAAACATTGTGGTGTTTTATGGACTCTACTCAGAGAATGGGGAGCAAAACTTCAGCAGTTCAAAATAGCCTGGACTGCCCTGACCGTCCCCAAGGTTTATGAAGGCTCCTAAAAGGCGATCGGGAATAGGATCTCCGACTGTATGCCAAAGCTGCCCATTGCCTTGCCGGACCCGCCAAAACTGCGAATCTTTAAAACGGGTCGCCCAAAATTTTTGCCACTTTTGTAGCGTATTTCTGGAAATTTTAAACTGCTGAATAACATAAGCTCTCAATTTTTCCGAAGAAGATGACGCCAAAACGATTGCCAAAGTTACGTAGACATGCGCACCCAAAAAGCGGGTGGAGGGCGGCATCTCCCTTTTTCGGCACCCTTCTCGGCGACAACAAAAGCTAAACCTAACATTAAATTCTTCAGTTATTTCAGCAGGAATACCTCTTGGCTGACGTTGGTAATGGGCTTGGTCCAACTCTCCGCCACATTGCTGGCATCCTCTAGCCTTTACTTTCTTGGCTGTATCCTGATCATATTTCAGGAGTAATTCAAAAAAACTTGTATCAGTATATGGATTATGAAACATGGTCTCCGTCCTTCTTTTTATGTACAAAGGACGTGTACCCCCTAGACTCTTGTGAACACAATAGTTTAGGGGCTTTTTTATTCAACCCTAGGATAATTTGTTAATAATGGGGGGGTTTCCCCTCACGTATTGTGGTGACTCACAATTGGACTCTTACAACGCTGTTTGTGGGGAGACTCCTCCCTCGGTGCTCCTTCGTTGTGAAGGGACTGACTGCAGAATTACAGAAGTTTCTTTCATATTTTAACAAATATTATCAATTTTTTTGGTGGTTTTTATGGCTTCAGAAAAAGGGCGGTATATCAGTAAGCATAAGGCCAAAGAGCCTGTCGGTGAATATCCAGAAGAAAAAGAGGCATTGTTTGGCAGCTTGCGATCAAAGGATAGTTCGGAGCTTTTGCATTTTATTGATGCCGCCTATGAGATCATGTCCCCCCAGCAAAGAAGAGCGATCTTTGGCGATATCCTAGATCAGTTAAGGTTGGTAGCTTTTCCTGGCGAATCGCTCATAGTAGAGTTGGAAAAGTTTCGCGAGGAGTCGATAAGCGGCAAATACTATGCCCCGTTTAAGATTAATTCTAAAAACTTTATGGACGTTCCACCAGAGACTCAGGAATGGTTTGATCGACTAGGTGATTTTTTCGGAGCCGCGACCAAATTGGTTGCCCAATGTCAATATTCGACAGCGGTATCCGCTTTTGAATTGATGTATGAATTGATTGAGATGATAGACTGTGGTGATGAGATAGTGTTTGCCGATCAATGTGGCAGTTGGATGATTCCAATAAAAGAAGATGAGTGTATAACCGCTTATCTAAAAGCCATTGCTTGCACTGAAAATGCCGCTGGATTTGCCAACGAGGCAGTAGATCTGCTCAAGAGAGATAAACAGTGCAGTTTTAGATTGAAGGTCTATGAATCGGCGATGGCAGTCGCTAATCCGGAGCAAAAAAGCGCTTTCGTAGCAAAGGTGAAAAAGCTGGGTTTGCCAATCAAAAGCGATAGGTGACGAATCAACGGCACTAAAATAGCAGACGTGACCACTACATGTAGCGGTAATCCAGGCCAAATCAACGCGACCTATTTGGTAATCGATTCTTATCATAGCGCCATTGATTCAATAAACTACTTATTAATTCAATCATTGCTTCTCAATAATTACGAGGAAACTTGACTTCCATAGGCAAGCGCCGCATGGACAAAGATTTTAATACCCACAGGTAAAGCGGCATCATTAAAGTCATAGGCTGGGTGGTGCAAGGAAGGGTAGCCTCCGGATCGTCCGTCATCCATTCCCAAGAAAAAATAGGAACCTGGAACACGTTTTAGAAAATCAGCAAAGTCTTCGGCACCCATTGTAGGCTGTGGCATTCGCTTAACTGCACCTCCTGGAAGGACTGCCTGAGCGATCTGTTCGATAAAATCTGTCTCTCTTTCGTGATTAAGAGTCGCCGGATAATTAGTATCCATTTCGAGATGAGCCTGTGCACCCATTTGGGCAGCTGTGTGTGACACAATGCGCTCCATGGCGTTAACGATTTTAATGCGAACAGATTCGTCCACAGTGCGCAAGGTTCCGGACATTTCGACAGTGTTGGGAATGATATTTGTCGCCGTTCCTCCGTGGATTTGAGTGACGGAAAGCACCATCGCATCAGTGGGTGCCACAACCCGAGAGCGAATAGCCTGCAGCCCTTCGATAATTCGCGCAGCTACCAGCACCTGATCGGTACCAAGATGGGGCATTGCCGCATGGCAGCCGACTCCGGAGACAACGATTTTGAAATCCGCAGTTGCTGCGAGCATTGGACCCGAGCGCACAAAGATCTGTCCAAGGGGCAATTCAGGCCACCCATGTAAACCAAAAATGGCATCCACATCGGGCTTTGTCAAAGCACCATCTTGACACATCTTTTCGGCACCACCACCGCCCTCTTCGGCCGGTTGAAAGATCAATTTGACGCGACCGTGCAGGTAAGCTTTGAGTTCATTGAGAACAAGAGCCGCACCAAATAAATTTGCCATATGACCATCATGGCCACAAGCGTGCATAACTCCCTGGGTTTTTGAGGCGTAGGCACAACCTGTCATCTCTGTCACCGGAAGTGCGTCCATATCAGCTCGCAAGGCAACAGTCGGCCCTGGATTGTGACCCTCGATTACGGCGACAAGTCCTAGCCGACCAACGCCGACTTGAGGCTTAAGGTCCAAGCGATCTCGCAATTTTTGCTCAATTGCCTGGGAAGTTTTGTGTTCTTGCCAAGTCAGCTCGGGAAAACTATGGCGCTCATGGCGAAAAGCTATGACTTCTGGCAAAATGCGCGTGATCTCGTCGTCTACTTTTTGTTTGAGAGATTCGGAGACAACAACTGTTTGAGTTTTATTTGTGGGCCTATTTGCTGTAGTAGTCATATAAATTTAGTTAAAACCTTTATCAAACTAATAGCCGATTAATGAGTTCCCACGACTGCCCTGTCGACCCTACCACGGAAGAGATGGGGCAATCAATGCGAGCGCCGGGCGGCGCACGCATTGACCAACCTATTATTAGGATGCAGTGCATTTGAACTGAATCTAAAGCACTGATTTCGCGTTATTTTATCAGGTTTGACCCCGGCTGTCACGATGCCACCCGACTATTCATTTCGCTATATATGGGGGCGATCGTTCGAGTGCTATGATGAGAAGGTGTATATTTGAAAATGAAAAGGAAGGTTTAAGGGAGCTTACATGTCTGAATACAGGGTTTTTACCTCAGAGTCTGTATCTGAAGGTCATCCAGATAAGATAGCAGATCAAATTTCCGATGCGATCTTGGACAGCATCCTCAAGAAGGACCAGGACGCTCGCGTAGCTTGCGAAGTCTTGGTTAAGACTGGGATGGTTCTGGTTGCTGGCGAGGTCACCACCAACGCCGCAATCGAGATTGAGGATGTCGTACGGCAAGTTATTCTCGACATCGGTTACAATCATTCTTCTATGGGCTTTGACGGAGCCACATGTGCGGTGCTTAATGTGATTGGAAGGCAGTCCTTGGAAATCCGCATGGGTGTGGACAAAACATCAGACCTTGAGCAGGGAGCTGGCGATCAAGGATTAATGTTTGGCTATGCATCCAATGAAACGGATGTCTATATGCCGGCTCCGATCACCTATGCTCATCGTTTGGTAAAGCAGCAGTCTGAAGTCCGCAAGTCGAGGGTTCTTCCCTGGTTGCGTCCCGATGCTAAAAGCCAGGTTACCTTTCGCTATGATGACCAGGGACGTCCTTGTGCTATTGATGCCGTGGTGTTGTCGACACAGACATCAAGCGATGTTTCTTTGACCGATATCAGGGCCGGAGTCATGAGGGAAATTATTCAGCCTGTGCTGCCGGCCAAATGGTTGAGCAACAGCACCAAGTATTTCATCAATCCAACGGGCTCCTTTGTGGTTGGTGGCCCCGTCGGGGATTGCGGTCTCACGGGCCGAAAGATCATCGTCGACACTTACGGAGGTATGGCAAGGCATGGTGGCGGTGCATTCTCTGGTAAGGATCCTTCTAAAGTAGACCGCTCTGCAGCCTACGCGGGCAGGTATGTGGCGAAGAACGTCGTCGCTGCTGGATTGGCCGATCGCTGTGAGATTCAAATTTCATACGCGATCGGAATTGCCGATCCGACATCGATCAGCATCAACACATTTGGCACGGGACGAATTAGCGACGAGAAGATTGTCGGTGTGATCCGTGACGTGTTTGATCTGCGTCCGCGCGGAATCATTACCTCGTTGGACCTCTTGCGGCCAATTTATTTAAAAACCGCAGCTTATGGGCATTTCGGGCGCCAAGACGACGCCTTCACCTGGGAACGACTGGATAAAGTGGATACTCTGCGTCAAAAAGCGGGTGTTTGACTATTTTCGTCCAATGGACTGAATTTGTTGCACTTTGCTATGTCAGCTGCAAACCGATCCGGCGTTATAAGTAGTTATTTCCATGACGATGGGCTAGAGGTAAAACTCCTCTGGTCTACTTACCTAACTAGACAATTTTTTTTTATTATGTCAAACCCAATATAGGGCACTATTTTTTCAAACCCAAGGCCAGAATATCCAAAATTTGCGCGCGTATACCTATCATATGCCCATGTTTATAATCGGCGACTTGATTCAGATCAACCATTTCGATGATCTCTTTTTCTTTGTATAATCGAAGTGTCGTTCGGCCACCATAGAAGAAAATGATGCCATTATTCAATGTTACCTCCCAACCCAGATCCCCCATGTTATCAATCATTTTCTCTTTAACAATGTGACTTCCAAATTTTTTATCCACCTCAGCGAGTACCTCTAGATTTCCTAAGATATAGGAACGATCATTCTCCATATCTGAGTATATTCCTCCATAGGGCATCCTAAGCATACGGATCCTGAGACCTATCTTGGTACACCAATAAAATGCGTAGCTATTGACACCATAGCCACAAAATCCGGTTAAAATTTCATCACCGTCACATTGGTATTTAACGTAGGGAGAAGGCGTCAAATATTCCAATAAGGATCCCATATTGTTTTCATCTATCGAAGTCCACAATTTTCCTATATCGATTTTGCGGAGGATTTTTTGAGGCCTTGCAAGATCTTTTGGAATTTCAGCCTGAAATTCCTGATTAAAAAGACTCTCAAAATTTTTGGTTCCTTGATACCTATCAAGGTGATCGACCTGTACGACCCATAGGCTCTTGTCCTTAATAACTGCGAAAGGTTTGTTGGAGCCATCACTATCACTGGCTAGAATGACCACTTCATATTCCTGATCAAGGTTTTCGTCCCATAAATCTTCACTGATTTTTGAGATCTCCTTCAATTTTTTGCTAGGTGGTGAATCATCATGTTCCAAGATAACATTGATTTTGTTATCGCACATCAGGACTGATTTAACTACAATACGAATCTTTTGGAAGTGATCGCTCACGATGTCGATTGAACCTCTCATGATATCCTCCATTATTTTTGTTTGCACCCTCGATGAGGGTTATAGGTCGTCTTGTCCTCCAGCTGTATCATCTATCGGCTTGATCCATGACAAGAGAGGTCGTACGGGGCTCTTGACTAAACAGTAAATAGTCATATAAAACTCCATAACTGTTCAATTCTTAATGATTATCTTGCTGAAGGCGATTATCAGTAGTTAACATCAATCGTTGATCCCGTGACAAGCTTGATTTCATCATCGAAAAACTCGATCCAACCTCGTAGCTTTTGCTTGTGTCTAGTGTCCCTCACAATAGACACGATTAGTGGCTTATTGCCTTTCCATCCCCCTGTTTCGCAATTGATGTGATTCGAATATTCCTCGGGCAACCCAACGATCCTATGGCCCCGAACCAGCTTTTTTCCGCGCCAATTTCGACTCACTTCATAGGCCCATAGGAGATCTTCTTGATCGAGCTCTGTGACGTCGGAGGCTTGTTTATTCCAGCGACATCCCGCGTGGACAAAAAGCAAGTTTTGAGTCTGATGGTAGAGCTTAGAGGCTTTTATAAACGTCATGATGTCGTCTGGAATGCCATGATATTCTTTACTAAACTCCGATAAAGCAGAGTAGTCTTGGGCAAATTCACTTTCAACGGCGCATTCAAAATCTTTAGAACGCGCCAAATGATCAAGGAGCATTTGTTCGTGATTCCCCCGTAAGCAAATCAGTTGAGGACAGGCCTCTTTGAGCTGCATAAGGGCCTTGATAGCGACAATACTCGAACAATCCTCGTCTCGAACATCAATTACATCTCCCAGCTGGATTATAGGCGAGACCATACCAGACATAAAAGCTGCAGCTGCTGGAAAATGCCTCGATCCATGCAAATCAGGGATGACTAACCAGTCATGTGGATTGAGATAACCCTCAAGATCATTTTTTTTTAGCATCAAGCGTCCCCTCCTTAATTTCTTGCAGGTGACTTTAATTGTAAGAAACTATGTGTTAGGTCAGATGCCCAGTGAGCAAATGCCTTAGGTTTGGTCCATAAAATTCAACAAAATCTGTTAGATATTTTCGCGCATTTTTATTGAACACATGAAGTAAGGCACATAATATAAAAGTAAGCTCTGTTATCTCAAAGCCAGTGATCACGGGTCTTCTATTGATGTGCCCCATTTTGCTTTTGATGCTAATCCAACCTATAGTTGTAGGAATGACTCCATCTGCTTCTGGTTCAAAAACGACATTTTGAATAATACAACCACGAAATGCCGGTGATTTTAGAAAATCATTGAGCCGATCGACAGTTAAGTGCAAATAGTCTCTTGATTCTTGTGGGGATCGGTAACGAAGCTGCCCGTAACTTTTCAGTAACTTACTAAGGAGGCGCTCCTGACCATCGATTGTTTTGATGCGCATCTCACCACCAGGTAAATTTTCTGTGCAAAGCCAGCTCTCTTTTACCCAATCCATGACAAATCGGTCCCCAACTTTTAGATGGTAATAGGGGTTAAGCAAGGGTACCGCATGGGGCAAAGTTTTGGTTTGGTTTCCGTCAGTGATAACATCAATTTCTGACTCTCGTACTGCGGTAACTACCGCCCTAGTTGAATCTTCCAGTCTCATACGATCACCCACTTCATAAATCAAACTATGCCTATACCGAAAGGATTTTTCTCCTAGAAGTTTTTCTAATGTTTTCCATTCCAAACTCCTGAATATTCCGTCTTTAGGACTGGAATCTAAAAATGAACTGAGTTCATTTAAAAGTTTATATCCATGAAAATGATCATCAATTGATCCCCAGGACAGCCCTTCACGGACAACCATATTGTCATTTGCCCTTTTATTTTGGAGCCAATCTCGAAAAATTTTTGGTGGATCATTCCAGGGGGCAATGGCTGATTCATCCGAATCATTAGTATCATGATTCCTTTGTGTTAAGACTCTGTCAAAAATGATTGCATGATCGGGAATCAATACAAAGCGTACATTGACCACTTGTCCATTTTGAAATTCAATTTCCACTCCAGCATTGGTTTCAGGCATAGAGAATGTAAAGTATTTGTTTAGAAAAATTGGGACTTTACCCGTAACCCAATAAGCTCTTTTTCCTAAAATATCTGCTGTTAAGATACCAGCCTCTTTCAGGCCACTTGATTCAACTTTTGTCAGAATCAATTCACCATCTTTGATGGCCCATATGGCAATATACCCTCGATAACAAGATGTAGACGTAAAGGAGGTTTCCCGATCCGGCGCGAAAGAATCTAACCATTTTTCTAGTAAATAAGTCGATAGATCAAATTTTAAGCCATTAAATACTAAGGTATCAAATATTTGCCAACACATTTGCAACCCTCCGGTTTGGCGTCTTTTAGACCCTAATGTGAGCATCTATCATTCGCTTTTGGCTTATCGTAGGATTGTGCGTCATCTAAGGACGCACTTCTTGGTGACCTTAAATGTCACATGCTGTGACGACAAGATATGAGTCTTTAGATGTGATTAGACACACTCAAGGGGTAGTTCCAATTAAGTTGTATGTAAGTAATGACACAATCAGGAGAGGGTGTATGAAAATAGAGGATATTAAAAAAAGGAGCTGGAATACTTTAACTCAACAGGAAAAAGAGCTTTATTGCGCCTTAGATGGTTCGTATGTGAGTTTTTTAGATTCTGTTGCTGCTAAACAAAATGTAAATATATATTATACCCCTGACCTAACTCCTGAAGAGGTTGCAGTGGTTGATGAGTATTTTAGGGCTTGCTCCCTAAATGATATGGAGTAAAAAAATATGAAAAAAACTTCCCTGGATGAAATCAAACCAAGAAATAGAACTGTTCAGGAGGCTATTCAAGCTATCAGAAGAGAATGGGATCAAATGAAACCAGAAGAACAAGTTATGCTCTACTACCAGGAAAGGTATGATTACGAGACCCTTGATCAATTCAACATTAGAATGCTAAAGGCACCAAAAAGTGGCTGTTTTCTAATTGATCTACTCGAAGATCATGAGGAAAGAGATGAAGTGATAACGTTTTTGTTTAATTTATTTAGTGATGATGATTAAAAATCCAAACTATCGCCACATGGGACTTTATATTAGGGGGGACCAAAATGAACCAATGCTATAAAGATGAACGCTTAGAAACAAGCCAGCTGATCTTAAGGGGAAACTACACTGTGGAAGATCTAAAGAGATCCTACCGAAAATTAGCATTTAATATCCATCCTGATCGTAATCCACAAGACACAAAAGCAACGGCAAGATTCATTGCTTTAACGGCATCCTATGAGCGATTATTGGATGATTTGTCTTCAAAAAATCGGATCAATGACAGGATCGAAGTCCCCCATGAGAGTCCTCTATCAAGAGTCAATTCAAATCAAGGTTCAACAATCTTTCATGTTAACTTTGCTAATGAATTTATTTCAGTCTTAGATACCCTCACTGGAACCCTTATTTTTCCACTGATTATTAGTATTTTTGTACGATTGTTCGACTGATTGAAAAGCATCTAACAATCCAATTATATTCGATAATTATTTAAATAAATTTTATGGATGGGGTGGAATTTATGAAAAATAAAACGAGACAATCGACCCAATGTGAGGTGGATAAAAAAGATCTTGATACCGAGATTGTGGGTAATGATTATGATGAGCTGATAGCTAAATATGAAGAAAAAATGGCCAAAATATTTCCTCTTTGCAAGAAAAGCTGGATTGAAATCTGCCGTAGCTATGTCAATGAACATTTCATTTGGCAAACATCTGAATCGACAATGAAAAATCTATATCGAGTTGCATGTGAATGCTATGATGTATACCCATGTATAAAAACTGCCAATTTAAAGGCTAAAACCCTTTGCTACCTATTGCGGTGGCAAGATAGTATCGACTTTCTTGAAGATTGGTCCTCACATCAAAAGAGCTCACTTCCTCCAAGCAAACGCTCCTATGAGCTTAAAAAATTTTTATACCTTGCCTACGGTAGTCTAGGTCGATACGTAGAGGCTATGGAAACTCTAGAACAAGTTTGGCATGGGGCGCCTAACTATACTATATGGCATGATTCCATGGCTTTGCGTCTCTACGCAAAAGATTATAAGGAGATCATACAAATAGACCCCAGTCAATTGGACACCAAACGTCCAAAGTACTTTGTTAACGACGACGGATCTGATTTTCTACGCTACCAAGCAGAGGCAAACCGCCTTGCCGGGAATACGGACCAGGCCTGGAGGATTGTAAAAATACTTCTGGCGCGCAACTCAAACGCAATCAATGAGTTGATTTGTCCCACATATATTGCCTTGTTAATAGAGCAAGGTGATTTATCTAAGGCACGCGATGTTTTTACGGCTTTTAAATCTTGGAATAATGAACCCATTGAAAGCTATCTATACAATATTTTATTTTGTACACCTATAGGAGTCAACCCGCTTATCACAGTGGAAGCTAAACCATCCTATGGGCTACCATGTTTCGGCCATAATCTAACTCCATCGGGGTGGGTCCCAGGAGAAATAACCAGTACCTTGGTCTTATTTCAAAGAATCGAGGGACCAACATTCTACGACATTTAATAAATTTTTAGATCCCTTCGAGGATCGCTCACTGACAATATGGTATTTTATTCCATATTGCTGGCTACGTTTTTATTTAGATTCGTCATTGATGATGCGTCGTTCTGTTTAGGTAGGTTCTAAGACCTCTGTTAACGTCCCTAGGTGACATAGTGTTATCCGATTAAATTATAGTTCCCAGGCAGCACACTCAATAGTGATCTAAAAGATTTCTAAGAAAATGCAATTTTTATGGCAAAACATCATTTTTTGAGACCGTCTGATTCGACCAAGAGTAACTCGGTATCTATAATAGGTAAAAAACAATCTGAAAAAGGAGTCATTATGAACAGGACAAATCACTTTGATGAAATGGTACAGTTAACTGAGACCTTTTTGAGTGATGGTGGACTTAAACCAGAAAATGTAAAGACGATTGAGGTTGATAAAACGGGACGCCGTACTTTGTTTTTTCAGTTTTTTGTACTTGAAAAAGCAAGTTACATTATAAAACTTTATGAAGTAGCTGACAGCGAGGGAAGATTTCTACCCTATATCCACGCTGAAATTGGTCTAGGAAGGTTGGAAAATGCTAACAGCGTCTTGGCATACAAAGAATTACTTGAGTGGAATCGTACCTTAGCCTGCGGAGTGAAAGCTTGTTCTGATTCTAGCGGGATTATTTGTGTGACGTTTCGGGAACGTCTGGATTTAGTCAATCTCTATTTTTTGGCCAATAAACTATCTGAGATGATGGATTATGCTCAAACTTTACTTGAAAAACTTGAACCACTCGGACTCGAGTCGCTCAGTTCTGAAAAAAAGGTTGAGGAAGCCGTTAGATTAGTGAATTAAGACAGATTTCTCCTAACAACTGGGTTATTTTGGTATATTAACAATATTTTTAATATGTTACCTAACAAAGGTGGGGCTTTTTATGAAAGTTTTTTACAGCGGAAAGATGGTGGCCGATGCGGGAAGTTACTCTCCTAGCGCGATTAAACCGCACCATGTTGCGCTCGCTATGAAACAAGAGAATATGCCAATTGACTTCGTTGCGCCTGAGCCTGCATCGCTTGAGCAACTCAAGCGATCCCATGATCCTGATTTTATTCAAGGTGTGCTTAGCGGGCAGATACCGAATGGGTTTGGTAACAACTCCGTGAGTGTCCGTGCCAGCCTGCCATATACCAATGGTTCCATGATCGACGCCGCTAAGGCCTCACTCGTGGACGGAGCGGCCTGCTCATTATCGTCTGGGTTTCACCATGCGGGGTATTCACGTGCTGAGGGTTTCTGTACTTTCAATGGGTTAATGGTGGCGGTTTTTGCCATCTTGGACGCTGGTTTAGCCAAAAGGATTGCTATTGTCGATTGCGATCAGCATTATGGCGACGGTACGGATGACATCCTTGCCAAAGTTGGTGCACCCGGCCTGCTCCATATTTCCTTTGGCCTTTATTTTTCTCGTCCAGACCAGGGTCCTCAATACTTGGCAAAGCTTCGGGGGCTCAAGAAAGATTTTTTGGAACACGGCACGCAACTCATTATCTACCAAGCTGGGGCTGACGCTCACGTGGATGATCCGCTTGGAGGTGTCTTAACCACGGCTCAAATGAGGCAACGGGACCGAATCATGTTTGCCACTGCCCGTGAACTGGGTATTCCTATAGCTTGGAACTTAGCTGGTGGTTACCAACGGGACGACGATGGGGGTATCGGTCCAGTTGTGGGGCTTCATCTCAATACGATGCGAGAGTGTCTAGCCACGTTTGCTGGGGTAAATGGCAAATGAAGCTGATGGGCTGGCCTAGCACGATTGTATTGGTCAAGCGGTAAGTGGCGGCCAAATTAATTCTGGTACATCTGTGCCAAAAACAAACGCAGCTTGCCCATATTTTTTGGCTATGGAGATAGCCTGGTCCCTAGATATTCCCACTAAAAAGAATCCGTGTTCCTTCGGCCATCCTTCTCCAGTGCCGTAGGCTTCTAAACGTCTCTCAAAACACTGGGTCTCTTCGTCGAGGAATTGGTGCTGCTTACGATTATCATCATCGGAAACTTGCGTTCCGCCAGGGTTATATGCCGTAATAATCGCCCAAGTCTTAAATTCAGCTGCTTTTGCGACTTCGGGGCAGGGCTGTCCGATTTTGAGCTTTACCCAGTTGTTGGCAATCCTAACGAAATAGGAAGCCTCGGTAAAGGCTTCCATCAAATTGCTTTGGTCATTCACATCGTTCATAAAATAAGAGCCTTTTTATTCAGTTTGCCTTTGTCCAATCTGAGCAACACCTAAATGCGGGATTTAGGATTTGAGAGATCGTCAAGGTGGGGTGTATTCATAGAGTTTATTCCCCTGAGACCTTAGGTATGAGAGCATAAATATAACTTCCCATATCGCCCTCCCTAAGTGGTGGACCTATGACCTTTAAACGCAATAGCCCTTGGAGAACATTATCTGGATTGGCTTCGAGTTCATTGAGGTATTTATCCCAGCTTTCGATGAATTTTTCAACGCCAGAATCTGCCCATTTTTGTTTGTAATCTTCAAAAGTAGATCTAGCTATTGTAAAGCTTTTCTCAAGTAAGAGATTCTGAATGATTCGGAGAACATAATAAACATATGAATTATCATCAATATTTTGAGATTTTTGATATGATTCATATTGATTGAGGTAGTCGCATAATTTTTGATACTCACCATTATCGAGGAATATTAGTGCACCTACTAGAAACACCTCTGGATCGCATAATTCATTGGCTAAAATTCGGATGTTTCGTTCTAATAGAAAGTCATTTGGCTTTCTAAAGTGCTTTGCATGAAATTTCAGTATAATGCCATCGAGGTATGCTAATGGATCATAGTTTAGATCATCCGCCTCAAAAGCATCTTTTGCTCCCTCTTCAAAGCGTCTTAGCCAAAATAGAGCGAGGTAGCGCATCTGGAGAGACCTATGGCAGCGAAGGTCAGGTTTTTGTTCAAATAATTTGTCTAATAAATTCAGTGATTCTTCCCATTTTTCTTGCAATAGGAGTTCGATTACGGGTTGTAAAGCTTCCTCAATTTTTCGGTTCGATTCAATTGCCTCTTTGTATGCAGGATCGTTTTCAAAATCTTCGCCCTCATTTGTATTTTGGGTCATGGAATTACTCCCGTTAAAATAGTCATTTAACCATTAAATGCGCTAGTCTTTCCGACACTCTTCATTATAGCTATCGGACAGCGGAACGACACCTGAGGTCACTCAATGCGGGTGGAGTTAACTTTGGGCAGGTGTTTTCAATAATTAAAATGTTAGGTGATAAAAATTCATACATTAGGCGATAAGCTACGTAGCCCTTTTACATGTAATCATCCGACTTGCAGACTCACCCAGATGCTTTCGTGTTTCCTTTGACGTTTTTCTTAACGTCCACTTGCTTTGAGGTTGCTTCTACGGAGATCGGCTAGGATGGCCCTGATATCCCTATTTATCCTCGCTGTTTTTGCCTCTCGGCGCCTCTGGGTGGCCCACTGGGTGAGTATACGACAGAGGCTCAAGAGGAACGCGTGCCGGACTCTACGGACTTTCGACATCGCTTCAAGGAGTGCTGTAGTTTGATCCGTCTCCATTTTGGCTAGGAATTGCGTTGCCAGGTTGATCGGCATAACGGAGAGGCATGACGCAGCTATAAACCTTCCTTCTCCGCTTATTAGTTTTTGAAATTCCTCAGGTTCCAATCTTGATAAGAGATGCACCAGACGTTTACGCAAAACAATCGCGCTTTCCTCCTGGAAAATGTCTTTTCGAACCTCGGCATCATAGCGATTAGATGTATACAACTCCTCCGTTCCATTCTCCGTGATCGATCCTAAGGGTGGAATCAGCAGCGAAAGACGCCCTACTCCTCCTGGCGTGATAAACCTAAGTTCATAGTTTTGTAGTCCAATGATTGGCTTTTCAGCAGTCCGCAAGGTCTCAGTGTTGACTACCGTGATCCCTAGAAGATACATTTTGATACTGGGAGCTAAATGTTTGATGTGACGCTGGGCCAGTTCTCGCATCACGACACCTCGAAAAATGAGGATGATTCTTTCGGCCAATAAGGTAACAATAGATTCTGCAACATCAGAGAATTTGTTGTGATCAGGTTTCTGCGCCTCTCCAGCATAGCCGGCAAGAGCAGATAGCAAGGAATAAAATTGGTGAACGGGTATCATAATTCTACCAATGTGGCCATTTCCACAAGCGACGAAGATCCCGCGACCCCTACGACTAGGGCGATTCAAGATCGCGATGCTTTGTGGCGCTATTTCTCGAGGCTCACAGCCGAAACCAGAGCCAGCAAATACGGACAACCACTGGCTAAAATCTTGAGCGAATGCTTTCAGTATGATCTGCTCGATGGGATTAGTTGTCTGAAAGGACTCGACATTTTGCATCGTATTCGAGATATTGGTAACATTATTCATAAATATACCTCCATTTAATTGAGATAGCCCAAAAGTCTTTTCGCCTATACTATGACAGTAGGGGACATTCGATTTAACTTGAATAAATATTTGATTGATTTAATCTTTCTTCAAGATAATCTTGAGAGCCTTGGATACCCAAAGGACAGTCCTTACTTGATAATGCGGCCAGAGATCTAAACAAGCTACAAAATTCAATTCCCTGAAAAAAATTCTTTAAATATGAATTTGTAGATTCACACTCATGGAAAATGTTGACTGTGACTAGACTCACCTGGCGTGGCTAAAACCAAACAACCAGTCACTCTATAGCGGTTAGCAGTGGTCACCCCATGACCGCAACCAGCGGTCATGGGGTGACCACATCAGGACTCCTAGGGTAGGTACTTCTTATCTATCATCACAACAACTTCTTGATTACCAAAATCAAGGCAAAAGGAGGCTTTTTATGAAAAATCAACGTATTAACCGTAAGAATCCAATCAGAACTTACCAAACCACTGTCTATGGGACATCTGTTATAGTAAGAGTTTTTCAGCCTGCTGTACCAAAACAAGGTATCAATAATGAAGCAAGGCACAAATGTTCATAATTATTACATAAAATACACCTGACTATCACAACGTACCTATTCGTCGAGCGAAGAGGTACGTTTGCTTGCATGTGATTAAAATGCTACCTTCTTGGGATCTGCCGAAGGGGTGGCATCATTTATTCTGCTGATTGATTCTACCGTTCAGCTTTCCGATAAATTTCGAGCATCTTAGTTGCCGACTCACGGACCATGGTGACGAGTTTTGGTGGTGAAATAACCCTTGCTTCAGGCCCCATCTGCATAACCCACGACAAAGCTTCGTCAAGGTTTGAAACAATGATTGTGAGGCGCGCGCCATTCGACTGAGGCCTAGTTTCCCATTTATCATCTTTAGACCATTGGCGCTCCTTAAGCCAATTGAAGCGCCACGAGTCAATATTCACTTCGATTGTGACAAGCTCTTCTTTGTCAGACTTTATGAATCCAAAAGTTCCGTTCCACTGCTTCGCAGGATTGTAGCCGTTGGGAAAGACGAACCCACTCTCCCAAAGTACCTTTGCCGACTTGATCGATTCTAATTTGAAATTCCGAAATTTTCCCATGGCCCCCTGTCTAAAAACTTGGCAAGCCAGGTATAATCCGCCTCCGAAGAGCACAAGGGTTAAAGGCTGTACCAGGATAGTTGTCAGCAAGGTGTCTCCCCGCCGCACATATTTGATTTCCAATGTACGTTCTTGAAGTAGCGCATTCAGGATTGGTTCAAGCACAGTATTATTTGTTTTTGCAAGTCTAACCCCATGAGGGACAGTGTGGAATTTGAACTTGCTACGAGCTAAACAGGCTCGTTCGTCCTTATGGAGTGCCTTCTCCCCAGCTCGCCTTGCCTCGTCAAGCCAAGAATTAAGCAGAGTTCCTTGAAGGATAGGATTGAGAAAGCACTGGAAAGCTTGTAACGTCGCCATTTGGTTTACAGTGGAGGCTGCTGTGGTGTCCTTAGCGACTGCGATATGCTGTCCACCACTTTTCTTCTCTAACCCATCGGCATCGACCGTCTTGATTAGAATGCGGCCTGTCTCGGTTTTCCAAGCCTTATTGATAGCATTTCGAATCCGCCGAAAGCTGCGTTCGCTCCACCCCCACTTTTTGATTTCTTCCTTCATGGGTATCGGTCTTTGAGAACTGAGCGCTTTCGCTAGAAATCCTAATAGCCGCGCCTGGCCGCTCTTGCTGTCCTGCTCCAGCGCGTCAGCCTCGTCGGAGGGGTCCTTAAGTGTGCCAAGGTCTGGGACTCCCGGCCCATCAAATTTCTTTGCTCCGACTCCCATAAACTCCTCAGGCATTATTGAGCGGTTCCGAATCCTACAAAGGGGCAATCGGCAGTTCTGACAATGTACTTAGAAGAGGTTTAGGTTACAAAATGGGCATAGAACCAGTGATAATGTCAGAAGTATCTATGATCATTGAAAATTTAAGTCTGTTTGCAAGCAAATCGTTATCATTTTCAAGTCGGTAACTTAGATCTTCACGCCAAAGTCAAGTAACACCATGATATAGTAGGTTAATTTGGAAAATAGCTAACGAGGCAATACCGTAAAGCCGAAATGTTAGGACCGTCGGGAGGAATGCAGCCAAGTTTCCCCCACTAACCTTGGAGTATCAGAAAAATGACCATTCGGCAGCCCCGCGACTTTTCGAAAACATTGGCTCTATCGAAGTGGGTACGGGACGAACTACTCACGCCTGAGCTCGTTATCAATCCGAAGTTGACTCTGGTTGCACACCGGCAGCTCGAGGTCGCTATCAATGACGGGGTCCTTCCTTATCTAGTCCGCAAGCAAGGGAGCACCGGCGATACCAGTTTTCGTGGCAAAGAAACGGCGCTGAGCAGCGTCGAGAGGAAGCTTGTCTTCACCGACAATTCGCCACCGATCTGGCTCCACCAAAATTTGTTGTCTGCCAGTCAATCGAAATCTATCGGCCCTGATCTCCACGCTGCTTTGCGCGCGCGTAAGGTCCCAGCTTCCCATAGCTACAAACGAATCGAGACCGATCTTTCACCAGAATGGCCGACGCTGGGCGCCAGTATGCGTGCCTACCCGTCCATCTGGAAGGCTGGTTGGAAGTTGAGTCACATCCTGGCGTGTTCCCCACAGTCTGACCAAGATCCCTTGAGTGACCTGCGCAAGCAGGATCCTACCCGATATTATCGGATGCGCTTTCTTCGCAATCTGTCCCCGTTTAACTACTTTCTTACTCCGATGAAGAAGCGCTTCAAGATGCTCATCAATGGCAAAGCTCCAAGGCAGAACGATCTTGGTGAGGCGCCGGAGGTTATAGCCTGGGTCATTAAGATCCTCGCTGAGGAGATCTTCGCACCTGCACCGGAAGTACTAAAGGCCTTCGAACAATTCCTGTACGAGGCGGGACTTGGTTTTGGCTATACGGCCGGAACAAATCTACCCGATGGAGAGGTGACTGTTTCGACCAAGAACATGGAGGAGACTCAGCCGACTGCCTCCGACGATCAGGCGCGTTCATCAATTGTCCGACGGATCGCAATCCAACCTCGGTCACCTGCCACCGAATTGCCGGACAATGACTACAAGATTTATCAAGTCAATCAGGGCCTGTCGCAGGAAACCGGGTGTGACTTTCTCGTGGCACCAAATGGAAGTCATGGTGGCTGGACGCCGATGCTCCGCCTCAATGAAGGGGACGTGATTCTACACGCAAACAATAAAAGGATCGTGGCTATATCAGTTGTCGAACCATTTGACTTCCGCGATCACCGCTACGATGCCTATCGAGACAGAGTCGACAATGAAGATGAGCTGTCGTCCACTTGTTTGACGTACACCGGCCAGCATCTCACGATGGATGATCCTAAACTCCAAGTATACACCCAATACAACACCGTCATGGTATCGACGAGTCACACAGGGCTTACCTTGGAAAAGGTATCCAAATTTTATGGTTACATGGTAAACATTGCTCACAATAAATTGTCAGACCGGCCCGACTTGCTCATGCATATAGAGGAGGCTCGTGTCGCGTACTCTGCCATGACCGATCTCGAGGAGGCTTCCTGACAGGGCTAAGGGCCGCTTCAACCCCCGAGGCGGTCACGGAGATGGCAGTTTAGGATTAGTGATAACAACCACCATATCTTTCGCGATCCTGGTATGGACAGGGCTGAGGTGCCGGCATCTGTTGTTGATATCCTGTATGCCAATGCCTCCGACCGACGTTCGAGGTTAGATATCCTGGGGCATCTCGACAAATACCGTCGGGTAAGGGGAGGGAGCAACCAAGCTTTTTCCACCTTACTTGACTCCTGTTTGGGCAGCTATCATCGACTATTCCATGAGCAACCTGCTCTACAGCTGCTTCAGTGGATTCGCTGGTCTTGATCGCTTGGATAACAAACTCGCTCTGTCTCATTTTTGAGTTCAGCGGCTAAGAGTTCGGGGAGTAGTTCTTGACTAAACACTTAGCGTAGCTCATAGACTCCTCGAGGGTCTCGTAGTGCTTGCTGTGTGGGCAGCTACCGTAGATTAGTCCTTGAGCAACTTTCTCAACAGCTGCTTCATTGGATTCACTAGTCTTGATAGCCTGGATAACAAAGTTCTGTCTCATTATTGCGATCATCACCTGATTCCCCACTGCATAGTTTTTGACTACTGCCCTAGCATATCTCTTAGCGTCCTTAGGGGTCTCAAAGCGCCTGCTGTGTGGGCAGCTACCATCGACTAATCCTTGAGTAACTTTCTCGACAGCTGCTCGAATGGATTCACTGGTAATGATAGCTCGGATTACAAATTGGCTCTGTCTCGTGATTGAGTTCAGCGGATCAGCCGTCATTTTGAGTTCTGCTCTAGTCTTGACTACGGCCTTCTTAGCGTAGCTCTTAGCGTCTTCGAGGGCCTCAAAGCGCTTGCTGTGTGGGCAGCTACCATCGACTAGTCCTTGAGCAACTTTCTCAATGGCTGCTTCATTGGAGTCGCTGGCTTCGATAGCATGGATAACAAACTGGCTCTGCCTCATCTCTGGGGTCAGCAACTTAGACCCCATAGAGTAGTGCTTGACTACTGCCTTCATAGCATAGCTCATAGCGTCATCTAGGGTCTCAAAGCGCTTGCTATGTGAGCAGCTACCATCGACTAGTCCTTGAGCAACTTTCTCAATGGCTGCTTCAATGGATTCACTGGTCTTGATAGCCTGCTTAACAAAATGTCTCAGTTGCATCTTTGCGATCAGCGGCTCAGGCTCCGTGGAGTAGTTCCTGACTTCTTTAATTGAATTATCTAACTGAAGAGAGTCTTATCCGAAGCGCCCACGCAAAGACCAGTTTTGGTTGATTCTTAAAATAAGATCGAAACCCCCTTAACCGTGGGCGGTTTGGATAAGAGCCCAATGAACTAAGCGCGCGAGCACAAATCTATGGGG
>JBGSUI010000053.1:0-37370 GCA_041736175.1 Oligoflexales bacterium | reverse complement strand
AAATTTTTGATGGGTTTATTTTTTTAGTCAACTGAATTCAAGATTTTTTTGAAAAAATTAATATTTTTTTATTTTTAATTTGCCCACATTTTGCAATTTATTGACCATTATTTTGACAATTGTCTAAGCCCCGGCATTGGCTCCTAAGGAGCTTGCTGCTTCATTTCTATTGTTGAGTCTAGCATAAGCCTATTGAATTTGGACCGCTTATGCCAAAAGGGCCAGCACCCCCATGTTCGCATACCGGCACATTTTTTGCATAGGAAAGATTATGTTGAGATAGAACATTCGCGAGATAAAGGCTTTGACTTAAAACAAACACAAGAGGGGTTTATGAAGTTTAAGAAGATGATTTTTAGGCTTTCCATAATCTTATGGATTCTTTCATCCTGCAAAATATCAAACTCGAATGAATTCAGCCTCGATTCAAACGATAGTAAACAATCCACTACCTATATCAAATCCATAGCGACAGGTAAAGTTCTTGAAGCCCGTAACCAAGGCCTAAACGAAGGGGATTTAATCCAGCAGGGGAGCTATAGGGAAACAACCGGTCAAGAATGGCGTTTTATACGCCACGAGGACAATATTTACTCGATTATTTCGGTAGAAAACGGTCGATGTTTTGAGCTTTTTGACGATAACCAGGGAGAGAATGCTCCCATTGGACAAAAAAAATGCAGTGGTCAAAGGAATCAAAAGTGGGAGATCATGAAAACGTCCATGGGGTATACCATAAAAAATACTTATAATTATAAATGTTTGAGTCTTTTCGAAAAGGGTCAAACCGATGGTACCCAGGTCGTAAATGCCCAATGCACCAATGATGCATTCCAAATGTGGGCTGTCTCACGAGATTTCACCTTCCCCACAACCCCTGGCAACCAAGCACCGCAGATGATGCAGGTGGTCCAAAAACCTCGGAAGACTTTTTCGCCAATCATTGGAATTCATGCTGTTGATCCAGCTTATCATTTCACATCCGAGAACCCTGTTGTAGAGACTGTAAAGGCCTCTTTTAATATGGGTTTTCGCATGGTAAAATTAGACGCAAAGGACAGACCTGCATTATCCGTTGCATTGAGTTTGCCATTTTCCCATGTTTTTCTTTGGTTTCGCACGACTAAACACTGGATGTATGGGATGACTCCTCAATTTCAAAAAACCGAATATGACGAGACCTACGCCTTTGCTAAAACCCTATTGGATAATGAGACCCTTGCTGGACGTCATATATTTATTGGGCACTGGGAAGGTGACTGGCTGCTTTTAGGCGAAGGAAATGCGGGGGGTGATGCCCCGAAACAAGGTGTCGAGGGGATGATCGGGTGGATCAACCTTAGACAGAAAGCTATCCTTGACGCCAAAAAAGCCTCTCCTAACAGTAAAGTGAATATCTATCAATATGTCGAAGTCAACCGGGTCAGGGATGCCATGGTTGGGGGAAAAAAGCGGCTTGTTAATGAGGTGCTACCCCATGTAAAGGTCGACTACGTTTCCTATTCTGGATACGATGTGCAGCAAGATACCAAAGCAAATATCCATGCAACCCTCGATTATATAGAAAAACACTTGCAGCCGAATCCATCAATCCAAGGAAAAAGAGTCTTTATTGGCGAATTTGGAATGCCTCTCCAAGGTAAAAGCCGCGAGGAGCAGAACCGGCTGAATCAACAATTTATTAGGAATTTTTTGTCGTGGGGCACCCCGTTCCTTTTGTATTGGTCGATGTATGATACTCCGGCAAATATGGTTGCTACTCGCAAAATGGGTCTTATCGACGAAAAAAATACCAAAATACCGTTTGGACTCACCATGGAGCGATTTCTCAAAAAACAACATGAATTTGTCGATAAACAATCACAACAAAATGATGTTGGCTTTAGCCAAATGACTCCCTTTGTTTTTCAGGAATTCTCAGAATAAAAATTCGGAAATCCATTGATCCTGTCTAGCTTTATTTTGCGGTGACTTCGGCTTTTGTCACCGAAGGACAGGATGGGTTACAGGATTTTGGAAAATCAAATTGGTAGATCTTTTCATAGACTGGATGGGATTTTGTAGCATCAACAGCCTTGCTGATTCGAATCTGATAGGGTCTCGTTGCGGGATTGCCGTCAAGGCGATAAATCTGGCCCCTATCACCTTCCATCTTTGCCGTAACCCAGTTTCCTGACCCATCAAGAAACTCCACTCCACCGAGACCTTCAGGGAGATTTGAGATGATAATAGCGCGAAAGTATTCACTTGCAGCCTTGGTCCAGTGGATATAAGGGCCTTGTCCATCATAGTTTGGTGCAGAGATAAAATTCCATTCCACGTCACGATTTTTAAAATCAAAAGGCCAGCCAGAACCTAACTTATGGCTCCTCCGGGTAAAATCATTTTTGCCAAAGAAAACATGACCCACTTGATAAACAGAAAGGTCCACATGATAAGCATCCTGACACCACCCTGGGTCGGTGCAGCGATCAGCCACGATAAAATGTCCAGTCTTTTTGACTCCATCGACCACGGTTGACACCTCAAGCCATCGACCACAGTTTTTCCCCTGATTGTATGTACTTCCATCATACACCCCGTTCTGTGGTACCCGAAGGGCTGCATAGGGAACATAAGCGCCGGCTTCTAGCTCGACCAGGGCCTCGGTAGGCCCACAACCTCCGCCCTCTTCAGAAAAGTTTTCGTAGTTTGTCCCTCTGCCTTTATAGGTTGCCGATGCTCCCGCCTGGTTCAGTGCGTTGCTATCCGACCCCACTTGATGATTTGCCTTACAGCCTATGGTTAAACTATAGACACCGATAAATAAAATACCAACCGTATTAAGATTCATAGGTTCTCCCAAATTTTGCATTTATGTTGATGTATGTATCAATATAGCTGCAATTTTTGGGCCATAAATGTTTGCTAAACGGCACTTAACATCGTACCTTCGACTTTACCTTTGTGAGCACTCACGATCTCTGCCCGAATCTCCTCGGGCCATTCATGGGCCGTGACGGTTCCGTCTTCGGCCTTGTGGGTCCAGAGGCACTGGTGGTCGGCGATAGCGAGTTTTTCCAGAACCCCTGTGGGGTTTTTTCGAAAAAACTCAAACTGAAGGTCTACCCCGGCTTGGTTGAGTTGGATCAGCCCCATCGTCACCACGATATCGTCGTAGGGCATCGCCTCTCTTAGATGCTGGATGCGACTCTTGGTGCAGATCAATTCATAAATATCCTTAGATTTGGTAAAGAATCTCGGAGCAAGCTTATAGAAATAAGCATCTCTCACCCGCCCCATCCAAATGGAGTAGTTGCCGAAATAGATATTGCCGACGAGATTGGAGTCAAAGGTCGAGGTCTCAAAGGTTTTGGTCGCCAGTTGGACGACGGAGCGGGGACCCCCGGTCGTTTTAAGGAGGGAGCGTCCTGGGGCGAGGCTGCGCAGGGGTTCGTGGGCTGAGGCATAGACGTTGGGCTGGTCATTCTGCGCTTCCATCGTCTTAATAAAATCATAATAGGCTTGGGGGAGAGGAGCGGGCTGGACGACGCCGTGGGTTAGGATCTCGACCCAGGTAAAGCCCATTTGGCCGCGAGCAATCCGTTCTTCGATCCCATGTTCGCCCACAGAAAGCCAATCAAAACTCAGAGTGGCTGCGCTATTTTTAGAGCCACCAAGTTTGCCGCACCACATCCGGGCTTCGACAATGCGGTGGTGGTTGCGACATTCCCCGAGGATCTCAATATTGGCCCAGTTGGTGACCTGTCCCCATTTTCCTGACTCGGTCAGGGTCCGAATCTCCCTTAGGACGGGAATCGAAGACATCTCTCGGGATTGGCCCATCCAGTTAAAGATATGACTAAAGTAAATACCGCTGCCTAAGTTGGCAAAGGTCTTAAAGTCAGGAATAAATCGATGGATAAACACCGATTGGTCTTGGGGCCCTCCAGGCACAGCATCGATACGCAGCAGCGAGGCCGGCACTTTATAGGGTTCTAGAAGTTTAGGGTTTACCGGTCCCGACGAAGGCTGTGCGGGAATCGCAGCACCCTGAACGCGGCTGGGAGACCGGTTAGGTGGAATCAAGTCCATGGCTTTGGGGAGGTGGGGCAACTTTTCTAAAAACTGCAATCGATACTGTTCCAGCTTTTGGATAAGGTTTCCCTGATCGTCTGTCACCTCGATCGTTGCCAAGTAGGATTTAGCATCTGCTTTATTGACTTCGGTCAAAATAAACTTGGGTTTGCAATGTCCATAGCCGGGAAAGATTTCCATCCGGTCGATCTCGATCGGCAGACACTGATTTTGGGGGATGATCAGCTGGGCTGACTGGAGGAGAGCATCCCTAAAATAGGGGTCGCCTAGCCGATAGCTTGTTTGTAGCTCTTGGGCTTGGGCGGCGATCAGCACGGTTTTGCCGTGGGTCTCATTGTCGGATTCCAGAAAATAGATGGACTGAATCCTTTGGAATCGGGGTCCCTGAAAAAGTATGGAGCCATAGAGTTTTTCCAGGGGCTTAATCCCAAGATCTTGGGCGAGATAGGTGCCGACGCCATGGCCATCGCGGTTTCGGCTGAGAGGTAGGGGCTGGCCAGCTTGAGGATTTTGGTCCATAAACACAAATTCTGCAGAAAAATGGTCATGGCTATACCCTGTCGAGGCACAGCGGATACCGCAGTTGACCCTCAGCTCCTGGGATCCCGGTTTCGGCTCCTGCACCTCTGCATAGATTTCGATATCCACCCCTTTTGTCCCCACGGGGATAGGTCTAGACAGTTGGATGTTTTCTATAATCCATCCACGAGTCAACGGGTCTTTGATTTGATCAGCCAACTCCTCAGGGATGGTGATCAAGGCTACTTGGGCCATCGCCTCAAGCCCAAAAACCGTGGGCATGATCATGGCACCCTTGTAGTTGTGGTCGAGGAGATAGGGGTGAGTGGCGAGGCTGAGAAAACAGCGGGCGATGGTCTCGACCTCCCTCTGCTGGGTCAAGATGGCGTCGATAAAGTTGATAAACTCACCGTTTGGCGCTCGGTTACTTATGTTTTGTGTCATTTGGTGTCCTTGAGAAGAGCTAACATCCCACTTTGCTTAGGATACACTTGTTTGGGGCCCCTTCAAAATCACCCCCTGGAGGACCCAAATATTCCATCGATGGGATAGATTTTATTCCATCGATGGAATATAATAGGTGGAGAAAGCGCGGGCCCATGGGTGCAATATTACGGAAGGATTGAAAAAATGAAGATAACGGCGGGAGGCATCCCCCTAGGAACTGACTTTTATACCGGGCGCCAGATCTATGTAAACAACCTTGGCAAGCTTCTCCTTGAAGGGGACGTCTTAGTCTTAGGTCCGCGCAGAACGGGAAAAACCTGTGCAATCCAGGAATATTTACGCCAAAGGGAAGCCGATGATAAGGATTTCATTAGTATTTTTATAGATTTAGAGAAAACGCAGGACCTCTATGAGTTTTATCTCCTCATCATCAAAAAGGTCCTCAGCGCGACCAAAAAGTGGAGGTACCTCATGAGCGAAGGTATCGACGGTATTCGAAACCTGTCAAACTCACTCAGGCAAATTTTTGAGGTCGAGGCTGACTTAGCTCCCTATTTGGGTACTGAAGGCGAAGTCAAAATTAGCTTTAAGCTGCCTGAGTTCGACCCAAAAAAGCTTGACCAACTCTCAATGGAACTCTGCAATCTCCTACAAAGACTCAAAAAGGGGGTCGTGATTGTCCTTGATGAATTTCCCGAGCTCATTTGGAAATTTGGTGAAGTTTCCACTGGAGATGACACCTTCCAGGAACAAGTAAACAAAACCCAGTATTTGATGAATGGCCTTAGAGCGATGCGGCAGGATCCGACTAAAACGGGAAAAACCCACCGATTCATCATCGCCGGATCAATCAACCTCGATAACACTCTCCAATACCTGGGGCTTGACCAAACTGTAAACGACCTCCAAAGACTTCGCATGCCCTCTCTCAATCCTACTCAAACGTTGGAATTAATGAAGCTCCTTTGCGCAGCAGAGAAGTTCGATTTTGAGAGCCCCTCCCAATTTAACCAATTCGTAAATATACAGTTTGGGAGCTCATCCCCTTTCTACGTCCAGCTGTACGCCGAAATCCTACGCCAAGCGAGTATCGATCAGCTTGGACTTAGAAAATTTTCTAGCCAGGACGTGACTAAGGCCTTCAAAGACCTGATCATTCACTCAAAAGGTCCTAGATACTTATTTACCCGTATCGATCGCTACTACAAAAATGACAAAGACCTTGTGTTAAAGGTGCTCGAAATCCTAGCGCAAATTCAATTTGACACCAACGTAGCGTGCAAAGACGGAGACCTTTTTTCAACGCTTGCGAAGAGTTTCCCTAACCTTACGCGAGAAAGGTACTCGCGTCTTGTGGCCAAGCTGCTGGCAGACGACCTAGTCCAGAATATGGGCGATGGCTCGTCTATAGGGTTTGAGAGTCAGGTTTTATGCAATTTCTGGCACTATCGATTAGTTAACGAAAGATATTTAAAATGATGCCTGACCGCTTATTATTCCTCGTCAAGTACCTCAAGGACACCTACCTCACTCCAACAGAGCAGATCGTTCCATCTTTGATTCTAAAAGGTGAAAGAGGCGTTGGAAAAAGCTGGGTCCTTAATAGCCTATTTACCTACTTGCAAACTAGAATCGATAGTCCACAAGTTATACCGATTTTTGTCCCGTTCCAGCTTACAGGATCTAACCTGGTCGTTAATACCAGCCGCTTAGTAGACAAAGCAAAGCACGAGGTTCTAAATGATCAGAAAGTGGGAGGACTAAGCCCTAGTAACTTAAAATTCCTGCTTCTGATGGAAGGAATCGATTTTCTTTACAATGTGTCATCTGGCCGTGAACATGGCCTTCCTAAAAAAGCCATGGGAGTGAGTTCTTCACAGATGACGCAGTTTCAGCATGCGCGAGAGCTAAGAAGTTACCTGATTGAGAATAGTAAAAACGTGAGTATGATTGCAACATCGAGTTCTGATCTTCGATTCACCGAGGATCCAGACCTACCCTTTTTCAATTTTTTCAACGTCATTGAGGTCAAGCCCCTCTCTAGCCAAGAGGCCCTAAGCTATATTACGTCTCAAGTCAAAGCAGATCAGCCAACTCTAGATCTGTTGGAACTTCTTATACAGCTTTACGGACCTCTCATCGTTGATATTGCGGATGGATCACTGGCTCTCTTAAATATATTTGTAGCGGCACTCATCGGGTCCTCAGTACGAAATCAGCAAGGAACGCCGCAGAACCAACTTATCAACAAGTTTAAGTCTCTCTATTTCAGCAATATCAGTCCTTATGTCGATTTAGTGAACCAGAACCTTTCCTACGTCGAACGACTGCTTGTGGATGAACTCGTTTGCATAAAGCCGACCTTTACTCGCAAAGATGTGGCGCACCTCCCCATCAACCTCTCAAAAACCTTTTCAAACCTAGAGAGCAAGTCGGTCATTGAAAGGACTGGAAAAACCAGAAAATCAGGCTTTCGCTTTAAAAAGCAAAGCTTTAGGAGTTGGCTTCGATTTAACAAACGTCTGGGACTCGGTAGCGAATAGCATTTTAAGCCGAGAGCTTTATACTACCAAGGCGCGATGTGATTATGGTCTGTTGATCCCGGCTTTGGTAGTCGAGAAGTAGGAGAAATCTGGCAATTCCTTCGCTGGGTGGAATCGCACTGATACCTTTGTTTTCCAGATTTTTGTCACTCCCTAAGCGGGCGCCCATCCCGATCTCCGACCACACACTGTAGGCAAAAGACTGGGTGACGATATGGGGGTGATCTTGTTTTAGACGCCGTAAAAGCAGGTCAAGATTTTCGTTGGCAAATCCATACCAGCCATTTCCCGGCATACCGACCACCCCGATGACCGAGGTCATCGCGGACACCATCTTAAGAGACTGTGCGTCGACGGCTTGGAGGAGAGCTAACATCCCATTCAGTTTAGGATACACTTCTTTGGAGGCTACTTCAAAGTCCACGCTCTGGAGGAGGCGAGGATGGTTAACCCCAGCACCGTGGATGATGCCTGTCACGACACCGAGGGTTTTTTGGACTGAGGCTAACATCGTCTTGACATCATTTTGTTTGGTGATATCACAGCAAAAATAGTGGGCGGTAAGGCCGGCTTCCTGGTAGCGTTTGAGAATCCCGGTGATCGGACCTGGTTGGTCGGCATTATCCTGGGCTGAAGGGTAGGAGGACGATCCGACTAAGGCTACTTTGATGCGGTTTTTGAGAGCAAATTGCAAGGCGCATTCGGCGGTGATGCCCTTAGCGCCACCGGTGACGAGGAGGACGTCGGTTGAAAGCCACGGGAGAGACCGCTTGGTGTAGGTTGCCGTCTTATCCAGTTGCAACTCGGGGACAAATCTTTGGCCTGTTTGTTTATAGCCGGCAATCAGCAATTTAGATCTGCTTCCAAGCTCTAAGGTGAGCCAGTGTAGGATTTGGCTTGGGTCCACCAGATCTCGATGGATCGACAACGCCAGTATGGAGAGATCCTGGCGTTCATGGGCGAGGCTCTGGGCAAAAGCTTTGGCGCTTACTTTTGACGCAGACTCCCGTCCGAAGACTCCATCGTCCTGTTGGACAAAAACCACTTTTTGCGACTTAGCAAATCGTCCCTGGGCAAGACTCGTCAAAAGATGGATCGAGTCGTCGAGCTGGGCGTGGACTTGCGAATCAGAATCCTTGAGGGAAGGCATGATGACGATCACAGTTGAAAAGGATTGCAAGTTGAGATCCCTTTTAGGTCCCTGATCCATAACATGGGTCTCAACTTGGGCACCGGCTTGTCGTAAATCTGCAAGAGGGAGGGTCGATACAGCATCACATTCTGTTTGAGCGACGATCATAACCTTTTGATGGAGCCAGCTATGAGTGGGAGCTACGGTTTCCAAGGGGGCTTCAATAAAGACTTCGGAAAAATTGCGCGTCCAGGGTTCGCGGTTTTTTGCTCGACTGGTGTGAGCAATGCCAGAGATCATCGAGGAGGAGGGTTGGGTCTCGACGACCGCAGACGGAGTTTGAGTCAAAGGGGCAGGTGAGTGGGGTGTTTCCAGTACAGGCACCGCAAGGCTAGACCCAGCAACAGCAGAAGGGGAAACCGATTTACTTTGACTTTCAGGAGAATATTGCAAAATCAACGCGACCAGTTCTGACAACTTTGCATTGTTTAATTGCAAGTTGGCGAGTTCACCAGCCACATTGTACTGCATTGAGATATTGCCGATCAGCTCTGTAGCCTTGATCGAATCCAGGTGAAGATCATCGAGGAGGCTCATATCCGGGGTAAGGGTGTTGCGATCAAACCCGGTGAGGGCCGAAACCTCAAGGTAAAGGCTTTCCAAGATTTCGGATTCTCGGCTGACGCCGGTCTTTTGAAGAGGGAGCGCAGGCATGACTGAGGCGACAGGAGAAACCACGTGAGAAACCGCAGGAGAAACCACAGGAGTAACTACAGGAGTAACTACAGGAGAAACCACGGGAGAAACCACTGGAGAACTCACTAGAGGGGGGGAGAGTCGTTCGCCCATAAAAGATAGTTTTTTTTCAGTCGGGCTGCCGATAAACGTCTTTTGGCTTGCGGGGATAAAGGGTTTGAAAAAGCGCTCCGCAAAAAGGTGATTCCAATGAATGGTTAATCCGCTGGCAAAGCAAACGGCAAGGGTGGTTTTAAAGTCAAAATCTTGGAAAGGTGTCACAAGAGTCGACAGGACTTTTTTGGCTTTTCCCTGAGGATGATCGGCGAGGATCTTGCGGCTAAGTCCGGTCAAGACAGCTCCTGGTCCTACTTCCATAAGGATGTCACACTGGGAGGCCATCGTGGAGAGGGTGGTCACAAAATCTACGGGAGCGGTGATTTGGCCGACAAGATAGGATTTGAGATTTTCTTCGGGACGTAAGGTTTCGCCTGTGGTTCCCTTGATAAAGGGGACCCGAGGTTTGGCCATAGCATGGCTGGTGAGGCGAGCTTGGAACTTTTCGGCTCCTGCCTCCATATACCGTGAGTGAAAGGCATTGGATACGGGGAGGAGACTCCCTTTGATCCCATGCTGCTGGGCAAGTTGGACCAAGGAGTCCACCATAAGCGGGTCTCCAGAAACAACCACTTGGTCGGGACCGTTATGATTGGCCAGAGTGATATAGCCTTGGGGAGAGTCGGCTTTGATGGTTTCTATAAGCTCTTCGGCTTTAGCTTTGTTGGTGGCTAAAAAAGCCATGGTTCCAGCTTGGCCTTGGCCAGCACCCATAAACGATCCTCGCTCGGCACTGAGCTGGACCAACTGTTCAAAGTTTAGTGATCCAGCCGCGTAGAGGGCAGACAGTTCCCCCAGGCTGTGTCCAGCGACCACAGTTGGTTTGATTCCTAGGAGGCCTAAAAAATCGCAGGTAAGGCTGTTAACCAGAGAGATTGCCGGCTGGGAGACCTCGGTGTCACGGAGCGACTTGGCTCCATGGGCGCCGTGTTCCACGGTTTTTAATAGGTCGATTCCAAACTGGCTTTGTAGGATCGATTGGGCTTTTTGGGCTTTGGTGTCGGCCCAAGGATAACGCTGGACGAGGCTGAGACCCATCTGATTTTTTTGGGAACCTTGACCTGGGAAGATAAACCCGACTTTAGGAGCTGTCCCTCGGTAGGCAAGGGCCACATAGGACTGGGGAGTTTGGGCTTCTGTAAGGCTGCCTTCTTTAAGGGGCGAGTGGAGCCATTCTACCAGCTTTTGCAGGGCAGAGTCCAAATCCCTTGGTGTTTTGACCACGGCTACGGCTCTAAATTTGTCTTCGTTTCGAGCAAGCCTTGAGCGTTCAAAGGCAAAGTCTCCCAGCTCGCTGCGGCTCATGCCTTTGGACTCTTGGACCCCAAGGTTGATAATCCTGACCAGGGTGGCTTGGCTTGGGGCAGTGAAGATCACCACTTCGCTTCGGTCATGGCTGTTGAGCAGGGTTTTCTCTGGGGTTTGGGAGCGGATATGCTCCAGGGGAGTGCCGTAGCTTTCAAGGGTGACATGGGTGTTGATTCCGCCAAATCCCATGGCCGACACTCCTGCTCGGATGATATTCGATTCGGTAAGCTTTTTGCCGTTGATCGCCGGGTAGAAATTTTGGGCATGATCTTCAAAAAGAGTATTTGGATCTTCGACTCCAGCGATGGGTGGGATGATCCGTTGGTTGACGCCCATGGCAGCTTTGATCAACGCTCCGATGCCGGCAGCGGCTTTGGTGTGGCCGATAATCGACTTTAACGATGTTAATGCGATTTTTTGGGTGGGGAGATCATCTCCCAGAGCTTTTTGGAGGGCAGAAATCTCCACCTTGTCCCCAAGGGTGGTGCCCGTGCCATGGCCTTCGACAAAACTCAGATCTTTGACCCCGTAGCCGGCCATCTGGTAGGCTTTTTTAATGGCAAGAGCTTGGCCATCGATGCTAGGAGCGGTGAGCCCGCCTTTGCCATCTGATGAGAGTCCCCATCCTTTAATGACCGCATAGATTTGGTCGTTGTCCCGCTCGGCATCTTCGAGTCTTTTGAGCACAATAAACCCGCAGCCTTCGCCGGGGATAAACCCATTGGCGCGTTTATCATAAACCCGCATTTCGTCTACTGTCAAAGCTCCGGTCTTAGCAAAGCCGATCAGTTCAAAAGTATCTAAACTGATATCGATACCACCGGCTAAGGCCACATCTAGAGTGCCTGCGCTGAGATGCTGGGCCGCGGTTAACACGGCTAATAAAGAGGACGAACAGGCCCCATCGACGGTAAACCCGCCACCGTGGATATCTAAATAATTGCAGATTCGTCCGGCGATGGTATTGGAGAGTGCTCCAGCGAGGGTGTCTTCGTTGACCGTTGGAAACACCGATTTAAAGGCATGTTCGGCATGTTTGATCAAATCTTCGGCAACCTGGCTATCCAGTCCACGATGCTGGGCGGTTTCACGCATGACTTTTGCAAAAAATGGCCAACGCAGACGCATGGCGTTGGTCCGGGTCCACTCACCTGTAAGGGTGTTGCCGAGGATGACACCGGTTTGCAGCTCTTTAAGTCGGTTAGTATCTAGCTTGGAATCTTCGAGGGCCTTAAGGGCCACTTCGAGGGCGAGCCAGTGGACGATGTCGGTTGATTCAAAGGTTTTCTTGGGAATCCTTCGGGACTGCCAATCATATTCGAATCCATCGATCACCGCGGCTTCTTGGCCGTAGGTTTTATCGTTTTCGGCTTTATCAGCGCTATAATAGTCGCTCTTTGGCAACCGCTCGTCTGGCATAGACCGGAATTGCTGTCTTTTTGCAAGAATGTTTTCCCAAAATTCTGTTAGGCTAACAGCTCCTGGATACCAAACGGAAATTCCTACAATAGCGATATCGTTTGGTCGCTTTTTTCCTGCATGACTTGACCTGGTCATCGGTTGCTCCTCCTCTGATTTTTTGCGGCATATTTTGTATACCGTTTGCGTGACTTACCATTTTTTTTTCCTATCGAGTTCCTTTTTGTTAGATGCTGCAATTTCTAAGCCGATTCCGGTTAGGTGCTACAAGAGAGTCTTTTTGTGGGGTTGGCCACTGTCGTCCTAAGCTCAAAGTCAAAACTTTAAACAGAAACTCTACTTTTATGTGTGAGTATTAAACATAAAAATTTTATTTTGAATCAAATATTTCTTAAAAATCCTAGGCAAATCCCGATAAGATCTCTGGGAGGTTTAAGCCAACTTTGTCTAAAAGCCAAAACATCTATCGTATCAGGGATCTGGGGTATTCCTATAGCCAAAATGGATCACGAAAAATCAACCCGATCGTGACCCAACAGGTGCTCTATCATGTAAACATGGACGTTGACCTTGGTGAATTTGTCTGTATTTCTGGTCCTTCGGGCTCAGGTAAGAGCACTCTATTAAATCTGATTGGATTTATTGAAGGCCTCCAGTCCGGTTCGATAGTCTACGGAGGTCGCCCAGTACAAAACCTCAAACCTGCCGAAATCAACCATATCCGCTTATTTGAGATTGGGTTTGTCTTCCAAGACTTTCAACTCCTAGACGTCCTCACCGTCGAGGAAAACGTCGAGTATTTTGTCGCGCGCCAGGGCCATTCCAAAGGAGTGCGCCAAAAAATCGTTCAGCAGGCTTTAGACGACTTGGGAGTCTCCGACTGCGCCACCCAAACACCCCGCGAACTAAGCGGTGGCCAAAAGCAAAGGGTGGCTTTTGCGAGGGCACTCGCCAAAAGGCCTAAGGTGATGATTGCCGACGAGCCAACCGCCAATCTCGACCGCACCAATACGGTCAACATCATCAGTATGGTCAAAGATCTCGCCGTTACAAGGGGTCTCACCATCGTTATGGCCTCCCACGATCCTCTCGTTATTGAGAGTGCCCACCGCGTGATCGAGGTGCGGGATGGGACCATCGCGCGGCAACGGCCAGGGGAGATATCCCATGCTGGCTAAATTTGGCATCCGCAATATCAAAAGAAACCAGCGGCGGACGGTCGTTGCCCTAGGAACGATTGGGGTAGGGGTTTTTGGTTTACTACTTATCCAAGGTTTTTTTACGGGGCTACTCTACACCCATTCCCAAAACTCGATCCATTCCCGCCATGGCCACGGCCAAATCACAACCAAGGGTTACTGGGATCAGCCCTTTGAAAAACCCATAAATCACTGGTTGACCAACCCAAGTGCTCTCCTCAAAGAACTCAAAGCAGATCCTCGGGTGGAGCACGTTTTTCCAAGAGTGCAGTTTTTTGCATTGCTTTCCAACGGGAACACCCATGTGGCGGGGCGCGGCCAAGGGGTTTTAGGTCCCGAGGAGTCGGTGTTTTTTAACCAAATGAATTTTGTAGCCGGTGGCCCGATCGGGACCCGCAAGGATGGGCTGGTTCTGGGCCAAGGCTTAGCCAAAGCTCTCAATGCAAAAATCGGTGATTCACTGACAGTCTTAGGACAAACTGTCCATGGAACCCTCAACGGCATCGACACCACCGTGACGGGCATCTTTAACGTCGGTTTTAAAGAGGCTGATGATATGCTCTTCCAAATCCAACTCGACCAGGCCCAGCTCCTCCTGGAAAGTGACAAAATCGAATCCATGGTGCTTGGGCTTAAACAGGAGAATGATTGGCAAGGTTTTTCACAGGATTTTGCAGACAAGTACCCGATGTTAGAAGCTCTCTCAGTATACCAAATAGATTTTGTTTGGGCCGAAAACGGCAGGCTGTTTTTGACGGCGCTGATGAACCTGTTTCGAGGCATCTTTCTAGGGGTGATCCTTTTAGCCATCTACAACAGCGCTTCGAACACCATCCTTGAGCGAAAACGGGAGCTGGGAATGCTGCGGGCTAACGGGGAGAGCAAGGCCAGTGTGATCGGCCTTTTGGTGATTGAGGGGGCCACCATTGCGAGCCTCGGAGTCCTCCTAGGGGTCGTCCTTGCCTTTATGGTCAACTTCTTGATCCCAGGTGGCATCATCATGCCGCCCACCCCTGGCACCAATCGGGCCCTTGCCATCCCCCTACATTTTGAAATGTCAGCCGTTGTGCTAGCGATGCTGACAGGAGCGTTGACAGCCATCTTGGCCACTTTACTTTCTGCATTGCAGGTTTTAAAGCTGCCGATCGCCACAGCTCTTAAATCCTAGGACTCCATTCTGATAGGAAACGCTGTCGACCACGTTAGCAAATCACCCCTAAAAAGACTAATTGTTTTCGGTAATTTGGGAGTTAGCTCAAGCTGGGAAGGCTGTTGCGCCGAAAAGGGAATATGGTTTTATTCACTAAGCTAAAGGTAGGTCACAATGTTGGGTTTACTTATACTTATACTTGCCGGTTCCTTAACGCTGTTATCAGGGTGCCAAGAATCTAAAAAGGCCGATCCCGGACCAGGGTCGCCGGGAGAACTTCCTATCGATCCAAATGTGATCGATCAGTGGAAAAATAGCGAAGTGAATATCATCAAGAAAGAGGCTGAGGATAAAGGGGATGACAAAATCGCGGGCGTGGTGGACGAAGACCTTAGCACGGTCCTTAAACACTGCGGTGTTGTGGATTTAGCCAAAAAGGATGTGCCCATCTTTCAAAGCCAAATGCAGTATGAGTACCTTAAGGAGATCAATGCGGGCATCGCAAAAGCGTTTGTCCCTCTCACGGCGACCCTCAATCTCGTCGGCACCCTAAATAAAACAACTCTCGATGTCGGGGTTAAAGTGGGAGAGGTCTCTGGTTCTGCCACCTTCGGCACCGTGTCCGATACCAAACCTATCATCGAGCGGGCCGAAGAGTTGGCGCGGCGGTTTAGAGGCCCGGCCATCAGCGGCATGGAGCCACCAGGAGTCAAAACGGGAGATCAATGGTCGGGACTGGTGTGCAATATTTCCGCAAGCAGTCTAGTGAGCCAGCGGGGTGGTTATGTGACGCAGTCGCAGATTGCTCCCCAGTTTTTACCCAATGTATCGCCCCTCGCTTCACGGGAGAGGTTAGAAAAAGAAATACCAAACTTTAGGTCCTTTGGCCCGGTGACAGTGACGATCAAATCCACCAATCATCCTGCACTGAAGGGTTTAGGGACGATTACCGGAAGTATTTTTTTGGAGCGGATCGACCCAAAACAGCGCAAAAACCAAGTAATCGGCGGTAAAACCCTCGCCGTCGAAGGGGACTCTGCTTTTCGTATCACCAATCGATTTGTTAACGAGGAGATCACCTTAGCGTTAGGATTTCACCTGTGGACCGAATACTATATCGACCACAAAAACAAAAAATTCTCATCGATCGTTGCCAATGTGGGTGACGAAGACATCATGTATTTTGTTAGCCAGTACGAGGGAGATGGAGGCGGAGATTCTAAGGCTGATATCCCTAAGTACACTCCGCAGATCGAAAAATTGATCAACAATAGCTGCATTAGCTGTCATAACGAGTTTCAAAAAGCGACCATTGACCTTTCGAACTATGGACTGGTTAAGGCGGCTGGCCCTAAGATTCGCGACGCTATCCTGTCAGGGGCGATGCCTAAAAATGAAAAACTAAAGGACGATGTGAAAGCTATGGTTAAACGCTGGGCAGATAACGGTTTTCCACAGTAGAGGTCGATGGAAGGGGGACTTTGTTGCGCTTAAAATCTATACAACTCAAACAAATAATCATTGGACTTTTCGTCGTGATCTTATTAGCAACGGGGACGGAAGGCTTAGGACGACCTTTTGGCCCAGAGCTGTTTTGTCGAGCCTATCCGGACAGTCCGAGCTGCAAGGGGACCCAACTGAGCTGCGCCTACTGTCATCAGGTGGTGCCACCGGAGCTCAACCCTTTCGGAGCAAGCATTAAGTCAGAATACACCCAAGCAAACGAGGTTTTCGACAATAACGAACAGGTCTTTCGCGATGTGACCAGAAACCTCTTGTCCCAAGATAGCGATAGCGATGGTTTTAGCAATCAACTGGAGATCGAGCAGGGAACCCTTCCAGGGTTTAAGGCAAGCGTGCCACAGTCAAATCGTTGTCAATCCAACGCGACAAGTGGTGAGAATGAGTATTATAAACTGTGCCAGTATGACTCCGACTATGCCTACAAAAAAATTTGGAATGTGGTCTGTGGCGAGCCGCCCTCCTGGGACGAGTTTACGTCGTTTAAAAAATTAGCTCCCGACTCAAAACTGGTGGCTCTAAAACAGCAGTTAGAAAAATGTCTCGAAACCGAACATTGGATCGGTAAAGATGGGGTCGTCTGGGAGATCGGTCACTATAAGATTCGCCCAGTGGGATCGGTAAAATCCGGCGAAGATGAGTCTGTGATCGGTCTTGTGGACTACTATGACGACTATAATATATTTGTTTATTCTCAGATTGCAGGCCATGACGCCAGAGATGTCCTCCTGGCGGACTACGGGGTTAAGCGAGAAAAACAAAGCGACCGTACCATCTATACCCGACTCACCCCAGTAAGGCTCGACGACGGCATCGTGATGCAGCCAGAGTACCGGGCGGGCTTGTTAACGTCGTTTTGGACCCTGGGGTTCTACTTGAACTATACGGCGGTGGCCCGGGTGCTCGTCGCCCAAGCCTTTAATGGGTTTCTTGGTATCAGTTTGGCCACCCTTCAGGGTTTAGGGACGGTTGATCCCGCGGAGAGTCATTTTGAAGATTATGACGACAAAGGGGTCACTAAACCCCAGTGTGCCGAATGCCATCGCACGATCGACCCCATGACCTATCCCTTTCGCAACTACAACGGCCTGACGGGATCCACGCAGGTGTTGGCAGGAAAAAATGCCGAAGGCCTCAAGGACATCAAACGCCTTGGAGACCAGTCTAACCTCACCCCCTTGTCCTATTCGAAGACGCGGATGGAGTACTTGGCCTCTAAATACCCCAAGATCGAACAAATGCCCGAGGAAGGCTATGTGTTGGGTCAAAAAGTGGCTAATCTAAGGGAATGGGCCAGTGTGGTGGCAAACAGCGACCAATTTGCCGCACAGACGGTGAAGGACTACTGGAAGGTCTTGATGGGGCATGAGCCCTTGGCCTATGAACAGGAGGAGTTTGAACGAGCTTGGAAAAACCTTAAAACGGTCCACCAATACAATATCAACGGGATGTTGGCCGAACTTATCATGACGGAGGCGTTCGGTGTGCCCTAAATTTAAACAATCTATAATAAACATATCTATAATGATAGTCTACTGGTGGACCCTCTCAGGCTGTGAGATCCGTCCCAAGGAGCCGCCAGTCAAGCCTAACGTCGCAGCGGGCCAGGACCTAAAGGCTTCCCTTAGCAGCATGAATGAGGTCCAAAGACGTCGGTCCCAACAGCTTAAAAACAGTTTGGCCAAGATCCTCGTAGTTGACAAGCAGGGCATGTGTCTGGAGCTTGGCAAACATCCTTGTATTGACCAAGTCCACCGGGTTTTCCTGGGTAGTATGGATGCCTATAATGCCAGCCAGTACCAAAACCCGAGCAGTGCCAGTATCGGCAGCGTCGGGGCCCTAGAAAGGGTGGTGTTGTCGGCCTGTATTATGCGTGCGGGGATGGATCTGCTTAATCCTAGCCAAGGTGTTATCTTTAAGAATATCAAAACCAGCATCGATGGCCGATTAGTGGAGGATCCAGCCATAGATGAATCCATTAAGACCCTTTATCGGCGAGCTTTTACCCGGGAGCCGACCTCTTCAGAGATCACCCATTTGCGAAATATGTACGAAGAGATCTACAAAACCGAGCCGATCGCCGCCGGTCGTAACTGGATGGTGCTCTCTTGTTTTTCGGTGTTAACTAGTCTGGAAATGGCTTTTTTTTAAGACTTTACTAAAGATGATCGATAAAGGGGAGATGCTATGGGAAAGAATAAAAAGCGAGATGGATTATACATAAACGATCGGCGGGATTTTTTGACCCGAGCTGGCCAACTCCTGATGGGCAGCGCCGCCTATGGGGTCACACCCCAGTTTTTAGCGGGCTGCACCAATAAAGGCAGCCCAGTGTCATCCTCAGCAGTCCCCGCCGATGGCCCCCTTTATCTCAAAGAGGGTAAAAAGAGAAAGTATCTTTTTGTGTTTAGTGCCATGGGTGGTGCATCGATCAACGATAGTTTCCTCGCGATGCGTGAGTCAGAGTCTAAAAACTACCAAAAGCTCAATTGCTTTCCTGACCGTTTGGTGACCCAAGGGGAAGGGACGGATTTTAGGGCCGTGGATCTTAAGATGGAAACCGTTGGCCCCTTGCCCTTTGATATCGAGACCACCCAGTCTAAGTTTTTGGCTAAATATGGCAAAGAGATTATGGTGACCACTCTGACGGGAAACACAGTCGCCCATCCGGTGGGCCAAGCCCGCTGTGTCAATGGTTTTGAGGCTTGGAATGGGCGGACTCTTCAGGAAGCCGTGGCCGCTTATTATGGTAGCGATTTG
Organism: Oligoflexales bacterium; assembly: GCA_041736175.1. Classification (GTDB taxonomy): domain Bacteria; phylum Bdellovibrionota_B; class Oligoflexia; order Oligoflexales; family CAIYRB01; genus JBGSUI01. The sequence goes on along the minus strand of JBGSUI010000053.1, from coordinate 18,443 downwards.
TTGATCCCAAATGTCAATATGGCGACCTTAGGATTTGCAGAAAATGGCAAAGACCCCAGTTTGCCGCGGTATGCCCTGGCCGAACAGGTGGCCAACGCTGCCATCTTTCCCTTCGGTTTGGACGGCTCCCTAGGGATCCAGGGTGCTCCTAAAAAATCCCTGATCGATATCGCCCGGCGGGTCCGCGACGATAAGCTCGATCAAGAATCGCCTTTTTTTAAGACCTTTGGCCAAAACCCTCAGATTAGGGAGTGGATCGAACGGCGCAAAAAACTCCCCGAATACGAGCGCCTAAACCTGATCAACAAACTCAATCCTTTTGCCAACAGCACTCGGTTTCCCTTTACGAGCTTTGGGTTGGAGCCTAACACCCGTGGTGATCTTTTTCGCGAACTCTTTAAAAACATCGGTCCCCCAGGTCCCGAGACCGATGATCTTCAAAACCAAGCTCTGTTGGCCTATCTGTTAGTCGCCAGTGGACTCACCTGCTCAGTGACCTTTGGCCTTGGCATGAATGTCGCAGTAGATATCACGGAACCCTCTAAAAAACGTCTTTGGAACACTCCCACGGGTTTTGATTATTCCCATAATGCCCACCGGGGCACCCAAGCTCTTTTGTGGCAACGGACCCTTGATACAATCGATCGCCTGATCACTCTGTTGAGGAGCACCCAAACCGCTCCCGGCGAGACTCTTTGGGATCATTCCCTCATTTATATCGCTACGGAATTTGGCCGCGATAAAACCAAAGAACCTAACGTGACCGAATTTACCTCTGGGCATAACATCAACAACGGTGTGGTGATGATCTCCCCCTTGGTCAACGGTGGCAAAGTCATGGGTGGCATCGATCCTGAAACCCTGCTCACCTATGGATTTGACCCAGAGTCGGGAGTTCCCGACCCCACCCGTACTATGACGGATAAACATATCTATGCGGGGATCCTCCAGGCCCTTGGAGTCGAGACACCCGGAGCCAATCTACCCTTGATGAAATCCATGCTGAAAAGGAGTTAATTTGGAGAGTCCTCACAATAAACCACCCCACGCCCTCTCCTGGAAAAGCCCCGTTGTCTATATCATGGGCTTTCTGCCGGCTTTGTTACTATTAAGCTGTTTCCAAAAGTCACAACAAACCCAAGGACCAGAAACTTCAGAAACCCTAGTGTTGCCCTCCTTAAGCTCGTTTTGGCTTCCGCAGGCTACTTCCTCTGATATGTTGTACCTTTGTCGAAATCTTATCACAGGATTTAAGTGCTATCACCACAACGATATGTCCAGTGCCGGGTTTGCGTTTAGTAAGATTCAAAACGTTGCAAATATCACGGGACTCCAGGTGGAAGAGGTTATCAAACGCTCGGTCCGGGGCGATAGTAAACTCTGCTTTGGACAGGTTATTGACTCGCCCGAGGCGGCAGAAATGTTGGACAACATCAAAGCTATTTTGAGACGCGAGCTGATCCAGCATAGGCTTTCTGGTAGAGCTGAGGATACGGAGTCACAAAATATGAAACGGTTGGCCGAAGAGCTAAAAGTTGTCCTTTAATCCACCACCACCAGCCTCATTTTATTTCTGAATCTTCCGATGTATTCTCAAAATGACTTCGAAGCAGACAAAAAAATCCCTGGGAGGGTCCAATGGATCTTACAAAAAAATGCTTTTTTTCTTTACATTATTTCGCCTTAATTAGGTTTTTCCAGCTCCTTTTAGGAATCACCTGGGGAATCGAGGGATTTGCAAATCCTAAGGATCATCCCCAAGATCCCGCAGGAATTGTGGTTCAAAAGTCCCTTATGATGACGTCCCCAGAAATATTGACTAGCGACGCCTCAGTGACCGAGTGGTCTTTTGGTGCGGTGATGGGAGAACTGGCAAAAGCCTATTATCAGCAAACCCAAGTCAATGAAATACAGTTTGATAAATTTGCGCGCCAGTGGCTGCAGGTAGTGGCGGAAGGTCGCCCTGGGATCGTTTCACGAGTCACCTGTGTTTGGGCTACGGGTGAGGCGACCCGGGTCCCTGCCTGTGAGTCGACCCTGCTACGTCCCGAGCAGGCTCCTTTTAAACTCCTCGCCCTAAACTACCGGCCAGATTTTGTCAAAGACTCCTGTGACCACGGTGGAGGTCACGGGGAGTTTCGATTGACCTATGGCTTGACCCTGGAGCGGCCCGACCAACGTCATCCTTACGGGTTGGCGGGAAGCGAAATGACCGTTATTTTCGAATACGATCTCTCAAAGGTGAGTTCTTACGGAGTCGGTACACTCCCAAACCCAAAAAAATGGCCCTGGGAGTGGGCCCAAGACTTTGCAGATTTGAGTTTAGGAGGAGATCAGCCTACTCACCTAGATCTATTACGTCGACTCGTCTCCCGGGTGATTCGATATCAGCCCCAGCAGCAGTCCGCAGAACTGCCGGTGGCTCTTGGTCAGATCCGCATCAACGAAGTCGTCGGCGACGTGAATTTTGACCCGCAGCAGTCTGCGTTTTTGCGCGCCGTAGGGGAGCAGTTAGAGGCCTGTTACCAGGCACTGCTGGTCCGTCCCGAAGACCCAGCCAAAGGAGTGTTAGCCTGTCGTGATGGGATGGACCTCTCGGGGTTTCCTAAGCCGCTGCAAATGATCTTGGCGAAACTTAAGAATCTGCTGACTGTTATGGCGCGTGTGATCGAGGCACCTTTACCCGTACCGGTCCCCACCCCACTCGTAGGCGAGCTGTTTAATGTCATCGGGGACTTGTCGGACCAGATCTTTGCGAAGTGGGTCATGGGTGAGATTGAGCTAACGCCCCAGGGTTTTATCCGTCGTCCTGCCAAGGATACACCTGAGTTTATTTATAATGGCACGGATGTTTTAAAAAAACTCATCATCCAGAACGCTGACCAGATTATCGATGGTTCAGTCCAATTAGATAAGATTTTAGACGGCGCAGGGATCAAGCGGGCTCTCTACCCTGAGGCTAATCCCCTCAGCCCCTGGCGATGGTACGGAAAGCCTTTTTTTGCGGACTTAGAACGCAGCGCTTTGGTAAAGGGGCGGATGGCCCAACTCACCTGTAACGGATGCCACGCCACCCAAGCCACCATCGCAGCCGCGCCTTCAATCTTGCGCGAGATTTTGCTCCAGTCAGGTCGGGTGGACCGATTGAAAAAAACCGCACAAATCCTGCTGAACGCCGAAAAAGATCATGGCCTCCATGTGGCAAACTTGGATGGGTTTTACTTGATTTCTCCCCTCCGAGATCCGGGGCCGGAGGGCCTAGGTCATCTGGCTCCAGAACTCCTCAGGCCCAAGGGGAGTTTGGACCAAAGGCTCGCTAAAATGCAGGACTTGATCGCCGATGGTCAGCAACGCTGCCCGCGCTGATGGTTTTGGGAGCGTCTGAGAGTAAGTGTACTTGAAATCCCTTTTACCAAGGAGAAGCGACATCCTACCACTGCAAATTTTATTTCTAGATGATGAACAAGATATTTGCGATTTATTTGTAGATCTCTTTGCCAGCGAAAACATTTGCATCACAACCTTTACAGAAAGCCCAGTAGCTCTCGCCGCCCTCGGTGCCCAAACTTACGACCTTGTTTTTTTGGACTATCGGCTCAAGGGACCCACAGGAATCGAAGTGGCCCACCAGATGGATCCTCAGATACCAAAAATCCTTTTAAGTGGGGATATCAACCTAGCTCCCGACAAAGATATTTTAAAGATCATCAAGAAACCGTTTAATATCGAAGAAGTGGAGGGTCTCATCAGTTATTTTGCCGCCTCTAAAAGGTCCCAGAGAGGGAAAGAATAGGTTGTCTTATGGTGATGCAATCTATAACCACCTTGATTTCCTGGTTTATTTTATCCACCACGGCCCTTGGCCTGATGCCTCGTGAGGGTCTTTACCCAGGATTTTATGGGGACAAGTCTCGAGGAGAAGATGATCCTCTTTGTCTTAAGGTCTTTGATCATATTCCCGCGCCCCAAGTCACGGCGGAACTGCTGCACCTATGTGACCATAACCCGCTCTTAGAGGCTTTGGGTGCTTCAAAAAAAGCAACCATAAGCCAAAATTCGATTACGATGCAGGATTGGTTTTTTGTACCCTTCGCACCCCAATGGATCAATACCGTCGATCTCCTGCGAGGGCTTTATAAAGCAGGAGCGTCCCATGGGGGTAAACACCGGGCCTTACGAAATCTCGGAAAGATGGCATCCCCTCTGGTCAATCATCATTGGTTTATCGATATGCAGCGTTTCCCCTTGCCTAACAGTGAGTCCTACCGGACCGAGCTCTGGGCGGTCCAAGTGGCACCTTACAGCCGTCGTGCCTATGCCTTGGTGGAAGTGCTGATGAAACGCTCTGCTACCTTAGCTGATCTGAAACGGGTGGTGGGGATTTTGCAAACCCCGAGGGGAGGAGTCGTCTTACACCAGTTAGTCTTAAAGTTTGAACCCGGATCACTGGATCTGAGGACTATAGAAACCCTCGAAAAAAATTTTGAAGACCAAAACAAGAATCTTCAAGACCGTATTTTCGAGGAGCTAAATCCCCAGTTTCAGTTTAACTAACCCACGCTCTAGGAGAGAGGGTGATGAGGCTAAACTGTAACCATACCAGTCGATCGCCGGCCCTTGGGATTTACGCACCATGGGAAGCGGCAGTCCATGGTGGCGGCTTAACAAGCTTGATGATCTAGGAATTATTGCACAGCACAACATACGGGGTATTTTAGGCTTTCTATATCGGAAAACTCAATCCAGTTTTTATCTTTGTAAGGAGATACCTCTCGAAAATTATGGAACTCAATTGAGGTAGGAAGGGATACATCATCAGGAATTTTAAAATTGAAAATATGTACCCATTTCATTTTTTTCAGGTGAAACTTTATTTCATCGTCTGTAAGCATTGATTTTTTGTTGATCAATTGAGCTTGAGTGGGATCCACCGCTTCCGCGGCCTTTAAAATCTGTTTTTTATTGTAAAAATTTAAAGACTTAAATTTATGGGGAAGTAATTTGATTCTTGTTAATGCCTCATTGGACATGTAAGGTATGACAACATGCACCTGAATGCCACTCCTGACTTCAAACAGTCGGTTGCTAAGTTCAGAGATAAAAAGGGCCAACTGAAGTCCCGAATAGCTGGCATCATCAGCAATAACAATATGTTTGATGTTATGAAGTTTTCTCATTGTATTAGGGCGACAATCGGAAACAGAAAACATCCCATCTGGTCTAAAGTTGCGGCTTCGACCCCACGGTTGGCCAACTGATTCGTCCCGGGCCCAAAACTCGCGGCGAACAGTCCTTGGAATTGCCGACCCGTGTTTGGTCGCTGCTGGTTCCACCTCTGGAGTCACTGAATCTTGGGTTGCTGCTTCTGGCATCGTTTGCCCCGGGACGATGGTCGATGTACTTGGACAGAGCGCATCGCCCCGGGGCGGACGAGTCCGAGTGACTACTCATCAGAAGAGCGGACGAAAGTACGGCTGCGGGCTGCTTCTTCGGGACTGAGCCAAAATCGTTGTTTGAGGCTGTGTTAGCAAGTGTCGACATGCCAAGGCGGACGAAGTCGCCACCAAGATTAAAGGTGGTCGAGGGGAGACTTTTGGCCAGCCGTGGGGTCTACGTCCTGAGGACTATAGAAACCCTCGAAAAAAATTTTGAAGACCAAAACAAGAATCTTCAAGACCGAATTTTCGAGGAGCTAAATCCCCAGTTCCAGATCACTCAGCCCAACCTCTATCAAAAATCCTCGTCAGGTGACCCTTCATATTGCTCAGGTGAAGGACCCGACTTTTCAATGACTACCGGTAACGCATCTTTTTTATCTTGTCGTTTAGTGCGTGGGATCAGTTGGAGATCTTTCTCCGAAGCCAAAGATTCAAAACACACCTCAAACCGCCAGTCTGCTCCAAAATCATAAACGAACTGAAAGTTCATCCCGCAATAGAGGGGAGCTTGGTTGAGGCGTGTTATATTGGCAAGGGGAGGTTCTTCCAAATAATAGTGGTTAACCTTTACGATGGAACCGCTAGACCCCACTATAGGAAATTCGTAGAGATGGTCATGATCAAAGTCAAAAGAATTTAGAATCCCATCTGCCAGGTCGGCGAAAGTGCTGTTAAGGTCGATAGCAATGCGGCGCCATACTTTAGGTTCCATGGACACCCTGAAAATCCCGACACCTGCTAGGTCGGATTGTTTGGGTGGTGTGTAAGAACGCTTCCATTGGGGAAACCACTGGCCCATTATAGGTTGCAGATGGCCTAGGCTTGGAGGGTCGAATGTAGGAAGCTCAGCGAAAAGCAAATGTTCCTCATCGATCTGATTCATAAACCACAGGCCCCAGGGCAATGGGACTATATTTTCCAGGACCGGCTTTTGCGCGAAATCCATCCGGTTATGAATCTCTAGAAATCCAAAGAGATCCAGCATGGCTATAAAGTTAAGGGTGCTGTTCATTTTAAATTGGTAGGACACCTGGATTTCGCTTTTTCTCATGATACCTGTCCACATCATCTGGGTGCCATGACCAGCGGGGGTATCTGGACCTAACGCCTCCAAAAATTGCGATTTTGCATGATAAAACCAATATTCAAGCAAGCTAAAATATTGTTCCGTAGGGTTAAGAAGATTCCAGGCTTCGTAGCCATCGGGATTGAGGGTTAAGTGGGGGCGACCTTTAGCTCGGACGATTCTGGCCAATCCAACGGTTTGTGCAAGGACAGAGAGGACCATCAGATAAGGATGTTGGGTCATCAGCACCCGACGGGATCCAATGGCAATGGAGCAGGAAAATTGGTCGTTGATCATAACCACAGATTTTTGGTTCAAGATCCCTTGGGCGGCAGAGACAGGTTTGCCCTCGGTGCCAATAAAATCCAAAAAAACATTCAGATCATGAAGCACGGGGCCAGGAGTCGAGCCTTGGAAAGCTTCTAGGGGAGGGGGGATCACTTGTTTGGATTTGGAGCGAGTACCAGGTTTTTTAAATGTTTCAAGCATGGGAGTTCCTTCCAGTTCTAAAGCGTTTCGTAAACAAAAAAAACGGTCTCCTTACCAGTCGATTGCCGGCTCTTGGGATTGACGCACCATTCTTAAGGGCAGTCCATGGAGGCGGATAAACCCGCTGGCATCCTGCTGGTTGTAGGCGGGGCCATCACCATCCATCGTGGCGATATGGGCGTCGTAGAGGGCACAGGGGGAGCGGCGGCCCTCTAAAATCACATTGCCCTTATAGAGTGAAACCCGGGTTTCGCCAGTGACGGAGGATTGGGTATCGAGGAAAAACCTCTTCATAGCTTGGCAGGCGGGATCGTACCAATAGCCGTTGTAAACCATGGTGGCAAAGTCGGGCATGCGTTTTTCTTTTTCGGCGATCATGCTCCCGGTGAGACAGATGGATTCCATATCGTAGTGAGCTTTCAACAAAACCGTATGTCCCGGAGCATGGTATTCACCCCGGGATTTCATGCCCACATAGCGGGATTCCACCATCCCCAAGGACCCGACCCCATGGGCGGCGGCCTGTTGGTCAATCCAATCAAAGACTGCGGGAAACCCCTCGACGATCACTTGGTGGGGCTCATAGGTGGGTACCGAAAGCCCTTCTACAGATTTCATGGTGGTTTTGGTGGAAGACACGGCCACGGGAATGCCTTGGCTCCAATGGATGATAAACTGGAGAGGTTTATCGGGAGCATCAAAGGGGTGCACCATCCGCTCAAAGATTTCTTTAGGAGCACTCAGCCAGGGGTCTTCAAGGAGCCCGGCTTCGTAGGAGATATGCAGTCGGTTGTCGTCGGAGGACCAGGGCATCTTAGTGGAGGCTTTGACTTCGAGACCATGCTGCTCGGCATACTGAAGCATGCTTTTGCGGCCTTCGCTAAAGGTCGCGATAAACTCCGGATCCCGCCAAATGGGGAGAATCCCCATCTGGGGGTTGAGGGCTTGGTAGGTGAGTTCAAACCGCACCTGGTCATTGCCTTTGCCCGTGGCACCGTGGGCTACGTACTGGGCATTGATCTTTTGGGCTAGCCGCATCTGCTCCTTGGCGATGAGCGGCCTGGCGATTGATGTGCCCAAAAGGTAGCGACCTTCGTATTGGCAGTGACTCACAAGACAGGGCAAAAAATAATCCTGGAGGAGTTGGTCGCCTACATCAACGGCCACAAAATCGACGGCACCGGTTTTTTTGGCACGGGCTTCGATTAAAGCTAGGTCTTCGGTCTTTTGACCGATCTTGGCCAAAAAAGCCGTCACTTGGTAGCCTTTTTGCGTCAACCAGTGGAGGATGACCGTGGTATCCAAGCCGCCAGAGTAGGCGAGGACCACAGATGGAGTTTTGCCTGAGGCTGGGTGGAGGCTTTTTTGTGTCATAGGATTCTCCGTCAGATTTTTTCGAGTTATTGTTGTAGAACTTTTTATTTCCAAAAAAATTATTTTTATATTTGGATGGATCTAAAGACTGAGCCGGTCATTCCAAACTTTAATTTGATTGGCCACACTTTGGTGTCCGCCGCCCCCTTGGCTGCGTAGGCGCCTTGCGGCATGATCAGCACCCATAGCCAGGCTGGCTTGGGGGGTGGCCAGGAGCGGGTCGATGGTTTCGAGTACGGAAAGGGGCAGATCATTCAAAGTCACAACGGAGCCGCCCGCACTTTCGGCCGCGTGGACCAGCTTGCCGACTTTTTCGTGGGCCACACGCATGGGGGTTCCTTGTTCGATCAGAAACTCCATCACCGACGTGGCATCTAGGTAGCCCCGGTGGATCGACTTTTGAATCGAAGCATCCTTAAGCTCCATTTCGTCCACAAGAGCCGCAAGGAGAGTGACGGATTCGGACACGCTGTCGTAGCTGGTAAACAGGGGGATTTTATCTTCTTGCAGGTCCCGTTGGTACCCGAGGGGGAGACCCTTGACGGTTGTGATGAGTTGCATCAGAGCGCCCACGGCGCGGCCCGTCCGGCCACGGATGAGTTCGAGGACATCGGGGTTTTTCTTTTGGGGCATAATCGACGACCCCGTACAAAACCGATCGGGGAGTTGGACAAAATCAAATTCTGTTGTGCTCCACATAATCCACTCTTCCGCCATAGATGCTAGATGTTGGGCAATCATCATCAGATTGTAGGCAAAGTCCAAAGCAAAATCCCGGTCCGAGGTGGCGTCCAGGGAGTTGGTGCACACGCCATCAAAGTCTAGGAGCTCGGCCACCAACTCTCGGTTTAGGGGGAGGCTTGAGCCGACGGCTGCTGCCGAGCCGAGGGGGAGGAGGTTGACCCGTGAGCGGGTGTCCCTAAGCCGCTGGCGGTCTCGGTCGAGGCGCTCCACATGGGCCAGAAAATGTTGGGATGCCACCATCGGCTGAGCCCGCTGCCAATGGGTGTAGGCCGGGATAATCGCTCCTTGATGCCGTTCGGCACAGCATACCAGAGCTTTTTGGAGCGTGGTGAGGTTTAGGGTCAACACATCGATATGATCGCGGCACCAAATCCTAAAGGCCGTGGCGACCTGGTCGTTTCGGCTGCGGCCGGTGTGGATTTTGCGGCCCGTGTCGCCCAGCCTGCGGGTGAGAAAAACCTCCAAATGCATATGGATATCTTCGAGGGCAGGATCGATGAGAAAGGTGCCATTTTTAAGGCTGGTTTCGGCCTCGCCAAGGACCTGGTGTAGGTCGACTGTTTCGTCCGCACTCAAAAGGCCGCAGCTGCAGAGCATGGTGGCATGGGCTTTGGACAGCTTTATATCAGCTGGAGCGAGGCGAATATCGTAGCCTATCGATGCGGTAAAGGCTTCGACAGCGGCGGTAGGGGACTCCTGAAAGCGACCACCCCAGATCTTTTCGGCCATGATTGAGACCCCTTATGATTGATACTGCATGACGAATGTGTTTGCGCACAACACCATATGATGCCTCTTTACCTGATTTGTGGGAAGCTGTATACAGCTGAATAAATTCTAATTTTATGCTCTTTTTTGCATAATTATGCTTTAGGGTGCGATGTTTAGTCTGCAAGCCCCATATGTTCAACAATATTAGGTTTTGGGAGGCCCCATACCATGATAAACTTTGATTGCGGTCACTCCCCCCATTTTATGGAGCTACGCCATGCGTTACCGGATTTTTCCTGTGATTTTATCAGTTTTGGCTATTTTTGCATGTCGCGCCACTCAAAAGAGTCAACTGGCCGAGGATCAAGGCGAACCTATTGCACAAATAAATAGTTCCCGGGACCAGGAACTTTACGACCTTGGGTTCAAGGTGGTGGGTCGTTCCTCTGACTCCCCAAGTACCCTAGGGCAGATCCAGTACGAAATTACCAATGATCAAGGTGAGCCGCTCACCGGGGGGCCTGCCTTTGCACTTGACCTAGGGCGTACAAAAAAGGGTGATGTGATTTTTGTTTGGCCAAACAAAGTCGATCGTGCCATTTACCGCAATTACAACTGGGTCGCGGGCCAAATGAACCAGTACGCAAAGATTGTCGGTCTCTCTATGGATCCCAATACAGCTCAAGGAAACGGTCAGGTTTGCTGGCACGATGGAATCCGCGCCACACAGCAGCGAGCGATTAATAACGCCCTTGAATCACGGCGAACGGATGTTTGGTGCGGTGCGGTCGTTCACCAATTGGTAAATCAACTCCTTCCATCTGGATCTGACTACCGTCAATACGGCAATTGCCTCGAAGGCGGAAAAATCGGTGCGTGTTTAGCCAAGAAAGCAAGTTTTAATGACGACGAGATTCGCATCTGCCAATCGCTTAATTATCATTTCTTCGCGATGCTTCGATTTAAGGCCGTTGTCAACGGCAGCGCCGATGATCGCCAATGGTGTCTTCTCGACCGCTGGAGCGTACTCCCTAATTTTACCTGCAATTTAGACTGGAACGAGCAGACCGGAGAAGTCCTCAATAACAGTATGCCGGTCTCTGCGGCACAGGATACACAAGGTTTTTTCAAAAAAGTGGCTTGTGTTACACTGAAACGCTACATTGAAAGCGGTGGAATTGCCCTGAAAAATGCATTGCAGTGCGTCAGTAGGGGCGTCTGCAGTGGGCGCATTCAGACCGAGTAAAGGCGATATAGGGCTGTAAATCGCTCCAGAGTGAGCACGGCTGCAACAACTGTCCAGGTGTCGATGTTCTTGACAGGTGACGATGTATTTTCGACTGTCAAATCATACTTTGCCATGCCACCCCCCCCAATTCCGAAGCCATTTTGTGGCACCTTCTTTGCATACTGTATCTGCACGGATGACAACTTATCAAAGGATAACCAATGAAAATATTGTGGACCCATTTTTTAAAATCAAAGATTCTTCTGTGCCTCGCCTTTTGGGGTCAAACAGTGTTCGTTGTGGCTTGCCAGAAGCAGAACCAAGGAACACAAACACATCTGACCATTGCCGGCGGAGCAAACGCCTTTCTAGAACAGGGAATCCCCGGTGCCGCTGAAAGCGATTGGGTCATTCAGATCGAAGTGAGCCTTCCCCCGCAAGGCCAACGAACGTCGCCGTCAAAATCGACTTGCACGGGGTCCCTCATCACGCCCGTCATCGTTTTGACAACAGCTCACTGCCTCGATGCAGGAAGATCAGCGGGTCATAGCGTTCCTCAGGAAGTCTCTGCGGCCTCTGTCACGATTGTAGCGAAGACAGCTAACGGAAAAGAAATGAGGTACAGCGCCAAGCGCCTTTCCCTTCACGAGAAATATGCGCCAACTCTCCTTAGCGGAACCGAGGGGACCACAATGGGAGGCGATCTAGGCCTTATCGAGCTGGAGAGTCCTGTGGCGGAACGTTTTACCCGCAATCTGCCCATCATCGTTACAGGGAAAGATTTACTCGTTTCCTTGGGCATCTCTGGCAAACCTGTATCCTTTTTCGGATATGGCCGCACACAGTGGGACCCGGTCCGCCAGAAGGCTTCCAGGCAGGATTACTCTCGACGGGTTGGGGTGAACATAACCATGGACTTTGCCAGCTGCCAGGAGGCCGAACAAAAATTGGTCATTAGCTCAGGTAAAAACACTCAGTCCGCTGCTAAAACATCCAATTATCAAGGCGGCGGCGCTTTTTGCTTGCATTCACGTTTAGATAAGAATTCCAGCCCACACCTCTTGCCTGGTGACTCTGGGGGACCGGCGACCGTTTATTGGCAAGGTCGTCATTACCTTGTCGGCGTTGCTTCAACCTTCCACACCGATGGCTGCAAAAAAAAGAAGATGGTGGACAAAAACCTTTGGAGCTATTTCGCCGTTCTGACTTCCCCTGATACGATCGATTGGATCAATCGCTTCATGGGTAAAAACTTGGCAAATAAAGACTGATTTTTTTGTGTTATTGTCCGATAAGTAGAATAGGGGGATCAGCATTTGCCCTTCGGTAACACGGCTTTTTTAAGCTCTGGAAAAACCTTTGCCACTTTGCCAAGGAGGTAGTCACCGTAAGTCCCGCTCAAAAGGTGCACGCTGGTTTGGTCCCACCGATTGAGCTGGTTATCGATCGGCGGTTTTTCCTTAAAAATAGGACTGACCACGCTGTTAAAATTGGGATCAAAAAACAGTGGAAAAGAATAGCGGCTCTTGCCCGAGATATTGCGCACCCGGTGGGGTGTCGAGAGATAGAGGCCGCCGGTCATGCGGTCGAGCATGTCGCCGATGTTGCAGATGAACGAGCCAGCGATCGGCGGAGCCTCGATCCAGCGGTTGCGGCTCTTCACTTGCAAGCCGCCCGTGTCGTCCTGCCGCAAGATCGTCAGCACGCCGTAGTCGGTATGCTCGCCCACTCCCCACTGCTCCTGGTGCGCCACGCGCTCGGGCGAATAGGGATAATTGAAAATGCGAAACAGCACCAGCGGATCGCGCGTGTAGCGGTCGGCGAAGTACGACGGTGCGAGCCCCAGGCTCAACGCCAGGCCCGTCATCAAGTGATGTAACCGTTCACGCCCTGGGGAGGAGTGAGGGGGTTTTTTGGGTGGCGAAGTGGGCGGTGACGGAGCGGGTGACGAAGTCGAAGACGCTGCGATCTTGTTGACGGCAGGTTTCGATGGTCGTGAGCATTGTTTCCACGAACCGACTGCCGGCCGCGCTTTGCGTGCCGAACGATAGTTTCCGCCAGATGACCGCGTGTCGCAGGGCGCGCTCGCTGGCGTTGTTGGTCGGTTCGATACCTTCCACGTCCAAAAACGTCCAGAGACGATGGCGATGATTGTGCAACGGGCGGCACATCCCGCGCAGCCGCTTGTTGCCGCTGAAGGCTCCGCGCAGCAGCAAGGCGTCCACGCGCTGGCGGATGGATCGCATCGAACGAAGCCACTCACGGCGCGAGAGCGTGCCATCGCGATAGCGGCCCCAGTGGTAAAACAGGTCGCCCGTGGGCCGCAGCAGATCGTGCCCCAGCCGTTTGGCCTGGGGGTCCCGCGAGTCGGCCAAGGCTTGAAAATCCCGTTTCAAGTGGGCCCAACACCATTGCAAGCGACCGTGCGCCCAATACATTTTGGCCCGATCGCAGGTGATCACGCCATCGAACGCTTCGCCCAGCCACTCTTCCAGCAGCGTGGCGGCACGCGACAGACGCACGCCGAAAACGCTAAACGCGCCGGCCACCGCCGTCCACAGCCAGGCTTTGTCCGTGGCCTGTTTGGCCGCCGTTTCGTCCATGCCCAGTTGCTGTTGGGACGGCAACTGCTCCACCAGTTCCTCATATGCCGGCCGCAGCGCGGCGGTGACCTGGTTCTGCATCTTGACCGTCAACGCCGGACAACACGGCTGATTCAGGATCGCTTCCAGAAACAACGCCGTGCGTCGCTTGCTCTGGCGGAAGTAGGCCATCAACAACCCCGTGAAAGCCACCAGCCGCGGACCCGATTGGCCCTGGGGCACGCCGGGCGGAAGTTCGGCACACGTCGTCTCGCCGCAGCCGCGGCACATCAGGCGGTGACGCTGGTACTCCGTTACGTGCGGCCTGATCTCGGGCAACTCCCAGACTTGGTGTCGCAGCGGCTGGGGATCACTGCCGCTGAGCTTCGTACCGCAACGCCGGCACTCTGCGGGCTTCAACCGCGCGACTTCGTCGCACTGGCCGGCCGGCAACAACGGCCGCTCGTGTTTCGCGTGGCCCGGCTGCCCGCCGCGTTTCTTTTTCGACTTCGACTTGCGCGCGGGCGGTTTGGCGTGCGGATGCTGCGAGCTCGGCGGCAGCGAAGAATTCTGGGGGGTCTTGCCCAGCCGTGCTTCGAGTTCGGCGATCCGTGCTTTCAACGCCGCAATCTCCCCCTCGTAATGCTCGATGACCGTATGCAGCAGCGCCTGGAACTCAGGCGGCAAGGCGTGCAATTGCTCGGCAGTGATCGGTCGCCGCGACATAGCCCTGGTGTCGCCAAAATCGCCCGCCGCGCGAAGGCCAGTTTTTCAACCCAGGGCGTGAACGGTTACATCGCAACACCCAGTTCCCGTTCGCGTCTTGGGTCGTGTAGCCTTCGTAGGTATTCGTCTCACTGGGAATCGCCGTGGAGACGATCGTCAGCTTATCCGAGCCAGACTCATAATATTTCGAGAACAGCGCGTTGATCGAACTGTCGAAGTAGCTGTTCAACGCATTCGAAGTCACTTCGCTGTACACGATCGTGGTGCTGTTGGCATGCGCCACGCTCGCGGTACCAAATTGCCCTCGCTCGACGTTCCAGGTGACGATTCCGCCGGGGTTGTTCTTGTTGACCCCGGTCACCTTCATGATTTCCGCGTCCACCTGGATGTAGAAGGGATACGTCGTGGGGAAGTTGCTGGTCCCAGTCAGGGAGACCGTCGTTTGGTCCGCGGATATCGGTTCTCCGGACTTCAACGTGATGAGTTGCTGCGCGTTCCAGCCGTAGCTCGGCTCGCCGCGCGTGACCGTCCAGGTGGCGGTGCCGTCGGGGTTGTTCGTCATCTGCGTGACCGTCATGATTTCCGTGACGATGTTCTGTTGGTCGTCCTTGCCCGACAGTTCAACGGTAAATCCCGGAGTCGTCGGAAACGGCAGGCCAGAGGAAACCTTGATCGTGGTGCTGGCGGCACTGATGTGGTTTTGCAGAAATCCGAACGAGCTGACCAGCCCGGTCACCGGAATCACCGCATCGAGCACGTCCTTGGGACTTTGAATCGAATACGGCCCGTGGGCTCCGTCGGTGGGCCAAACGCCCTGTTCGAACGGCGTGCCTTGGGTAAAGGTCTTGTACTGGCTGATGATATCGGCACGGTAGGTGGCGGCGCCGATCTTGGCGCCATCCACGTCGACAATCAGGGGCAGGCCGAACGAGTCGACGTTCGTGATGTCGATATTCAGGTTGCCCGGTTCAGCGGGATCCAGATCCTTGTTGAACGTAAACTCGACGAAGTCGAAATACGAATCGCCCGAGGTTGGCGCTTGCACCAGGTTACCACCGACGATCGGTGCGATCACGTCGGTGCCCATGGAGAAATACATCCGGGCCGAATCGATGCCGTTGTGGCCGCCGAGTGTCAGCGGCAGCGTCATCTGATACGTGTGTTCCTGCCCTGCTACCGCCGTCATCTCGCTGAACAGAAAGTTCGGCACTTGCGATTCGGAGGCACTGGAGACTTCGTGGGCCTCGCCATCCTGATCGAAGTACCACTGCGCCCCCGTCTCAAAATCCTTGGCGTAGAGAATGACGTGAATCTGATTGTCCTGGTACGCCAGCTCCGTCTGGTCCTTGTCGAGCCAGGTGTTGTTCACGAACGTGAAGGTCGAGTTCGTAAACACGCGGCGAGTTTCCAGCGACTCGAACAACAATCGCTTGGATGCCCGGCGCAAAGGCGATTTGGGTCGGGTGGTGGAACGAAATCGCTGAAATACGTTTCGTACAAGACGCATCCTTGCCTCCGGCGGTGCGCGGCAATCCATTGCCGACATTAAGCCCGCGATTTGTTGACGTGGAACTAGTGAAATATACCGCGCGTGCCACTGCCACCGCGGAGTTCACCGCGCTGCGCTATGGATGCAAGTGCGAAGGTGTGTGCGTCGGGGAGCGAAGCCCAGGTAGGAAAAGCAGGCAGATCAATCCAGCGGTACTGCGCAAGTGGCAGTCCCAGGATGACTATCGGCCACCCCCCACAGCTAAATACAACGATTCTCCCGGTTGTCCAGCGATCGCGGCGGCCAGGCCCGCCTTTTCGAAGTTCGCCACAAGCACACCTCTAGCGGCACCCCGGACACGGCACCCCGGACACTGGTTGGCACCGGCCGCCCACCACGATAAGATTGGAGCCCAGTCAGAAGGTAACCCCAGTTGCTAGCGGAAACCTCGATCCTTTGTCACGCGGAGCCTGTCCGTCAACCGATAGCACGATTTGCCAGAATCGATCGGGATTGGGTTCCAGTCCGTCTGGCCTGAAATTTCGGGGCGATTAGCTCAGTTGGTTAGAGCGCCACGTTTACACCGTGGATGTCGGGGGTTCGAGTCCCTCATCGCCCACACTGAAAGCCTCAACCGAAAAACGGCTTACCGACACGCTCAAGAAACTTTCGTGGAGGCAACTCGGCTAGGGAAAAGGGTGCCGCACCCGGCTCTGTAGAAAACACCCGCCATCGGGTGACGAGTCGAATTCCTCAAGGCCATATTGTCCGCGAAAGCAATGCTATGTATGGCGAGTGTAGTAACTCTCCAGGAGGTGTTTTCTACAGAGCCGCCGCGCCCCCTTTTCGTAAGGAGATTTCTAGCATGCCTAATGGAACGAGGTTTATCTCGGCAAGCACGACACTCGGGCGAGCCGCCAATAGGTACGCCGAAATCATTGCTTGGCTCGAAAAGTCGGATGCTGCGAATGAAGCGGGCGCTGCATAGTCCATCGACCTGAGTGCGTCACGGTCGTCGTAATGGTCGACGCCTATACCAGCTACGCCATCCAGCTTTCCGAGGGTCTTCTCATACGGCATACGCGCCATCTCGACGAGAATTTCACCCGCTAGTCTGATACGGCACGACTCGCCACGCTGTCGCGTGCCGAATCTGGGAACTCGGTTTCGGAGGCCCGAGATGGTAGCTTGCCCCTCTGTATTCTTTGAACAAAACGGAATGTGATGCGCCGGCAACTTCAGCGTAAAGCTGGGAGTTATTTGTGACTGGAAAGGGCGCCTTTCGCCAGGCTGCTCGTGGCACTAGAGGAGTCCAACCAGAGCGGAAGCAACGGCCGATAACCCAAGCCGCGCGAGACACAGTGGCGACCGAGACTTTCGGCTGGAATAGGCCGCGTGAGGCCGCTGGCTGCCACGAACCGGCAAAGTCTCGATGAGTGCCGGCCAAGCTGCGTGCGCCGCACGGAAGCGGTGCCGCTTGCTTCGCACTATCGCCGGGAGCTGTTGAGCAGCGTTAGGAGTTCGCCGATGGTCCGGTGCGCCTCGATCGGATGCCGCAAAGCGCGGCCCGTCTGAATCTGGTAGTGGTTTTGCCGACCCACTTTTTCACGCTCGACAAAACCGCCCGTCTCCAGGTCAGCGATGATTCGCTGCACCGCACGCTCGGTAATCCCTACCTGCTGGGCCACCTCACGGAGCACCACCGAGGGGTTTCGGGCCAGGAGCACCAGCACATGCGAGTGGTTCGTCAGAAACGTCCAATGCAGGCTGCCCTTCTCGGCCGGCTGAGGCCGAGGTGCGGATCGTGCTTCCGCTACCGGCGCGTCGCCCTTGGCGGCGCGCGTTGATTTGCGAAAAGCTGGCTTTGTCTTGCTGCGTGTTGAGGCCATCGGATTGGTGGGTTGGCTTGCGGCGCTGTGGAAACGGCCAGCAGCACTAAGTCTAGCACAGGAAAGGCGATAAGTAAATCGCGACAACCGGATCACAGCCCCTAGCAAAGTTTCGCCAGAAAATTGCCGATAATCAGCGACATACAATTGACGAAATCATTGTCGCGTATTAGTATTCGTGACACACAGATCACACAGTGGCTCTTTTTCGAGGACCTTCCGATGAACTGGCTGCTCCCAGGATTACTCGCAGTTCCTGTTGTCTCACTGCTCGGTTTGGGCTTGATTCCCAATCGCTACGCGATTGGCGCCCCGACGCTCCTCGGTCGGCTGACCTCCCTGATAGCCGGGGTGGCGCTTCTTCTGTCGCTAACGGCAGGCATTCAGGTGATGTTTGGGGGGGCGATCGACCATGCATTCGTGCAATCGAACTCGCCGATCCCGTTTTGCCTTGGGGTCCACATCGACTCCGTCGCCGTGGTGATGATGACGCTGATCAGCTTCATCGGGCTGATTATCGCACGCTACTCGATGCGGTATCTGTCTGGCGATCCCCACCAGGGACGGTTCTTTCGTTGGATGGCGTTTACCCTCGGGGCCACACTGACCCTGGTTATATCATGCAATCTCGTGATGTTCACGGCTGCATGGATGCTAACCAGCTTCGGCTTGCATCAACTGCTCACCTACTATCCGGAGCGCTCCTG
>JBGSUI010000050.1:0-13470 GCA_041736175.1 Oligoflexales bacterium | reverse complement strand
TAATTGGCAAATAATACAATAAAAATCGATAGGTATTCTGCCCTTAAAAAGACCCTTATTTTATGCTAGCGGAGGATTTGTAGTGGATTTTATCAAAAGATATCATTGGTTTAAATAATTTTAAAGTGGAAACTCCTGTTTATCAACGTATTTCAGATGCTCAAGGGCAGCATTGCGGATGTTGTTAGGATTTCGCAAATTATTACTTAAACTGATTGTTCGAAAGTTTTTTAAGAAAGGGTGGTCTTCGGTCAAATAGGCACTGGGTATCGGTTGGTCCCCTTGCCACAGTTGGCTTTTGTCAAAATTGCAGAGCCACCGTGTCGAAGGTTGTGTGAGTGCTTCTATGGTTGGGACCCAGCTGAGGTCAAGATCCTGGGATTCGTCGATAAAGATACCGGTAAATCTGGGGATCGTTATGTGGCCTTCAGATAGGCCCTGTTTTATAATCCAAGGTAATGTTTGTTTAAAATATTCTCGTTTGCCATCTTCAGGGATTTCCCCATAAGCGGGATCGATCTGCTCGGCTAGTTTTTGGCAGAGCCTGAGGAAAGGAAAGACAACCACATTTTTAAAGGACTCTAGCTGTGTCTTTAGCCAATCAGCAAGGAGATCGTTGTAGCATAACACAAGCGCATTTTTATTGGGATCTTCACACATGCGCCCCACGGCTTGCAACATCAGCTGAGTTTTTCCTGATCCTGCAAAGCCTTTAATGATGATGTTTTCTTCTGAATTCAGTAATTCGTATGTTTCCTGGTACTCAGGTTGTGTCTGTAAGGTTTGAAAACCTCTATCTAGAGCATCGCTGGCGACTAAAGCAGTCAATGCTCCCATCTTATAGATCTTTTCGGCCTGTTCCGAAAATATTTGGGTCAACTGCCTCCAGACCGCATCGCTAAAGGGGATTCCCAACTCTCCTCTATGCATGATTACCGGCAAATGGTCGAGATATATCCCAGGCACAAGTTCCAGGGGGATTTTGTTGTCAAGTATCCTTGAAAGTGGATTTTTGTTTTGCATCGCCACAAGAATCACAGAGCCAAATTGTCGGTCCGTAATCCTACATCCGAGAGATTGGAGGTGACCTTTAAGAAAGCGCAATGCTCCGCCAATTTTTCCCAAAACATCGGTTGGTTGTGTATTATAATAGGCATAGATTTTTTGCCATTTTGCCTCCAGGGGAATATCCTTTACTTCGACAATTACGATACCCTTTTGTCGATGGAGCATCACAAAGTCAATGTCGCTTTGCCATGGTTTTGCGGGGTGATCAGGACTGGGCTTATTAAGGACCGCAAACGAATGAAAGAGGATCCAACCTTCATCTAGGTCCTTTCTTAAGGTTCCAAAAACAATACGCTCAGCGCGATCACCACCTTTGCCGGTAGAAATCGGAAATGGCGGATAGCACCGTGGCCCCTGATTTTTTGCGTTAAGAATATCGAAGACGTCCTTACATCCGCCAAGATTTTCGATACGTTTTTTGGCACCATGTCCCATCTTCCCCCCAAGATGATCGCACTACTGAGACAGTTTCGGCATAGTCGTCACAAAAGTTAAAAAAAATGTGAATAAAAACAGGACCGGGTTTTAACCCGGTGCGGCTCGGGCAGTTCGACCATAACACCCCGTTTATATTGAATACTGATAACGCAATCATTGATCTTCCGGGCTTTTTATGGTCATCTCGACCTCTAAAGAAAGTTTTCTCAGGTCAGAATGCCTGGTTTCGTGACTTTCCTCCCAATTGGACCTTAGCTATCGAATTCGGAGGTTTGAAGTCCAATGGACAGGAAACTTACCATAAGGGTTGAGAAAACCATAAAGCCGTTTAGCAGCAAGCTGCCACAGCTTATTCCCAGCGATACCAAAGGTCTTTTACTGGTAAAACCAGCAATGCACATACAAACTTCATTAGCCACAACGATTGACGTGCAAATGCAATAGGCGAATTGAAACACGACTCAGTTCTGTTTCGGGAAAATACCAGAGGAATTGGAGTCTTATCCCCTAAGGTTTTAGCTAAAGGAAAATCCAATTTTCACCGATGGTGTACTAAATTCTCAAGGAGGTCGACTATGACAAAGCTAGCGAAGAAAACCTCGCAAAAACCAGTAAAAAAGGCAGTAAAAAAGGCAGCTAAAAAGCCAGCTAAAAAGGCAGTAAAAAAGGCAGTAAAAAAGCCGGTAAAAAAGCCGCTAAAAAAGCCAGTCATTAACATTATCAATGATAACGGACTCTACATACTTGAGGGAGCACTTTCACATTTTGGCAATGTTGTTGTGAGCCATTCCAAGGAAATTATAGAGGAAATTGCGGTTGAGTGGTGGGAGTCGGGCAAGCTTGATGCTGTTAATAATTTTGGATTTTATTCGGCCTACTGTACTTATCGGGACCGCATCGTTGACAAACCCTTTGTGACCCTGGCTCTGGCTGAGAATTTGGCTCGAACCGATCATCTCATAGGACCAGGATCTTGCACTGAGGCCTTTTGTCCGTGGCCTGGTCTACATGAACACCGTGCAATGGCTCATTTGCTGCTCAAGGAGCTGGGGATCAGCGGCAGCGATGATCCCAGTAGCAAAGAATTCCAATTGGGTCTATTCAAATATCTGGAGTCACTTGCTGATTATGAGAAAGCTGGTTTTTGTCTATTGAATGGAACGTTCGGTGTCCCGATCACAATGAGCCTCTTGTTGTTGCACAACAAAATCCCTTGGCATCATATTTCTGATATTTTCAATGCTCACTACCAAATCGATGACTGGGATTCCTATCCGCAGCAAAATTATAATCTTAGGAGTGTTGAGTTGATTGCAAAGTTTGTGGAGCTGATGCGTCACGCGGATCCCATGCAACGCAAGAGTGCGTAAAGTAGTCGCTTGCTTTTATTTGATAATAATTTCTTCGATTTGAATTTTACTATACTCGTCGCTATCATGTCTCCGCAGAAAGCGGCATGGCCTAAACGCCACGATCCAGTTTCTCCAGTTGCTCCTCAATCACCATAGCCAGCTTCTTCCTAGTATTGGTATCCGCCTTGCATTTGCGGAAATCTCTAAACAAATGACCAAAGACTTTTTAGGTCTGGGTCATTAAAGACATTGTCATAAAACTCAGTATTAACAGACCACTAAAGCCTTAGGGTAAATTTTCGGTCGGATGAGCCCGGCACCCTTTTTTGTTGTACCGCTTTGCTTAACCCCTGATAACGTTCGAGGAAAACCTCCAATGACTCTATAACACAGAGTTCCTCTGTTTATAAAACAAGGATAGCTGACTAAAGTCAACCTGACCTTAGCTGTCAATGATCTCTCCGAGAAGAGTATGGTCTAGACTGTTTTTGAAAAAACAATCGTTTGCAAAATCGAGATGGCGCATCGACCTGACGGAATTTGATTTTTTACTCTAAGGGGCTAAATTATGAGTATCGAAATAAGAAATATTGTTGTCCTCGTAGTCAACGAAGAGTCCGCCCGTATTTGCATGGTCAAGGAATTGGACCGCGAAGGTTGTATTGCTATCGGCGTTCGGGACCTACATTCAGCCAGGCAGGTATTAAGGGGTGGATTAAAACCCGATTCCATTGTTGTCATTCAAGGGGAATATGAAGCTGCTGAGCAGTCGTGTCAGGAGTTCCGACACAATTTCCATGAGATACCTATATTTTGCGACTATTTTCTAGACGACCTTACCATAAAATTTATTGATCGGTACTTAAACACGAAAGATTTGACAAGAGTCTTATTGAACGCATTGGAGGGAGGGACCGTCTATAGGTTTGCCCAGAATTAAGAATGAGAAAATTGATGCATCAATCACATTCAAGTGGAGGTTTTTATGAACACGTCAGGACTCTCCCTGCGATCAAGAAAGGGTATTAACAGCATTAAGTCTGGAGCAGAGTTGGGTATTCCCTATGCCCAATGGCTCCTAGGCAATAGGTATTTTCATGGAAAGGAAGTGCCTAAAGACTTAGATCTTGCGGCATTTTGGTACTCCAAAGCCGCTGATCAGGGTACACCCTATGCACAGTATCATCTGGCTCTACTTGGTAAGCAAAACCTCCGAAAATGCGGGTTAACGGACCGCGTTTTAGAACTTTTGATAGCCGCTGCAAAGGGGGCTGATAGGCAAGCGCAGCTGTGCCTTGGCGAAACATTTCTTTATGGCCAGGGCATAAAACCTGATCTCGATCAGGCGATGCAGTACTTAAAACTGGCTGAAGAAAATTGGGTGGCAATGGCGGCCTGTCATGTAGCCTTCCTCAAAGTAACCGGGGCTCCCTTTCCCCGGAGCGTTCATAAAGCTTTAGACATTGTCCGACCTATGGCCCTCCAAGGGAGTCCCGAAGGTTGTTTTGCCTATGGAGTCCTATTGGTCAATGGACCAGGCAATAGTGAATCTTCAATAAAAGAAGGTATTCTTTGGATCAGAAAAGCAGCATTGGTAGGAGTTCCTGCGGCACAAAGAGAAATGGGGCGTCTTATATTTTCCATTCCTGAAATAGTCCAGGAATCTCACGAGTCAGCAACGCCATGGCTATTTGCTGCGGCCACCCAAGGTGAGGCATGGGCTCAAGCGTTACTTGCCGATTCCCTCGCTATGGGTGTGGGGACACCTTCTGACCTAGGTGCGGCGAAGCAGTGGTATCTGCAGGCAGAGAGAGGGGGTTTCACGGGGACACTTTGTCATCAAGGGTATTCTTTGTTTCACTGTTCAGATCCCGTCTATCGACCCCATGAAGTTCTTAAGCTTATGGAGCGCTCAATAGAGTCAGGTTATAGTATTACCAGGGATTATATCGCGGATCTCTTGATTGAGAATCAGGATTCGTTTCCGGTCAGTGATCGTATCATCACTCTACTCAGTGATGCTGCGATATGGGGTTCTCAACGTCTTTTTTCTTACCTGGCAGACATCTATTTTAATCGTGTTAAAAGCAGTTCAGATAAGTTTTATTCAAAAGAACATGGCATGTTTTGGCTCCAAGCTGCCGTCGAACCTGTTGGATTGAGATCACCATCATAATCGATATGAAAACATTGTTTGTTCATAGGTTCCAATCGTATAAGCTTTGAGAAAAATATTTAAGAATTCTTAAATATTCAGGCGCCTAGTTCAATTGAGATCAAAATTAAAAAGGAGGCGCTTCTGGTTAATGACGTTTGTCCTGTTATGACACTAATCTCGCCGATAACTTGAATGTCTTTAATTTAAACTTCAACGGGAGGAAAGCTATGAAACAAAAAATCCGCGAATTTATTGACCAATCAATAAAAAACTTAGATCTAAAGATTGTAGGATTAACTAATTTAGATCAAGGGTGGTTCCTAGAACTTAGTTCTAATGAAAAGCATACTGCGGGTGTTACCAGGATGCTCGCCACTTGGCAAAAAAGTCTTGCAAACATGCAAGTCGCAGACCTTCCATCGATCAAGGTAGTCATCCAGGCTAATGGCGACTATCCCGATATGCTGGTGCACCTCCAGGAGAATAAACTACACCATGCAGCTGTTGAGCATAAGGTTTTGCCCCAATTTCCTGATTTTTATGAGTGGTTCAAAAGAACATTTAAATTTAATTTTCCCGAAATTCTCAGGTCAAGTGATGAGTTAAAACGCGACTCTGATGAATTGCGTTGGTTAACCCCCGGAGCTGATAGTTGGTTCCCGCATCAGGTGCATGTATTCAAAGCTGAGAAAGGTAAAGAAAAAATTCTAGATGGTTTGGCTGTGGGGCACTGGGGGTATGGTGTTAACAGCTACGCATTCTATTTCATTTCCCAACTTGAAAATAGATTCAGAGGTTTGCGCATGTTTTTTGGAGGTGCTTATGGCAACCACGAAAAAGACATCAGAGACATCACCGAGATTCTCCAATTCATCGCTATTATTGATAAAGCAACAAGTAAAAGAATCATTTCCGAGTATTTTCGAATTAATATGGGCGAGGTTTTTTGGAAGATCAGGTTCGAAAACAACCGAACTTTTCTCTACTCTAATAGATACCCACGAGAATTATTTGTGAGCGATAAGGGCGATTGTATTAAATCCTGGGATGTTGAGTCGAATGGTGCTTTAAATATGTCGCCACTAGGTGTGCCGTTTAGCCAGATTACTGCTGCAATTTATTTTGCAATGAACAGTGAATTTTAAATTTTGATCGTAAAGAAAAATGATCAATCTGTGTCTCTAAGTTGATTTTTATATTAAAAAAAGTTATTTATAAGTAATATCACTCGGGACAATTGAATATAGAAAGGCAATATAATGGTAGGATCTAAAGCATCATCGGCAGGCATCATCCCTGAATCTGGGTCAGCCACGTCAGACATAAATGGCGATGTGCCACCAAGCCTATCAGAGTTTGACCGTAATCGAATATACGCTGCCGAAAGCCCAATAACTTCGATCGAAGGGTTAGCTCACTTTGCGGTGGACAAGGTCGGGTGGGTCCGCGCGGCAGCAGCGCGAAACCCAAATACACCGCTTTATTTCTTAAAACGTCTGGCAGGAGACGAAGATGGAAATGTCCGTCAATCCGTTACCCGAAATCCTAAGGCACCCGCTCAAGCCTTAGGCAAACTTGCAAAGGGAGGGATTGAGGGAGTCAGAATTGCTGTGGCTAGAAATTCTGGAACTCCGGTCGCAACGCTCATAAACCTTGCGGAGGATGAGGACAGTTGGATCCGCGAAGCCGTCGGTAGAAACCCGAGTACCCCCATTGAAACTTTGATCAAACTCGCCGGGGATAAAGAGGACTTTGTTCGTGGTGCTGTCGCAGAAAACCACAGCTGTCCGGCCGAAGGGCTCGCAAAGCTTGTAGGGGACGAATGTGCGTTTGTCCGCGCAGCTGTCGCCAAAAACCCAAATACAGCTTCAAAATCTTTACAAAGCCTCTCAAACGTCGAGCATTGGTCAATCCGTTCTGCAAAGGCATCGCACGCGAATACCTCGGTCGTGGAGCTTGTATTGCTTGCAAGTGATAAGGATTGGGCAGTTCGCAGTTCCGTAGCTGGAAACTTGAACACCCCAGTCGAAGTCCTTGCAAAACTCGCAGGTGATGAGGAAGAAGGTGTTCGTACTAGCGCTGCCTGTAACCCGAATCTACCCCCAGAAACCTTGGGACAGCTTGTAGGTGATGAGTCAGAAGTGGTTCGCCTCGGAGTTGCATCTAATCGGTTAGCGTCGGCAGAAATTCTAAAAGTACTTGCTGGAGATAAGAGTGATACTGTCCGCGAAGAAGTCGCCGGCCACTCGAATACACCAGCTGATGTGTTGGCAAAGCTTTCGAGGGATAAGACCGAGAATGTTCGAAAGGCGGTGGCTAGTAATTCGAAAAAACCTAAATAGGTTTTATGGTCATACATTTAGGTTGTCGCTAAAGTTATGAATCGCATGCGGCACGTATGGCTGCAAAAAGTGGCCCGATACGATAGAAGGAGATAACTCTGCAGATTCTTACCTCAATAACCAATCCGATCGAGGTCTGTCAAATTGATTCCAGTCTCGCTGGCAAAGTCGGGATCACCTTTGCGCCCGGCAAAAAAGGGGCGAGTTTCTATAGCAGTGGTTCTTGGGATAGAGATCTCACTATGGATCTCGATCGGCTAGTCGAGAAATATTGCGTGGGGCTTTTAGTCTGCCTCCTTGAAGATGAAGAATTGCCTCTTCTTGGCATCCCCGATTTAATCCGTGAAGCTGAGCTAAGAATGCGGGTCATTCGCTTTCCTATTAAGGATGTGGGAATTCCTTTTGATATTGAAGCATTAAGGATCTTGTTGAGAGACATAGAAACTGCGGCAAAAAGTGAAATAAATGTCGCTATCCACTGTCGGGGCGGACTTGGGCGCGCGGGTACCGTAGGGGGATGCTACCTTAGACACCGTGGATTTGAGGGGGAGGCTGTTTTTAGCAGATTGCGCACGCGTCATCCGACCCAATGCCCCGAAACCGATGAACAGCGTTTGTTTATTCGGTCATTCCAAGCGGCTTACATGATATCAACAACAGATGCCATCACCTAAGCTTTGTCCATAAAGATGTTTAGATAGATCAATGGTTTTTTGGCCGAATTCTACTTGCCCCTAGGTCTGGCACCAACGGGTTTTGATCTCTCCGACCCGCTATTTTTGGGTTGTTGAGAGATGCTGATTTCAGGTGTCTATCATAGCATGTGTTTTTGGCTGGATTAGAAGCTGGCGGATTCCATAGCCAATTGATATCATGTGAATATATTATCCTTAAAATAAGTTTTGATCATCTCGCGCAAACTCATTAAGAAATGGCGCACATTCATAACAGAGAGGCTATCGATGGCTATAAAAAAACTACTGAAGAGTGAAGGTTGGCTGTTGCATGATTCTGTTGAGAAGTTCATGTCATCTAAATTCAATGCCCCAGAAAGACGGGATCCTTTCAAATATCCTCATGGGTACTATGCGGTGGACAGTCTTGGCACGGGGCAACATCACTTCTTCAAGACCGAGCGCGATGTGCTGGAGTTCATTTGCGGTTTCGAGAGTAGTGTCCAAGCAGAAGAAGACGAACTTGAATTTACCGCCATTAGGGATAAGTTGCTCAAGGTTTGCGTTGATCACGATTGGACCGTTTCTGAAAAGCTGTGCACTGAGCTGAATAGTCACCTCGACGGTGAGATCCTTTGGGTTGGCGAAGTTCGTGCCGAGCTGGCAAAGGGTCCCGACGGATGGTTCGAATGGCTATCTGATGACCTTGAAGAACTAGAGCCCCCAGTTTCTTGGGAGGAGTTGATGTCAGATGACTTGAATGAGAAGGACCGCAAGTTCATCCGCAAACTAATCAGTAATTATGGTCATTGATCTTTGTTTTTAAAGCTAAAAGCACCGGAAAATGCTGGAAATATTCGCAATATTTTTGTTCAATTTCGTCAATAAATTTATCGTCCGCGATATTACGGATAAACCATCTTACAGATGAGTCGCACATTACTTATCGGTTGAAATCGTCATCTGATGCTGGTGGGATGGATCCAAGGGGTGAATCAATTTCATGCCAAGCAATCGAACCCCAATAGACCATAAATATTGAAAAAATATCAAATGAGACATTAAAATGCGATAGGTTACTAAAGTAAAAATAACGATATCAAAAGGTATTGAAGAGTTAATTTGCCGACTATTGTAAGGGTAAAATAAATAGAATGACAGTAAAAAAAAGAAAAAAAGTACTTAATTTAATTGATTATAGTGATTTAAATAAGCCTTACAAAGTGCCCGTTATTCTTGTCGTAGAATTTAACGAGCATCAACGCGCCAACTTTACTCGAATTCTGGAAGCGGAAGGATGCAATGTCCATCTTGCTATCGATGCGCGTGAAATGAGCGAAAAACTTGAAGCTACTATAGTGGATCTACTCCTAATAAACGTGAATTTACCTGGGTTAGATGGCTTGGAATGTTGCAAACTCCTGAAGGGCCATGGTATTTTGAATCAATTACCTTTAATTATCTTTTCTGTTGACTCATCATCAAAGTCTGTTGTCGATGCTGCCATTTCATTTGGGTGTGACGATTTCATCAACAAACCCTTCGAGAACAATAATCTAATCAAATCTATCAAAAAGCTGATTCCTAATTTTGAACAGGGGTCTTCAACAGAAGTTAACTCTGCCAGGCGCATAGTATCTAAACTTTCTGATGGTTCCATTGTCGATATTTGCACTGCCTTGGAAAAGGGAGAGCTCAAGGATGAGTCTCGCTGGAGACCTCTTTTTAAGGGGTTAGAAGTGAACCCCGAAGCGTCACATCAACTTCTTTGTTCGGCAATCAAAGTCTCCCACGTTGGCGTTTTACGACTCCTTCTCCAAAGGAATTTTCCTGCGGACCCTCCTGTGCTAGAGGGTCGTTCTAATCATTTTCCTTGGCCTCTGCTCTTTGCTTCAATCTCCGGCTGCATTATCTCGGTGAGAGTTCTACTTGAATACAGTGCTAACCCGAACAGAACTTGGCTGGTTCCTGGTACCAAATCATCCACTTCGCCCTTGGTGGCTGCGCTACAGCATGAAGGTCTAGAAATAGTCAGGTTGCTATTGAGATCAGGTGCCGATCCCAATCTCGCAGTTAAAATAGAGGATGATTTCTATACTCCTCTCCATGCCGCTTTGAATTACCGAAGACAAGAAGCCGCTCTCCTTCTAATAGATGCTGGAGCAGATGTGACTATACGGGTTAAAGGCAATGCGACCATTCTCATTGCCTTAAAATTGCACTGTTTCAAAGTTGTGGATCGAATGTTATCGTTTGACTGGAGTATTCAGGAGCTTCAGCTAGCGGCCTCGATAGCCACTGAAGATAAAAATTTAGAGCTGGCGAACCAATTATCAACCAGAATTGAGTCGTTTAATAGTCCATCTGTTGGTGGCGTGGAGAAATTGCATAAATTAGAGGATAATCATAACGAAGAGATAACAACTCTGATTGGTCAACCCGAAGCTAGGCGTGCGATTGAAAAAGTTGTGGCACAGGCCAGCGTAGCGAAAGAGCGCGAGCGTCGGGGACTACAAGTCTCCAAGCCGACCCTTCATGCCTTATTTCTCGGGCCGCCTGGTACGGGCAAGACTTCCTTTGCCCGTGCTTACGCCCAAGCGCTCAAGTCCTGTGGGATATTGCGAGTAGGACATCTCATCGAGGTGGCTAGGTCAGATTTAATCGGAGAATATCTTGGCCAAACAGCACCAAAAACTATGGCGTGCATCAACAAAGCTCTGGGTGGAGTGCTTTTTATAGACGAAGCATATTCCCTAAGGAATGGAGATAGAGATATCTACGGTACGGAATGTATTGCAACCCTTGTCAAGGCCATGGAAGATTTTCGCAATGATCTAGTAGTGATTTGTGCTGGATACCACAAAGAAATGGATGAATTTATTGCCATCAATCCCGGTCTTAGGAGTCGATTCCCACATACTATCGTGTTTGGTACCTACTCGGCAATGGATGCCTTGGAAATCTCTGAAAGAATGGTTCGAGATAGTGGCCTCGTACTTGTCAATGATGCGAGATCGTGCCTGCTAGAATTTCTAGGCTCTGCACCAGGAGCGCCCTTTTGCGCAAACGGCAGGGATTTAAGAAACCTTATAGAGGAAGCTGGTGCCAACCTCTCATTGAGATTGGCTAAGGGTGACTTGACCCGTATGAACGACCTGGATTTAAAGTCAGTTCTAAAGGTTGACTTAGAGATGGCGATTTGCTCAAAATATCAGGGTAAATAACGTTACGCAAAAAATTAGCTATCGGGTCTCCCAGGTGTCGTAGTCCCTGCTTATGGCGCAGACAGATGGCTTATTCAAGAATGCATACACATACTCGAATGCGAATTGGACGCGACCATGCTCTTGCAAGCCACCAATCAATAGTAGCAGTTGCCGGTTCGTTTACAATTCACTTATTCGCCCCGACCCACTTGCAAACAATTTTGTGGCGGGCTGCTTTCTGAAGCTCCTGCCAAATGCATTAAATACCAGGTTTACGGGAACTAAGAGTGGGAGAATAACTCGCTCACGTGGCCCTTGATACACGCAAATATCAAATAAAACCGGTTAGTAGAGGAACAAGACATTGGTTGACATATATCCGATGACCTAGCCAATGGCCCGTCGTAGTTTTAGGGCTGATCGTAGCCACTCTTTCTGCATCTGTGGCGGCCTGAGCACTTGTTGAGGTATTCTTCCCCTCCATGTCACCTACGATGGAGGATTTATGCGGATAGCAGTTGATGTGAATCACAGGGATGAAATCAAGAAGACGATTAAAGAGTTATGATACAATAAAGTCTGGCGGTGGCGCTCCTCTATTCGTATCAATTTAGACGTCGCCATTGCCATCAATCGGATCCCAACACAGGGGCGGCACATGGCAACCAGTTTTCATATGTTCGACGATTTCATCAATGAACACGGTTTCTTTTGTCCGGCTTGTGGGGAGCGCATTTTCAACTCCAATTTTGTTGCCAGCAAGAAACCGTGTCCTCATCTGGCTTTTATGTGGAACAGCGAGACCCGAGAGTATGAGCACCTAAATCCATCAATCCGTAAATTGCTGATTTTGTCAATAGCGCCCGAGGACATCGAAAATGATGCCGATGAGGCCAACGCCCAAAAGAAGCACAATGTAGCCGGAAGTGAAGCTGACGATTCATTATTGGAAGATGCCCCGACACCCTTAGATGATAAATTCCTCGAAATTATGCCAGCGGAAACGATGATATATGCATTTATTGTACATGAGTTTTCATGCGGTCCTTCCGCCACGACCTGGGTGGTCGCCGTGCATTTTGCACTTGATATGGAATGACTTGCTGGGCCGCGTTTATTCGTAAGTCGGATAAGGGAGAGCCCGCAATTGGGGGCCTCCCTTACCCGACCTACGGCTCAGTGGTTATGCGGACGTTCCGAGCATCGCGACGAGCCTGGTGCGCGGCAGCGATCGCGGCATGGTAAGAGCGGCCCGCGCGGCGACGGACTGCACCCGATTGAAGGGGGGGCAGGCCAGCGAGACGCCCATATCTTACCCAACGACAGAGCGGCCAGATTTGGCCTAATCGAAACGTCGTTCTTGCCCTTGAGCCTGTTTTCAGGAGAATTTGGGGAGATGCTGACATTTCAGAAACGACCTCCAAGCGCATGGGAGGTGGAACTAGGTAATTGGTATTTGCAGGAGATTTAGATTTTGAAAATGCTTGTTCATTCCCAATAGCAAATTTTGCACTTGTCTTTGACATCCTAGATAATCTTCTCAATTCCTTAACATCAATACCCGCAAGCCTCCTTTGACGGACCAACTCGCGCAACTCAAGTTGATATCGGCGTCCAAGGAATGGGGGATTTTGATGATTAAATTCTGCAAAACGCTCTTTAATCGTCTTCTTGATTTCATCCCTGTGATTCACATCAACTGCTATCCGCATAAATCCTCTATCGTAGGTGACATGGAGGGGAAGAATGCCTCAACAAGTGCTCAGGCCGCCACAGATGCAGAAAGAGTGGCTACGGTTGATCCACAAGCTCAAGAGGATCAGAAAAAAGGCCAGGGAGTGGGTATTTTCAAAACCAGAAGGGCAAACTGGGTAGTCGGCCAAGGTACGTTTCAAGCAATGGGGAGTAAGATTTCGCTGAATTTAAATGGCTGTTAACATCTCGACAACGTAGGAGGAGTCGTCTGGCTAAATAAGCGGTGAATAGTTCACGTTATATATTCGATACTTTTGTAGTATTTCTTAAAAATCCAAGAATTTCAGTCATCAAATTCTTAGATTCCAAAAACCTGAAATACTCCTTAACAAGTTCAATTGAAGAGAGTCTTATCCGAAGCGCCCACCCAAAGACCAATTTTGGTTGATTTTTGAAAATGAGATCGAATCCCCCGTAACCGTGGGCGGTTTGGATAAGAGCCCAATGAACTAAGCGCGCGAGCACAAAGCTATGGGG
>JBGSUI010000049.1:0-8775 GCA_041736175.1 Oligoflexales bacterium | reverse complement strand
CCCCATAGCTTTGTGCTCGCGCGCTTAGTTCATTGGGCTCTTATCCAAACCGCCCACGGTTACGGGGGATTCGATCTCATTTTCAAAAATCAACCAAAATTGGTCTTTGGGTGGGCGCTTCGGATAAGACTCTCTTCAGTTATTAAAAGATTTTGTTATTCTGCATTTTGACTCTAATGAATAATATATTTACATATGAGACAAATAAGGGCTCGGGGGTGCGGCTGTCGGACAAATATTTGCGGCTGGCCTGACTGTCGACAAAGACGCATCGCGGTCTTTTGCCGCCACGATCTTCGGTTCATAGATCAAGGAGGCTGATCTGGGAAAATGGACGTGGGGGTCTTAACCCCCACACCTTAAAGATTACTTTGCGTTGATAGGCTTTTGCGGCGGCATATCCAGCTTGATATGCACATCCCGGAGTTGCTTGGGAAGCACTTCTGCAGGGGCATTCATCAGGAGGTCTTGGCCTTTTTGGTTAAGGGGAAAGGCGATGATCTCTCGGATATTGGTTTCACCACTTAGGAGCATCACAATGCGGTCGACCCCTGGGGCAATGCCAGCATGGGGAGGGGCGCCAAATTTAAAGGCTTTGATCATGCCGCCAAAGCGTTCGTCCACCGCAGTGGGTGGATGACCTGCGATTTCAAAAGCTTTGTACATTATTTCTGGTTTATGATTTCGGACCGCACCTGAGGACAGCTCGATGCCGTTGCAGACCACATCGTATTGGAAAGCCTTGATGGTCAGCGGGTCTTTGGTGAGGAGGGCTTCCATCCCCCCTTGGGGCATCGAAAAGGGATTGTGGGAAAACTCCACTTGGCTCGTTTCTGGATTGGACTCAAACATGGGGAAATCGACGATCCAAGCAAATTTAAACTCGTCCTCTGGTATGAGATCCATCTCTTCTCCAAACCTCGTGCGCAAGAGGCCCGCGATCTTAGTCGCCACCGGAGACTCGTCACAGATAAAAAAGACGGCATCGCCCTTTTGAATCTGGCACCGGCTGGTCAAAGCCTCGAAGTGGTGGGGCTTAAGGAACTTTGCAATCGGTCCTTTGATTTCGTCTTCGGCAAAGACCAAATAAGCAAGTCCTTTAGCGCCAATACTGGTCGCGAAATCCACCTGCTTATCAAACCAGCTCCTGGCCTTAGCCGCTGCCCCTTTGACAGCAATAGCGCGGACCACGTGGCCTTTTTCCACTGCGGAGCGAAAGGCTTTAAATTCTGAATCCAGAAAAACCCCGCTGACATCTTCGATCTTTAGGGGATTGCGTAAGTCAGGCTTGTCATTGCCATAGTGGAGCATGGAGTCATCATAGGCGATCCGTGGCCAAGGTCTTTTGGTGATTTTCTTGGTGGTAAATTGGCGAAAGACATCACAGAGCAATTCCTCCACGACTTCAAACACGTCGTCTTGGGTCGCAAAAGACATCTCTAGGTCTAGCTGGTAAAACTCTCCAGGAGAGCGATCAGCCCTGGCGTCTTCGTCCCTAAAACAGGGGGCAATCTGAAAATAGCGGTCAAATCCACTGACCATAAGCAGCTGTTTAAACTGTTGGGGAGCTTGGGGCAGAGCATAAAATTTGCCCGGATGGAGACGGCTCGGCACCAGGAAATCCCGGGCTCCTTCGGGAGAACTGCTGGTCAAAATCGGGGTTTGAAACTCGTTAAAACCTAAATGAAGCATTTTGTTACGAAGGGACGAGATCACCCTAGACCGCAGCACAATATTACGCTGCATGGCTTCACGGCGCAGATCGAGAAACCGGTATTTGAGCCTAATATCTTCGGCGATGGGTTCGTTGCCGTCGATCTGTAAAGGGAGGATATCGGCCTGGGATTGGACCGTCATAGCATCGGCGACCACTTCGATCTGACCCGTGGGCATATTGGGATTGATGGTGGAGGGCTCCCTACTGACCACTTTTCCGGTGATGGTCACGACGCTTTCCATCCTAAGGTGGGTCGCTTCGTCAAAAAAACCGCGGCTAGGATGGATCACCACTTGGGTGACCCCATAATGGTCGCGAAGGTCAAAAAACAGGAGTGAACCGTGATCCCTCTTGCGAAAGATCCACCCCGATATCCGGACGTTTTCGCCGACGTGTTCGGGTCTAAGCTCACTGCAATGATGGGTACGATAGGGATGCATTGGGTTTTTATTCCTCCTGAAGACCATGCCAAAGATCAGGGTCGATCCTACCGCAAAAGGAGTTAGGCTGCAAAATTGAAGATGGCGGAGCCCAAAAGATGTCCATAGGCAGGTTTTCAAAAGTTGTAGTAAGTCATAGCTCTGACACTAACTGGCAAGGGAAACTTGGGCCATTGATCCCCCAAAAAATAAAATCCTACTTCGCGCGATCGACCCGGCCTCAAGTGGTCCGGCAAGATCTAGAGGTTCTAGAAAACCCATGGACCAAGCTTTTACAGTGGTTTAGTGATCCGACGGTCGACGAAATTCTTATGGCCGGGACAAAACCACTGAGCATCGCCCGCGGTGCCCAGTTAGAATCCGTATCAAGTCCCTTTAGTGAGGAACCGGGATTTGTGGCCTGGCTCCTTAAATTCGCCCGTGACCAAGGGGTGCGTCTCGACCCCCTTCTCGGGTCGGCGGGTGGGGCGATTTGTTACCCCCACCATTTCGGGCACCTTCAGCCCTTGCATCTGAGGTGGCACTGTGTCTTGCCGCCCCTGTCCCTTAGTGGCCCTTTGCTTACGGTCCGTCGCCACCGCTTTGGGGTTTTGAAGCTGACGGATTTTCAATGTGATTCCTCCGTCCGAGCCCTGTTTCCTCTGCTCCTTAAAAAAGCCCATGGGATACTGATCGCCGGACCTACAGGGAGCGGAAAGACCACTTTTTTAGCGGCCTTTCTCCAAGAGTTTTGTCACCTCGAACGCACTGTCATCCTTGAATCCATCCCAGAACTCCCGACTCCAGGTCCCCATGGGATCAGCCTCTGTGAGCGGATCGCCTCGTTAGAAGGTATTGGAGCCGTCACCTTAGAGCGTCTGGTCGCCGAGTCCCTGAGGCTGCGTCCAGACCGTCTGGTCTTTGGGGAGATCCGAGGTCGCGAGGCCCGGGCCTTTTGGGAAGCCCTTTCCTCAGGCCACCAAGCGACGATGGCCACCATCCATGCCGCATCTGCGGACGAAGCCCTTTCGAGGCTTGCTTTTTTAGCCGCCTCCCACGGCGCCCCTATGGTTCAGGGTGCATCCCAGACTGGGGCCATGGGCGTGATTGTTTTAGAGCGAGGCAATCCACCTCGGGTTGTTTCGGTACACTTTCCTGGACGAGAGACCCAAGGAGAAAAGCTTTGACCGAATCCATTAGTTTTGGCAGCGACAACCATTCTGGCGTCCATCCAACGATCCTTATGGCTATTAACGAGGCCAATAGGGGTCATCACCGAGCTTACGGTGCCGATGCCATCACGGACCAGGCGCGACAACTTTTTAAAGAGATCTTTGGGAGCCAGGCAGAGACGTTTTTTGTCTTTAATGGCACCGCAGCCAACACTCTCGCGGTACAGGCGACTTGTAAGAGCTACGAGGCGGTGGTGGTTTGTGACCTAGCCCATCTAAACACGGATGAATGTGGTGCTCCTGAGTTTATCGGCGGTCATAAAATCATATCATTTACCTCCCCCCATCAAGACGGCAAGCTCGAACCTGGGATTCTTGAGACTCTCGACGTCAACCCCCTAAATCCCCATCGGGTGTTGCCGCGGCTGTTAAGCCTAACCCAGGCCACTGAGCTGGGGACTATTTATAGCCCCGTTGAGTTGCAAGCTCTTTGTGAAGTGGCCCATCGCCGCAATATGTTGGTGCATATGGACGGGGCCCGCCTGGCAAACGCGGCGGCCCATCTAGGCTGTGAGCTTAGAGACTTGACCACTGAAGTTGGGATTGATGTCTTAAGCTTTGGTGGCACCAAAAACGGTCTGCTCTGTGCCGAAGCTCTGGTCTTTCTGACGCCGGGTTTAAGTGAGGGGTTTGAGTTTATTCGCAAACAGTCGATGCAGTTGGCGTCAAAAATGCGGTTTTTAAGCTGTCAGTTTTTGCCCTACTTGGGTGACAAGCTGTGGCGAGTCAACGCCTTAAAAGCCAATCAGGCCGCTCAATACCTGCGGGGTCGATTAGGGGAAATCCCCGGGGTTGGGTTTCCCTTGCTGACCCAGGCCAACGAGGTTTTTGTACGGGCTCCCCTCCCTTTACAGACTTTTCTGATGGACTATGGAAAAGCCTATCTGTGGGACCAGGGATTGGTGAGGTTGGTATGCTCATTTGATTCTACTGCCGAACATGTGGATGCCATGATGAAAGCTTGGTTTATTTCCTGGGCTTAAGGCTCAGTGGTCAGGTTCGGAAGTCAGGCTCAGTTGTCGCGGTTCCGTCTGCCAAAATCGTAATCAAAGGTCAAGTCACCATTTTTGTCTAATTTGCAGTTAGTGATTCGCATGTTCTGTAGATCATCGTCGTCAAGCCGACGGTTTACGTTCTTTCTGATCAATGCTTGATCTTTGCTGCTTAGGTCCACAAACTTTTTATCACAAAAAGATGGCTTTCGACTGTTGCCCTCCTTTGAGGAGGAATCCGATTGTGAGCCATTCTCTTGATCCTTGTTGTCGTTTTCGTCGGATTCTTCCTCGTCGTTTTCGGGATCATCCCCAATGTCATCATCTTCTTTGGAGTTTTTCCTCCTCTTTTCTTTAGTTCCATCTGCATCATCATCCTTCGTAAGTCCGTTGTTTTCGGTTTTCTTAGGCTTAGAGGACGATGCTTTAGGAATCACAGGTCCTTTATCACCACTAGAAGTACTCCCGCAGCCGATATAGAAACCCGCAAATGTATAAACGACGGCCAATGTTTGGATGGCCAGACCTGATAAACGAGGCTTCATGAGTTTGCTCCCTAAAACATTTTCTAAATATTATTGCAAAAAATATGCCGCAAAAGAGGGGTCTTGAATCCAAGGAATCCCAATGGAATTTGGTTCGTTACATCTGGGACCACTTCGTCCAAGTGACTAATGGTAAGACATCTAAAAAATCATAGTCACTTGGAGATTGCCACCACCCCAGGGTCGGAAGGAGCGTTTTTGGAAGGGGGCATCATGGGCTAGCTGGTCCAGGTCCCAGGTGCTATTGAGGAGAAATCGGGTTTTTTCTGCAAGATTGAGTTCCAGAGCTGCAATGTATTTGACTTCGATACTTTCAGTGGTTTTAAGGTAGTTATTATGTTGTTTGTTGGCGACGGCGCCATGGTGGATCAGGTAAGGGGACTGGTTTCCGAAAGGGACAGTTAAATAAAAATAAAGAGCTGTTTCGCGACGGTTGATCGTCACCTTCTCGCTATAGGTGGGATTCTCCTGATTTGAATACTGCCGCTCGCTTTCCATCGCCAAATGCCAGAGCCCTCCATACCAGGGGTATTCCCCTTTTAGATCTTTTAGGACCGCCTCTGTTTCTTGAAAGGTTACAGTCTGCTTAAGAAACCTCAATTCGCTAGCACTCTCATTTTTTGCCAGGCTAGAGGGTAACCTAGTTACTAGTTGAGGGGTTAAGCGCTCCGTAAAGTCCATGGATTCAAATTTTGTAGAGGACGTAAATCTAAAGGAGAGCGCCTTAGCATCGCGGCTCTGGGTCGCTCCTAAGGGCAGTGTTCCTTCCACAAAAACTTGGCTTAAACCATATCGGTATTCGTACCCCTCAGACAGGAGGCTCCAAGTGAGGGGTGTATCCCTGGAGAATCCAAGGGAGCCAGAGGCGGCGGTCGACGGCAGCCAGGACAGGCGTGCTTCGTGGCTTTGAGTGATGTGGGGCCTGGAGTCTTGGGGCACTTCTTTTTTAGAGCTATAATAAGCATCTACATTCCAAAAACGATAAGTCCCCTGAAACTGGCTTCCCAGACGACTCGATAGCTCAAAACCGAGATCACCGTATTCTTTTTGAAATCCGCAGTCTCCCAACAGAGTCAGCGTGGTGTGGTCTCCAAAGAGGCTTGGACTGACTCGGAGTTCTTGGAGATTGGATTGGTTGACAGTGTCTTCGTGAGTTTGTTGTCGATACCCAAAGATGAGGGGTTGGTCTCTGGGGGATTCTAGCTTGATCTCTTGTAAATAGCTAAAACGACGGATGTCGAGGCTGCCAGCATTGGCGCGAAAGCCGTTGCGCGAATCTTCCCAGGACTCCTGCCAAAGGAGAGGGTACCGGTAGCTGAGGACGTCATTATAAAACTCGCTGGACGCGTTTTCCAGCGGGTCAATCCTTTGGGCATCCTGGTGGGCAAACCGCGCAAACCCGCTGGAACTCCCCATAAGCGGAGCACAAAGCAGGCCGATGGACAGGATGCAGAGGGAACTATAACTTTGGATCACAGGTGGTACCTCGGAACAGATTTTTTTCTGGCGAGTCTTTTTTGCTGACGTCTCTATGATAGCGGATCAGAGGCTCTTGTGCTTTCGAAGCTGGAAGAGCCAACGATCTGGGACCGGTGAGTTTTCCAGCAGTCTTTGCGGGTTAACCGGGGCTACGGCGAGCTTTTAGACCAAAAAAAAGCTACTGAACCTCAGTAGCGATCTTTTTTAAATGGTGGAGGATAGGAGAGTCGAACTCCTGACCCTTAGCTTGCAAAGCTAATGCTCTACCAACTGAGCTAATCCCCCAGATTCCCTGACGACTGAATGGATCAGACGCAACAAGAGAGACATGAAGGTGCCCTATCGAGAGACGAATGTCAAGATTTTGAAAGCGGAATAAAAAAAAAGATGCCGTAGCAGCGTTCAGCACAGATATCCCTCTGGTTCAAAAGCGGGTATTGGTAGGGGCATTGTGAGGATATCCCCGGGCTAGTCTGGTGCAGACTCAGCGACGACATCGAGATAAGCATTCACACTCATGCCATGGGCGCATGCTAAGCTTTTGAGCGCCTTAGCCGTAGGGCGCATCTCTCCAGATTCAATGCGTCTGACGTGACGATCAGTTAAACCAGTTATATCTGACTGTTTAAGGCCGTGATTTTTTCTGACCTGGGCAATGGCTTGGCCATACTCCCGGTCATACTTTAGGGTTTGTGCCTTCAGCTTAGCCGCGGCCTCAGGGTTAGCCATCTGTCTGAGGGAGTCTAAATCAAGATGGAGATCTCTATCTGGCCAGTGGATAAAGGAGCCTTGGTCGTTGATTCTAAAATCGGTCCGATCTCTTTCGGGGATTTCACTTAGGACCGGAGTGGCTGCGAAAGGAATTTCGATTTTTTCTAAAGCGCAGCTAAGGACCACCAGGCGGTCACCGACGACCTGTGCGTCCGCAATTAAGGTGTTCTGGGCATTAATGCCCCATGCAAATAGAATCCGCTCCATAATCCCTGGCTCGGATGTTGGGATGAGGATTTTGAGCAGTTGCTTATGCTTAAGCGGTGCTAGGAGCTGAGGCAGAAGAGCTAAGTGCTTACCAGCGCCTTGTAACAAAACAGCACGAAGATGACGTCCAGTCGATGCATGTTTATCAAAATACGCACCAATCTTTTGAATTTGCGCAATATCTAATATCAAAAGTAAATCACGAATAGCTAGAGCACGGAGTCCGGAAAACGATGTGACAACCCTCAATCGTGATGGCTTTAGATGCAAGGCGCTTGTTGCAAAGGCAAGGTCCACAACGGTTACTGTTTGTTTAGGAGTCGTCATCTTGAATACCTCTCTTCACTTTAAGTTGCCATTCATCAAGTAGTTGCTCACGGTGTTCTAGGACGGCGGCGAGAATCTCCTTAATGTCCTTTGCAGTAGGTCCGTGTTTTGTGGATTGCCATTTAATATCGAAACTCAGAGTCTTTTTGGTACTTCTGAGAAAGTAGACTCTAATTTCCCAGTCACGGCCCTTCTGCACATGAATATGGTGAGGTAAGTGGTCATTTGAATTAAACCAACACAACAAAGCCGATAACTTAAAACAGTCTACACGGCCCATACCGCCCTCGATCTTATCGGACATTTTTTAAGATACTTTAATAAAAATGTCCTGTCAATGAAATTATTTAACAAAAACGGGTTGGTAAAAGTTTTTCACAAAGGGTGGTCCCCTAGGGCAGTTGCAAGGTAAACTTAACTTCCGTCCAACCAGCCTCGGCCACACCAAGCTTGTTTTTGCGGGGAACATACTTTAGTTCGAGAGCAGCTTTCTTGATCCGTTCGTCCATTCCAAATCCAATCTTGTTTCGTAGCTCGGCTTCGGTGACATTGCCTTTGACATCGACGTAAACATCGACGGTCACCTTGCCTTCAAAACCCGCATCAATCGCAGCTTCGGAATAGGTAGGAACCTTAATCGACGTCGCCACCAGCTTTGGATCACTGCTGAGATCACCTGTGTAGGTGGGCGCGGGGTTGTTGGAGCGTTTGCCATCATCAGCCATCATGGTGGTATTGCCTACAGGAACAGCGATCCCTTTACCTTTGTCCGAGGTACTTGATTTGGACACACCAAAGACAGGTTTAGCCTCAGGCTGTGGAGGTGTCTTAGGCGATGAAGTCGCAGGTGGCTTCGGTGTAGGCGGCTTTTTAGGGGGCGGCTTTTTGGGTTTAGGGGGTGGCGGCGGTGGCGGTGGCGGTGGCGGCGGTGGCGGCGGTGGTGGAGGCGGTGGAGGCGGTGGAGGCGGTGGAGGGGGTTTCTTTTCCACAACCGAAATCTTAATGGGCTCGCGTTTGACAGGTTGATCTTTTGCAAACTGGGCTTCTTTACTTAGGTAAATACCAAAGGACAAATGGATGCCCAGC
>JBGSUI010000047.1:0-16104 GCA_041736175.1 Oligoflexales bacterium | reverse complement strand
CATGTACCAAAGAATGCCGAGGTGGTGATCAGTGCCTTAGGGGATCTCCTTGAACACCGTGATCCTTTGCGCAAAGCTGAAAGAGCCAAGCAGAGACAACAAAAGAAGGACCAGGGTAAGAGCTCCGAGGAGGGTGTCGCCCCGGGACGAACGCCGCCCGAAGCGGTGGTCCCGGTAACCCCGGTTACCCCGGTCCCGGATTCAGCGACTCCAGAGGGAACACCAGCTGCGAAAAAACACCGGTCTGCAATTCCCATGGCCGTTCGCCACGAGGTGTGGTCCCGGGATGACGGACGCTGCACTTGGACGGAGGTAGACGGGAGTCGTTGCAAGGAAAAGTTTAACTTAGAACTCGACCACGTCCAGACGATGCACTGTCATGGGGGTACCCACGACGTAGAAAATCTTGCCCTTACCTGCCGGCGCCACAATCAACTTTCGGCAAGGGAAAGGCTAGGAGAAGAGTTCTGGGCGAAAAAGAGACAAGAGTGGGACCTAACTCTCTAGAGGGACGCGACGGGGCGATGTCCAACTCGCCATGGCCTGTCAGCTCACCCTGATTCCCGTCATCAATAAGATCGACCTTCCGAGCGCAGACCCTGAGAGGGTGAAGGGGAGATCGAAGAAGAGCTTGCCATCGACTCCTCCGGTGCGGTTTTGGCCAGCGCCAAAGCTGGGATTGGGATCAAAGTAATCTTGGAAGCGGTCGTGACAAGGATTCCAGCCCCTAAAAATCAAAACACAGGACCCCTCCAGGCGCTTATTTTTGATAGCTGGTTTGATTTCTACTTGGGAGGTGTCTCGCTGGTGCGGGTGGTGGCGGGAACCCTGACCAAGGGCCAAAAGATTCAGATGATGTCTTGCGGCAAGGTTTTCGAAGTCATTAAACTCGAAATGGTTTTGGGCTCAATATATGTCCATGCTTCTAAATGAAAAAAAGATACCGTCATATCAATTTGTTCAACTTTTACGGATTATCCGCTTGATCTTTCAATGCTTGACGTTTCCGTCATCACTGCTAGCCTCAAAAAAATAATTTATTAAGTTATATTTTTGGGCCAACAGAACTGAAACGGACCGCGTCAATGGGCGTGAAACGCAATACTAATGAGCCTGCGCTTTTAACATAGTCCCTCAAGACTTCAGTGCGATCGTAAAGCTTCCATGGCTGCTGAAACTGAGACTTACCCAATTGCTGAGGCTACCCACCTGTGTAGGGGCGGATCGGTTATTCGAGTCCCCCACTCCGAGCTGGCCATATTGGTTCCACCCAAAAGACCACAGGGTCCCGTCGGTCCGTCTAGCAAGCGTATGGTAGTATCCCGCCGCTACTTCAATCCAACTGCTCAAACTTCCCACTTGAACGGGGCTTGAGCGGTTAATTGTGTTCCCCACCCCAAGCTGGCCATAAGCGTTATGCCCAAAAGCCCACAGGGTCCCGTCGGTGCGTCGCGCAAGCGAATGGAGGCCTCCAGCCGCCACTTCAATCCAACTGCTCAAACTTCCCACTTGAACGGGGCTTGAGCGGTAAATTGTGTTTCCCCCCCCATGCTGGCCATAGTAGTTACCCCCAAAAGCCCATAGGGTCCCGTCAGTTCTTCTTGCTAGGGTATGATTGTCTCCCACCGCCAACTCAACCCAGCTGCTTAAATTTCCTACCTGGACCGGGCTTGAGTACCAAATCCGGTTTCCCACCCCAAGCTCGCCCAAATAGTTGTACCCAAAAGCCCACAGGGTCCCGTCAGTTCTTCTACATAGAGAATGGCCCCATCCCCCCGCCAGCTCAGCCCAGCTGCTTAAACTACCTACTTGGGTGGGGCTTGAACGGTGAGTTATGACCCCCAAACCAAGCTGTCCGTCAGTGTTCCTCCCAAAAGTCCAAAGGGTTCTGTCAGTCCTTATTCCTAGGGTATGAGAGCTACCCCCCGCCAGCTCAGCCCAGCTGCTTAAACTTCCAACCTGCACGGGGCTTGAGCGGTCAGTCGTATCCCCCAGCCCAAGTTGTCCGTAATTGTTTATGCCAAAAGCCCACAGGGTCCCGTCGATCCTTCTGCCAAGGACATGGGCGCCCACGCCCACCACCTCACTCCAGCTGCTAAGACTTCCCACCTGGACTGGGCTACTGCGGGGGGTCACATCGCCAAGGCCCAGCTGGCCGCGATGGTTCGAACCAAAAGCCCACATAGTGAAGCGGGTCGGCCCGGTGCGGGCGATGGTGTGGTGAGATCCCCCCACCACTTCCACCCAAGAACTTGAAGTCCCCACCTGCACGGGGCTACTGCGGTCTGCCGTGTCCCCCAGGCCCAGCTGGCCGTTAGAGTTTCCACCAAAAGTCCATAGGGTGCCATCTGTGCAGCGCGCCATGGTGCAGAACCATCCCGCAGCTACCTCACTCCAAGAGCTTAAAGTTCCCACTTGCACCGGGTTACTGCAGTTTGCCGTATTGCCTAGACCCAGCTGGCCGTTACTGTTATTGCCAAAAGCCCATAGGGTGCCGTCTGTGCGGCGCGCCATGGTGTGGTATTGTCCCCGCGCCACCTCGCTCCAAGAGCTTAAAGTTCCCACCTGGACAGGGCTACTGCAGTTTGCCGTATTGCCTAGGCCCAGCTGGCCATAGGCGTTATAGCCAAAACCCCAAAGGGTTCCGTCTGAGCGGCGAGCAACGGTTTGGATGTGTCCCCCCGCCACCTCACTCCAAGAGCTTAAAGTCCCCACTTGCACGGGGCTACTGCGGTGTGCCGTGTTGCCAAGACCTAGCTGGCCGGAATTGTTGTAGCCAAAAGTCCATAGGGTGCCGTCTGTGCGGCGCGCTATGGTGTGGTAGAATCCCGTCGCTACCTCACACCAGGAGCTTAAAGTCCCCACCTGGACGGGGCTACTGCGGCTTGCCGTAATGCCAAGGCCCAACCGGCCGTAACCATTATGGCCAACAGCCCATAGGGTGCCATCTGTGCGGCGCGCTATGGTGTGGAAGTATCCCCCTGCCACCTCACTCCAGGAAGATAAAGTCCCCACCTGCACAGGGCTACTGCGGTAAACCTTGTCGCCTAG
Organism: Oligoflexales bacterium; assembly: GCA_041736175.1. Taxonomy (GTDB): domain Bacteria; phylum Bdellovibrionota_B; class Oligoflexia; order Oligoflexales; family CAIYRB01; genus JBGSUI01. The sequence goes on along the minus strand of JBGSUI010000047.1, from coordinate 13,053 downwards.
GCCCAGCTGGCCATAACCGTTATGGCCAAAAGCCCATAAGGTGCCGTCTGCGCGGCGAGTTACAGTGTGGTATTGTCCCCCCGCTAGCTCACTCCAGGAGCTTAAAGTCCCCACCAGAACAGGGCTACTGCGCATTGTCGTATCGCCTAGGCCCAGCTGGCCGTGATTGTTCATACCAAAAGCCCATATTCCATAAATTTCAGCAGGTGGCTTCTTCTTAGGCCTCAGAAACATCAACTGATTAAAGGCGTACCCTCTCTCGGTGAGGCCCGAGATCCACGCCCCTAAAGCCGCTTTAGGGAACACGCCAACAAAATCTCGGCGTGATGAGCCAGAGACGTCCGCCTGACCGATGTCTTGCTCCGCTTTTTGCTCACTGACCTTAAGAGGGTCCGTGCCTTCGGGATTTTTTGGGGGTGTGCTCATGATTAATTCCCTCCTACTGGATTGTGATGGATCAGAATTTTAAGTTTATAGGATAGGCGTTTATTTAGAAAGCCTTACAATTGATTGATCGTGAGAGGGTGTTTGTGGGCAAACATCAGAGATCAATGGGTCAGACCTTTCGGTATATCAGGAGAAAGATTGAGCCTTCCGAGCGGGCGTGGTATTCCTAGAGGGCAGGTTAAGATATCTTCGACCACTAGGACCAATCCATGGAAAATCCAGATCTTATCAGAAATTTTTGCATCATTGCCCATATCGATCACGGCAAGTCCACCTTGGCCGATCGGATTATCGAATTTACGGGCACCCTCTCCCAAAGGGAGATGCGAAGCCAAGTCCTCGATAGTATGGATCTGGAGAGAGAGCGGGGCATCACCATCAAAGCCCAGACCTGTTCCATGCGGTATAAGGCCCTTGATGGTAAAACCTACCTCTTTAACCTTATCGATACACCGGGACATGTGGACTTTAGCTACGAAGTCTCACGGAGCCTCGCTGCTTGCGAGGGGGCCTTAGTGGTTGTGGATGCCAGCCAGGGGGTCGAGGCCCAGACGGTCGCTAATGTCCAACTCGCCATGGCCTGTCAGCTCACCCTGATTCCAGTCATCAATAAAATCGACCTGCCAAGCGCAGATCCAGAAAAGGTGATGGGCGAGATCGAAGAAGAACTCGCCATAGACTCCTCCGGTGCTGTTTTAGCCAGCGCTAAGGCCGGGATCGGGATCAAGGACATCTTGGAAGCCATCGTGACGAGGATCCCAGCCCCTCAAAACCAAAACACAGGACCACTCCAGGCGCTTATTTTTGATAGCTGGTTTGATTCCTACTTGGGAGCTGTCTCGCTGGTGCGGGTGGTGGCGGGAACCCTGACCAAGGGCCAAAAGATTCAGATGATGTCTAGCGGCAAGGTTTTTGAAGTCCTTAAACTCGGCAAGCTCTCCCCTAAGATCATCGATGTGGTCACCATGGGGAGCGGCGAAGTCGGTGTGATCGCAGGCTCCATCAAAGCTGTCGCCGACACCCGCGTTGGCGACACCATCACGGATGCCCATACCCCAGCTCAAAGCCCCCTAGGCGGGTTTCGCCCGGCTAAACAAATGGTTTTTGGCGGGATCTTTCCCGTTGATACAGGGGAGTATCTGGTTCTTAAAGACTCTCTGGAAAAACTCCAGCTCAACGACTCGTCTTTAATTTACGAAGTGGAGAGCTCCAGTGCCCTTGGGATGGGGTTTCGAGTCGGGTTTTTAGGTCTTCTCCATATGGATATCGTCCAAGAACGTCTCGAGCGGGAGTATAATCTCGACCTGATCTTTACCGCTCCTACCGTGGTCTATCATGTGTTTGACACCATGGAAAAAATGGTCAAGATCGAAAACCCGGCAAAGATGCCTGAGACCACTAAGATCCTCAAAATCGAAGAGCCCTATGCGACTCTCAACGTGCATACTCCCGAAGAGTATCTGGGAGGTCTTCTTAAGCTATTGACCGAACGCCGTGGCATCCAAAAAGGGATGGAGTATACCCAGACTAAACGAATCAAACTCCACTATGAAATCCCCATGAACGAGATGATTTTTGATTTCCACGACAAACTCAAGAGCATCTCCCGTGGCTATGCTTCCATGGACTACGAACTTTTAGATTACCGCGAGGGTGACTTGGTCAAACTCGATGTCCTTGTCAACGGCGAGCCCATCGATGCCCTCTCCTGTATCGTGCACCGAACCACGGCAGCCATCCGCGGGCGAAGTCTCTGTAAAAAGCTCAAAGACATCCTCCCCCGGCAGATGTTCCAAATCGCCCTCCAGGCTGCCATCGGCAGCAAAGTGGTGGCAAGGGAGACGGTCTCGGCCCTTAGGAAAGACGTAACTGCAAAATGCTACGGGGGTGATATTTCACGTAAGAGAAAGCTCCTCGAAAAGCAAAAAGAAGGCAAGAAACGGATGAAATCTGTGGGCCGGGTCGAAATACCTCAGGATGCTTTTATGGCCATCCTATCCCTCGATGAAGATTAGACGGGAGTTGAGACTTTGAATGCGGAACACCTAAAAGAAAAATATCGGCTTCAGCTCACAAAGGCAGCCTTCCACTTGGAGCATAGCTTTCAAAAAGCTAAAACACTTTCACCAAAGATTGACGGTTTAACCAGTGACGAACTCGAAGTATGGGAAGGCCTAACGGCGCGCTTTTCACGAGTCGTCGATCTGTTCGTATCCAAGTATTTGCGAGCTGTGGTGTTAGAACAGGATCCAGGATTCGACGGAACTTTGCGAGACTATCTGCATGTAGGGGAAAAATTAAACGTGATTCATGACTCTAAGCTTTGGCTCGCCTACAGAGGGGTCAGAAACCGCATAGTCCACGAATATACCGAAAAAGATTTGGAAAATCTTTTTGCTTATGTTTATCAAGCCACTCCCATTATCTTGCAAGAAATCAAAAAAAATGCGTCTTAGTCCTACAGAAATTGACGGTATCCTTAAGGTGTCACGGCGATTAGTTCCTAACGGGCGAGTTTACCTCTATGGCAGTCGGGTCAATCACCAAAAAAGAGGGGGAGATATCGACCTACTGATAGTTGTTCCTGAGGAGCCTCTTGGTAACACCTTTGAGATTAAACTAAACCTCCTCACTAGCCTTCATGAAGAGATTGGAGAACAAAAAATAGATCTCACCCTGGCATCCGACTCTCAACTCAAAGAAGATCCGTTTCTCTTGGCCATCTTTCCAACCTGTTTAGAACTCAAAGGTTGAGTCGATCACTGCATGTACCCATCCAATCTTTATGATGGTTTTTAGTTCCCCATTGCTAAATCCCTAAAGTTTCCTCAAGGAACGACCGATAACACTTTAGACGGTTAACTTTTCTTTGGAGGGGACCCTTGGAAAACTTTAAAAGATACTACATCATCTCTTTAACCATTGGATGTTTAGGTGGAAGTTTTGGGATGATTGCTTGCTCCAAGGCCCAGTTTGGGGGCAACAATGGTGCCCGAGACGCCGCCGACGATGCCAATAGCAAAAACGGAACAGGCACCGGCACCGGTGCTGGAGCAAACACCTCTGCCACAAACCCTAATGATATCAAGAGCGTCGAAGACCTCCTCAATACCGGTAAACAACAGCCTGGCGAAGACGGAGTCCTTGGGACCAGCGATGACTATGTCCAACTCCCAGGCAAAGACAATCAAATGGGAACCACCGACGATACCGCCACCTTTCCAGGCCCCGACGGCAAGTTTGGGACCTCTGATGATAAAACAGTCTTAGCCGGTCCTGATGGCAAGTTTGGCACTTCGGATGATGTCTCGACTCAAAATCCGATCACGACTGGAACCGAAAACTGGGACACGGCACCTTGCGTCAAAGGTGACAAGGTGGAGTTCCAATGGACTGGGCCTATTAAAGAATGCTTCGACCAAGGTAAAACCTGGGATTTTGATTCTAAGACCTGTGTAGCGATTCGAAAGGCTGAGTTTACCTGTGATTGGAACACCGTCACCGCCGAGCTCACCAAGGCTGACCTCCTCACTCCGGTCCTCAAAGACGCGCCCGGCACTGGAGCTAAACTCATCTCCTGTGGCCAGTCTCAAGACAAAAAACGCATCGTGGTCCAATGGGTCAAAGAGCCCAAGAGTGGCACTGTCGACTGCAAAAACGTCAGCTCCTTAGGTGGTGTGACGACGGGATGTTATACGGACTATACCCCCGAGTTGCCGCCTCCACTTCCAACCGATCCCGAAGAAAAGAAGCGCCAAGTCTATGGATGCCTCAACAAGCTCTAAAAAATTGCCCGAGTCTCCTCCTTACACACTGATCCTGTCTCTTGGGCTGCACCTCCTGACCACGTTCATGGGCATGGGGTGTATGAGGTCATCCCAACCTGAGAGCTCTGTGGCGGGCAATGTCGTTTCAAACACTGCAAAACTCATGAGCCCTCCTTACTTTCGCCAGGTTGTGATCAAATGTCAAAAATCTAGCCACCCTGAAGCAGCCTATCATCCTGAACGACCCTGGGAGTTAATTCTCTATAAACAGCTTGACGACACCTACGTCGCCTATCTAAAAGTCAATAAATCTGACGAAAACATCAAAATATATAAGAAAATAATCAACTACGAATTTCAAAATAGCGACCAAGCCAGCCGCAATTTTGGCATGAATTTTACCTATTTTAGCAACGCTGGATTCAACCAATTTGCCTTACGTCTTTTTGACCTCTATAGGTGGAACCCCCAGGGCTGGGCTTATAACGGCGAGCTTTTTGACATCAGCGTGTCCCTAAATCCTTATTCACCCCAAGATATGGCATGCACCACAGCCTCGAAAGTAGCGATTCAGCCCATAAAAGTAGAAGACAAAGTCTATGTGGTCGCACCAATCTATGATGTAACACTGCGAAAAGAGCAAATGAAGACCCTAGAAATCTCCATCGATATGACCACCAGCGTCGCGGGGCACCCGGTTTTCTATAGTTTGACTAAACTCTCTCCTGAACAGGATTTGCCTAAAGGATCTCCTGTGTTTACAAAAAGTGGGGAGTTTATAGGCTTTATCGCCGAATACCAACCCAAATTGCCAGCTTCGATTGAGATCATCAGCGTTTTAAACCCTACATGGGGTCCTCAAATGTATCAAGAAAACCGCAGTTGGGGACGAAAACCACAACAAACACCTACAACCGATCTTAAAATCTCAAGCAGATATCAGCAGATCATTTGCAAGTTCTTAGTGTATGGACGACCGGCACCAGGCACCTTTCCCGATATCCAAGGCTGGGAAAACGAATGGAAAAAGCTGGTGACTGAAGCACAGTTAGCCAGTGCCACCTGCCCAGTAACCTCGCCAAAACCCTCAAAGCCTGACTCCGGCGGCTCTGGTGGATCTGGAATCGAAATCTATTAGAGTTAAAATATCCATCCGGCAAAGTCCCGAGCGTCCATCTCGCAGCGAAACCTCTCCGAAGTCACTTTTGGCATCGTAACCAGACAGTTTTCCAGACTCCCATAAAGGGAGAGTGAGGCCGCACACCGTTCCTTTACGAGACGGTCTCTTTCGGTGCGACACCAAACTTTGGCTTTTTCGACGATAGTCTCTCCCGAATAGATCCCAATGCTGTCGTAATAGGAATTGTCTCGACCCAGATCGGTTTGGGTCACTTTATGTTTGGGTTTGCCACCAGCGATTTCCTGGCAAGTGGGGCTGATCAGAGTGGCTGCTAAGGTCGGACCAAAGGACTTTTCATAGGCTTTTGCTGATTCCTGACAACTTTTGGGGAGCACCGGACAGGAGATATCCCCATAGCCTTTGCCGCTCAAATTGAGATAGTTTTCCACGAGTTTTTGCTGCAAATGATTGTCTCCAGTGAGGGATCGATGGTATGAGCTGCAGTTAATCCCTTCGTCCCATGCGGGCTCGATAAAATCCGCCCATTGGAAAATCTTAGGACCTTTTTTCCAAGTACTGTCTTGTTTGTCATAAACAAAGTATGGAGATTTATCATCGACCACAGCCTTAAAAAACTCGAACCCAGCAAAATTCGCAGCAAGATCTCCATAGGAAAAAACCCGTGAAGTCCAGCCACCCAGAATCGTCCCTTCGGTGATGAGTCCACGGACCGCTGTAGCAAACAAAGCGCGCTTTTCCGCGTCCTCTTGGCTGAGATTGGCCGCGAGGGTTTCGTCTTTGGTTTCCAGGTAGGCTTCGAGGTACTCGTACCCCGTGCTTAGAAAATGACCAAATTTATCCGATCCAATAAAAAGCGCCTCACCCCCGGTGTAGGGACGGTCCCTGACTGTGGACCCTGGGGCAAGCTCATAAGGCACGAGAGTCCCAACCTCTAAAAAAGATCCAGGCGAATCTTTGACGCCAATCCCCTTAAAAATACTCTCAGTCATAGTAAGCCTAAGGACTCCTTCGCTCAGAGTGTAACGACCGTCTGTGGTCGCTCCCTTACTGATCAGTGGCTCGATAGCTCCTTGGTAGCCTCGCCACCCGGGAAACTGGGGGATGCTACCCCATCGACGGTAGGGTTGGTTGTCCCGAATCTGGACGATTTTTTTGTTTACGGAGTCTTTGCTTCCCGATGCCGCCAAAGTCTCGGAGAGGATTAAGGCAAAACAGCGGCTTGAGCAAGGCTTTTGGCTGTTGGCCCACTCGATCGCTTCGTTGAGATAAATATTGGTAATTTCGTCGATCTTTGCCATTGTTTTTTGACTTTTGATGCGGTCAAAATCCATGGTTCGTGGCGTAAAACTATCGACTTCGGAATTCACCTGATAACCATTGCCTTCTTGCAGGCGGTTGGTGTTCATGCACCCTCCGAGCACGATCATCGAAATGGTTCCGAGAATGCGGGGGCGGGGGTTAAAGGTCGGAAAGAAGCGGTTGCGATCTGTCTTTATTCTTTGTCTTTTCATCGTGTTCCATTTCTAAAGGATCATGGTGGGTTAAAGATGGGGACATCAAATCCCGCAAAAGCAAACAAGCAATGTTTATGCCAACAAAAAAATGAGCTTAGACTCCGAGACTAAACATAGAGATAGTTGCTTTATGGGTTCTAGATGTGATCCAATCAAAGATGGACAATGAATAGAGTCATTCCCACACAGCTCCTTCCATAAGGCACGACCCATGAAAGATTTTGGGAGTAAATCACTGAAAGCCAACCCGATGGCTTTGCTGGTCGTGGCTTCGCTGGTTGTGACCAGCGGGATTTTGGGATATGTGATCGCAAGCTCGAAGAATACCACCGTCGTTAAGACTCCTAAATCCGCCAAGCGGCAAGGTCCGAAAAAAGTCCTGGGCGACGAAAAATCTAAGTTCGCTGCCACCCCAGGCCAGCCCCCAAAGATCGAGGAGGACGACGCTGGAGTGCCTTCTGAAGCGAGTTCAGGTTCAGGAGATATCCTGGGGGTCGTCGAAAAACTTGGGGCCACCCAAAAACGACCCACGCTCCGGTTCTTCAACGCCTACCGCACCCGAACCTTTTGGCTCCCCGAAGGATTTAAAGGGACTAAGAAGTCCTTTACTGTCGCCTTTAGACTCGAAAGCCTTGGGTCAGAGTCAGCTCAGGTGGATCCCTCTAAATCGCCCTCTGGTTTAGTCCCTACCATTCAGTGGGAATCACGCCCCAAAATATCAACAGGGGTTTCCCAGGTTGTAGCAAAGGGCACGATCGTCGGCCAGCCCCATAAAAATATCCAGGTGGTCACCCTTCCACCCCAAGCCTGGCAAGTCGATGGCCAAGGAGTCGACGTGGAGATGAAGTTGCAGTGGCAGCCTGAAGGGGGGTCACCCGATGCATCACCATCCCAATCTTTGGGTCAACAGACCCTCGCGGCAAAGTCGCCCCTAGTCCCTTCAAAGGATTTCTCCAAAGGCGAAGAACGAGCGACCCTCAGGCTACGCTCGATCGATGGTTATTTAAAACAAAACCCCACTCAGGGAGTCTTAGTCCGCTTTACAGACGCCCCAAGCAAACAAACCTTGGTTAAGGCCCCTGCTCCACAAAGCCAGTGGTTGACCTCCTGGGGACAGGTAGAGTCGGCTCCCGGAGCACTCTCCGTCACATTCCCTCCTGGTACTAGTAGCCAGACGGTCGCTAAAATCCTCAAAAAAGCCCACGATTTTCAGCTGAGTTCGGTACCCTGGCAGGCAAGCCAAGACGAGTCTGGAGAGGTCTGGATCCAAGAAGGCAAGCAGGTGTTGTCCCTTAAAAAGCGCGGTACCCTCCGGCCAGAAACCACAGATGGGGTTAGCAAAACCCTCTCCGGGATTTACCCCGATGCCATGCGCTTTCGCGGCAGCGCCCAGCACTATGCCTGTGACATTAAAGGAGCCACTGAGACTGTGGCCGAGTGCCTCAAACAAAACCCTGCGACCAACTTTCAGCTCTACTCTCCCACGCGCAACCCACCTTTTATCACTGTCAAACGGGACATCGTCCTGATGCCCTCTGTGCGCGATATGTTAATCAAAGAAGGCCGCTATTTATTTACCGATCAGGTCGAAGTTTTGAGCATGGATCCGTAGGTAAAAACTAAATTTAAGTTATTTATTTTTACAATAGGCACAGGAATAATCTAGAATATGGCTATTTTTTGTTTAAAGAGTTTTCAGGTACTCCAAGATCGCATTGCGTTCGGCTTGGAGCAGCAGATCCCCAAAACGGTGACCACCGTTTCCATATCCTGGGAGAGTCGTATCATAGATGTACCGTTTGGTCAGAGGCAGAGCAGAATTTTGACCTTGGGACAACTCCCGGAAGCGCACAGACATCCCTTCGATATCGTAGTCCTGCTTGGGATCAAAGACGGTCTTCTGCCAGAATTTTGGCCGGGCCCTAGTGTTTAAAACTCCCTCCAGGCTCGGGACTGATCCGTTGTGAAGGTAGGGTGCTGTCGCCCAAATCCCGTGGAGCGGTGGAGCGATATAACCGCGGTTTTCTCGGGTTTGCATCCCTTCACCATAGACATTACGAGAAAAAGCGTCTCCCCATTCTCGAAATCTCTTATCTACCGGGCCTGTTTGCTGCTCCATAAGAGCAGGGTCCGTGTCTACAACTTCAATGGGGATCAACGGAGTCTTATAGTCGGTGTTGCCTTGGTCACCATAGGTTCCATGGCATTGGGCACAGTGCCGGGCGTAAAGGCGCTGTCCCCGGCTTGCCCGCTCGCCATTGATAGGCCGTGGATAGCGGGGAGCTTCGAGAGATTTGATAAAAGTCTCCAGATTTTTAAACTTTGCCTCCTGGGCTAAGATCGCCTTATCGTCTTTGACACACAGAGCAGAAGCCAGCATCATCACCCGGTGATGGTTCGAGACAAATTCTCCGTTATAGAACATCGATGATTTCCACTTCATCCTCCACCAGGGCGGCACATCCACAGGGGGAAATTCCGTCCCTGGAGGCGCCAGCAACGGTGCGTCGCTCCATGTGAAGTCATCCACCCGCCGATGGGCAAACAAGGCATAAGTCAGATTTACGGCAGGGTTGGTACCGATTGTTTTTGTCTTAACATAGGGAGCTATGGCTTCCATTGATCGGTTAAAGATCGCCACCTCTTCCCGCTCGGCATCGGTCCGAGCGAAAAGTGGAAGAATCTTAGAAAACGCCCGGATATCCTGGGTAAAGTCCCGGGTGCGGTTGCCAAGACCAACTACAAATTGGTCTCCCACGATATCCCCATGGCAGGAGAGGCAGTTAAAGTTGATCGCTTGGACACCTCTCTCGGTAGTGAAAGCGTTAAAACTCGGAGCGATCTTGGCGTTTTCTTGGTTACGTCCTGGGATGCCGCTCGCTGTAAACACATCCGAAGCTGCTGTGGGAAAAAAAGCCTGCATCAAAGGGCCAGGAATCAATACTTTGGCATCCATAGCCCGCTGCATAACGGGGATGGGAATTCCGCAGCCGATATAGTTGTCATTGACCAGGAACTTGTATCCCTGCTGGGCTGCGGGTCCTAGAGACTCTAAGTTTAGTTGATGGACGGGGGCATTTGGGGACTGTACATTCAAAGGTTCGGCGCCTGACGGTCCCCCTCCATGACTCTTTTGGCAGCTGGAAAGACCGGTAGCGCCATAAACACTTAGTACGGATAAGATTTGTTTAAAATACACAGATTTCTCATTTGGTGGGAGAACACGGAAGATTCTAGCAGGGGGGCATGTGGGGAGACTTCCCCACTGCGCTTAAAGCTACCATAAAATTCGCTTTATGGAAACATATATATAAAGCTATTTATAACATTTGAGTTAGGGGGAAAAAGATCTAAGAGCTTGGTTAGACATCGGTTGCGATGGCTCCGATTCACCGCTTTCATTGACAGCATAGACTCGGTAAAAAAAGCTGTCGGGGGAGGACTTCGCCGACTCATCAGCATACAGCGAGGATTTCGTAGGATCATGGCCATCTTGACCGTCCGATAGACCCTCGGCTAGGGTTTGCCAAGGTCCTGCAAGGGAAGGTGCTTTTTCGATGCGGTAGGTACGGCCTACGGGAGACCCCATCCAATTGATGAGATACCCGTCCTTGATCGGCAGGAGCACAGGGGCGTCCGGCCTAGGCAAGGATGGGACAGTCTTTAAGCCTAGGAGTTCAGCCTGGCCTTGGCGGACCATGCTAATCACCGCCATTTCCTGGTTGTCCTCACCTTCTGGAAAACCCGGCAGACGGTAGCTGCGATAGGTTGATCCTTCCCTATGGAAGTAGAACCCTCCGTTATGCCTGCGGCCCCTAAGGCCCCAAACCAAGCCACCTGCTGCCCTATGCCCATCAATACTCGTATGGATGATGGCATGGGAGATCGATTCTAAAAGACTCATTTCTGCTAGCCCATATTCACCCACAATATATGCCTTTTTCCCCTGGATCGCTTTAAGGTCGCGGGCGACCTGTGCGGCGTCAAGATTGTTAGCGTTTTCGTAAAAGTGATTCGAGATGATATCCACATGGGGATTATCGACCGCAAAAGAATTGATACGAGTATAGGTCCCATCGACGATCAACTGGTGGGGTGCCAACGAGCGGATATAGGCAGCTGTTTCCCTTAAAAAACGTGCGTTAGAATCTTTGAGTTCATTGCCTGTTTCCCATCCCATAATAGATTTTTCTTCAAAGTAAAAACGTCCCGTCACCGTATTTTTTCGGGTGATGACTTGTTTAATAATATGCTTATACGCTTTATAAGTTTGACTCTTCACATTATAGAATTGATCTTCAGACTCCCCATAAAAAGCCGCAAGCTGTTTACGTCCTCCCCACCATTCCCATTGGTCGATAAAGGGTGCGATGATTCTAAGGCGATGTTTATTGGCAAAATAGATCATTTGATCGTAGCGCACCATAGCGGCCTCGTCTAAGCTGGGCATTTCCGTCCTGGTCTTAGGTCGCCTCACATGGGTTTCTCGACCACAGAGGTGGTCTTCGTTTTGTTGGATAGATAACGTATAAATTCTGGTGACGGTCAGGCCGCTGAGGACCATGGCTCGGATATGGTTTTCTTGTTCCTGGGGTAATGGCCAATCAAAGTATTGTCCCCATTCCCTTGAATCAAAGGGGCATTTTCCTTTTGCATCGTCTTCAAGACGGTGTAACTCCGGTGCGAGGAAACCCAAAAATCTAAATTCCTGATCACCATCAAAAAGTTTACTACCCTTACGGGTTATAAAGTTTTCAAATCCTTCATAGTTTGACTTTGTCCCATCCAATTCTTGATTTGTTCCGAGAGCCACAGGAGAGTTGGCAAACGCCACCCCGTCACGGGCAATTGATCGGGTCAGGATCAATTCAGTGTGAAAAACTATCCAAATGCAGGCCATAGGCACTAAAAGATAGCGCATCGAAAACTCCTTTATCTAAGTCAATCGAAAAATCTTCTAGACCTATTCGGTAGAAAATGACCTTTCCCTTTGACCTGACGAGTAGTATTCGCTAGCTAGCCATTCCTTTTAATTTGGCAAAAAATTGTTATAACTATTTTAATTTTATTCGTTTAGAACCCGTAAAAACAATCCTCCGCCTGACACTGGCTATATCTGCACCAAAAAAATCTACAAAAAAAATGCTCAATATATCTATAGGTGAACATGGATCAAATCTTGCATCGAATAAATTATGAATGTTTACCAATTTTGAGAGGTTTTGACGAATGAATGAGACTAAAAGTCAATCAACGAAACTGTTCCTTGCCAAGGTCATGATTATTTCATTGGTAGGAACGCTCCTTTTTGGGGCTTTAACGGCGAGTTGTGTTCGCAAAAAGAATGAACCTACGCAACCTTACAAGTTAGCCATGGACGGGGATGTCCTTTCTATTGATGATTCGCGAATCCGCGCCACGGTTCTTATTTCGGTAGTTTATCAGGACGGTTCTGGGAATGATCATCCTCGATGCACCGGTGTTGCCATTTCTCCTAAAATCGTATTGACAGCACGTCATTGTATAAGTTTTTCACGAACCGCTAGAGTTTATGCACACCAGGACAAAAATGGGGATCTCAAACTGTCCTATCCAGTTAAGAAGGTTATGTTTCCGAACTGCAAGAAATCAATTAATTCCAAGGCTCCTATTGATGGTCCTAACGACCTCGCTGCCCTGGTCATCGACGGCATCATGGACCCACGATATATTAAACCGGCAAAGCTTCCAGACATCAGTAACCCCGACATTAAAACCATTAAAGATAATCCAGACGCTCCCAATCGAGGCTACCCATTTAGTTTAGTCGGGGCTAGTCATAGCTGGGGCACTGGGCTAACGAGTTCGAGTGAGCTTCGTCTGGCCTCAAGTATTCTCATTGATGCCGAACATTATGGTGATGAAGGTGGACCGACCATCGCAATGTTGGCGCGAACGGATCCTGGAGATTCCGGTGGCCCCCTGTTTGTTCGCACCAGAAATGGATGGGAGCTCATTGGTACCCTTATTGGGATGAATCCGGACATTCATGCAAGCCTTTATGTCATGACTTTCGTCTAATTGGAATAAATTTTCTCTTTTTCTGAGACTTTTTTATCATCTATTTCAAATTTATAAACTCGTTCTTGATCTCCTATGATTTTCATCTCATTGATTTTCGCGATAGCGGATCGAAGCATTTTCA
>JBGSUI010000260.1:0-8520 GCA_041736175.1 Oligoflexales bacterium | reverse complement strand
AAACCGTTTTAAATGCAAAGAGCACTGGCTTAACCCCTTAAACCTGTTTAACCCTTTGCCGCAGAGCCTGGGACTGGTGAAGCATCCCAAGGTGCCTATATATTGGTTTCTAACGTAGCTCAAAAAGAAATTCTCCTTTGTTGCTTAGCCGGGTCAACATGAGAGCCTGTAGAATCTCTTCAAGCAAGCTCCGCCCTTTAGGGCGGGGTAGTTGACTGATACTGTTGTGGATAAACTTTTTTTCACGGTAATCACGGTCACTGACGAACTAAATGCTTTTAAAGTGTTTGAAACTCTTAATGCGAGGGGGGTAAGGCTTTCCGCAACCGATCTCCTTATGAACTACCTCTTTACCGTGATCAGTGCCCAGACTGCAAGCCATGAAGTGGAATTAAGATCCCTTGAAGACCGGTGGGAGCGTATGGTCGGCCTCATAGGAAGCGAGAGCTTTCCTGAGTTTCTCAGGATTTATTGGAATAGGAGGTGGCATGGAAAGTTTCTGAAGGCATGCTTACAACAGCTACAGATATTCTAAAGGCACTTCATGAGTTGTATCCGGAGGACAAACACTTTAAAGCCTCTTTTGCTGAAAAGGAGCTACGAACCACAAACTCCAGAACCAAAAAAGTCGCTCGATTTATTTTATTTGAGCTGGAAAAGCAGATGTCGGGAAAGGAATTCAATTTTGAGAGTGCTAAATACAACCTCGAACATATCCTGCCTGAGCACCCTTCCGAAGAATGGTCCTACATCGAAGAATCGATCCAAGAGAGACTTATTTATAGGTTAGGAAATTTGACGCCCCTGGAATCAAAACCAAACAAGCGGCTGGGTAACGGTTCCTATGGCACTAAGCAATTGGTCTACCGTAAAAGTGTATTTAGTATAACGCGAGCTATCGCTGAAAACTACGATGAATGGAACGAAAATAAGATTGTCGCCCGCCAGCAGCGTTTAGCCGATGTGGCTAGCGCCCTTTGGAAGATTGATTTTCCTTAGGGATTTTCTTCCTTCAGAGCTGGTAGCTGATCCTGCAAAAAATTTTCGATGATAGAGGGGCACCGCTGGGCCATATAAAGCGGCAGGGACAAGAGAGGAAAAGGTTTCCTTTGGAAGTTGGGTTTATTAAGATCAAACCGCACCGCTAGCGGAGAATCATGGGTCTTGGCAAAATATTCCAAAGATTTTAACGATCCCGACTTTCCAGACTTAACCTCGATCGGTAGTACCGAACGACCTGCTGCAATAAGGTAATCCACCTCAGCATTGCCGGTTTTTCCTTCACGTAACCAGTAAAAGAGGGAAGGCTTTTCGTAGGCGTCCCCTCGACCCAAAAGCTCTTGGCCCACAAACTGCTCGGCTATAATACCTTCGTTACAGAGGGTTCGTTCGGAAAGTTTGGCAATATGACTCCATTTAAGATCAAGTGCTCGGTTCATAAGACCAACATCCAAGTAAACAACTTTTCTTACTTCAGATGATGCTGTAGCTCCGAGAGGTAGACCGGTTCCATCAGAGTGGAACACCGGGTACCAGAGTTGGGCCATAGCAAGCTGGTTAAGGCTTTGTTTAATCTCTTTGGCTTGATCCTCTTTTGAAAAATTGACATATTTAATCTTTTTTCCCACGTGTAGTGGTAGCTTTTGAAACACGTTCCGCATTCGTTCGAGAGCGGTGCCAGAACTATATTTAGCAAGATCGTTTTCAAAGGTATCAAGTAATGATTGATGAACCACCCCCGCTGTAAAGGGGTCATCGGTTTCAACTAGTTTTGCGACGACTTCCGGCATTCCTCCTAAAAAAAGAAATTCCCGCAACAGTACAAGAAGCTTGTCGTGAGCTATATCGGATAGGACCGAAAGATCTTGCTCAGCCTCTCTTAAGTGTTCGAGCAAAAAGTTTTGGTTCTTAGCAGCAAGAAACTCCTCAAACGAAAGAGGACCGATATACCGGTACTCAATGCGGCCAACTGGCACGGAGTATTGAAATTTGCTTAGGGCAAACTCAAGCAGCGATCCCGCTGCGATAACACGGATCTCGGGACAGTCCTCATAAAAGTACCTAAGTGCTGCGATAGCCGAAGGAACCGCCTGAATCTCATCCAAAAAGAGAAGAGGTTTTGAGAGTGCGCTTACTTTGCATTCAAAAATACTATCGATCTCAAGCAAAATTTTTTTAATATCAAAAGTAGCAAAAAGAGGTATCAGCTTTACATACCGCTCTAAGTTTAGCTCTAAAAGTTGGAAGCCATTCTTGCGCGCAAATTCCCGTACAAGGGTGGATTTACCGACCTGACGCGCACCTCGGAGTATCAGCGGCTTTGGTCGACTGGAACCAGCCCACCTCTCAAGATCCCGTTCGAGGCTTCGCGCAAACATAATACACCCCTAAAATATACCAACCGATCATATAACACCCCCCTATTTTATTGCATTTCGAAATGAAAGTCAATTATATCTTGTGGTTATTCAAAAATCCCGCCACGGACAGCCTGACCTGTGTGCCAGATCCTAGAGGCTAGGTACAGGGGGAGGTTGATGTGACGGGTAGAACCATCGATGGTTTCGCTGGGTCGCCGCGCCGAGAGAATAATGGAAACCGCTGGTTTGTAGCGATCATTAAAGCTCCGCAAACTTTGGGCTCTGATCCGCTGCCCTGATTTGACTTCGATGGGAATCGCTCCCAGTGATGATTCCACAAGAAACTCGATCTCGGCTTGTCCTTGGCACCATGCGTGGAGGCTTGGCTCCCCAGCCCTGTGAGGTCTGGTGGCGATCAGCTCTGCGGCCACAAAGTTTTCTGCCAAATACCCTTTATAGGTGCCAAAGTCAAAATCTTGAATGAGGGAAGGTTGCAAGTTTAGCAGGGCGCCAAGGATGCCCGTATCAAACATATATAACTTGAAAATGTTTTCCTTTGTAAAAGCCGCAATCGGAGAATCTGCAGAATGACATATCGCAATTTTGTGTACCATATGAGCCCGCACAAGCCAGTCAATCGGTCCAGCAAGATCGCGATAGGCGTTGACCCCGGTGATAACGTTTTTGAATTTGTAGCGGTTGGTGCTGGCGTCCTGGGCCAATGCTAACTGCTGGGGGACATTGCGCCAAACCCTTTCGATATGCATGGCATTTACTTTGCCCGCATGCTTAGCAATATCTGCCGTATAGGACGCGATTAAAAGCTGAAGCAGCTGCCTTGCAGCAGAAAGTGCGGTCAAGGATCGGTCGGACCCATGGTCGATCCAGGTGGAGACGACTTCTGGAAGCCCTCCGGTACAAAGGTAGTTTTTAAAGGCATCCCACAATTGTTCGTGGGCGACAGGGGAGAGTGATTGTGGCGATTCAACTGCCGCGGTAAAGGCCTCGAACAACTTGGATTTCTGCTGAGCTTGGAGGACTTCCCCAAAGGACATGGGATCCATATAAACAATGTCTACTTTTCCCACTGGAAAGGGTGTGGGTACCAGATAGATTCCCAGGAGCGATCCCGCTGTCATCACTGGCAGACTAGGCAACTGCTCGCAAAAATATTTTAGGGCTGTTAGGGCCCGCGGACAATCCTGAATTTCGTCAAAAAACAGAGCTTCGTCACCACGTGTATCAATCGTCGTACCAAGAACGAGCTCTAAATCCCTAACCATGCGGGCAGCGTCTAAATCCGCAGCAAATACCGAATGGGCAGAGGGCGTCGACTGGAAGTTGATCTCATGGACTTTTTGGTAACGGTTGTGACCAAACTCCCTCAAGGTATAAGTCTTGCCAACCTGTCGCGCTCCAAGCACGACCAGAGGTTTCCGCTTGGCTGCCATGGACCAATGATTGAGTTGTTTTGTGATGTCGCGCTTCATCCAGCCGCCTCAACTCTAGACTAGTAGCATCATAGCATTTTCACAACTTTATGGTACCTAAAAATCGCATTTTCACAACTTTATGGTACCTAAAAGTTGTAACTATATTAAATCATTGAACATCGTATTTTGATCAAGCAACTGCCGTCATCCCTAATTGCGCATGATATTGATCAGAGCTTCCGTCAGATCTTTGCCCGCGACAATCGTGATGTCTTGGCTTGCGGTTTGGCCATCAACCCCAGACACATAAAGCCTAAAGGTGGCCCCTTGGCGCACGGGCACCCTCACAGTCCCCTTGCAGGCACGGGTGGTATCGAGGAGAAATCCATGTTGAGTGTCTGCAAGATCCTGGATTACAACACGGCGGCAGCCGGTGGTATTCCAGGACAAAGTGGTGGATCCACCGACGGGGACCAGGGTCGAGGAGGCGCTAAAGGATTTGATTTGTAACACAGGATTATAGACTTCGATGGTCAAGGGCCACTCCCTGGCGGGGACGGTTTCTCCAGGATTGTAAACGCGCATGATAAGGGTGGTGGTGGCGTTCGCGACCACTTTCATGCTGCCTGAAGCCTGGACTTGAGGTGTGGGCAGTCCGATAATTTCTACTTTACCGGCGTTTTGGGTTGACCAAACAAGGGTCACTTCAGTCCCGACTCTGACCCGAGTGGATGTCGCAGTAAAGGCTTCGATCGTCGCAGCTTGGGTCTGATGGTCTACGGCGACGATAAAACTCTTGGTCTCGGTAGCCCCTGCAGCACTGGTGGCAACGAGGTTGAACGTGGTGGACTGGGTGAGCTGCAGAATCTGGGATCCTTGGCAGGGGACCACAGTTTTGCCCTGAGGGCTGGAGAGTTCTGCTTGGACACAGTTTTGGCTCGACCATTGGAGCATGGTCTTGCCGTTGGCGGGGATCCTTGGAGGGTTTGCCGTAAACTCGGTGATGTGTGGTCCCCGTGAGACTTGCAGTCTGAGTTCGCGGGTGGTGGTCCGTCCCTGATTATTGGTGGCGGTCAATATATAGGTGGTGTCTTGGGTGGGACGTGCATAGATTTGTCCACTGGCAGGGAGCCGGTTGAGATCTGGTAAAGAGCCCACAAAAGAGGGGTCGGGACTGATTCTTATATTATCCGATTCCAGGGTTTCCCAGAGGATCGTCACCAGGGAGCCTGCGTCGACGATCTGCCGCTCGCTGGTTTCAAAGCGGGTGATGATGGGAGTTTTAACTTCGGGCACTATATCCAGGGTTGTGGATCCGAAGATCATAAACTCTTGTCTACTATTATAGAGTTCAATCGTAAACTGTACTGTTTCGGGGCTGTTTACGGTTAAGACATCTTCTTCCAAAATGCAGGGGCGTTCTGCAAAAAAGCCATAGATAGTGGTGATCCGTACCGTGGTGCAGCCGGCGACACGCCACCGAAGGTTGGTCAATTCGTTGGGTTTAATACCGTTGCGTTCGGGTCTAAAGGACCAGATGGCAGGTGGTCCAACCACAGCCTCTGCAAAAATGGTCAAAAATCGGTTGACTTGGATCTCGCCCCGCTCCCCTTGGCGGCGAGCGATCATCTGGTAGGTCTCAGTCCTACTAGGCCAAAAGTTCATATGGCCTGTTGGGGGGAGGTTGTTTCCCACACCGATGATGTCGACTGAGTCTGCTCCAGGAGCAAACCAGCTGATGACGACAGGGTCACCGATGCGGACGACCTGGGGAGTCACATCAAAGGCATGGATATAAACACGACCATCATCGCGCAGGCCACCGATCCAGTCTGGTTGGTTATGAGGTGCGACCACCTGGGAGAGTTGGCTGGGGGTTTTAAAGGAGGGGAGGCAGCCCCATGCAGATAAAGTAAGGATGAGGCACCCTAGGGGCCAAAGGATCAGGGATTTAAGGTTAAGACCTTTGCATAAATTTAATCTAGTTTTTGACATCTTAAAGCTCCAAAAGAATCCACAATAGGTTCGTAACCACGGTGAGGAGTGCAATTTTGACGCCAAGGCCACTAAACCTTAAAAAATGAATAATTTTAGGGATCAGCAGGATTTTAGAGGTCGCAGAGACGTTTAGTCCAATGGGGAATCGTCAAGATATAGACGCTGCCTCATCTTGTATGACAGATATGCCAGTGTAGCGGCATCCCGCGTCAACTCAAGGATATTACTAAAATTGAATAAAAATTGAGTTGTATTAGTTTTGTGAAAATTATTAAAGAACTTGCCCATTTGAGCCGATTAAGCTCAATAGGGGAGGGTGAAATAATGACAGATCAACCGAAGCTCAATCAAAGTAAAATTTATTCAGTGGGTGATGTCGAAGACATTGTTACAATCAAAACGAACCTAATCGCTCATGTTGAGAATAACGCCTCTTTTAACATCGACCCAGATAAAGAGCCCGAGCGATTTGTCGCTTATCGTGAAATGTTTTTTAAAATCTGCCGCCGTCCAGGATTTGGAGATGAACGGGCGATGAAATGGATGGAGTGGGGAACTCACGCTGGCTTCACAATTATATAGGTTGAATCATTTTAACTACAATCCATCCTTCGTAATCTTCTTGAGTCGCTGTTAGAGCACACCTAACCAGAAATGACATAGTGAGTTGAGCTTTAGGATAGTTGATTTTGATAGTACAACCCTTAATGTCGGGTCTGTTGCCCTCTCCATCCGCTCTCGAAATGCCTTTGGTGCTGTGGCTCCGAAGGTCATCAGATGGTAATTGAACCTTCCTTCCAGGTGAATTTCATGGCCGTCTTTGCCGTGAATGGTAGCGGTTGCTTCGTCAGCATTCTCCAAATCCTCAACGAAGGCTCTAATCAAGCGGAGAAACTCCTCCTTATCTTCCTTCGTGAAACTTTGATTTACTCTAACCATGAGCACCTCTATGCAACTTAGTTCCGTCGGACTTATAGTATAAGTTAACGATTTTCATCAAGATGAAAGTGACCGACGACAAAAGCTAGAGGACTGCCGCCGACCGCTCATAATAAGTTAGCCCAAGGATGGATCGTCAAAATATAGACGCTGCCTCGCTTTGTATGGAACAATAACGGGAGATTCCAAGACAAAATTTGATATTCGGGGGAACTATGAAAATGAGTGACTTTCCAACTCTATGGCTCCAAATCCTGGGCGTAGGTCTTTTTATGACATCCAGCCGACCATCCCAAGGGGAGGCGCCCAAACAATCGGTGTTTGTAAACATATCGGTGGACGAACCCCGGGCCCTGGAAGATCTCAACCAGCTAAAGTCTTACGACCTCGCAGGGGTCCGCTGGGATCAGCACCAGGTCGAACTGATCGTCGATGGTCAGGAACTAGAGGAGATTCAAAGCCTAGGTTTTCAGGTGTCCTTTGCACCGGAGGGGGGCATCTCCCAGCAGTCCGTCGAGGGATATCAGACTCCCGATGAGGTGGTCCAAGGGCTGGAAAAGCTTGCGACCTCCTATCCTGAGACTGTGCGGCTTTTTGAGCTGGGAAAGACCACCCGCCAGCGGCCTATCATGGGAATCGAGATTAGTAACCATCTCGAAGACCCCACCAAGCCGGTCGTCTTGTTTAACGCCATGCACCATGCCCGCGAAGTGATGACCACCGAGGTCTTGCTCCATATGGCTGAAACCCTGGCGATGGACCAGGGCCAAGACCCCCAGATTAAGACCTGGCTGGATCAACTCCGGGTGGTGATTGTTCCCCAAGTGAATCCAGATGGCAACGCCCTGGTCCACGAAGGCCGCAATATGTGGCGCAAAAATGCTTGGTCTAATCAAGACAAACTGGCTGGTGTTGACCTCAATCGTAACTATCCGGCTTACTGGAACCACTGTAACGGATCCAGTGGCTCGTCCAGCAGCGATACCTTTCGAGGGCCAACCGCTGGTAGCGAACCAGAGACCAAGGCTCTTATGAATCTGATCTCCCAACTCAAACCCATCGCCGATATCAGCTACCATTCCTATGGGGAGATGATTATTTATCCCTTCGGGTGTAGTTCTGTAAACAATATAGCCCGTGAGCTGTTTCAATCCGTGGGCCAGGAGATCAAACAGGGCATCGTCGATGATGGCGGCAGGAAAAACACCTATCGTTTAGGAACAGCCCCCCAAATCCTCTACGAAGCAGATGGTACCGACCTAGACTGGCAGTGGAACCAGCATGGGGTCTTAGCCTATACGATCGAGATGAACACCCAAGGTTTCCAACCTGACTACAAGTCCTGGCGCTCCCTTACCGTCACCCGGCAAGAGGGGGGATGGCGTGCGCTGTTAGACCGGATGGTTAAAAGTGGCGTGCAAGTCCTAGTGAAGGGCAATCGTTTAGATGAAGTCACGGTAGTGGTTAATAAAAAATCTCAACCAGCAGATCATAATGAGGCCTCGTTTCTGGGGGTGCGGTGGAGTCTTAGGTCAAGTGCCGGGCTTGTTTACAATCTCCTTACACCAGGGAGGTATGAATTGATGCTTTACCGTGGGGATCAGGTAATCAAGAGTTTAGACGTGGATGTCCAAGACAAGCTCGTAGACTTATAGGTATACGCACATGAAAAGATAGATTTTAGTTTTTTCCGTGGTATAATGAAAGTTTTTATTCAATCTCATCAATTTTAGACTCATTTTCCCAAAATTCGTCCTCTATCTCTCTGATTTTTTTAACTAATTTCATGC
>JBGSUI010000256.1:0-3777 GCA_041736175.1 Oligoflexales bacterium | reverse complement strand
ACAACCATTTGGCATAGCAATCCTCCGATACAGGCAACACTTTAAATAAGTCCGGCTAACTTCGGGAGTATTCTATGCGAAGATTATATTTATATTCCTATAATTACAAGGAATATGCTTGTAAAAAATCTACTGCACCCTTCGCGCATTTGCGGCGCAAGAGAAGTACCACTTCATTACAACTCTTGATGACAATCAATGGACAGAGCGCAAGATCAGGAGTCGAAGTTATCCAGTCAGATACCAGTATGGAAAGGCCACGCTGCGTGACCTTGATATTGAACTTGCCGATTCGAAAGACAGCAAATATTTAATCGTTTCAAGAGCTATAAAAATCAACTGGGACAATGAAAAGCAGACAGTTCTGCTCACCAGTTTGCCTAGAAGCATGGTCGATGCAAGCGAAGTCGTCTACGCATACTTTCGCCGCTGGCCTGCACAAGAACTGGCCTTTCGTCGTCAAAAAGCGGCCGTGTCGTTAAATAGAGTATGCGGCTATGGAAAGAAGCTTGTAAGCAACGATCGCGTGAGAGATCAACTTGAAAAGCTGACGGCAAAAAAGAAACGGCTTGCGACTGAACTAAAAAAACCGATTGCTGAAATCAGCATGCATGACAATGCATTGGCGATTTTAATCCTCAAGGAGCGCCGATTGCGCCAAAAGACAAAGATTAAAAACGGCAAACGAGTGGCATCGGCAGAAATAAGTCAACAACTTGCAAAAATCGGTGTAGATATCAAACGCCAAGAAACCGCTAAGGCCAAAATCGAGGCAGAATACCCCAAGGTATTCAGATCCTATCGAAAGACTATGAAAGAGTGGCTCCGCTTGCAGAGTAAAACTACTGTTTATGAACTCGATGTCGAATTGGATCAGATCCTCACATACTATCGCGCGAGCCTCGCACACCTATCCGCCTATTTCATTCGTCATTTTCTCGGTGTTCAGCAGATCACATACTCTATGCTATTCCATAGGATTAATCAGCTCCAGGCCCAAGTAAAAGTCACGCCTAAGGAGAGAAAAGTAACCCTGGTGAACAATGAAAAAGATCCAGAGATGATGAAAATGCTTCGCTCTGCCATCGCAAAAATAAACGAAATGAAGATAATTGGCGATCAAGAACGAGTTTATAAATTCGAAATAGATGATAAAAAGTCTCATTAAAAGAGAAAATTAATTCAAATTAGACGAAAGTCATGTATGTACCACTTTTTGACCATATGGATTTTCTAAAAGAGGTCCTCAAACTTCAGTAAGGATTTAATGGCTTTACCGAATCCTACCTCGCTCTTACTACCATCGGGCGCACCAGGTGTTTTCTGGGATCAGAACTGGCGGAAAAGATGCATTCCTTATACATTAATGGCTAGGAAACGATGCGATTGAGGCAATTTATTCCCCTGGAAAATATGCGAACAGAGCTTCACTTCAGCCATAAAAGCCCTCAGGAAAGGTCTTACCCATTAAACTTACAGGTAAAATCACCTGAGATCTCTTGGAGTGGAAAAATCGAAAAGATCGTCGCGCACTCCTCATAAAAGGAGCGAGGCAAGTCGGAAAGACCTAGACTGTGAATACTGTAGCCCATAGGGAGGAGAGGTGATCGATTAACGGCGATCCTTGCGGCGGCGCTCGATGGACTCAGTCACAACCATCTTGATAAAGGCCTGGTAACCAATATTGATGCGGTCAGCTTCGGCTTTCACATCGGCAAGGAGGCTTTCCGGCCATTTCATAAACACAGCAGAGAGCGCTTCTTTACTCTTGGGACGTCCACCCCGGCGGGCTAGGTAGCGCTCAGAAAAATCCTTTTGGATAGCCTCGAACTCTTTTGCTTCCTCACCTTCTACACTCACCCAGTCAGCCTGACTCCCAGCTCGAAAGTCTTTTTCAAGACGCCGTGCCTCCTCTAGCTCCTTTTCTTGTTCTTTTTTAGACACTCGTTTACTTGACTGATTCATTCTGCCTCCCAAGGGCTCCCCTAACAAGGGGGTCTGTTTTAAAGCTCAAAAGCTGTTTTTACTTTTAGTAATAGCAACTTATAATCAGGCACTACAAAGACGACTAACTCCCGCTCACTAAATGTCTCGGCAATAAAACGATAGGTGGGGGGAGGATCATGATCAGGATTTCTAGGACGGACCATGACCCCCGAGAAATTCGCATAGGCTTCTTCCACTTCATGCAATTCAACATTATGATATTTAAGTATTTTTTCGGCTACCCACGATGAGACATAGATTTCGAAGCCGTCAAATCTCTGTCCCATGCTGAGATCCTCTCAAAAGTATATATCGGAACACTATAATAATATCTTTAACTAAAAAAAATATATTAAAAAATATACATTTAGTATTCAGAATGACCTAGCAGGGATTTACTAGCTTTGCCGAGCAGGTCGAGGTTTTGGGCAAGGTCCCGTGAGACAACCTAACCTCCGGCGTCGATTGGACCCGCTTGATTTATTTCCCTTCAAAGTGACCTTGAGCTCTATGAAAGGTCCTAAACCATCCAATAGGGCCAGTAGATCCGCTTTTTGGCTACGTCCGCGTAAGGGACTCCGCCATATAAGACGATCCCAAAAGGTAGTTTGTTGTCCGCGACAAAGGCATCAAGAATCGGTGTATCGATGCCATGGAGTGACGTAGTGGACTTGACTTCGATAGGGACAATTCTTTTACCGACCCGGATCAGAAAGTCAATTTCTCCCGGTTTGAATTTGGTCTTATTGTTAATATCTACTTCATATGGTTTATAATATCCAAGTTCAGATTTTTCAGGTTGATCTGATAGAATTTGCTGCAGCCTAGCATGCACCATGCCTTCGATTATATGACCAATTGCGTCACCTTCAGGAGGTATCCCTGTCAAGTACCAAACGATCCCAGGATCGGTGTAAGAATAAACTGATAGGTAAGATCGGCGATCATCGGTGAGAAAAATTGGCTTTTTTGCCACAACATATCCGTGTCCGATAAGCTCGTTAATCACAGCGTTAATGCGGTCGCGAGACTTAAGACCACTACGTCTGAAAAATCCTTCGTATGCAAATTCGCGAGCATGAATGGCCGCAAGCTGGACATTTACCAAATCGGAAATATTTTCCGCATCATGTAGCAAAGACTCAAATCCGCGCTCAATGATCTGTCTGATTTCAATAAGGGCAGATCGATCATCACCAGCATTGAAGGCTAAAGGAAAGCCACCACGCTTCAGGTATTTGGCGACGATGCTATTTATGGGGGGAGTCAAACTAATTTTTAAGTTTTCAACTTCACAGAGCTTCTCATGAAATAGCAGATTAATAAACAAAGCTTGCGTGCGGTTAAGGTCGATATGACCAAGATCCGCTAAAATTTCGGGCAAAGACAGCGGCAACAGACTCTGAAATCGCGATCTTCTTTGCAAGCGTTTTTTTGCAACCGTATTAAGGTAATGGGGGTTTGATCCAGAAACGATAAAACCGGTTTTATTGCGGTCAAAGACAAGCTTAACTGCATCGAAGACGGACTCGCATTTTTGCACCTCGTCAACAAACACGAAAGCCCGGTCTTGGGTTTTCCCAGCCACATCATTTGCAATAAACGTAGAGTCCTGTGCCACGCTCGCACGAAAGCCGGTGTCATCACCTGTATCAGGAGTTTCCACTTTAAAATTATTTAAACCAATGATATCTTTTGATAAAATCCACTACAAATCCTCCGCTAGCATAAAATAAGGGTCTTTTTAAGGGCAGAATACCTATCGATTTTTATTGTATTATTTGCCAATTA
>JBGSUI010000255.1:0-2053 GCA_041736175.1 Oligoflexales bacterium | reverse complement strand
TAATTGGCAAATAATACAATAAAAATCGATAGGTATTCTGCCCTTAAAAAGACCCTTATTTTATGCTAGCGGAGGATTTGTAGTGGATTTTATCAAAAGATATCATTGGTTTAAATAATTTTAAAGTGGAAACTCCTGATTCAAGTTTAAGTGTCGCCGGTTTTGGTCACAGGGGTTTAGCCCACGTTAACAAAGTTATATGTGAGAATCTTGTCTACGTATCCGGCAAGTAAACTTATGGCCCGCTACGCGGCGGACAGGGGGCCAGCGGCCCCCATTTTGCGCCAGCGACTCACTCTTAGACAGTGACTACAAAGAGACTAGATGACTGTTTTAAAGTTGGGGCGATGATGCAGAGCCGATTCGATCCAAAAGACAGTAAAAATCTTTTGGCTCATAAGTAAAATCAAAATCACGGCAGCTGCTGCATTTCGACGATAGTGGTCTTGCCTTCCACCCGCCGATCTAGAACTTTAAAGATCGTGCCGGGAGCAATCAGGAGTTCTTTCTCGCCGTTTTCAGACCAGACACCGAAATCTGAAAGGTTTGTTCCTCGCGCTTCGATGATACGAAACTCCGTGTTGCCTCTGAAATCAACAACAACTTCCTCGTCGATTGAGGTGCTCGTGAAGGAATGCTCGACGATGATAGCATCTTTCTGATACTTGGCCAGCTTCTCGGGCGATAGGGTCACGCCTCTTATAACGAATCTCTCTTTCCCTTGCGGGGCACAATTCATCCCAGAAATCGCGGCTAGGATACTAACTTCTGCTTTCCTGTCTGGCTTCTCGCCTTGGGCAAGATTGCGCAAGCTGCTATTGATCACTTTATGACCTTCGCTGGTGTAATAAGTCAGAGCAAGTTTTTCAGCCTCCTTACAATTAGGCGCATCGCCTTCCTCGTCTATCGTTAGGCTTTTATCAGCGATTGCTGTCATAAATTCAGCAAGCACCTCGTCTGAAGCACGATATGTGGATATCTGAATGGAGCCAGAAGGCAGATTGAGCATGGAGTCTTTAGACCTGGTAGGTATGGAGGAGCCAAACTCATCTTTCAACCCCTCTGGGACTGTGACATTTTGCTTTTTGGGGATATTGATGCTCTTGTCGAGCGATAGGAAATCAGAGAAGCTGCATTGCCAAGCTCCGCCGGTTTCCTGACAGCTCATTGCGCCTTCCCTGCTCTTGGAGGTAAAGGATGAACCTTGGGCAAAGCCAAGGCTAATAAACTCAGGGGCGATCACATTTGCAATTTCCGGAGCCAGCTGCGGCCAAGAGCTTGCTGTAATTTTACAGTAAACCATCAATGTCTGAGGCTGGGTTGAAGCGCCGTAGGTACACTTGATGTTGTCGTTAGATCCTGTAGCTTTTACGGTGCATTCACGAGTCTTTCTGGTCGAACCGTCTTTGCAAGTAAATCGTCCATCCTTATACATATCGGCATTCTTAAAGATTTCACCAAGAGCCCCTGGGAGGCTGGTTTCTAGCCCTTTGATGGACTTGGGTCCCCATGTAAGCTCGGCAGTCGTTAGATCCATACTCTGAGGCACTGAGGTGCTTGAGCGGTTACTGCAATCAGCATTCAACACGGCCAATACCAGGCAAGCTGCAAAAGGTATAAAACTTTTCATAAGACTTACTATCTCCATTTGGTTTATAATCTAATTTTACGGATCTCATCCCTCGCGATCATCTCCCATGCAAATCACTCACCCCATGTCGCAATTTGTAATCCTTCGATTTTGCGCAACTTTCGAGTGCAGGGGTGGTGCTGGTATTTGTCACCCCCTTTATCAGCAGTCAAAAGATTTACCAGTATGGGGATACGGAATGCAGGTCTTAGTACCACACAGCCACCTCCAGAGCCCCCTCGTCAGTCACCCCAAAAATCCTCTGGAAAGCACTCCAAGAAAAGTGGGGTGTCCAAAAAGGCCCTCATGCTATAACCAAGTTTTGGAGCCTCGAATGATTAACGCTCTGCATAAGGGCTTTTTTTAGCGGGAAAGTCTTCATTTTGGAATTCATTTGATGCTGATTTTTGAGGCCCAATTGAT
>JBGSUI010000254.1:0-53659 GCA_041736175.1 Oligoflexales bacterium | reverse complement strand
TAATTGGCAAATAATACAATAAAAATCGATAGGTATTCTGCCCTTAAAAAGACCCTTATTTTATGCTAGCGGAGGATTTGTAGTGGATTTTATCAAAAGATATCATTGGTTTAAATAATTTTAAAGTGGAAACTCCTGCTTAAAAGAAAAACTATGCGCGTATTTACCTTGACCAAGGTCATGGGTGATTTTGCGAAAATCTATATCCTCAACAAACCTTTTTATACCTCTTGATTGCGAATCTTGTTCTTGCTGGTCGATTCTATAGCGTACAACTCGACCTCCTTCACCAATGATAGGATTGATGGTAAATTGGTCGCATTTCAAAATGATTCTAGGAAGGGGCCCGGATGGAAAAAGAGTCTTTTCTGATTGCAGTGGGGCGGCTACCGAATTGGGTTGAGTCCTTACACATCCAAGACTTGCCAAAAGTACTCCGAAGATCCAGATATTTACGAAAACCATCACAAGCCTCACTCATAAGATCTATTTTTAATTTAGAAACATGAATATGATTATGCAGGAAGTATACCAAGTATGGACCTTTAAAAGGCTGCGGAATTCTTAGATCTAGATGTTAAAAGATTAGAACTGGCGTCATTTTATGGACAGGCTGACTCATTGCATCGAACCTCAATCTGTGGAATAATTAAATGCGCAAATGCAAGTGTAAAATCCTTATTTTAAATCATAATTAGTTGGTTAACGCGGAGAGTACGTGAAATCTTTTTCTGCGAAAAAATCCGAATGGAGTGAGATTTTACGGCTTGCCTGGCCGCTTATCATCGCCAATAGCTTTTGGAATCTACAGGTCACCATAGACCGGATTTTTCTCGGTCACTATTCGACGGAAGCTTTGGGGGCAGCTATGGCTGTCATGGGGGTCTTTTGGACTCCTATGGCTCTCCTCCAGCAAACTGCAGCCTATGTGACTACCTTTGTCGCCCAGTATTTTGGGGCACAGCGATTCCCCATGATTGGAAAAGCATGTTGGCAGGCACTTTATATTAGCCTGGTAGGCGGAGTGTTAATGTTGGGGCTGATTCCCCTTGCCGATCCTTTTTTCGATATGCTTGGTCATTCGGAAGTCGTGCGCCAACTGGAAAAGGACTACTTTATTGGTTTAATTTATTCTGCCCTACCCGTCGCAGTGACTGCCATGGCCAGCGGCTATTTTACTGGAATCGGCCGAACCCAAGTAATCTTGGTTATCAATGCGGTCGGTCTCGTACTAAATGTTGTCTTAGATTATGGGATGATTTTTGGAAACTTTGGGTTTCCAGCGTTAGGAGTTTTAGGTGCAGGATACGCCACGGCCCTCGCGAGTCTTGGCTCAGGGGTGGTCGGTTTAGCTTTTATGGCTTATGATCGAGATGCTTTTAAATATGGATTGTGGTCTGGTTGGAGATTCGATCTCAGTCTTATGCTGCGATTTCTAAAGTACGGATTACCCAGTGGGGCTCAGTGGGCACTAGAAGGTTTGGCTTTTACGGTTTTTTTGATTATCGTAGGACGCATGCCCCAGGGCGATGCTGCGTTGGCTGCGAGTAGTATTGCAGTTACCGTTATGATGCTTTCCATCTTACCAGCCTTAGGCATGGCCCAAGCGATCTCGGTGCTTATGGGGCAACACCTAGGCGAAAGAAGCCCCGATAAGGCCGTGACCTCCACCATTGCTGGAGTGCAGGTTAGTCTGTTGTATATGGTTATTATGAGTTTTACTTTTATCGCTTTTCCAAGCTTTTATCTTAGTTGGTTTAAAAACTCTGAAAATGCAGACCTGTGGTCTCAAGTCAGTACGATGGCCCGGTGGCTCTTGGTTTTTGTAGCCTGCTTTACGCTCTTTGATGCCTTAAACCTTTGCTTTTCTTTTGCCCTCAAGGGTGCCGGTGATACTCGCTTTGTCAGCCTGGCTGCACTGATCATTCCCTGGCCAGTGATGGTGCTACCTACCTGGTTCCTTAAAGATTTACCGAGTGCCCTATACTGGGCCTGGTTTACAGCACTGCTTTATAGTGGGACTCAGGCGAGTCTTTTCACGTGGCGATTTTTTAAGGGTAAATGGCGATCCATGAGTGTCATCGGCGACACCCATTAAGGGGCAAAACTTAACGTCATAGGACGCGGGGATCGTCGGACTTTAGGGGATTGGCCTTGCAGAAACTGGAGGTAGCGCTTAAGTCCATGGATCGTTTGGCGCAGAGGGTTACCATGGCGCTCGGTTTTTGCGAGGATCAAGGCCCCTTCAATGCTGGCTAAGATAAAGGTCGAGGTCTCGACGGGGTCGATATCCTGTGGCAGCTGTCCTAATTCTTTGAGCTGCTCAAGATTTTTTTGGAGCCAGATTTCCCATTTTTTCAGGGTTTCATGGAGAACGTGGCGAATCTCTTCGTTTTGCGATGCCATTTCGCAGGCCAGATTGCCGATCGGACATCCATCTGTAAAGGAACCGTTTTCAAAAGATTCCAAGATATCCTCAAACCATTGAAACAGGGCATCCAGACTTTTGATGACGGCGGGACCTGTATCTTTCGGGGCTTGATCTAGGTCAGAAAGGTCATCGTGTCCCTTAAGAGCCGTGGCTCCCAAGATAACCCGCCCGTAGTTGTCGATCAATTCGAGAACGAGGGCCTCTTTACATTCGAAATAATGGTAAAACTGACTTTTGCCAGTCTTAGAGGCTTCCAAGACATCGTCAATGCTGGTGCCATTGACTCCTTTTTTGAGGATAAGCTTTGAGGCTGCGCTTAAAATGCGCTGTCGGGTTGCTTGGCCTTTTGTGGATTTTGCTTTCATACAGAAAAGTGTACCACAGATCAGCGATACCCAAAAAACTTTGGGGGCCAAGAGTCTTGGAGACAGGCCTCTTAGCGGCTCTCTTTACCTATTTGCTCTGTAATAAGATCGATGAGTTGGGAGGAGACAGTGATGATGTCGCGGGCCCGATAGCCTTGATCTTTAAGTTGCTGAAAAATATTGGACGCCATTGTTCGGGCACTTTGATCGGATACCAAAACCTTGTTAAAGGCTGGAATCGAAGACGAGTTGACAGATGTATGAGGACTCTTAAGTTGGGTAGATTTCATTTTTTACTCCTTGTCCCTGTGGGGCACCTCCTGATTGTAGTACAATTTGTGTGCCCATGTTTGCAAGAATGTTTTAAAAGCAGGAAATTAACTAATATTATTGATTATTTTAACAAAATCTTAACAAAGATTAGTTTTATGGGGGGCTGGGGGATGGGAGCATCTGTGGCTTTAAAGTGACAGTTCAGAGCTTTTTATGAACTTTTAAGTCACTGAATTTTTTTTTACCACAAAAAAATATAAAAGAAAGTTAATTTGTTTTTATGAATTGTTTAAAGGAGAGGTGATAAGAGATGCCGCAAGCGGATGTTTCCAAATATGAGCAGTCCCATCAAGCCAAAGATCCTAACCAGCCAAAATGCTCACCAAAAGACCCCCGACAACGGCTTCTTGACGCCGCTGCCTTGCTATTTTACCTGGTGCCCCAAAATTTCATCAGTTGGCTCACCGGGGTCTTAGCAAGGGTCCGGTGGCCTCGGCCCCTACGAGGTTTTGTCCTACAAGGCTTTGTCGACCTTTTCAAAATCAATATGGACGAAGCCCAAGAGACGGGGTTTCAATCGATCGAAGACATTTTTACAAGAGCTCTTAAACCTGGATCCCGGCAGATACAGGGTGGGTTTGTCAGTCCAGCGGACGGTTTTCTAGTCCGCTCAGAACCCCTTCGAGAGGGCCAAGGGGTACAGGCTAAGGGGCTTGTCTTTGGGTTCGAGGAGCTTTTAGGCCAGGGCGGGGGGATTAGTAAGGCCTCCTGGTACTTCACCATTTACTTAGCTCCCCACAACTATCATAGAGTCCATGCTCCCTGTAGCGGAGTGATGCGGGAAGTGGGGCATATCCCCGGTGACTTATGGCCGGTCAATGAGCCTTTTGTGGCTAGAATTCCAAGGATTTTTACAAGAAACGAACGCGTGGTGTTTAGGATCGAGACCCAGGAGGGAGGTATGCTTTGGGTGGTGATGGTGGGGGCCTTTAACGTTGGGAGAATGACGAGCCCTTGGGCGCCTTTTTTGACAACGAACAGTGATCTGGGCAGTGGTTCGCCCCGCGCCCGCTGGGAGTCCCTCGAAAAAGTCATCAATGTAGGTGATGAACTTGGCACTTTCATGCTAGGGTCTACGGTTATCCTCGTCCTCGATCAAGACGCCGTCAGGGCAAGAGGTGGAGAAGCGAGTTTGTTGGCAATGACAGATAAAACCATGGTCCAGATGGGCCAAAGCTTGGTTCGAGGAATGAATGATTGAGCAAAATACCCGACGCACTAAAGTGATCAAGTCTTTCGAAGGACGTGGCCTCAACGCCACCGAAGCCGAAAAAGTCGCCAATGAGGAAGTCGATGTCCTCAGGGTTGTCTATTCGCCGAAAAGTGCACAAGCGGTCCAAAGCTTTTTGGAAAAAATAAGCCAGCAGCGTCGAGTGATCCATCCTTTGCCGGTGATGCTCGACATCTCAAACTGGAATCAAGGATCGATAGGACCCTTAGAAAAGCCAGTAGAAGTGAGTTTCGGCGAAAAGATTGAGATGGGAATCGGCGGACAGAGCCAGCTTAAGATAGTCACCGATAAGTGGCCTCGGATCCTGAAAGCCTCTAGCAAGGTTTTTGTAGGCGCGGGTAATGTTGTGCTTAAGACGCTTAAAGTTCAAGGTGATCTTGCAGAGTTTGAGGTCCTCCAAGGTGGAACCATCTTTCCCGAGATGGAACTTGCTGTCCCTGACACCTGGCAGGATATGGAATCCAATAATTTTACCGCAGAGACTCTTAAACCACTCCTCCAACACGGGGTAGATTATGTGCTGGTTCACGGCCAATGGTCCTCGGATCGCATCGTGACCTTACGGGAAGAACTCACCCGGTCTATGGGCGGAGAGGCCCCCTGGATCCTTGCAAAAGTGGATTCTGATCAAGTGATCGAGCGGCTCCCTAAGCTTTTACCAGTGGTCGATGGGGTGATGATTTCACGGCGGGAGTTGGCCTTAACCGTCAATCCGAGTACGGTCCCCATGCTGACCAAGCAGATCATCCAGCAATGTAACGACTACGCCAAAATCGTCCTTACAGCCAGCGAGATGCTCGCATCGATGCGGCGTAACTTCTCACCCACCAGAGCAGAAGCCCTGGATGTGGCCAATGCTGTGCTCGACGGAACCGATGCGGTCGTCCTATCGGAAGAAGTGACAAACGGTAAATACAGTGCCGAAGCTGTGGAAGTCATGCACCGCGTGATCCGCGATATCGAATCTTATGGACCTGTGGTTTCAAATTGGATCAAGCAAGATCCAAAGGTCGAAAGCGAGATGGATGCGGTGGCCTACCATGCTTACCGCACGGCCGAAAGAGTCAAAGCTAAAGCCATTGTGACGATCACCCAACAGGGCAATACGGCGCTCAAGTTGGCTAGTTTTCGGGCACCTGTGCCGATCATCGCGGTGACTTTTTCTGAAGCGGTGCGCCGACGCCTGGCGATTGTTAGGGGTGTGCAATCCCTAAAACTCGATGTGAACCCACAGCTTGACGACGTCTTGCCGACGGTTAACGAACATCTTGTCCGCCATAGCTGGCTTAAGGCAGGTGATCCTATTGTCTTTGTCAGCATTACCTTGTCTTCGGTGGGGCGCGAGTCCAGCAATTTGTTTTCGGTGCAAATACTGAGCTAGTTAAAGGAGGGGACATGACCACGACTCAACAGGCTTTTATTTTAAATAAGCGGCCCGATCCTATCGTCGATCAGGATGTGCTACAGCTGCGAAAAATCCCGATCCCAGAGTTAAAAGAGGGAGAGGTGCTGGTTCAAAATCTCTTTCTATCTATCGATCCTACCAACCGCATTTGGATGGAAGAAAAACCCTCTTATCTGCCTCCGCTTCCCCTAGGGTCGGTGATGCGTGGGCTGACGGGGGGACGCGTCCTAGAGTCTCTAAACCCGGAGCTTAGGGAAGGCGACCTTGTTGTGGGAATGGGGGGGTGGTCCGAATACTCGGTAGTCAGCAAAGGTGAGATGAGTCGGATTCCCAAGGAAGTTGGGTTAGAGGCAGCTCTGTCGGTCTTTGGGCATATTGGTCTCACGGCTTATTTTGGGCTATTGGAAGTGGGGCAGCTTAAAGCTGGAGATACAGTCCTCGTTTCTGCTGCAGCTGGAGCGACTGGTTCCTTGGTGGGGCAGATTGCAAAAATCAAGGGATGTAAAGTTTATGGGACTGTAGGCTCTGACGAGAAACTCCAGTGGATTAAAAATGAGTTGGGATTTGACGGTGGACTTAACTACAACGCAACCAAAGACTACTCCAAGGCGATCAAAAACCTTATCCCACACGGGATCGATGTTTATTTTGACAATGTGGGCGGAGAGATGCTCGACGCTGCCTTGGCAAATTTAGCGATGCGTGGCCGGATTGTGCTTTGTGGAGCGATTTCTCAATACAATCAAAAAGAAGTTTATGCCCCGAAAAATTATCTTAATTTGCTTATGAAAAGAGGCCGGATGGAGGGCTTCATCGTCTTGGATTATTTGCCCAGGGCCATGGAGGCGTCTAAGGACCTTGCCCAATGGATGGGTGAAGGCAGACTCAAAACCAAAGTAGATATCGTGGAGGGTTTTGAAAACGCTCCCAAGGCTCTGCAGAAACTGTTTGAGGGGAGCCATTCCGGCAAGTTACTTGTAAAACTTGCCCATAAATAACAGGAGAGGTGTCTATGTCCCTTAAAGATCGAATCAACGAAGATTTAAAAACTGCCATGAAGGCCCGGGAGAAAGAAAAACTCAGCGTCCTGAGAATGCTGCTGAGCGAAATGAAATATGCTGCGGCCCAAGTCAATGTCCACCAAGACTTATCGGACGAAGATGCGGGAAAAGTGGTGGCAACCTACCATAAACGCCTGAGTAAATCCCTCGAGGAGTACCCGGAAGGCGAACAAAGGCAGCAGATTCAGGCAGAAATGGCCATCGTTGAAACTTATATGCCTAAGAAGGCGAACGAAGCTGAAACCTTGGTTGTCATCAACCGAGTCTTGACACAGGCCCAAGGTAAAAATTTTGGGGCTTTGATGAAAGAAGTGATGGAAGCGCTGGGAAGTTCGGCCGATGGAAAAATGGTCAGCAAGTTGCTAAAAGAAAAAATGGGGTCTTAAAATCCCAAACTTTGTCGAGGTCCATCGATTTCTGATGGCTCCCCTGGTTGGCCCTAATGTATGACTAGAGAATCAACAGGAACCGCGGTAAAATAGAGGTGCGGTTCCTATGTCTTAGAAGTGGCAACCCCATTCTCTTAAGATCTGTAGGATACCCATGAACACTCCTGTCTGTTTCCACGGATTGTCGCATTTTTCTTGGTCGTCACCTTACCTGTTCTTTTTGTTGCCAAATCACCCCCAGTTATCAAGCTCTCCTCGTCTTTTTAAAGATGACCTCTTTTCCCTAACCGCTTATCTTTCGACCTGTTTATGCCGAACCCTACACATAGAGGACCAGCACCCTTGGTGCTTCCTAAACAAGATAGAAGTAAAACCTCCTGACGACTTTTATAAGGCTACCCCACGCTATATGAAGTTTCGACACCCTAAAAAGCCTTGGATGAAATCGTTGACCCGACGATCTCCTGTGGTTTTTTGGGGTGTGTTGACGCTGACACTTGGCTGGTTGCCCCTTGAAGGCGTCGCAGCCGGACAGGTCTTGGTGGCCCGCCAAGATGTGGGACAGCTCACGGGGGCCGAGCCTGTAACAGTCGGAAAATGGGTTGGACGTCCCGCCACTAAACATAAGATTCCACACCAAATCAAAAGCGATTTAAAACCTCTCGAAGATCTTATCGGCACAGGCGGGACTGCCAGCGTTGGTGATGGAGTCGCCTCTGGAGAGGTTCCTATTCGAGACTTAGGACGTCCAAGGATAGCCACTCGACTGCCAAGGGAGCTAAAGAGTGCCGTTAGGACCGTAAGAGTCGAGATCCCTGCAGGAGAGGGCGAACCCGTAGCGTCGGTTGTGACCGTCGGTGATCCAGGGGGGGCCGTGGTATCCCGAGTTTCCCCTCCCGTTTCTACTCCTGTTTCTCCTACTCCTGTTTCTCCTTCTCTTTCTACACCCATTTCTATCGCTGTTCAAAAACCTGAAGAGCGCATCCTGACCATACGGCCCAAGGGTGAGGACGGGTCCTTTGAGATCTCGCCCCAGATGCTGGTTTTTTCGGAGATCGGCGAAGTCGTCAAAATAGACATCGAGTCTAAAGAACTGGTGATTGCGGATGTGCGGTTTTTTGTGCGAAACCCTGCGGTTTCGGAGTTGATTGAACTTAAAGATCCTAAAGGGAGTCCGAGGCTAAAAGGTCTAGCGGTAGGCACAACCGAGCTTTATGTTGTCAGCCACAATCAGATGGCGATCGTCCCGATTGAGGTCCGGTCCCAAGCTCTGGTGACCCAGCTTGGTCCCGCTCAGAGGGTCTTGAAGCCTCTGAGCGTTCCCGCCGAAATCCTCCAGCTGAGTGGCGTGGGGGGTGTAGCTGACATGGGTCCTGGTGGTCCAATCATGGCAGCTATGGATCCGGGACTTGTGGACAGCAGCGTGAGCCTCTCCGAGGCTTTGCCCCAGTCTCAAGACCTCCAAGGTGAGGAGCCTCCTGCACCCCCCCCCATCCAAAGACCCGCCCAGAGATCTCTCCATCAGAGTATTGCTGAGACTGAGCAGTTTATCAAAGAGACCGAAGCAGAGGCTAAGGACTATGAAACGAGGGTTCAGGCCTTTGAAGCGACCGATGTAACCATCCAAGTCGTCGATGATCGGACGCTTCCTATCCAAAATGACGGGAGTGTTTCGACACGGGGGCCCGTCTATCCCATCCCCGGAGCCTTGGTCGAGGTGGTGGGCACTGAGTTTAGGGCGCAGACCGACGGCACAGGTCATCTTGTGATTAAGGGAGTCCCTCGCGGGTCTCGGATGCTGATCAGGGTTCGAGATCCAGCAGGGAGCGTGGTCGATGGGATAGCAGAGGTTAAAGCCGAAGATGGGGTCCACAGGATCCGAACTCTTCGATCTTTTGCCTTTGATATTGCGCAGCGGCTTACTGGTGTGACTCAAATCGCGGGGACGGCATCCTTTTGCGGCAAAATCCAAAGCGCCTTGCCTCCAGAAACTAAATTTAAATCCTTTAGGGTCGAAGTCCAAGGCGGAGCCCCGAGGGAATCCTTTGAAGGGCCGTTCTACTACAACGAGTCTGGTTATTTGGATACATCCCTAAGGGAGGCAGGACCGAGCGGGCGGTTTTGTCTCTTTAATATCCGACCTGGCCCATGGGCATTGGATATCGAGGCTAAGGGAGCCTCGGGTCAAAGCTCATCAAAATGGACTTTCCCCATGGGTGCCTATGGCTCGTTTCACCAGGAATCCCTGGTGGTCCTCAACCAAGGTCTTAGCTTTAAGACCAATCTCGTATCGATGGGGACCGCCCATGAACAGCTCTCCCGGGATCCAGCCACATCCCATCGCCTCCGTACGGTCGATTTTGTCGAGGCGTTTCCTGTGGGGTATTCAAAACCCATGGCCCAGCCACGGGAGGGTCAACTAGAGAACGAAGATGGTTTAGACAGTGTCGACGGAGTGGGCACCTACTATGTGGAGAGTCCTGAGTTTGAAAACGCTCTCTACCAGGTCAACGACGAGGACTCCAAGCAAAGTGTCACTCCCCTCCTCCCCAGAGGTTTTGTCGAAGATATGGCGCTTTTTGCCCAAATCTCACCTGATCCACTGTTAGGGACCGTTTATACGGAGTTTTCCCATTTCAAAAATCTCGAAGGATCCGTCAATATCAAACTCATCAACGAACGTGGCGAGGAGGCTGGGACTTCCTGGTATATTTCGGACCAGCCTCTCACTAAAACCATGTTTTTTAATGTGAACCCTGGTCGTTACAGTTTAGTGGTCGAAACCAAAGACGGCGACTGGATCGATGCCGACCTGGTGATGGTCTATAGTGATACCGTCAGTCACGTGCGTCTGGGTCAAAAGATTTTTGCCAAGGAATCAAGTGAGTCTCAGTAATGTCCTCAAGCCTCTGAGCCCCCCATTAAAGACGGCATAAAACCTGCAGACAGGATTGGTTTAAAGGAGTGATCGCTCCGCCTTAGCCTTAATGGGGTATTTATGGGGATATCGGTGTATTTGTTTAGTCTTGTTGTGGGCTTAGCCTCTTGTGAAAACAAACAAAAAATCACTAGTGAGCTATCGACCGCTACACCTAATGGAGCCGACGTAGTCACGGGCGCTGCGGCCACACCCCCTACTGGGCCTATCGCCCTCCAAGTCTATAGTCTTAGTGGTATAACGGAACCTTCCTACCGGCAAGTCGTTGCAGACCACCATGGCTACCTCAGTGGTTTTATCGATTTGCTTAATACCCAATGCCAAATCGATGGTGTGTTTACCATCCCCCCACCAAAAGAACTGACCATTAAACCGGGGGCAAGTCGGTTCCCCAGTCTAGGGGTCCTTGGTTTGGCCCCTAAAGAGATAGGACTGGATTTTCCCTTTGAGTTTTATCAACACCAACTCTACCAAATGCTCCAGCAAATCGGGTCTGAAGGGGGTCCTCGTTCCGCCCGAGAGGTGGGGATCTATATGGCCGAAACTCTCGAGGGAAACTGTGGTTTCGCCCTACCTGAGGTCCAGTTTCAGCAGGTTTCTAGGACCGCTCAAAATAAACAGATCATCGACCAGTTGAAAAATCGATTGTTAATCAATAGCGCTCCCCAGAAACGCGGCGACTGCACCAACCGCCGACGGACGCTTTACCATGAGCTAGGC
This sequence comes from Oligoflexales bacterium, assembly GCA_041736175.1. GTDB lineage: Bacteria > Bdellovibrionota_B > Oligoflexia > Oligoflexales > CAIYRB01 > JBGSUI01. Next base: position 42,786 of record JBGSUI010000254.1, on the reverse strand, counting down.
CATATATTAGTCCAAGACCAACCAGCCCATACCTGTCTTGGACAGGATGGGTGCCGTCGGTTGTGTACTAAAGAAAACCTTATGGCCTCACTTGTATGGGTCTCTCTCCCAGATCGTCCTAGACATGGCTCCTCTAGACCGCGGGGGCCTGATGATTCTCGAATGCGGCAGATTGAGGCGCAGGGAGTGGCGTTAGCCCCCGACCAGTGCGACGCCATAAGACAAACGATCACTGTTATGAAGCAACCGTAAGATTTACTTTAGTTTAGGATGAGGTCAAAAAAATGGGTTATCACAAGAAAACGAGTTTTAAAATACACAGCATGATTGGATTATTGATTGGCTCGCTGAGCATCGGCACTCTCCTTCCAGGGTGCCATAGAGGTCTACCCCAAGAATCTAAACCGTCGGTCTATGTTTCAACGAAAGCTGAGCAAAATGAAACAAAAACCCTGGCCATGCCTCCTCCCTATAAGGTGATGACTACCCAAGATACTGGGGTCATAAGTGAAAGCCTCGTGTTTGGTCCATCAGCTCCAGAGGGACTCAAGAATGCCACCCTAAAAATAACTCTTGGCTCCAGTTTAAAACAACTAAACAATTTTCATCTGTCACTGAGTCGACCAGGTGGGCGTGACCAGGAGATGTCAGTCAGCTGCCAAAGCAAAGAGTGTCGTCTCACCACAAACACCTTAAGGAACCCGCAGCTTATAAAATACGCGCTGACCCTCCATCTCAAGAGAGTATTGTCAGAGGTGAAGGAGTCTAAAAATAAGTTGCCAATGACTAAAACTCCTGGATTAAGTCTCGCGGATTCTTGGCTACCAGATAGTCTTCAGTTGGGAGTGATAGGGGTTAGTGTGTTAGTGCTCCTAGGTTTTATCATAGCGGCTATCTTTGCGTGTACTAAAGTCACTCGGTATCTTTTTGCCAATCCTGGACAGGTCCAAAACGACTTGGAGATGGCGACGAGAGGGGCTGATCTGCCGGCAGCCACGACCCAAACCATTGCTCGTAGAGCGACGATAGTTGTGGTGGACGCCGAGGGCAAGGTGATGGTGGGTCTTGGTGATCCTGAGGAAGAGATCGTGCCAGCAGGCGCCCCTAATGCTGATTTGGTCAGTCTCTATTGGGCCGTGGTCGGCGAAGGCTAAAGTCAGCTTTTATGGGATCTGAAGCCAGGGTCATCCTTCCGCACTAAATCGCAATCATCTCTTTTTGACCTTTTTGGGTCGACGCTATCTGGCTGCCAATCACTGTGGGATGGGTGGCAAGCCGTAGGGTTGTTCCTAAATAGCCATGTTCAAGCACCATCGGTGCGGAGTTTTTGTAAAGCTCCATAAAGCGTTGGTGAGCGATTTTGAGGTTGTAAAAAGGCACTTTGGGGAATGCATGGTGAACGGAATGATAGTTAAGACGGTTTAGATACCAGCTCATAAATGGGTTGGTTTCAATATTGCGGCAATTAAAAACCTGGGTCTCAAAAAAATGATGGCTTTTGCCCCATAAACCATAGTGCTCAATATGGGCCCGCCACTGGACGACGGCACCAGTGGTTCGTTCGAGGATAATCCAAAACACTAGATACTTTAATCCCAACCCATATTGGATCGCAATGGAGTAGATCACGGTGTTAGTGAGTAGAATAGTACTTAAATCAAGCCAAAACTGCCGGCGGATTCCCTTGGATTTAGGGTATTTTTTAAGTGCGTGTTTCGTGGTTTTGTAGATCATGCCCAACCCGGCAAAGGCAAAGATATCGAAAAACCACTGATTGCGGACGTAAAACTGTACGACTTTAGAAGCATTGAGGTACTCTTCTTCGGTCCATTGCACCCTTTCTGGGTCATCGAGATCATCGCCGTTCATTTTATGGTGAATTTTGTGGATTTCACTATAAAGACCATGGACCCAAAGCAGAGGAGCAGAGATGATCCGAGGCATAAAGTCATCAAAAAGCTTCCACCCCGTGAGGGTATGGTGGATGGCGTCGTGGGTGAGGACAAACAGAGCTGCTGCTAGCAGCCCTGCTACCAAACCTAGGCTAATAAACGCTGGTGTTGAGTCCGTAGACAATGCAAAAAAACTAGTCACAAGAAAGGCTGCCATTAACAGAAGAGACTTGATCAGACCAGGACCTGGCTCTACCGTTTCTAGGCCTTTTACCGAATGCTGGAGCACCTTTGCGGATACATTTGCTTGCAGGCTGTCATTTACCATAGAGAATCTCCTTTGAGGATTAGTTTACAAAGGAAAAAGCTGCAAAACTTATGCCGATTCTCTCGAGTTGATCCCATGCCCTAAGTCCTTTTTAACGGAGTTTAGGACTTCGGCTACTTTTTGGTAGTTTTCCGCCGAAATGGGAGCAAGCGGTGCCCTAAGATGGGGCTCGGCTAGGTTAAAGATCTTAAGCCCTGCTTTAAGAGGGCAAGGATTCACTTCGCAAAACAAAATATCGATGGCTGGAAGGATCGTCTGGTGGATTTGTTGGGCTTTCTTAAGATCTCCAGAGTTGATGGCCTTTTTAATAGCTACGAATGCGGCGGGGAAGAGGTTGGTCACAACGCTGATCACCCCGTGGCCACCCACCGCAAGGCTTGGTAAGTAGGTGGGGTCATCTCCGGAAAGGACCTGGCAGGGAACCTGATTGACGACGCGGGAGAAAAATCCTAAATCACTGCTCGCCTCTTTGATGGCGGCGATGTTGGATTCGGCGCAGATTTTTTTAAGGGCATCTACCGTTAGAAAATGAGCGGTCCGACTGGGGACATGGTAGAGGCAGATCGGTATCTGGACCGCTTGTGACACGGATCTATAGTGCAAGATCAACCCTGCGGTGGAAGGCTTGTTGTAGGGTGGAGTGACGATAAGGAGCGAATCGGCTCCGGCATCCTCTGATAGTTTGGATAGCTCCACACACTGCTGGGTATTGCTATCACCACAGCCCGCCATGATCCTGACGGATGGGGGGAGTTTGGCCCTCGCCTTCCGGACCATGGAGAGCTTTTCTGGTACGGAAAGGGTTGCGGATTCACCGGTCGTTCCTGAGAGCACAATGCCGTCGACGCCCCCTTCCACCTGATACTGGAGCAGCTTTTCAAAGGCACTCCAATCGATGGAGCCGTCAGCTTTAAAAGGTGTTGCCAGAGCGGTCCAGACGCCATCGATGGGGTTTTTGCCTTTTCCAGACATGGGGGGGTACCTCTAGGGCTTTTGGGTGTCGGTGGGTGGAGATTTTAAAATTTTACCAGAATTTGGTACAGGCGCTGTTTTAAAGGGACTGCGAAACAAAGGTTTCGAACCGGTCTTAAAGGGGATATCAGGTCGCAGAGCAGGCACTTCGCTGACAGGGTTGCCTTTGAGTCCACAGCCCGTAAGAGTGCTCAAAAAGACCGGCCATAGACCTAGGCTGACAAGCAGGGTGGTTTGAGAAAGGGTCTTTTGAAAATAAAGCATCAGATCCTTGCTTCGGGAAATGGCTTCTGATTTAGCGGTCATCAGATCAGAGTGGTCAGAGTTTCCCTGAAAACGATTCAGGAGGATTTTTGCTAACTTAGATCCTGCGGGCTTTAAAGCGGGATGGATTCTCCCTAACTCACCGGCAAGGATTTCGTCAGCAGCTACTTGGTGCCTATTTTGGTATCTCAAAAGGGAGTGGAGTGCTTCCTGAGCATGGGAGGGAGAGACCCCGGACTCGACCAGGGCGCAGACCATTTTTCGGCAGGTAGCATCGGAAATCTCATGGGATACGATGGATTCTCCAGGAACCCCCCGCATGGCGTTTAATATAAAATCAAGCCACTGTTTGAGTCCGAAACAAATCGTGTCAAAAGACATCAGAATCTGTCTGCGAAAGACCTCTTGGACGACCAGGTTGTCGCCTTCAAAGGAAGCCTTTTCTGAATAGCAGCTTATGGCTTTTAGTTTGTCGAGTTCTACCATGAGTTCATGGCGTAAGACTCGGGCAAAGGTGTGATTTTGGCAGAGGTTATTGTGAATCAATTGGGTTTGAAACAGCCCGACCTGTTCAAAAAAGGATACAAGGAGCCTTTCGATATCGTGAAGGTTTTCTCCTAATGTCGGGAGATGGGACTCAAAACATTCATTTTGGACCCGATTAAATCCTAGACCCAGGGCCAAGGAGCGATCGAGGGGGAGATCCTCATCCGTTGAAAAACCGGTACAACTTCCATGAAAGCAGGAGAAGCCTTCGATCAAGTCCGTGATTTTTTGGGTGGTTGCCTTTACAGCCTGACAGTAGCTAACGATAAACCCAGGAGCGAGCTGGTCATCAAGATACTGGCCAGCCTCGTAGATCTTAAAGGTTCTGTTAAAGTAGAGTTCACTTTTTTTAAGGAGCTGGGATCCGTATTGGGCGAGAACTGCCTGGAGCTCGATCAGCCGGGGTCTTAAGCAATAAGAAAGGATGTTTTGTACGAGTCTCGGAACGCCAAACCGGATTTCAAGAATTTTTAGAAATTCGGTGTGTTGTTGGTCTAAGGCGATCAGAATGGGCTCGTCTCGAGATGAACTACTGCCGATACCGCTTAAGATTAGCCTTAAGTTATCGATATCTTTTTGGGCTATCTTATTGTTTTCAAAAAAGGCCGAGGCACTTGAGGTCAGAAAATCTACGATAGCGGCATTGTCGAGTTTTCGGAAAGTCACTTCTTCGACTGCCTTAAGCATAGAACTTTAACCCCGTATGCATCTTCTGATCTATCTTAAACTAAAAATTAAAGGTTGCAAAAGTCTGCACTAACAGATCATTGGAAGGTTTGGAATTGATATCGACCTTCCAGGCATCACCAGGAATCGCAAAGGCGGCGGCGGCCCCTAACTCCGCCGCTCGACCGACCTTATAGGTGTAGGTTAGGTCTAATTCGTAACCTAAAGATCCACCGAAGAATCCGGCCGGCCTGGTGCTATCTTCGGGGTCATCGGGATTGGGATTGGAATACTTATCGCAGTCCGTTCTCGATGATTTTGACTCCTTACACTCTTTGCGTTTGTCGTAGTAAGAGACTACGGATTGATTGATCCCTGAGTTAAGACGGGCTGTGATCAGTTTGGCTTCGAAGTTTCCAGCGGCAAGGCTTTCATAGCGGTAGCCCAAGTTGACCATCGTGGTATTTTCGACCCGCGATGGATTAAAGACCCCATCTACGATTAATTTATCAGCTTCTGGACGCTGGTTAAATAGTAGGAGGGCAGGCTTGTAGTTTCGGTGGAAGGCCATGGCCGTGGCCCGTCGGTCCCGGTCTTTAGCTTGGATCGGGTCATCGATGTTGTCAGGAGTCATTCCAGGGAGATCGTCTCTAAAGTAGCCATGTTTGTCCCCAGGGGCGTAGGCGTAGTTGAAAAAAACCAAATGTCGGGAGGCATCACCTTTATTGTATTCGATGGGGCCGATATGACCCCCTGACCGCGAAAGGGTCCAGTCTAAGGAGCCGGCAAGGCCGATAGAATCTAGTTTGTTGACTGGTGGGGTTAAATCCTCAGTAGGTAGTGTGGCACCACCCATCGCATACCAGCTGGGGTCTGCGCTCTTACCCATTCGAAACAAGACTTCGTTACGAAAGGCAATATCGCCCAGGAAAAAACCCGTATAGAGATCGAGAAATTTAAGGTCCGTGCTCGATCCACCAGAATCTACTGATTTAGACGTGATCTGTGAAAAGTAGACCCCAACCTGCTTGGTCAGCGGTGCTCCCGCATTAGCTTTTCGGTCGTCAAACTCAATGGTGAAAAAATATTGGTCGATATCGTCGTTGCTGTCGTTGGCACCAAACCGACGACCATCTAGGGCATCTTGAGGATCCAAGGCGACCCCGGTTTCGGCAAGCTTATCGTAACCGATACTAAAGCCTAAGGTCTGTGATTTTTGGATATTGATATTACAGGTAAACCCATCATAGACCGAGGAGCTGGTCTCGAAGGGGTCATCTCCCGAATCCATAAAAATCCCAAGGCCCCAGTTGCGGCTTCGTCGACCTGCCTCTAAGAGACAATAGTCAAATCCATAGCGGACAAAGGCTTTAGTGATCTTAGGTTCGTATGATCGGTAGCCGGGTTCCCCGGTGTTTTGGTGAACACCGCTACATGGGTGTCCAGGGTCAGGGGACGCTGTGGTGGACTTACCTGTGCTGTTTTGCGGGCAGTCTTGGGGCTCTGCTCGGTCTCCCAAATAGGCTTCCCGTGGGTTATCAAACAGCCTGAACTCGATGTTTAAGCTGGACTGGTCACTAAAACGGGCTTCGCCGTTAAGGCGGAAACTTTGTTCGATCGCTTGGTAGATCCCGGATTTTCTCGAAAAAGCGGGGGCAGTGCGGGTTTCCCCTTTAAGGCTGTAGTGGCCTTCGCCATCCACAAAAAAACCATAAGCCACGGGGCTCATGATCAGCGTTGAGAAGAGGAAAAGCGGTACCAGTTTTTGCGTACGCATGAAGAGTCCTTTGGTTGAGCCAGTCAGCATTTGTAAAAACCTACCTCGGTGTGGCATCAAGGGATAGTCGAATTCTCTTGATCGTGCGACATTGTCCCGTATCGTCATCTATATCAGCTAGGATTGCCATCAACCAAGGATTTTCCGTGGCAGGTTCAAACTTATGTTTTTGCCCAGTTATAAACCTTTGAATCGCCGAATCCATCCGAATACCGATCACGGAGTCATAGCTTCCCGTCATCCCAAGGTCTGTTACAAAACCGGTATGGCCTTTAAGGATACGCTCATCCGCTGTCGGGACATGGGAATGGGTGCCATAGACCAGTGAGGCTCTTCCCGCCACATGCCATGCAAGAGCCTGCTTTTCGCTGGTTGCTTCCGCATGCATATCGATGATGCGGATTTTTACAGATGCAGGAATGTGGCTTAAGAGCCGTTCAAGAGTGGGAAAAATAGGACGATTCTCCCCTTTCATAAAGGCGAGACCGATAAGGTTAATCACCGCAAAAGAAACCCCGTTTGGACCTTGGAGGATCTTAAGGCCGTGACGCTCATCGGACACATTGGCCATATTTCCTGGCAAAACCATCTTATCAAGGCGATCAAAAAGCCCGATGATCTCCCGTTTGTCACTCCAATGGTTGCCCATCGTGATGCAGTCGATAGCCATGGTTTGGACGAATTGCTCATAAATTTTATGGGTGATGCCAAATCCGCCCGCAGCATTTTCGCCATTGATAAGGACGATATCGGGCTGGTATTCCGCACGTATAGGCTTTAAAAGCTGGTCGAGGCAGTTTCGCCCAGCTTTGCCCATCACATCACCTATGGCTAGGACCCTGGTCAACGTGCAAAGTCCGTATAGCGACTCTCACGAACAACCGTCACTTTGACCTGTCCTGGGATTGTCATCTCTTGGCGTAACTTGCTGGCGATGTCACCCGCAAGCTGTACCACTTCCTGGTCGGACACCCCTGTGGGGGTAACCATAGCCCGTACTTCGTTTCCTGCTTGGATTATATAGGCGTCTTCGATTCCTGAAAACTCTTTGACGAGTTTTTCCATGTCGGATAACCGGGTCAGATAGGTTTCCATAACTTCCCGCCGTGCACCGGGCCTTTTGGCGGACAAGATATTGGCAGTATAGACCAACACGGCATAGGAGCTGGCTTGGGTGAGATTATCCACATGGTGAAGTCTGATGGACTCAAGAACTTGCGGGTTCTCATCATATTTCTTGCAAAGCTCTTCTCCTAGCGTCGCATGATGGCCCTCGGTTTCCTGATCGACGGCCTTGCCGATGTCGTGGAGGAGTCCGCATCTTTTGGCTCGTTTGACATTAAGCCCCATTTCGGCAGCCATGATCCCACAGATATGAGCGGTTTCGACCGAGTGTTGGAGCACTGTTTGGATGCCCACGGTTCGAAACTTAAGACGCCCCAGATGCTTGATAAGTTCTGGATGGAGGTCTGTGATCCCCACGTCAAAGGCAGCTTGTTCGCCAGCCTCTCGGATCAAAGTTTCAAACTCTGCAGTCACCCGTTTGGCTGTCTCCTCGATCCGCGCAGGATGGATTCTGCCGTCACTGATCAGTCGGCTTAAGGAGATTTTAGCAATCTCTCGACGGATTGGGTTAAAGCAGCTGATGATCACTGCTTCTGGGGTATCGTCGATGATAAGGTCGACCCCCGTAGCTTGCTCGATGGCGCGGATGTTGCGGCCCTCGCGACCGATGATCCGACCCTTCATATCATCGCTAGGGAGGGCTACCACCGAAATCGTGGCATCGCTCACATACTCCCCGGCAATTCTTTGTACCGCGAGGCTGACCACGCCGCGAGCTTTCTCTTCGGCCTCTTTGCGAGCTTCTTCTTGGATCACCTTGAGACGTTCTTTGGCCTCGACCCGAGCCTCTGCTTCCAGGGATTTGATCAGCTCTTGTTTGGCCTCTTCTGCGGACATTTTGACTATATTTTGTAGAGTCTTTTTAGCGCGGTCGAGGGTTTCGATGCATTCTAAATTGAGCTTTTGATACCGTTGATCTTCCCTGCCTAGCTTTTGTTCTAGATTCTTAAGATCCAACTCTTTGGAGTCGACCTGCTGGAGCCTCTTTTCGAGGGTTTGTTCTCTCTGCTTGATCTTATTTTCTAACTTAGAGAGATCACTACGTCGCGCCTTAGCTTCTTCTTCAAACTGCTGCTTCCGACTCCTCGCTTCGTCCTTGGCCTCTTTAAGGGCTTGTTTGACAATATTATCGGCCTCTTTTCGCGCCTCTTCCCGCAACTCTTTAGCCGCTGCTTCAGCTTTTTGTAGAGCGACATTGAGCTGCTTTCTGTGTAAGAAAACACCGAGCATAGTAAAGCCAACTAAGACTCCCACTAATGCCACCAAACTTCCGATGGCGATCTCCACCCAAAACTCCTCTCATGTTAGTGTTCTAAGTCATTCAACTTAGCGATAAGACTAAAATTCTAAACTCTAGTGGAGCAATTAGCAATCAAAGGGTTTAAGAGAGGCGGTTTTTCTTAAAAGTGGCTAGAAAAATTAGATTTTTTTGTTAACGACCTCTGGCTGACGTGATCTAAATAAAGAAAAACCCTAAGGCCACCTCCTTTTGCAAGCGAGGCGATGCTTAGGGTCTTATCAGGGAGACGCGAAAAAGTGAGTCCTACTGATTAGAAATGCTGAACTCAGCCCTGCGGTTTTTTGCCCATGCAGCTTCGTCATGACCATCAGCAGCGGGTTTTTCTTCGCCGTAGCTGATGGTGGAAAGGCGGTTAGCCTCAACGCCAAGTTGGGAGAGGTAGTTTTTCACGGATTGTGCACGGCGCTCGCCAAGGGCAAGGTTGTACTCGATGGATCCGCGCTCGTCACAGTGGCCTTCCACTTGAACCACGGCTGCTTTATTGGTTCCAAGGTGTTGTGCTAGTCCTTGGAGTTTGTTTTGGGCTTCGCTGCTCAGGGTGTAGTCGTCGTAACCGAAATAGACGGTCTCAGCTTTGAATTCGACGGGTGCTGGTGGTGGGGGTGGGGGGGCTGGCTCTGGGGCAGCTGCAGGTTGGACAGGCTCAGCGACTTTTTCCGGTTCGTCGTCGGTGCAAGCTGTGAAGCCAAGGACTAAAGCGAGCAACAGCAAGCGTAGTTTTTTAAGGGTAACCATTGAATTCTCCTAACCAAATTGAAAGTCTAAAAAGCTATAGGCTGCAAGCCATGGCCAAGCAACCTGTTTTACGAGAAGTAAACTGCACTTAAGATTCTAAAAAAGCAAGATCACTTTAAAGAATCTGTATTTTTTAGAAAAAATTTTAAGAGGCCGCGGCCGTCTTGAGGAGCTGGTGTTGGATGCCGGAAAAACTGCCCGAGGACATAAAGACCACCACGCCTCCGGGCTTAAGGGTTTCCAGCAGGCGCTCTAAGAGTGCGCCATTGGTCGTGAAAGATTCTGCTTTAGGCCCGATGTCTTTCACCAGCGCCTGAGGATTAAAGCGCTGGTCGGCGGAGATCCTTTGGTCTACGAGGGTCTCGCCCACAAGCACGGAGTCGGCCAGCGAAAGGCTTTGGACATATTCACTGTGAAATACATTGCGACGATTGGTGGCACTTCGCGGTTCGAAGGCAACAGTCAAGGGCTTTTGGGGATACATGAGGCGCAGCGTCTCGATGACAAGTCGGACTGCTGTAGGATGATGGGCAAAATCTTCAAAAATAAGTGTTCCTCGGAGTTCGCCCAAAAGATCGAGACGTCTTTTAGGAGGAACAAAGTCACTGAGAGCCTCCAAAAGTCGGGAAACCTCGACCTTTCCTTTGAGGTGCCCAGCCTGGTCGAGGCTTGCGATACAGGAAAGAACCTGGGCGATATTAGCAAAATTGTGAGGTCCTGTGAGATTGCTTTGAACCTTTAGGGGTCCCCAAGCCTGGGTTTCAACCAGTGCTTCCCAGCGGGGGACGCTTGCCGAGGCGGTCTGGGCCTGGGCCTTAAGGGACTTTACGACCACACTACAGTCGGGGTGTTTGCCAAAGCCAGAACAGCGGCGGACTTTATCTAGGAGACCCATACGCTTTATGACCCGCAACACGCCAGGATCATCGATATTGGCAATGATGCGATCGGGGTGGGGCACGATAGAAATCAGTTTTTCGAAAGAGAGATCGACCGCAGCAAGGTCCTTGTAGATATCAGCGTGATCGAATTCGATATTGTTAAGGATGAGATGTTTGGGATGGTAATGGAGAAACTTGGGGCCTTTATCAAAAAAAGCAGTGTCGTACTCGTCCCCTTCGATAACAAAAGGTTGGCCTTTGCCGAGTAAAAAACTACGGTCAAAGTTTTTTGGCAAACCACCTATCAGAAATCCCGGCTCTTCGCCCATCTGGGTCAGGACATGGGCAAGGAGGGCCGTGGTCGTCGTCTTGCCATGGGTACCGGCAACCACGCAACTTACACGATCCTTTAAAAATTGATCCCCGAGGAGTTTGGGAAAACTCGTATAGGGAAGATGGTCGGCCAGCGCTTTTTCCAGTTCGCTGTTACCTCGGGACAGCACATTGGCCACGACTACGAGGTCTGGTTTTTCAAAGGCCAGATTTTCGGGATCGTAGGGAGTTTTGTAAGGAATCTTTAATTTTTCTAACATCGTAGACGTCGGCGGGTAGACGCCCGCATCGCTCCCGAGGACCCGGTAGCCAGCTTCTTGGCAGAGGCCTGCTACTGAGGCCATTCCGGTGCCTCCAATCCCCAAAAAATAAATCGTTTTTTGAGGCTTTTCGGCAGGTCCCTTTTTGAGGTCGGTCATCGAGAAATCTCCATGGCTGTGAGAGTGTATTAAGCGGATCTCTTGGGGTTCTATGCTAACAGAGGTGACGCGGCCGTCCACTGCCATGAAAGGTTCCATGGAAGTCCCCCTGGAAGTCCCGCTGGCAGTCCCGTCATCAGGGGTTTAATCGAGGCGGTCGCACCAATCACCACCGGAAAATTAGGGCTGGTATGGCCCACAAGTGGGGTATGGTACACCGGCAGGGGGGCCACGCGGGTGGCGATGCGGTTGAGGACAAAGCTGGCGTTGTCGGGGATTTTTTCTCCCATGGACCTTAGATACCCCACGACTAAAGCCTTGGCACCGATCAGGCAGTCGCCGAGGAGCCATTGATTGAGGGCGCGCATCAGGCGGCCAGGGTGCTCGTCAATATCTTCAATAAAAATGATATGGTCTTTGAGAGAACGGGGAAAATAAGGGGTTCCAATCAAGCTGGTCAATACCGAAAAACACCCGCCAAAGAGTGGGCCACTCAAAGTCGATAGATGACGAGGTGTGCTTTCGGGGCTTACCACCAGCGACACCGGTAGGTTGCCTGATCCAGCGGAAACTCCTTTGATAGAGCGCATAAGCCCTAGGAGTTCGTCCGTATCGAGAGAGGTGTTTTTGTTCCAAAGGCCGGTGATAGGCATGGGGCCATGGATGGAGGGCCACCCCAGTTTGCTGTAGAGGGCGCTGTGGAGGGCCGATATATCAGAAAATCCGATCAGAAATTTTGGAGGCGTATTTTTGAGAAGCTCCCAAGGCAAATGCGGTAAAAGATCGCTTGCCCCGTACCCGCCGCGAGCAGCCATCACAAAATCAGTGTCTTTCTCTAACAGAGCCTCATTTAGGGCTGCAACCCGATCGAGGATGGTCGAGGAGGTGTAGGCCCAGCTAGGGTCCGAAGGGAGATCTTCAAAACGAATGGTAAGGTTTTTGGAGCGTAGGGATAACAGGCGGCTCGAAAGAATATTTTCTAGCTCTCTGCTCGAAGGTCGTATCAATCGTACGGTGAGCTCCAAAGTATCTCCCAGTAGAATCAAATATGGGTTATACATGCGTGGGAAGTTTGGAGAGTATAACACTGCCTTTGGGAGAGGACCATGCTCGAAATACAGGTTCCAATATCAGTCGGTGAGCTCGTCGATAAGATCACAATTTTAGAGATTAAAAGCCGGCGTTTCGACGATGAGACCAAAAGGAACCATGTCTTCCACGAACTTAAATTGTTAAAGGGCGTTTGCACCCAGTATGCCATCGATCTTGATGCCGAGGTGGTCCGAGAACTTGAACGGATCAATGAGAAACTATGGGTTATCGAAGACGATATCCGGGAAAAGGAACGACTTAAACAATTCGATCACGATTTTATTGAATTGGCCCGGGCAGTCTACCGTATCAACGACCAAAGGTTTCAGGTGAAGCAGCAGGTTAATAAAATCTTTGGATCCAATATCGTCGAAGAAAAAAGCTACCGTCCCTATTAGGAAAAGAGCCGCAGGCGCGGCTTATATCGGGAGCCGAATGTCTAAACCCCAGGTTTAAACCAGCAGCGGGGTCTTAAAATTTTCGAAGAAAAGAGGTTAGGATCGGCACAATTGGTCACTGCGCTTTGTTTTTCAGCCTCAAGACCATTATTGCCCCGCCCGAGGTCTTGGCCAGGAATGACTTCACGGTCGTATTCGAGGCTGCAAAGAGATCCAGCCATATAGGTATCCAGCCGGCATTGGGCCTCAGGATGGGAGTTTACGGTCTTTTTTACCTGGGTGGGACTAGGTTTGTTAAAATCAACGGTTCTACCGGTCAAGCTTCCTAAGAGATCGGAGATAGATTTTGAAGCGAGCATGGTTCGGTAACAAAGATTTTGTTGGTCGACTGTCGGATAGGAGGTATCACAGAGGTCTTTAGGCGCTTTCGGAATAAGGTTTCTAAAAGTGGCGTTGATGGCAGTTTCTTCGGCCCAGAGGTATGGGGCGCAGTGATTCGAAGCAAAGTAATCGGATTGGCCTTCGTTGGCACCCCAATTGGAAACATAGGGGAAGCCCCCAAGATGATGGCCAAGCTCGTGGCAGAGCACGAGGACAAACCCATCGGCGGTGACTTCGGGTCTGCGGGCCAAACCTCCGTACATATTAACGGTCCATGTTCCAAAAGATTGGGTTGCGGAAGCGTTGACGGTACTGTCGTTCCATTTGTTGACGATCTCCAGAGAGCTGCCGAATTTTTCTACAATGGGGCCAAAGGCTTTTTCGGCATTTGCAATGATTCGATCAAACTCTTCTTTGCCAATCCCCGTTTCACACTCTATACAGTCCATAAGGTATAAATCATTGTCTGGCAAAATGGTTCCCTGTGCCTTGGCAGCAAAAAGAGTCATAAGTCCCAAAACAAAGGCGCTTTTAGCGGATTGGATCATGTTTTTTTCCTTAGAAAAGCAAGAAATCAATACATTTTTGATGCAAAAGCTAGATCTCCCACAAGCATAACTGGCCAGCCAGCCAAAGACAAGTCACATCTGAATGTTGGTTTTGAATCCTGTTTTTTTTGGGCTTTTTATCTTTAGTGGGGCGATCTATAAAAAAAACTCCGAGGCTTATTGATTTAAATGAGTTGATTAGGAGGGTTATGACTCTTAGTGGGCAAAATTTCGAGGGCTCCCAGTTTTTGAGCTGGATTTGTCCTCGGGGGCCATCTTGATCCTTAAGCAGATACGAATTTTGTATAAATAAAAATCTCAATCATTCTAAGGTGATAGATCCCAGCTCAAGGAGCATCTACTCTGTAGGCTTTACTCTTATAGCGAAAAGCCGATGGGTAAGACAGAAATCTTTCAAAAAGGAGAGGACCATGGCAAAAAAAGTATTGATCGTCGATGATTCGAGAACCATTAGACAGCAGGTTAACTTTACCCTATCTAAAAGTGGACTCGAGGTGGTGGAGGCCGAGGACGGCAAAGATGGTATCGAAAAATTAAAAGCAAACCCTGATGTTTCGATGATTATAAGCGATGTCAATATGCCCAATATGAATGGCTTAGAAATGGTCGAAGCTATTGCTGCCGACTCAACCATTCCCCATCCACCCATCGTTATGTTGACCACAGAGGGCTCTGGTGAACTTGTCGATCGTGCTAAAAAAGCCGGGGCCAAGGGCTGGCTTGTGAAACCCTTTAAACCTGACCAACTGGTTGCCATTGTCACTAAATTAGTCGGATAGATTTTTTAAGACAAACAATGGAGTTAATATGATCGATCGCCAGGCTAGCCGCTTGCTTGTCTCGTTTATCCGGCTGTTTATTGATCTCCAAGAGAAACAGCTCGAAGGGATTCACAAGACCATGCGTGAGACCGTTGATGGGGTGATGCGAGATATCAATCTTCTGAGCCAAAGGACTCAGAAAAAGAAAGATGAAGCTAACGCAGTCCTTGAAAAAACCTATACGGAGCCAGACTCCGAGGTCCAAGCAGCTATCGACGACGCCCAGTCCGAAGTTGATCGCGTGTTTAATAATTCGAAAACCAACGCGACCCAACAAAATCAGGACGATGCTCCGTCCGAGGAGGTCCTAAGACAAAAGCTAAGACGGTCGACGGGTGTTTTTTCGAAGCATATGGAGTCTTTGGCTACGTTAGATGGGGAGGTCCAAGAAATCCTATTTTCGATGATGGGACAGTTGTCGCGAGATGATGTGATCTCCCAAAGGATTGAACATACGATGATGAGCCTCCAAGCAATGCAAACAAATCTGACATATCTACTTCATGATTTTGAAATCCGTTGCAACCAGGCTGAGGTCCAAAAATTTGCAGAGGATCTGCGTTCCTTTTCACTTCGTATTTATACAATGCAAGAGGAAAGAAAGGTGCATTACGCTTTTTTCCCTGAAGATGCCCCCGTCAAAAAAGCAGCAATTTAGGTCTGAATTCAATGAAAAAAAAAGAACCAGAAGTTGCAAAAAATTCGGTATCTCTTTTTGCTTTTTTGACTATGACACTGTTGCCGTGCGTTCTTATTCCTGGACTAGCGGCAGTTATTTATGATTTTTCGATCTCGGATCTCAACGACTCTAAAAAAATAATAGCAAGAAATCAAATATTTTTAGATTCTCTGACGGCTGACCTAGATCGAGAGGTCGAAGCGCAGGAGGAATTACTGAGCACTATCGGTGAAAAAATTGCTCTATTAGATTTAAAAAATAAACCAAACTATGAAACATTAGCATCGATTTTTGAGAGACAACGCCAATTTGAGAGCATTCATCTTCTTACTCCTGAAGGTCATATTCTGTGGAGTCAGAGTAAAGAAAACAGAAAGCAAAATATTCAGATTGAGCCACTTTATGTAGAAAAAAAGCTGGAAATACGAGTAGATGATGAGAATAATACCCTTGAATTGTTTAATTTTAAACCAGCTGAACCTGCCCAAGGCGGTTTGATGTTAGTAGGAGTTTCTAGTCTAAAATCATTAAATGAAAAATGTGCGGCTATTATACAGAAATTTCCAGAGATCAATATCGTTTTTTTTCCAAATCACGGAAAGATAAAGTCATTTGATTGTGGCTCAGACAACAAAGAGTTCGCCTCGAATGATTCGAGAGTTCACGAATACAGAAAAATGATCTCTGATATCAAAAATTATTTAAATGACAACAGGTACCAAGTGGCCATCCCCGACTATTTCACGGCATCGCCAAGTCACCAAGTTCCGATAAAGCTCGGGGTCGTGCCGAGCATTTCCGCAGGAGAATTAAACTCAGTAAGAGATGTTTTCGTTTATTTATTTTCATTGGTTTTAACGATGATTCTATTGCTTTTAGCAATTAAGTTTTCTGGAGCTAAAATCCTAGATCCCTTGCTGGTTCTGGAAGAGAACCTGAATAACAAAGTACCCATAGAAATTCTCAAGATAAAAAGCTCTATTATTTTGGAATTGAGACAGCTTCTGAATAGTATTATTGATTCAAATGAATTGCATGAAGAACAACGAATCCGAACAAGGGTGATGCAAAAAGCGTTTATGGATTTATTCACTTCTGATACTGTTGACCTGCTTCTAGCAAAATCAGTTGAATTGATAGCTACACAAACAGACGCTGTTCACGTCCTTTTTGTTCCAGAAAAATATGGTGAGTTGAGACAGTTCGAAAACTCTGAAGTATTTATTGGGATCCATGCTTGGTCGTGGCATCAGTTAAAGCTTAACAAACTTAAAAAAGATGAAGTTGACCTTCTTTTAAAAGAAATTCAGGAGACTCGAACCTACGATTTTAGAATCAAATCGACAGACGGAATCTTCGGAATCGTCAAAGTATATTTTGATAAGACTCCCTCTGATTTTGACCTATCGATCATGCATGGGCTTATTTCTCTCGTTGAGACAACCCTTTCTAAGCACGAAAGGGTTAAAAAAGAGACGATGATTACCGCAGAATTAGAGTTAGCAAAGATGGTTCAGGAAACCGTCCTAGATCAGCAAAGTCTCAAGCATGGGGACCTAGATATAGCGTACCATTTTCAACCCTCAACCCGCCTTGGGGGAGACTGGTTTTATGTCTTCGAATCAGGGGGTGGCAGATTTTTGAACTTTTTTATGGGAGACGTTTCAGGTAGCGGATTGACACAGGGTTTAGTCGCATCGGCTGTTAAGGGGTCTATGGATATGCTGGTGGCTCTGGCAAAAGCGGACGAAATGTTAGAGTTATCTCCTAGTTTTATTGCAAAACTTTTGGATCGAGTGATCAAAAGAATCCTAGCAAAGAATGAGTTAACTATGAGTTTTCTTGCGGCACAGGTAGACTATCAGGCTAAAAAATTAAAGGTATACAATGCCGGTCATACTTTTCCTATGATGGTTCGTAAACCCCAAAAACTCACCAAAGATTTAGCCGAGAATCAGGTGATTTATTTAAGCAAGAATCAGAGCCCACTTATTGGGATAAGGGCTTTAGAGGGAGATCAAAAGGATTTCGAAAATACTAGCTATGATTTAGAAGAGGATGATATTGTTTTTATCTATACGGATGGTTTGTCAGGTTCTAAAAAGATAAAATCGACTGTTTTTACAAAAATCCTGCAACGAAAATTGAGGCAACTAGATCTAAACGAGGATCCCCATGTAGTGAGAGATGAAATACTCTCACTTTTCCAATACTATACCCAAAGTGAAAAAATAGAAGATGATGTCTGTTTTTTAGTCGTCAAATTTCTAGATAAGAGCGCAAAGGTCCCGCATCGGATCGCAGTTTAAGGGAAGTTTTGAATGTTAGGCGTCAAAAATATAAAATCAGCCTTATTAGGACTTGATAAGG
This sequence comes from Oligoflexales bacterium, assembly GCA_041736175.1. Classification (GTDB taxonomy): domain Bacteria; phylum Bdellovibrionota_B; class Oligoflexia; order Oligoflexales; family CAIYRB01; genus JBGSUI01. Next base: position 25,238 of record JBGSUI010000254.1, on the reverse strand, counting down.
AACAGTCTGAACTTCAAGAATTTCGTAACCAATTGGATAAAATAGCTATTGGAAAAAGTTCGTTGATCGATATCAGTATCGCCTCTTTGTTGTCTGGAGGTCACCTCCTGATTGAGGATGTACCAGGTGTCGGCAAAAGCACCTTTATCAGAGCTTTTGCAAAGCTCACTGGCCTACAGGTGTCCAGAATCCAGTGTACCAGTGATCTTTTACCTGCCGATATGATCGGGGTCGAGGTATTTGACTCAAGGATTCATGAGTTTGTATTCCATAAGGGACCGGTTTTTTCGGAAATAGTATTTGTCGACGAACTCAATCGAGCATCGCCGCGGACCCAGTCCGCGTTGCTGGAGGCTATGGGAGAGGGTCAGGTTAGTATCGATAGGAAAAGCTACTTACTACCACGGCCATTTATGGTCTTCGCATCGCAAAATCCTGAGGAAAACTACGGTACGTTTCCCTTGCCGGAATCACAGTTAGACCGGTTTGCGGCAAAGATTCATTTTGGATACCCCGAAGGTGACCATGAACTCAGCATCTTTAAGGAGTCCTTGGGTGATCCCCTCCGGCATATTCCCGAGAACATCATATCAACCCAATCGATCAAAACTTTATGGTCAAAGGTTGACAGCATACATGTTTCCGAAAATATTGCGCGGTATGTTAAGAGAGTCATTGATGCATCGAGGTTTCATCCCAAACTATCATTAGGTGTATCTACTCGTGGTGGCGTGACTTGGATCAGAATGGCCAAAGCCATAGCGCTCCTCAAAAACCGAGAATTTGTGATTCCAGACGACCTCCAACTGCTGGCTAAAAATTGTCTTTCTCACCGGATTTCGACCGTTGGAGAGGACAAGGCTGAGTCTATTGTTGACCTTCTTATAAAAACAGTTCCGGTTGTTTGATGTATTATAAAAGCATAAACAGAGGACTCGCCTTTACCAAGCCAGGTCTTTATTTTTTTGGCTTAGTGCTGCTTATTGGGATGCTCGCTGTGGTGACAGGATTTAATGCCTTTTACCTTATTTTATGTTCTTGTTTAGGGATCTTTGTAGTTTCAGGTATTTTGTCAGAACAGGCTTTGAAATCCTGTCAAGTCCGATGTTCGACAAAGGGGATTGTGAACGCTGATACATCTTTTGAAATCAATCTCCAGGTTGAAAACAAGAGTAATATTAGTTTTTATGGTCTCGAACAAATAATCATGACAGACTATCCCAAGTACCGTCTCTTAAGTCGTCCCAACGAGTCTTGTCTTGCAAAGTCATTCATTGATTTACCCGCAAAAACTTCAAAATCGCTTAAATTAGTAGGTTTCGGTTTAAAACGTGGGGTCTACGAAAATTTCATCATCCTACAGCAAACCCAAGCGCCATTTGGAATCCTAGAAAAATATAGGTTCAGTCAGGAATCATTGAGGCTCGTGGTTGCCCCAGGTTTAGACAAGGAATTTTTAGAATCCCTAGAAAAATCTAAAGATCTAGATTCTAAACTGATACACGGTGGCTTAGACTTTTTTGGTCATAAACCAAACACAAGTTTTGACAAAAAAAATCTCGATTGGAAGAAAAATGTGCAAAAACCTACATCTCAATGGGTGGTAAAGGTTTTTAAGGACGAAAATCAGGTGGAAACAATCGAAATACTCGCCCCCTGGTTGATAGCAGAATCGTGTGAACTAGAGGCAGAATATGAGCACTATTTGGCTGCTATAAGGACCATGATCTATTATCTAGAGAAACACTATCGAAAAGTTGTGGTCAACATCGGTAATGATAAGAGAACTGACAATCCCATAAAACAATTAGAGCTACTTGCCAAAATGCCTAAGTTTAAAAACATACAAAAAGGTTCCTATTGGCCACTTGAATGGGAACCTCCTAAGATTAAACCAGTACAGGTTATTGAGTTTGTTAGTCCAAGGACTTTTAAATGGATCAAAGGATTTTCTTGACACATCAATCCTTACAAACAAGGATTTCTTATCGTAGGTTTTTTGACTTATCGACGATGGTTTTTATAAGCCTTACCTGCCTAGCTATCTCCCATTCAATGATTACTAACAAGCTCAATATCATAATAATAGGCATCTTATACAATGTTTTTCTTTACTATCGCGATGACTTAGTTAGGTATGCGAGCCTTTTTAAGGCCCTTTGCGGGTTTGGAGTGATCGGAATTGTTTTGGCTTTTTTTTCGAAAAAGACAAGCTTCGAAAACATAATATTTTCAGTTTTCTGGATTCTGGTGATTTTTGGTCCAATTTTTGTCTTAAAGATCTCAATAAAATCTAATTTTTGGATTGTGGTTTTAATCCTTGGAATCATGAATATCATAGGTTCTATTTTGAGCAATAGCCAAATATCTACACTCATTTTTCCTATTTTACTTATCTCATTGATGTACTGTCTCTACAGTGGCTATATTTTTCTTGGATCAACCCATGAGGATGGAAAACTTAAATATCTTTGGCGAGGATATGGCAGCAATCTCTTGTTGGCCTTGCCAGGAGGTGCACTGGTTTCTCTTATTATTTTTTTTGCATTTCCAAGAATGCACAATTTTCCTTTTAACTTTGGGCTTCAAGGTGCTCAGCGAGTGGGATACAGCGGCGAGATTAACCTAATGGGGGGTGGAGAACTTAAGAAAAACAGTGAAATTGTAATGTATGTAGAATCCAACGACACTAGATGGCTCAGGACGGGAGGTGCTGAACAGCTTTTTAGGGGTAAATCTTTGTCGGGATTTAATGGATCCACTTGGGTCGACCTGATGGAACCATTACCGCTCGCTGGACTTGTAAAAAGATCATCTCTAAAAAATTTGACTAATCGATTGGTGACAATCCATAAGATGGGATCCGAAGTAAAGACCATCTTTTATCCAGGGACCTATTTAGGGGTGTGGTTTTCTAACTCACAAGACAGAGAGGTGTTTAATTCTGTAACCGGAGAATTGAGTTTGTTACGAGCCAACAGTGGACGAAATTCCTTCACGATTTCGTTCGGTGAACGGACTAGTGAGCCAAAATTAAATGATATAGCGCTGACCGACTTGAAACAGGAGGTATCGGTGGTTGGTTTAGAGGCTTTTTTATCAATTCCACAAGTCTTGAGTCAATCGAGTTGGTTTTCGGCGTGGGTACGGGAAATCAGCATTGATTCAGAGCAAACTCTTTTTAATTTGACTCAAGCGATCTCGGAGTACTTTAAGGATAAGTACCAGGTAACTTTGGAAAACAAATTTACTCCGGGTGATGCTCTTAGAGAGTTCGCAGTCGAAACTAAAAAAGGCCATTGTGAGTTTTTTGCGACCTCTGCGGCCATGATGTTACGAGCTTGGGGGGTTCCATCGAGAGTCGTCCTGGGATTTAGGGGAGGGACTTTTAATAGCTTGCTGGAGATGCTGGAAGTTAGGACCGACGATGCCCATGCTTGGACCGAGTACTGGCATCCCGAATATGGTTGGATTCCTCTAGACCCGACGCCAAGCACCAACGATGGGGGAGGAGGAGAAGGCTTTTTTTCCACTTGGAAACTTTATATAAGTGCGGCTGATTTTTTGTTAAAGCGGTATGTTGCCGACTACGACGGCAATGTTCAAAGAGAGATTTTAAAAAACTTTAGTGAAATCGTAACCAAAGACAATCTTAGTTTCGAGGACTTTCTTACCCTTTTAAAGTCAAATTCTGCGCCCGGATTAGTGGTTATCTTGATATTGCTTATTTATTTTTTGGTCGTGAGACACAACAAGTCAGGGGCAACCATTAAAGTGTACCCTGATGAATATGAGTTATTTTTACGCAAACTAAGGAAAATCGGTATTCAAAAGGATTTTGGTGAAACAATTAGGTCTTTCCATGAAAGGCTGCTGGGTCTTGGATTTGATGGTGCCTTGCTTGCAAGATTGACACTTGAAATCGAGTCTTATCTTTATGCATCGCGCACAGTCGATAAAAAAGACCCTGAGGTGGCCTCGGTGAGCCAGCGTGAATTGGTGAATAAAATCCTTAAGTCCCACGGAGAAACTAAGAAAATTAGTTTGATTTTTTGAGAGAGACCGAGCTAAAGGTTTGGAGAAGTGCCCTAAAATAAAGTAGCCTGAAGTCTTCGGCAAGAGACGACATTTCCTGTGGCCTTTGCATAGCAGTAGAGACTGGCCATGATTGTCTCGACCTAGGATCAAAAAGTGTGTTTTCGACGACCGATAAAATCGGATGAGTTTGATGCTTCAAAAATAGATGGTCAGCCATCATGGCTGGCTGGGGTGAGATTTCGAGTAAGCTCGCAACAAAAGGGGCGATGCTGGCTTGGCTGACAAATCGATCAATGGTGAGGGGTTTTTGGTCGCTGTGAGAGATCGCATGTTCTGAGATTCCACCTGACAAAAATAGGTTTATGTGTGAATATAATTGGAGATCGCGGGACTGGGCATCGTTATAGATCTGGTTGAGCGGAGGGAGCGGAGCCCCATGATCACTCACAAAAATAATAAGGCTTTGGTCCCAAAGATTCCTTTGTTTAAGTCCATCGGTAAACTGCCGTATGGCTTCGTCCGTATAAGCGGTGGTACGGTAGCTTGGATGGGTGAGTTCTGCCGGGAGTTTCATAAGAATATTAGGATCGATATCGTTAGGGATATCCCAAGGGATGTGATTGGTAACAGTCAATATAGATCCTAATAGAATTTCTTTTGATGTAGCCGCATGTTTTAAGGCGAGATTTTCCACCACCTTTTTTAGAAAGGTGATATCGCCGATTCCCCAACTTGTGCGTGGACTGTTTTCTGGAAAATCAAGGGAGCTCATTAGGTCCTTAGCACCTTGTGATTTCCAAAAGGAATACTGGTTGTCAAAGCGGGCCTCGCCACCATGGTACCAAAAGGTCTCGGCTGTCTCGGCGACAAGCTTGTAGAGACAATATGGGTAGTCTAAGAGAATACCGCCTCGCATCATCGAGAAATCTCGCTGTGATGGTAAACCACAAAGAGTCGATTCCTGTCCCCCTCTGGTAACAGACCCGGTCGCATAGGCGTTCTTAAATATAATTCCCTTAGAGGCAAGGGCATCGATTGAGGGAGTAAGGGAGGGACTGTCTGGCTTAAAGTACCCGGTTTCGGATGGCCGCAATGATTCTAGGATAAACACCAAAATTAAGGGCTTTTTCCCGGATTGCCGTTGGAGCGTGATATTTTCCTTAAGACGAAAATAGATAGGTTCGAGATCTTCGGGCCTCGGCGCTTCGGGGCTGAGGAGATTTATAAGGTTTTGAGGCTCATGTATGTCGCCCAAGGCGGACTTTTTAAGGGCAGTCTTTAACAGGGACCATTCCGCCTCAGTGAGGGCATCAGGGGTGGTTTTTTGGTGATAGAGTGCGTAGAGTTTTTCCAGATAGTTCATCTGTAACGAACTAGGAACGAACCACTGAACTCGATAATGAATGTTTCGATTGTGGGCGATAAGGCCAATTGCAACTAAAAACGAGAGCGACCCATAGGTAAGCCAGGGATTTTTAGTGGGCTTTATAAACTCAATATTGAGTAAGCCGCAGGCCACCAAAGTGAATCCTAACAGGACGAGGCTCTCCCATCCCGCCAGTGAGGTTGCGTTGGCTTCCAGAAAGTTAAGATCGGCCAGGTAGCTCAGATGAAAAGGTACCAGCTGAAACCTAAAGAATTGGGCATAACTTTGGTGGCAGGCGGTCGCAATCCCGACCGCCAACAGAATGGTGGTTTCCGTCCATCGCCAATACCCGGGACTCCCAGGATGGAGTCTTGTTATATTGATTCTACCAAAAAAAATTTTGATAAAAATTAAATTTCCAGAGACAGCCACCAGGAATCCAAAGAGCGAGAAAAGGATGGAAACCCATAAATCACTGAGTAGACCCACCAGGAGATATTGAGAGGTTTCTAAGGTCCAAATTTTGTTGCCTAAAAGGGAATCATTGTGCAAGACACTCCATGCCAAACCACGATGAACTGCAAAGATAAGCCAAAGGTACCAAGCTAAGGGGAGGGTTTTGTAGTCATGCACCAAGATGGTTTCTCGTAAAAGTTGAGGCTGATCGCACTCTGGATGAACTTTGATTTGCAAAACCTTAATATTCATTTTACATGACAGCAACGCAGAGTCTTTGTATCTTAAGAAACGAATAAGGATCTGCTCTATTCTCCACCAGTAGCCAGAAGTCGCAGATGATGAGGGCTTTGTCGTCCTTTCTTTGTTAGCCACCAAAAATGATTGAGAGATTTTTGTCTAAGAAATCAACCGGAGGGCTCTTTGATCAAGCTTATCGGATTTGCAGTGGGTTATTGTACGTGGATGTTGGGATCCTCAAACCTGTTTGCTGCGGCCAGAGAATTATCCGCTTCGAAGGCGCCGTTTTCATTCACCCTCTATACAACGAACGTCTTGCCATGGGCACTTAAGCAGCGGGTTGGAATCGTCCAGGATGGGGAGGGTCTAGCGAGTCAGGGAGTCAAAAAGATTCTTCAGTACGCAACCCAGTCGCTCAATATGGCTATCTATGGCGTGCAAAAGGAATCCTGGTTTCTAAGCCATTTGAAAGATTTGAAACAAAGAAAAGTACGGCTCCAGGCCGTAGTCGATCAGGATCGTGGAATCGTTGGGGAATGGAAGCCGGAGAACTTTACCTACAAAGATACGGTTCTTCTAAAAGAAATCCTGACCGCCCGTCGCGTCGTGCCTGACCAGGGACAAGATGGTCAAGTGCGAGCGGGTACGATTATGCATAACAAATTTTTGACGGCCGATTACCGATGGCTGTGGACAGGCAGCACCAATGTGACCCATACCTGCTTGGGGTCGGAGTACAATGCGAATGCATCGATGCTGATTGACTCACCAGAGCTTGCGGCGATCTATAACCGAGAATTCGCCCAGATGTTTGAGGGCTTGCATTTTAGTATTTTCAAAGAAGAAGTAGAGACTGAGCCAACGATCCGCTATGGTGATGGAACCGAAGTTTCGGTCTATTTCTCACCAAAAGGCCAAGCTATCGAAAGCGGTGTTTTGCCCTTTATTGAGCAGGCCCAAAAAACCATCGATATTGGAATGTTTTATCTAACTCACCAAGCAGTCGTCGAAGCCTTGGGACTTGCTGTGGAGCGGGGAGTTCGAGTGCGGATGATTTCGGATGCGGTTGCAGCAGCCCATCCATCCTCCAAAGTGAAGGAGTTAAGGAATTTAGGGGTCCAGGTGCGGGTTGAAAATTGGGGGGGTAAAATGCATATGAAATCTGCTATTGCCGACCACAAACATGTGATTATGGGCTCCATGAATTGGACCGAAGCAGGGAACCGAAAAAATGACGAGAACACCCTCGTTATTCGCAACAACGACCGGCTTGCGAGGCAGATGGCGGCTTATTTTGAATCCTTATGGACGACCTTAGAACGGGTTACCTACGACGCTCGAGCTGAAAGCCTCTATTCGATCAACTCCTGCTACGATGGTGTGGATAACGACCACGATGGTCAGGTTGACGCAAAAGACTCCGGGTGTAAGCTTGCTAGGCAAGATGATAAAGACTAGGGCGCCTTGTTTGATCTGATCGCGAAAGTTTTCTGTTCATGGTAACTTCGGGGCGTCTTGCGTGTGGACATGGACCCAAACGCCTCTCAAAAACATGATAGAAAAAGTAATGCCATGGAATCAAAGCCAAAAGTTAAGAACTTTATCACCGACATCATCGACACTGACCTTAAGAACCAAAAAAACCAAGGGCGGGTCGCGACCCGGTTTCCGCCGGAACCAAACGGCTATCTCCATATAGGGCATGCCAAGTCTATTTGCCTAAACTTTGGAATCGCAGAGCAGTACGGCGGCCATACAAATCTACGCTTTGACGACACCAATCCAGTCACAGAAGACGTCGAGTTTAAACATTCTATAGCCGAGGATGTCCAATGGCTTGGCTTTAAGTGGGCAAACCAATTTAATGCCTCTGATTATTTTGATAAGCTCTATGAATATAGTGTCGAGTTGATAAAAAAAGGCAAAGCCTATGTATGCAGCCTTTCTAGCGATGAGGTTAGATCTCATCGGGGAACTCTGACAGAGCCGGGGCGCAACAGCCCTTTTAGGAACCGTTCCGTAGACGAAAACCTTTCCCTATTTGAAGCGATGCGGCGCGGTGATTTCCCTGACGGGGCTCATACTTTGAGAGCTAAGATCGATATGAGCTCGCCAAATATGAATTTAAGAGATCCGGCTCTTTACCGGATTCGTCATGCCCATCATCATCAAACCGGTGATCGCTGGTGTATCTATCCGATGTATGACTATGCCCATGGAATTTCCGATGCCCTCGAGGGAATCACCCATTCCATATGCACACTAGAGTTTGAAGACCACCGTCCCCTGTATGAATGGTTTTTAGATCAGCTGCCCCCCTTTGACACAAGGCCGAAACAGATTGAGTTTGCCCGACTCAATCTCAATTATACGGTGATGAGTAAGCGAAAACTCAAACAGCTAGTAACCGAAGGTCTGGTTTCAGGGTGGGATGACCCGAGGATGCCCACTCTAGCAGGCCTTAGGCGGCGGGGGTATACACCGGCTTCGATTCGAGATTTTGCCGAGAGGATTGGAGTGACGCGGGCTGATAATACCGTGGATATGGGAATCTTAGAGTTTTGTATCCGCAGTGATCTCGAAAAGCTCGCGCCGCGAGCCATGTGTGTCTTGCGCCCCCTCAAGGTCACGATTAAGACCCTCGCAGCAGATCATGTGGAGGCCATCGAAGCTCCCCACCATCCCCAAGATGGGAGTCATGGCAGCCGCCAACTGATCATGACCCAACAGATTTTTATTGAACAAGATGACTTTATGGAAAATCCACCTAAGGATTTTTTTAGGCTGGGACCAGGTAAAGAAGTGAGGCTCAGAAACTCCTATATCATCAAATGCGTTGAGGTCGTTAAAGATAGCCAAGGGGCCATTATTGAACTCATCTGTACCCATGATCCCTCGACTCTGGGCAAAAACCCTGCCGATGGGAGAAAGGTAAAGGGAATCGTCCATTGGGTACCTGCCCAACAGGCCCTTAAAGTTGAGGTGCGCCTCTATGATCGGCTCTTTAAGGTCGCAAACCCCAATGGCACCCAAGAAACCGACGATTTCACAACACTGCTAAATCCATCTTCACTGGAAGTGATCCAAGAAGCTCGGTTGGAGCCAGGACTTCAAACTCTGGGACAGCGCACGGTTTTTCAATTTGAACGGCTTGGCTACTTTTGTGTCGACAGCAAAGACAGCACCCCGCAAAATATGATTTTTAACCGGACGGTTTCCCTGAAGGACTCTTGGGCGAAAGATCAAAAGTAATTTGGCCGAAAGTCGAGGAGACCTGCTTTAAAGGGGCGATGGGTGAGAAAAAGTCCTTTCGATGTGGTGGTTATCTATGGGGGGCGCTCAACAGAACACGAGATTTCCTGTAAGAGCGCCGCTTTTATTGTGCAAAATGTGAGGGCTTTGGGCTACAACGCCTATGGGATCGGGATCGCTAAGAGTGGACGCTGGTATGTCCAATACGGTGGTCCCTTTGCCGGTGACATCAAAGGCCCCCTACCCGTGACCGAAGAGATTCCCCTTGAATCCTTGGTTTTTAATCCCCAGCTTTTATCCTCAAAGGAGCGACGCCATCCAGCGGCAGAGATTTTTGCTCGGATCATGGGCGCTAAAGACCAAAATCCCCCAAACCTGGTGGTTTTTCCGATGATTCATGGTACGGGCGGCGAGGACGGCACCCTTCAAGGGCTTCTAGAATACGGAGAAATTCCCTATGTGGGGCCTGATGTTTTGGGATCGGCCATAGGGATGGATAAAGTTATTGCAAAAAAGCTGGTGGAGGCTGCGGGCATAAAAGTGGTGCCTAGCATAGCACTGAAAAAATCCCAGTGGGGGCCTTCAGATCTCAAACAAGTGGAAGTTTTTGGTGCTACCTATGGATGGCCACTCTTTGTGAAGCCAGCAAGATTAGGGAGTTCTGTGGGAGTCACCAAGGTGAAAACATTTGGGGAGGCCCAAAACGCATGCGACAAGGCTTTTGAATATGATGACAAAATCCTAGTAGAAAAAGGCATCAGGGCACGGGAGATCGAGGTTGGGGTCCTGGATATAATACAGCCGGGAGATAGCCCAGGAGATATCCCAGGAAATGAGCCACGGGTGTCGTGTCCCGGTGAGATTGTCGTCCACTCAGACTTTTACTCTTTCGAGGCAAAATACCAGAATAAAACGGCGTCTCACACCCAGGTGCCTTCTCGCTTGACGCCGGAAGAAACCCGACAAGTTCAGGAAATGGCAAAGGTATGCTATAAAGCCCTCGATTTATATGGACTATCACGAGTAGATTTCTTTTTAGATCAAGACACCCATGAATTTTTGTTTAACGAGGTGAACACCATTCCTGGTTTTACGGAAATTTCTCTGTTTCCTGTTATGTGGAAACATTCAGGTCTCGATTCAAAACAACTTATTTCGGCTCTTATCGACGCCGCATGGAGCCGCTATAAGCTGCGCTCTCAGCTTAATCGAGCACGAGATTGACTTGTCCTAAGTGATCCACCACGGCCTGGGCCCCCTTTTCAAGGAGGAGTTCCCTTGGGTGGAGGGTTGCGACCCCAATGGGCAACATCTGAGCCTTCTTGGCTGCCTCAAGTCCATGGCATGAGTCTTCAAAAACCGGTAGGGCAGCCCATTGATCCCGTGGGATCCTCATAGCGAGTGCACATGCGAGATAGATATCAGGGTGGGGTTTCTGCTTGGGGGCATCTTCAAAACCTAGAATAATCTGAATGGGGAGGTTTTGGAGGTTTACCACAGCCTGCACAAAATGTTTGCTGGAGTTGCTACCGATAGCCATGGGGAGGGCTCGGGCATGGCATTGCTCTAAAAAAGATTTAACACCATGTAATAACGGGATTTTATCGGCGACCTCGATCAATTTATCGGTTTTAAGTCGAGCGAGGTCTTTGGCCAGCTTTTGTTGACCAAACTGTTTGGAGATCAGTCCGGCAATGGCCCGCGTGCTCATGCCTTTTAATTGGTTTGGGTTTTTAATTGGTTTTTGAAAGATCTGCAAGGTAGCCTGATTCCAGGCAGCTAGGTGAAACTCTAGGCTGTCGACGAGGACTCCATCAAAGTCAAAGATAATTCCAGGTGGTCGAGTCAACTGGTAGATTGAGGGGGCCTTTGCTAAGATCACAGGGTCAGACTTTCATGCAGCAAGGAGCATCACATGACATTATCCGTTAAGCTAACACCCGAAGCGAAGCGAACCAAGATCTATTCCTTGGTTTGCCTGCTGATCATGCTTATCGGCAGCGTGGGTTTAGACCAGGTCTCTAAATTTCACGCTCAAGAGGAGCTTATGAGATGGTCTCACGAAACGGATTTAACCCAGTATCAAGGCCAACGAGTGCCTCTCTATGCATTTGGCGATCCCATCGGAGCACCTGATCAATTCTATTTAGCATTTGCCACCAATTATGTACGGAACCTGGGAGCAGCGTGGGGAGCACTTTCCAATCTTCCCAACCATATTAGAGTGCCGTTTTTTTATTCCGTCACGGTTTTGGCTGTCATTATCATCGGTGTCTATATGCGCGCAACACCGGCCCACCATCGCTTTGCCGTGTTTGCTTTGGGCCTGATCTTAAGCGGTGCCTTGGGGAATTTTCTGGACAGGGTCCAACATGGTTTTGTGATCGATTTTATAGATGTGCGGTGGAATATTTTAGGTTGGAGATACGATTTTCCAAACTTTAATGTTGCAGATAGTGCCATCACCGTTGGTGTGATGATACTTACCTTTGATATGTTGGTATTGGAGACTTTAAGGCGAAAAGCTGGCGATTCTTATGGATTACAAGAAGAGTAGAAATCCTCAGATTAGGTTTTCCTAAGGTCTTCATCGTGATTACCGATCCGAAATTGACTGGTGTTAGAATATCAGGATCAGTCATCATAGTGCCAGCATAGGGAGACATTCTACTTGTACGGTCTACCGCTTGGGATAGCCCTTTGGTTTCTGTTTTTTTTCGTCATGATCCCAAATTCCAAAGCCTCCTCTCGTGAGGGGGACGCCGTGGATGTTCTCAACCAGCTTCGAAAAGAAGAAGAGGAGCGCAATCAGACAAAAGTAGATACTGCAAAGCAAGGTTTTCTCAATACCAGTGTTGCAGAAGATCTAAGAATCATAAATTTAGGGCGAGGGTTTCATAGCCTAGAAACTAATCCGAAAGAAGCAGTCAAATTTCTTACTGAATCCCAAACCAGCAAAGCTCCTGATGATCCGTTGCGAATTGTCATTCAATACTATTTGGGGCAAGCCTATCTTAAGTCTGGCCAAATAGCCCAGGCTGCAAAAATAGCCGAAGACCTGGTTCTCGAAAAAAATGTCCAGGATTCTTTCGAAAAGCTAGCTTTGACACTAGCAATCGAAGCTAATTTTGAACTCAAAGATTTCAAAAAAGTTATCGAATTGTTCGGTAGTTATACCAAAAAATTCAGCTTTAGTCGGAAACAGGAAGCTCTGGCCCAACTCACCATACAGGCATTGGAAAAAAAAGGTGAGTTTGAAAAATCCCTAGATCTGGCCGAAGAACTGGCTCGCGGCTATCCAACGACACCTGAATCCCGATGGGCTTTCTATCACCTCCTAGATCTCTCCTGTAAAGATGGTCAAAAACAGAAAAAACCCGCCTATTATTTTTCTCGCCGGTTTTTACTTTATCTTGCAAAAAACGCCATCATTCATAATGGGATTAGTGAATTTATCACCAATATCATCGATATGCCCATTCGTCACAATGACTTAAAGGTTAGGGTTATGACGGAGGATGAAAAGGCTGATTTTTTATACCGGGCTCGGTTTTATAGAGAGGCCCTTGCCAAAACGAGAGAACTTTATGACATCGAAAAGCACAAGCCTCAAGGGTCACTCATGGGATCTTACCTGTTTGATTTAGGGAGGATCCATCTAAGAATGTTCGAGCCCATGATGGCTACCATGTATTTTTCCAAGTTTATCGCCGATTACCCAAAAAGCGGTTCTCTACCCTTAGTTTACGAGAACATGGCGGATGCTTTGCGGTATAGCAATGCTCCTAAAGAATCTGGAGAGTTTTATAGAAGATCTTTAGAAAAGAAAGAGAATAGTCTTATCAGATGGCAAAATTTTTGGAGTTTATATCGATCCAAGCAATATCCTCAAGCTCTCGATCTTCTTGAAAGGTATGGGAAATCGTTGTTTAGGCAGGGTGATGATGCAGTAACCGCAGAATATTGGCATGGAAGAATACTCGAAAATCTGGGTAAACATGCAGAAGCGGCGAGCATCTATCGTCGGATTTTAGATGAATCAGGAGAGTCGTTTTATGCTAACCTTGTTGTCACGAGAAAACCGCAGTTAATAAGGAGTACTCCTGGAACCTTACAGGTGGAGGGGACAAGTCGATCCCCTGGAGGAATGGCGTTAGCGGCTAAGTTAATGTCCGGACAACTCACTGAACCACTAGATTTAGATGCCACCAAGGATCTGGGGCCGAATTATAAAATGATCGCTGATCTACTCAAGGCGGGTCTTAAAGATGTCGCTTCGGTGCAGTTAAATAGCCTGAATTGGGGCAAAATAAATCATGAGGAAGCTTTTGCTGCGGTGAGTCGGTTGTCTTACTATTTACGAGACTATCTACCTTCTCGAAAAATTCGCTATATTGGCTTTTCTCCCCTAAGGAGCATTCCTGACCGTTGGGAGGATTTTGTAAGCCATCAATCTCGTTATAACAACGACTGGAAAGTTTACTACCCTTACGCCTATCACCAGTATGTGGCTCCTATTTCGCAAAAAATCAAAGTTTCACCCTTTTTAGTTCTTTCGGTCATGCGAGCTGAGAGCTTTTACAGAAGGGAGGCCCGGTCGGGGGTTGGTGCAGAAGGACTTATGCAACTTATGCCCTATACCGCCATGAAAATAGCCACCCTCATTGGTGACCAAGATTTTAATATTCTGCATCTGGACCGACCCGAGGTGAATATTTCCTATGGTGCCTACTATCTGGATAGGCTGCTGAGATACTATGGAGGAAACCCTTTTTTAGCAGTAGCAGCCTACAATGGTGGTCCCCATGCGGTTAATCACTGGCTTGATAGCTGTAAAGGTTGCAGTGTAGACGAGTTTGTAGAATCCATCTCCTACCGTGAAACCCGGCGATATGTGCGCGAAGTGATGAAAAATTATATCAACTATAAGCGCATCTATACGGACGAAAAATATTTGGTAAAGCTGCCAGAAATGCCAAGCCAGCTCCCCGATGGCGAGGAGATTTTTTAATAAAATCTTTAGGTCTTGGAAGCTCAAGGGTCATCGCGCATATCACGCAAGCTCAAGGGTAATCGCCCAAGTGTTTCCCAGCATCTTTTGCCTAGAGCCATAGGGTTGACGGACTTTAGGCCACTGGTCGGAGTTGATAAGCTAGAGAGGTATTGTAGCCGCAATGGTCAATGGGGAGTCACAGGTATGGCGGAACAATGGTTATCGATAGTAGAGTTTGCCCGACGGTATAAGATCTCTGATATGACAATCAGGCGAAGGATTAAAACCGGAAAGCTCCAAGCTGTATTACAGGACGGGAAATATTATATCCCAATGTCTGAAATTGAAAAGATGCAGCAGGACCACCAGTTTGCAGGGCCAAGGACAGAGATAGAGCAGGCTCCCATGACTCTGGTCAAAGCCCATCCACAACCTGGTCCGTCGATCCAACACGATCAGCAGAGTCACCAACCAATGAACGGGTATCAAAGCAACTTCCAACCTTCTCACCAGACCCAACATCATAACCAAGGTGTCTACCAGCAAAGCCAGCAGCCGAGGGTTCAGTCCCCCCAGCTGCCCAGAAATAGCTACGCCCCCCTCCATGGACGCCCGAGTGACACGCCCCTTGGTACACCTATCTCTTATCAACAACCCGCACCCCACAACGGACCACCCAGAGATTCCGCGATCATCCCAGAAAATCTATGGCGACCCCTTGCAGAAGCGACCAATGCCACCGTGGATACGAAAGCTTTGCTGGCCTATTGCGAGGCTACCGTAAGAAAGGCTATGGAGCTAGAACGCAAAGCCATCGATCGCTTTAAAAGCAAACTTGAGGCTCTGGAGGCAACGATTTCGGCGAAAGATTTAGAGATCAAGTCGCTCCGCCAACAAATCGAAGACATGCAGCTTTTGGTCAAAATCATAGAGCGCAGAAAATAGCCGCTGATCTAGGATTTAAACGGCCTTTTGTGGCTTGCGAAGCCACAAAAGGCTTGAGTCTCCATAGCTAAATAACCGAAACTGGTTATCAAAGGCAAATTGGTAGAACTGTTTGGCGTTGTCCAGCCCCATGAGAAGGCTTATAAGCATAAAAAGCGTGGATTTGGGTTGGTGAAAATTGGTGAGGAGGCCATCAATCATCCAGGGGGTGTAGCGGTCATCTTTGTGGGTAGGATAGAGAAAAAGATTAGTTTCATGCCACTGGTTGCCTAGACTGAGGATTTGGTCGGGGTTGCCAGTTCCTTTTCGATAGAGATCCTCCAGGCTTCGTAGACTTGTCGTTCCTACGGCGATCACGGGTGCGCCGTCCTGTTTGGCCTGGAAAATATCATGGAGCGTTTGACGAGGGACCATAAAGGATTCGTGGTGCATTCTATGATTTTGAATGACATCAGATTTAACAGGTAGAAAGGTCCCTGCGCCGACGTGGAGGGAGAGAAACCTTAGTTGGATTCCCTTTTCGGAGAGCTGGTTGAGGAGATGCTCGCTAAAGTGGAGTCCAGCAGTAGGCGCGGCGACTGAACCCCGATCTTTGGCAAAAACCGTTTGGTAACTCATTCGATCAGGGGATTCGAGTGCAGGTTTTGCCTGGTCCCGGTGAATATAGGGCGGCAGGGGGATGATGCCCCATT
Organism: Oligoflexales bacterium; assembly: GCA_041736175.1. Taxonomy (GTDB): domain Bacteria; phylum Bdellovibrionota_B; class Oligoflexia; order Oligoflexales; family CAIYRB01; genus JBGSUI01. The sequence goes on along the minus strand of JBGSUI010000254.1, from coordinate 9,256 downwards.
GGTCGATCCATTCATTGACGGAGGTAGCAGACTTTTCAAACTCCAATAAAACTTGATCGTCTTGTCTTTTAACGATCACAGCCGTTAATCCACAGTCGGTTTGGCCCCTGTTGCCTGTGGCAGCAAAGGAGACGACTTTTCCAGGGGTTAATTTCTTAAGTGGGCGTCCCAACGCCCACCAGCGGCACTTGTGGGATTCGGAGAGAACTAGCTCTTTGGTTAAAAAAACCTCCACCCCTCCCCCTGTGGCGAGGGTCCCCAGCAAACGGCTTGGGAATACCCGTGAGTTATTAAAGATAAGCACGGCCCCCTTGGGCAAGATATCCGCCAGATTCTTAACCATGGTTTGGTGATAAATTCCCGGACTTTCATAGATAAGGAGTCTAGACTGGTCTCTTTGGGATAGTGGTGCATGGGCGACGAGCGCACTGGGTATGGTAAAATCAAAATGCTCAGATTTGAGATTTTCTAAAGGATCTAAAAGATTGGGTTTTTCAGAATTCATCAAATGGTTTTTGGCTCACTGTAGGATGATGTTAGCTCCTAGGTTGCTTTGTTATGGGCTTAGCTATGGGATTTACCTAGGAGCGGTGTTTACAAGTCAAAAAGCCGAGGCATGCCCTGCAGCACTTTTTGGCCAAGACTTGCTACCCCAAATACAGGCTAAACGTCAAGAACTCGTAATCTATTCGGGGAAATATACGGGGGTTGCAGGCCCTAAATCCTCAGTTCAATGGACTCCTGTCCCCCTGCAAGTAGACCCCATTGACCAACAGGGTCATATTGATTTCGCAACCAAAAACTATATGAGTAGCTCCTTAGCCCCGACCGATTTAATCATGTTTCGAACTGAGACCTTCGGAGACAAAATTGATCTCAAAAATCACAAAATTCCCTGTTTACATGCCGATGTTTTTGAGATGAAAGTGCCAGGCACAAACAGGTTTGCTTACCTCACAAACTGTCATGACAAAGACCTATTAAAAAATGGTCCGCAAACAGTTTTGTTTAACAAACAAAAAAGCTCTCTAGAGACTCGCCATTATCTTTATGAATTTAACAATGAAAACTTTATGCAGTTTGACAACATTTACCTAAGAAGGGCTAATAAAACCCTAGAAAGAGTGGCTAATAATTCTAAATTAGTCATTACTTCAGACGTCAAGAATTTTTTCACTCTCCATTTTGATTCAAAGCAGATTGAATCCAGACTCGAAGACTCCAGACTTGGGCCCATAGCCAATCTGGCGCGGCTGACTTTTTTTCTCAGGATCTTGTTTTTTAAACTAGATATGAGTTTGTCTACCGATGTGGCCTTTTTTGAGGACTCTGGGCATATTCCTATGATGATCAATCTACCAGTTGACTCCTATAGATACTTAAATCCCAAAAGCGGTATTCTCTACACTTGGGTTCTTCCAAACGAAATCAATCGCAATACTATCAAGACCCGTATGCCCCCGTTAGACGTGGGAAAGATTGGCTTAGGCTGGAAAAATCTTAGCCAAACGGGAATGGCCTACTGTCGTAGCTCCCTATGTCAGTATAGTTTCGGACTAGAAACCGCCGAAAAATCCTTGACTATGAAGATGGAAATCAAGCGCTCCTTAGTAGAACGAGGATTCTTTCCACAGTATGTGGGCGATGTTGGTCAATTTAAAGAATCGATGGATTGGGACATCGATTTGGAACCAGGAGAGCGACGCCTTGGGATGTATTTCGAGTTTTCAGGGCTACCCAAAGGAGGCCACCCCTGGAACTTTTGGCTGAAAATGAACGATAAAAAAACCACTTCGACCACCTGCCCTATACCTATGGAGGTCCTTTATCAAAGCCAACTTAATGGACCTATGCTCAAATAATAAAAATTACTTGTAGGACTTGACTCCGATGGTAATCTTCAACTTACCAACGACTGCACTGACACCCATCTTATCTTCGATAAAATCTTTTAGTTCGGCCTCAATGATCATTTTAGGTATCACAATTGGCCTAGTACCAAACCACCAGGAAATCTTGTCAAAAATAAGTCCATCAGTCGCTTTCATCCCTTGGAAGCCTTTAGAAGTAATTTCCCATTGAATAACGTTTCTGATCTCTTTGACATAGTCATTTTTAAAGGTCGTATTGTTATCTATGACTTTGATTGTAAACGATCCTTTTGCAGTATCTCCAGCGCTATTGGTCACTGTATGGTCGGTGGTTTTTTGGTAGTCTTTGTAAACAGATCGATCTTGGACGATAGGACCCAGCAGGAGGGGTCTTGCGGGGCTGAATTTAGCGCCCATAATGGACTCGACTCCTAGGACCTTTCCGTTATGCTCCAATCCAGCGATGAGGCGGGGGCCGGCGCCACCGGCGCTCGCTCCGCTAAGGATTTTAGCAAGATCGATTTTGATGGCTCCACCTAGGCAGGATGCGGTAGCATCAGGGAATTTAAGAGTAAAATTGGTCATAACCTGCAGGGCAACTTCGCCAGTGCAGATTTCGACTCCGGAGGCCGATTCCAATTTGAAAAAATATTCCGCGGACGTGGCCTCGACGGCAGCAGCGTCGGTGACGGCTCCCAAGGAAGTTTTTTCTTCCCCAGTTAGTAAACTTGGATGAGGTTTAACTTGGTTGTTTCCTGATTTAAACACGGCTTCCTCACCGGTAGAACAACCGATGATAGCCATCAAAAATGCCGTATAAATTAGGCTGTATTTAAAAAATATATTCATTAATTTCTGTCTCCAAACTTGTCCTTACCGTCATCTTTAGTCTTGGGAGCTTCAGTAGGCCCAATATATTCGGCGATCTCTAGGTCCGCATTGATATCGATGGCTCTAGAAATTCTATCAGCAAGACCACCAAATAAAGGACTTAAGAAATTATCCGGATTGTGTTTTGATGGAATGAGTTTTAACAGGCTTTGGACATCAGGAGGAAACTTGTCGATATTTTCAAAGGCAAAACTGGTCATCCCACTAGCTTGGCCTTTGGTTTTAATGGACAGCAACACGATGGGAGAAAGGTTCATTCTGATCTGGAGATCTTCAAACAAAAAATGGCCGACTTTATCCATATTGTCAAAGCCTGTAGTATTTGTCTGAAAATGCATGACTTTTGAAAATTTCTTTTTAAGCAGAGGGCTATTGTAAGTAGTGTTAAAGCCCAACATCCTGACACTTGCCGTCCCTTTGCCTGAAACATTATTTTTTGTGTCATTGATAGTGATGTTGTTTGAGTACTGCAGTGAATTTAAGGACTTTTTAGATGCTGCTAAAAACGAGGGTAAAAAAGGCCTAGGTGGGTTGTAGGTTGCGTTGCCAAATTCTTCGATAAAGATGATGCTTTTGTCGACTTTAATTTTAGGCATTTGCGATTTCGTCGAGAAGATTCCCATAATAGCAGTGAGGTCGATTCTCCCTAAAAGGGAACAGTCAACCCAGCCCGCGGGCAGGTTTAGGAGTTTTCCGGTTTCGAGATTGTTAAGGTCCACATTCACTTCGATCTTGATATTGCCTTCACATATGGAAAAGCCAGCAAATTTAACCATGATTCTATAGACAGCATCGACAACTCTTAGGGGCTCACCTCCTAGGATGTCCCCAGGGTTACCGACATTGATTCCAGCGGTTGCTGCTCCATCGGGGTTGGACCCACTACCAGGATCTTCGTCGCCATTTTTTTTGACATCAGGATAAGGAAGGGCGATATTTTTCGAATCCGAGCCACAGGCGATTCCCATTACCATCGAACCGAGAAGAACAGATGAAATAAGAGTTTTTTTGGCGAATGGATGGGTTTTAAATCGCACGGCATACCCCGATCAGTCATATGGTGAAAAAATATGATTAGATACTAGGGTATCGGAAAATTTGCGGTGAAACTTTAGTATAAACTAAGAAAGTATAAAACAGATAATAAATTCAATATATTGTATAGTTATAAATCTGTTTAATCTGGACCTTGTCACGGGTCGGTAGTGGTGGGTTTTTATAAATTCTTTCGCACCTACACGGCATGCCACTCTTTAATCAGAGAACACTCCCATCACTGAGACTCCAGGATACTGCGGGCCTTTTCTACAATGGGGAAGGTGGCCTGATTGGGTCCCCAAGGGATGCTCACCAAGGCGCGGCTGGCGGCATCACCAGGACTCGATATATCGTTGGGCGTGCTCATGACTGCATTTTTTAGGCTTTTATAGGCCTCCATGTCCTTAGCTGTCGATGCAGATGAACTCAAGCGTTTCTCTATTTCGGCAAGCAGGAACTGGTTCTTCCTCAACAACCCGTAAATCGAAGTTTTCCCCAGCACCGCAGTCTGAATAATTCCGACCGAGTCATTACAAACTCCCGTCACACCGTACCCCTCCGCGGGCAGAAAAAGATCGGCTGCTATAGCCCGTGCTAGGTTGATATAGCGACCAGAAAGCGCCAGAGCCTTCCAAGCCTTATCGTCATAAAATTCTTCGCGGGTCGATTCTCCCACCCAAGCGGGCCTTTTGTTGCAATTGCCGCAGGAGAATCCGGTTTTGGATGATCCCTGAAAGAAAACAACATTGAAACTGACAAGCTGACCACTCGTGTCCGACTGAGGATTAACCTTAAAAATCAGCTCGCTGTGAAACGCCGGTAGAATCGCCTCGTGCCCACTCCTATCCTTGAACCCCGTGCGCAAGAAGCCTGGAGCCGCGACTGGATGCAGATTTCCCTGAGCATCCTTGCCCCATAACCCAGCAAAATCAGCGACGGCAGTCCGGACTGAAGCTCTGATTTTGTGGCCGTTTTTGGCGAGGGCAGACAAAAAAGCATCAAGATCAGTGTAGGCCAAACCGTTGTACAAAACCGTAAACACGGTTTGATCAGAAGGTGAACCATTTTTTTGGTCTGGGTTCGCACTTAACCGTTCTAGCACCTCCGCTAGGACCGTATTGCGACGGCGCTCCTGGTCGCTAAGATCAGTGTTGTGGGGATATCCCCTGAAAACACCCGGGTAGATTTCTTCTAACCAAGGTGGATTCGGAGCCAAGACCACCTGATCCAGTTCTTTTAGATTGAAATTGGCTGGAAGCAAATAGCCACGCTCTGCGGGGGTAGTTGCAGTGCCAGCATTTTTTTTGGATTTTAGCCTCTCAAGTAGCACACTCCTCCCGGCGTCGAAAGTCTTTAGATCGATTGCGAGTTGATTGGTGACGAGATTCGGGTTGAGACTTTGAATAGCGGGCTCAATCTTAACCCTGATGGCGCTATTTAACTCTAACGTCTGAAAAAAATAGTTGAGAACCTCGGAGACGGCCGAAGTATCTTTGAGCTGCTGCAATAATTCGGGGAGACTCCAGGTGTCGGGGTGTACGCCCTTATTGATGCTATAAAGATCGGGGATAGCAGCGGCGCCCGTCGTATTGGGATTTATTTTTACGATGACTGGTTTGGTAGAGCTTTCGTTAAAAGCCTTAATTCTCGAAGTTCGGGCAAACCCACGACCGCCTATGCGGGTAGTCGGGCGGGGGGCACTTTGCATAGAGAGTTGCGAAGTGTTTTGTGTTGGTAAACAAGAGATCGAACAGGACATCGTAACAAAAATGAATGCGATGATTTTGCGATTGTGATTAACCAAACTTAAATTTAAAAAATTCATATATAATTCCTGTTAAAGAAATGTTGGCGCTAACCAGATAGCAGAGCAGGAGCAATATTTGTGCCGTTCTCAAAGCTGACTAAATACAGAATATTAAAGATGCCCGATGAGGCAATAAATCGGGCAGGTCCTGAGCAGGTGTCAGATATCTAGGCGGATTGGTGGTGGGGAAGTTGTTGTCCTACTGACTCACTCGTATGGCGCAGCCAGAGCAGACCGTCAGCAGAATAACGCCGATCGTTATTTTGTTCCGTAAATACGGTCCCCAGCATCGCCCAATCCAGGGATGATATACCCATGGTCATTGAGTCTATCGTCAACCGCAGCGGTAAAGACGGGGACATCCGGGTGTTCTTCGCAAAACTCGCGGATTCCCTCAGGTGCAGCGACGAGACAGACAAATTTTATAGATTGGGGTTTTAAGCTTTTGATCCGATGAATGGCCGCAATGGCCGAATGCCCCGTGGCAAGCATGGGATCGACGACGATCAGTTGTCGCTCAGGAATATCCTGTGGCATCTTAAAGTAGTATTCGACGGCGACTAAGGTTTTGGGCTCTCTATAGATCCCGATATGACCGACTCGGGCCGAAGGAAGCAGCTCAAGCATCCCGTCTAAAATCCCATTGCCGGCTCTGAGTATGGAGACAAGGACAATCTTTTTGCCGTCCAGGATAGGTGCGCTAAAACGTATTAACGGTGTTTCAATCTCCTCGTATCTCAGGGGGAGGTCTCGGGTGACTTCATAGGCTAGAAGCATGGAGATTTCTCTTAAAATGGTCCGAAATTTACTGCAACTCGTCTCTTTTTTACGGAGCAACGTGAGTTTATGCTGGATGAGTGGGTGGGAGATGACAGTGACATTTTTAAAATCCATAGAAAACAACTCCTCAACTACCGTTATAGAAATCTTAAAAGACAGTTCCATCGCTGGCGAGACTCAATGGTGGGGAACCATCGGGTCGAAGCATCCTAGCAATTTTGCGGCCCGCTTGCCATGTGCCTCCTTTCCACCAGCCACCGCTTCCCAAAAAAGAACATTGATTTACCTATAAGCAATATGTCAAATAGTCTATGATAACATCAGCATAAAATATGTGACTATATTTTAAATTGAAACTACTTAAGTAAATGTAGTATCTTCCGATAAGAGCCTTAAGAAGAGGAGGAAAGCTGTATGGGCGGCCTTGATGAAAAGAAGTTTCAAAGTTGGTCCATCCGCGAGGCTAAGGCCAAGCTCTCTGAAGTCATCGAGCAAGTCCAAGGAGGCGTTCCCCAGTTGATAACCTCCCACGGCACGCCACAAGCCTTGCTCCTAAAGGTCGGGTCAATCGAAGAGATTGAGGAGATCATCGCGGTCAGAAAACACATCCGCCGCCGATTGCTTACGGCAAACTTAACCGACCTACGCAAGGCCGCCGCAGTAGAGGGCGTTGGCCAGCTTGTCTACCAGCGTGAGGATGGTCGCGAGATTGCCTTCGACAAGGAAACTAAATGAGTTTAGGCATCCTCCTTGATACGACCATTCTTTCCAAATTAACCGATCGACAAGGACCTCCTGCCACACTGATTGACTGGCTGGCTGATGTACAAACGCCGTTCTATATTTCTGCCATCAATTATTACGAAGTGTTGGCAGGTCTAAACGAGATCAAAGCAGTCAAAACTGCGGAGCATTTTAAGGTTTTACTCAAAAATCTTTCGATTTCGATCCTGCCGGTTTCGGCCGAGATAGCAGATCTAGCCGCATTAAAACGCGGCGAAGGTAAAATTCTTGGAGAGCAAAGAAAAATGGCCGACTTGTTGATCGGCGCTACTGCTACAGTCCATGGACTAAATGTTGCTACGGCAAACGTCAAAGACTTTGGATGTTGGGATTTCGATATCGTTGGTCCGAGTTAGTTTCTGTAAACAGGGTCGACATTGTAGAAAAATATAACTTAGGAGATAAATAAATGGAAACTGTGATTGTCAAAGGTTATGAAGTATCCCTTTATTTTGATAAACACGACCAAATATATGTGGCGGAAGCCGTAAAGTTGAAAGGGTGCGTGACTCATGGAGCAACTGAAGAAGAAGCTATCTCGGAAATGAAAATTGCTATCCAGGAACATATTAAATTATCTGAACAACAAAAATTGCCACTGGAAGCTGCTATGGCTATTTACTGTTAGAGGCGGTGCGGCGCATAAATCCTAGGAAGTCAAAGGACTCCTGAAGGCTTCTAGGCGGAGCCCGTGCGGGCGGCAAGGGAGCAAGCCCAACATGGGTCAAGTATCTTTTGATCGCATCGGGATCCTATAAAAATCTTAAAAGACAGTTCCATCGCTGACGAGACTCAAGGGTGGGGAACCATCGGGTCGAAGCATCCTAGCAATTTTGCGCCCCGCTTGCCACGTGCCTCCCTCGAGGACCTTAACCAGAGGTAGATCTCTTTCACTTTTTCCGAGTATTTTGCGGACCTCGTCGGCGATGATATCGAGAAGCGCCACCGTGAGCGCCCGCCACTCCACAATAAGAGGGCTATCTATAGAGTGTGTCACCGCTTTTTGCCGAGGATCTTTTAGGTTGATAAGACCCATGTCGAGTAATAAACCCCCGTTCCGGTATTCAGCCAGTCCGGTGAGCGAGTCGGGAGTGTGGACGGTGACCCCTGAGAGGGCGAGAGCCTCCATCAGAGAATAGGTGAGCCATTGGGAGAGTTTATGAAAGGGCACCAGGCCCTTGGTCGGACCCTCGCCGGTGACAAGGGGATGGGTGCCCGTATCTCCTAGGGGGACTCCGTGGAGCGTCAGGCGGCTCGGCCACATAGGACCTAGGCAAACGAGAACCGTCCTGAGAAGATCTCGAGCTGCCAGAGTCGATTGGCCTTGTGTGACCGCATGAAACAGGTTACCTAAGCGGGGCGGTTGTCCAAAGACTTCGGGTTTATCAAAGAGAAGTTGTCCGAGATTTTTGAGCAGCTGGCATCGGCCTCCCAGCCCGATGATCGGATTTTGAGGAGTAACCGTCATAGCTGTGGCCAAACTCTGTTCTGTGATTTGTAGGAGTCGATGACCATCTACTCGAAACGGGGCAGACTTGTCTATAGAAAACCAGCCGTCACAAAACAAATTATAAGACAACACCCCGAGTCCCTCCGAGCGGCTATACTCTCCACCACTTCGGGGATCAAGATAACGCCAAGGGGCTCCAGCACCAGCGTCCATAAGTACGCTGATGGTCACGAGGTCAAACCAACTCCTGGCTTGCTCGTCTGGAGGTGCTGTTTCGATAAGTTTTTTAAACTCACTGACACGATTTATGCCACCAGCCTCAAAATGTCGCAGTCGGCTATGAAACGGAATGTCTCCTAAAGGATAATGTCCATGGATCACATCCACCACAAACTCAACTGTTGACTTTAGCTTGCTGGGCACAAACTCAAAATGGAGCAGCTCGCCGCTTTGGGCGAGGCGATATAGTTGCCCACACCGTGATCTTATGGCTTCGGGTGACAGCAGAAAATCGACGGCGTCTTGACTTGAATTATTCATGGAGCCCTCTCCCTTTGGTCGCTTTTAGATCGGATTGGGAGGGGACCTTTTCTTCTGTATAGTATCCCGCTGCCTTTTTAGCGTCCATTTCTACTT
>JBGSUI010000252.1:0-2892 GCA_041736175.1 Oligoflexales bacterium | reverse complement strand
TAATTGGCAAATAATACAATAAAAATCGATAGGTATTCTGCCCTTAAAAAGACCCTTATTTTATGCTAGCGGAGGATTTGTAGTGGATTTTATCAAAAGATATCATTGGTTTAAATAATTTTAAAGTGGAAACTCCTGCTTGAAACCAAAACCACACTAGAAGTGTGTCTCCTGTCAAAATCAAACCTATCTGTTTATGAAAAGTCTTTATTAGAGCAAGGGGTTTCTTCCTATGTCGTGGCTCCACTTATTGTTGATAGTAAGTTTATAGGCATTTTCGAAATCACCACAAAAATGAGGTTTGATCAGTTTGATTTTAGGGTACTCGATATCTCCACACTCGTTGACTTAGTCAAAATCGCTACCAAGCGTCGGATCGATCATATCGACGAATCTGTAGAGAGGCGCATTAAATCCCAATGCACAGCTGTTCATTCTTCGGTAGAATGGATTTTTCGGCGAGCAGCACTCAAAACGTCACAGAAAATCCAAAAAAACCAACCTGAAAGCCCTGTTAAAGAACACCTTGAAGCGGGCATGGAGCCGATAGTCTTTAACGGAGTGTATCCCCTCTATGGCATTGTTGATATTAGGGGAAGCTCGGCGCAGCGCAGTCGTGCGGTACAGAGAGATTTTCTCAATAACTTAACCTTGATAAAAGAAGTGTTTACAAAAGCGACCCAATTGAGAGGTCTGCCACTCATAGAATACCTCAGTAGTCGCTTGGATCATTTTTTACATGAAGTCTCGGATTCGATGAATACAAATAGTGAGTTAATCATCGGAGATTTTATAAAAAATAATCTCGAACCAGCACTTCAGACAGTTGCGGAGTTAGTCCCGAGCGTTAAGCCCGATATTGTCAATTATTGGAAAAGTTTAGATCGCAAGCACCAATCTTTTTATGTAGCAAGATTAGAGTTTGAAGAAAGTGTGGAAACTCTCAATCTCGCCCTTTCAAACTACATTGACGTCGCCCAGGTGGAAGCTCAGCAGTTTTATCCCCATTATTTCGAAAAACATGTCACTGATGGTCTAGATCATAATATTTTCATTGGTGCAGAATTGGCACCAAACCGTCGCTTTGATAAGCTCTATGTTAAAAACCTTAGGTTATGGCAATTGAAAACGATGTGCCATCTGGCACGTATCGCGCATCAAGTCGGTCAAAACCTACCTATAAAACTGCAAACAGCCCAGCTGGTGGTCGTCCAGGATCTACCTATCACCATCGAATTTCGCTATGACGAACGTCGGTTTGATGTACGAGGAGGATATAGCATTCGGTACGAACTCATCAAAAAGAGGATCGACAAAGCAACTATTAAGAAAACGGGAGAACGAGTGACAAGCCCTGGCATGCTTGTGATCGTATTTTCACAGACCAATGAACGTGAGGAGTATAAGGAGTACATTCATCATTTGCGTGAGAATGGCCTCTTTTCGGGCGATATCGAAACCGTTGGTCTTGCCGACCTTTCCGACGTCGTGGGCCTCGAGGCTCTTCGCGTTCGTATTGACCCAAAGTTTTTGGAAAGCGGCCAATATGTTAACGCAAATCAAAATAATATTTTGTCTATTCTGAAAAATGCTGCATGAATGATGGATTCAGAGCTAAAATTTGGCGGCCCCCCCGCCGATATCTAAAAAAAATTCCCTAGGGAATAATCCCTAGAATAAAAAACCCAGACATGGACACGGCTATGTCCTAGGCTGGGTTTCTTAAGTCATGTAAACCGATTAAATATCGGCAGGCGGGCACCCTAGAATCGACTCAAGGGACTCTGAATGGGCTTTGACCTTATTAAGCACCACTGCCTTGATAACTGGTTTCATTTTGTTACTGGTTTGGGCCTTTTGGTCACATTTTGTTACCATCTGCGTCACTCCTTTTTCGTGAATTGTTTTCATCCCATTGAAATAATTAAATATTATCCTGTCAAAGCTAAACCTCTGACACTCACCACTTATAGTGCAAGTATAGGACCAAAGTCGAAATGCCTCTGCCGCTTCGAGCCTCTTCCACTTATCGGACCTAAACATTTATGATATAAATCGTGTTATTCGATACTTGTGGAAATAGGCCGAAGAATTCTAAAAATTAAAGGTGCATTGATGAGCCGTTTGACGTGGATTCTGGTAGTATCAGCCGTAGTTTATGGTGTCGGAAGCCATACTAGCCAAGCAAAAACTCCGTGGCCAGGAACCCGCTGGGCGCCTTCCGACCTGGAATGCGTTGCTCCACAAGGTAAACTTCTTGGAGGCGATCTTGAGGAAATTCCACTGCCAAGTCCTTTTGGATTTCTCGAAGGCCCCGTATGGCTCAAGTCAGAGCGCTCGCTCTATTTATCGGCATGGGATTTTACCGATCCAACTAAAGGCAAAGGACCACCTACTACCATCTTAAAGCTTTCCGGAACCCGTTGGAGTCAACTAGCTCCAAAGGGAGCGATTCGCTCCAACGGAATGGCCGTCAATCACCTGGGCGTACTTATTGCCGCCCTCCATGATGACCAGTCCATCGGGATCTTGATGCCACAAGATCAGAAGAGACGAACTGTGACGAATAGCTACCAAGGCAAACCCTTTAACTCTCCCAACGATCTTACCGTTCGTAGCGACGGTTCTATCTATTTCACAGACCCAGACTATCAAAATGACGGACGTCCCGGCCAAAAACCAGTCACCGGAGTTTACCGCGTCTCACCACAGGGACAAACATTTTTAGTGGGGTGTCCAAAAAGGCCCTCATGCTATATAGCTGCGCATAATTAAAGTGACATCCAAAAAAATTTTAGGTATACTTTCCGCTAAATTTGCGGGGAATAGCCTATGCGCGCAAGAATTCTGAATTTACATTGGAAAGTTTTGGAGCACTTAAGGCTGCAAATG
>JBGSUI010000041.1:0-4004 GCA_041736175.1 Oligoflexales bacterium | reverse complement strand
CAACGAAGACCCAACGCGAAGTCCTAGAAGCTTTCGGGTGGACACTTGGGGACGGATGGGTCTTACAGTTACCGAAGTGATAACACATTGTTTCTTAAGATAAATGAACCGTTTTGTGCCCTCGAACTCTTAAACTCCTGTATGAATGGAGCCATCGAGACGGGTAAAAAGGCTGCGGTTTTGGTCACGCAGGGTGTAAAGAAAAAAATTGAAGTTTATTGATCGCAAACTGCCCCAGTTTGGGAAGTTCTGTTTCCTCCTTTGATTTTCTTCGATCAAGACCTAATTTTTTTGTCTTGATAACGCTGAGGTTTTCTCGACGGCTTTTTAGAAAGTTCTGAAAGGTAGTTACAAAATTCTAGATCTTTTTCAAGGTAAGGACGTTCCCTTTCTGTCGCATTATTTAACGCCAAATCAAGATCTTTTTTTGCCAGAGCCAGATATTCGCGACACCTTTCCCAAGCAGATGTTCGCCGTTCATAACGCATCGAGCCATCACGGGCTGTATCCATAAGTTTTTTCGCAATACCCATTCGAGCTTTTGCCCTATCTCCCAAGATCGACGAGTTGGCAGCCAAGTTAGGAAAATCTCGAAAGATATTGTCAATTAATTCCAGAGCAAGATCGTCTTCCCTCGAATTTCTTAGAATTCTCAAGGTTTTTCTAAATTCACCTTCCTGCAAGCGCATTTTGGAGATGTTGCTAAGCATATTTTTGCTAAATTCAATTATTTCGGAGTTTGGACCTTCGTCTATAAATAATCCCGCAATGTTCACCTGCACCGCCACAGGCAGTCGGTCAAAATCAACCTTGTTATCAATTAGGAATCTGTATAATGGACCTACATCCCTAGACAACTCGGATATTTCGCAAAACAGGTCGATTGCTTTTGCATTATAGGGGTCGCGGCTGAGTATATCGATGACGCCTGCAGAAGCCTCTGCCAATTTTCCTATTTCAATTTTCTCACCAATTAAGCGAAGTTTTCTGATTAGAGTATGTCGTGGATGTGCAGGAAGAATGCATTTCACTCGATCTGGGGTTACCTCAAAAACCGGATCTGGGCATCCTTCATCCTTCATTGACTTTATGATAGTAGTTATTCCCTGACCTTCGGACTGAGCCATCTGAAGTCTAGTGAAAAAATAGGCCAAAGCCTGGTTCCGCCAGAAAGGGGATTCCTGACCAATTTTAAATCTACTTGCATCAAGGCTTTCCGGCAGACCACCCTCAGACAGAATTTCTATTCGGTCACTAAAAACTGTTAGCCGATTAGGCTGATCTTTTTCATAGTCTCGGTGAACCAAGGCATTTATGGTGGCTTCGTGCAGAGCCTTAATCGGATATTTGATAAGATTGGGTTTGGAGTCATTTTTATCATATCCGATCGATGCCTCGACGTTTAAAAGAGACAGAAGTGTTGATGCTTGGTTGACTAAATTACCGGCTATTTCTTTTCGTTCAGCATTGGGTTCCGTCCGATCAGATCCCGGATATTGCGAATATGTAACGTAACAACCTGGAATATATCTCGTAGGTTGTTTCCCAAATAATAAGAGAGAGAAATTGCGAGGCTTGATTTTGCCATCAATTTTACTTCGTCCGCATAGAGATGGGCACAGGTCGGAAATATGCACATCAAAAGCTAGATATTTCTCGATTGAACTTCTTTCATTCCAAATTCCAATTCTCTGAAGGAAATCCCGAATTGACACGAGATCCAAGTCCTCTATCGAAGATTCTTCGGAAATCCTTCGATCCCAAGGCTCTATAAGTCCCTTCATGGATAGAAGTCTGCGCAAAATCCCATTTCGAGCTTCTATCGTGCTTGAATCCATTCGGATGTAATAGGTTCCAGAATCTGAAGGTGTCGACCGATAACAATGGGCTTGTGAACTAGATGGCACCACAAATACCAGGATTCGCTTTGATACGTCTTCGGTGGGTAGTTCATGAACAATTGGAACAATTTGCGGTAAAACATGATTTTTGCATGCGGACAGGACTTTACCTCTTATTTCCTGGAGTCTTGTCGAATTCAATCCGGATTTTAAAAACTGAGGAAAACCATACTCGCTCTTTACTTCCTTGATCCCAGCAATTGCATATCCACCCCCTCTATTGCTATAGTCATTTGCAAATGCCACTAGTGCTTTGACAAGATCAGTCCAGTCAGCTACATTTTCTTTGCATTCAACAACTTCATTCTCTTTTTCGAGGATACTGTCCAGGTCAAAATTTACTGTCATAGTCCCCTGCCTTCACTTGTGATGTCTTGCTGGCGAAGATGCGTGGTTCTCTGTTCTAAATTGAGGCAAATGGAGGATTAGTCCTGCACTAAACATCCATTATAACATATCCTTACGTAAAAAAACACAAAAATTCTGACTAGATTTAGACAGATCAACCTTACTACTTCGCCACAGGGTCCCCTTAAAGTGGTCCCGGCAGCCACCCGTCATAACCATCCAAAACAACTGACCTAAAGAGACTATATTAGAACTCTCCAAAATTTAGAAGGTTTGGCCAGCTCAGGGGGCGAAGCCAATGAATTAAATCAAAGTGAACTGCGCCATTAGGAGATCTCCCTCATCACTCTTCGAGCCTCTGATGCCAGGTAGAGTGGGAGGGAGATCAGCTGATATTTGACATCCACTTGGCCGCTGGGCGTTGGAATCGAGGTCTGTACATCAAATATAGAGGGCTTTTGTGCGTCAAAGCGTATGGCTCGTGATAGCTGCATCGAATGCATAAACTGGTGTAGGGAGCGAAGCGATCCGCTCGTGCCAGCCTTAACCTCGATCGGCAAAATGTCTCGATTCACTGAGATAACAAAGTCTACCTCAGCATTGCTTTGGTGCTTTTCTCGCCGCCAGTAATGAAGTTGTGCAGACTCATTAGTGTTTAGAGAGGCGATGTATTCCTGTCCCACAAACTGTTCGGCTAGGGATCCTTCGTTGATAAGGCGTATATCGTCAAGCTGGACTTGGTAGCTGTAATCAAGGCCCATGAGCCGGCATGCCAAACCTACATCAAGAAAGAGAAGTTTAAACACATCAGGATTTTCCTGGGCTCCTAGGGGGATACCAGCACAGTCGCTGTGGGTCACTGGCATGACTACGCCGGCGAGGCCTAAGAGTTCCAGAGATTCCTTTATATCTTTGTGTTTGTCTTGTCTGGATAGATTGACATATTTGACCTGAGTCCCAAGGGCCCCTGGTATATTACGCAAAACTCGCTGAAGTCTGGCATGGGGCTGTTTTTTGCGATATTTAGCCAAATCGTCGAGATAGGAAGTGACAATCGCCGCCGCTACATTTTGGGCTGAATTGACCCCCTCTTCTAGAAAAGCGCGAATCACCGCAGGCATACCCCCTAAAAATAGATATTCACGCTGTCTTTTCATAAGACTTTCGTGTTGCTTTTGTGAAAAATTCTGGACGGTTTTCAAGGTAAATTCTTTTACAGTCCTCCCATGAAACTCGTCGCCCATTGCGATAAGATATTCATAAAAACTCATGGGCCTTAGCCATAGGAAGTCAACCCGACCAACTGGCATGGAAAAGTTCTTGTCTTCCAATGCAAACTCAAGCAGTGAGCCCGCTGCAATCACAGGTAGACTGGGAATCTCCTCGTAAGCATATCGTAACCACTTTAAGGCCGAAGGAGTGGCTTGGATTTCATCCAAAAAAAGCAACTGTCCTTGGTCGGTCTTAACGTCGATTTTTACGATATTGGAGAGCTCCTTCAAAATGGTGGGCGTATCTAACTTGTCGAAAACCTTTTCCAGGTCAACGTGTTTTTCGAGATTGACCTCGATAAGTTCGAGTTTGTGCTTACGGACAAACGAACGGACCAACGTCGATTTGGGTGCGGCTCCTTTTGGGCGACAGCCTTTTAATCAGACGTTATAGCCATTTTTACCAAAAAATGTGATTTGAATATAGAAAAAGATCACCAATATCACGAATAATCCATAATATTCAAATGGTTATAGAATTTTT
>JBGSUI010000040.1:0-6209 GCA_041736175.1 Oligoflexales bacterium | reverse complement strand
AATTAGCTATATTTAAATGGAGTCTGAGATTCAGAGGTCTAGGAATTGAATAAAATGTGCCGAGATTATGCCGGAAGGAAAGCTACAATCTGCCCGGATGCTCGGGATAGGACTGCGCGCGAGCGCGCTTAGTTCATTGTTAGATTCTTTACAACGCCGAGAAATCGACGGAATTTTTACTAATCATATTTTCAGCGACAGAAGTATAAAGGTGGTTGAGACCTTATCATCTCCGGTCTTTTTGTGTTGCAAACGTCGGGCTCTCGCCCCTTCCGAGACAAAGACCACTGAATCGGCTGCCGCTTTCTTGAAGGCAAATCCAATAGGGCTGCTCCTGCCGGGCATTGACAACAAACTTCGTACTGAATGTGATGAATATTTAATACGTAATAGAATTCAAAATACCATAATCTTCGAAAGCGACATCATGGCTGCCGTCATCAGGGCAGCCACACGAGGTCTCGGGGCTGGGTTCTTTCCGCTCGTGTATGTCATACCCGAAATAAATAATCAAACTCTTATTACTTTAGGGACCTTTAAGCCTCTATGGAATCATAGAATCACATTTGCTGTATCTTCGGCCGTTAAAGAAGAAGCATGGATGACCTCCGTCACAGAGAAATTTAGTTCCGTAAAATCCGCCTTGGATCAGACCCTCGCTAAGCTATCGACATTCTAGAATACCACATCATAACCGCCTTCGATTCCTGAAAAATCTTGAGCACCAGCTTAAGGTGTTGAAATATATATATTTTATGGAAACTTAGAAAAAATCTATATAATTCATATAAATTATAGACTTAACCTTTCGGTTAGGTTTGGGGATAATAGCCCGACATTAGTTTGGTATTCAGGTTTCTATAGGGGGAGGATAAGATGACTATCAGTAAAACGTCTCGCATTATCATTGTTTCAAATCGTTTACCTTTGACACTGCACCGGAGTGGCGCGCGATGGCGGGTTCGTCAAAGCACGGGAGGGTTAGCGACTGGACTATCTCCGCTTCGTGACCAACACAGCCTAGTCTGGATAGGCTGGTCAGGTGTAACCGACAGTGATGATACAAGTCGTTCAGCAATCGAACAAGTGTTGGTGGCTAAAGGGTTTCAAGCTGTGCATCTGACCTCCGATGATGTTCAAGGGTTTTATACGGACTATTCAAACGGCCAGCTATGGCCGCTCTATCACTATCAAATCGATCGCTTGGATCCAGAGATGAAAGGTTGGGAGGCCTATGAACGGGTCAATCAAATTTTCGCCGATGCTATCATCGAAGCTTATCAGCCGGGCGATGTGGTTTGGATACATGATTATCAGCTGCAGCTGGTTCCGGCGATGGTGCGAGCGAGGCTAGCAGAGGCCCCCATAGCATTCTTCTCACATGTCCCTTTTCCGTCCTCCGAGATTTTTCGAATTTTGCCCCAGAAACAACAAATCCTCGAGGGCCTGCTCGGTGCTGATGTCATAGGTTTTCACACAAACACCTACGTCAACAACTTCAATTCTGCGGCGCAGCGCTTTGCCGGAGCCACTCTGGATGCCGAATATCTCCATTTTGGCGGTCGCGAAATAACGACTCTCGCTAGTCCATTAGGGATTGATAGCGGCTTATTTGACGATCCTGGTAAGTTAGGTGATTCATCGAAATTGATCTCAGACCTAAGGGACTCGGGAGTCGGTCACGTCCTTCTTGCTGTCGATCGTCTTGATTACACCAAGGGAATAATTCGTCGGTTGCTGGCCCTGTCAGATCTCCTAGAGCGTCATCCTGAACTTATAGGAAACGTAACCCTGATCCAGGTTGCAGCCCCGACTCGTGAGGAAGTCGAAGCATACCGTCGTCATAAACGCGATGTCGAGGCAATGGTCGCCAAAGTTAACAATCGGTTTTCCAAACCGGGGTACAAGCCAGTGGTATACCTTAACGCTGCACACGGATTGAAGGAAGTTGCCGAACTCTACCGCGACGCGGATGTTATGCTTGTTACCCCGCTTAGAGACGGGCTCAATCTGGTCGCGAAGGAATTCGTTGCCAGTCGTGTCGATGAATGTGGCGTTTTGGTCCTGAGTGAGCTCGCTGGAGTTTCTGAAGAGATGGGCGAAGCCCTCCTGGTGAATCCTTATGATATTCGCGGAACCTCCGAAACGATATATAAAGCTATTCTTATGCCAACTGAGCAGCAGCGGGTGAGGATGGCCGCATTACGCCTTGGCATAGCTTCGTCCGATTGCCACACTTGGGCTGAGACCTTTCTAGAAAAACTGGACCAGCAGGTTCAGCGACGCCCCTCTATCGCTGCCAAGGTGAGTGACGCAGTGACGATTGCCCGAGATCTGTCCCATGAGAATCGACTCCTTCTTTTTCTCGACTATGACGGTACGTTAACTCCCATTTGCGATTCTCCAGACCACGCTAAACCTGATGCTGATTTGTTAACAACATTGGGGTCATTGGCTTGCCTTGAGGATGTTGATGTTCATATTGTAAGCGGTCGTCCAAGAGATACCCTGGATTCATGGCTCGGCAGTTTGCCTGTTAATCTTCATGCAGAACACGGAGCTTGGACGCGGCTATATGGAAGCAGCGAATGGACTACTAATCCGGGCGCTGCGGACGTCTCGTGGATGCCAATGGTTCGAGAAATAATGGATCGATGGAGCGAAAAATGTCCGGGTGCTACAGTCGAAGAAAAATCAACGGCCATTGCTTGGCACTTTCGACTCGTCTCTTCCATACATGGGCAACGCATGGCAGATGAATTGGCGCATATACTTCGAGAGCGTCTATCGGGCTCGAGCGCTAAGGTGACTCCTGGCAAGGCGGTCGTCGAGGTTCTTTCGGCGCAGACGTCGAAGGGCAAAATAGTGCAGCGGGTGCTGTCAACGATGCCTCCGGACGTCGCTGTAGTTGTGATTGGTGATGATACGACTGACGAAGACATGTTCCGCGTCGTTGACAAGGCTAGCATGAATATCGTGGTTGGAGACCATTCTTCGCTTGCAAATGAACGAATCAAGGGACCTGGAGAGGTCCTGGAGTTGCTTCGAATGCTGGCACTCTTGCGTCGCAGGCGAGCTTTAGCCGAAGGACTCTTGTCTGAGAGAGTCCCCCCTCTTGGTTCCGCATTGGGATTGAATTAGAATCCCCAGAGCTTAAAATCATTGCGCTAGTCGATCTTAAGACTTGGTAGTACTACCGCAAAATCGCATCCGCAGCCGCTACAATGACCCGCCAAATTCTCTTGAGCATTTTTTATCGAAAAATCAAGCGGCGCTCTGCATTTCGGACACTTGGATTTGATATCTTCAAGGATCCGGACTTTATGGCGGTTTTTAAAGGCAATATAGCCAAAGAAGGGGCCGGCAAAAAATCCTGTTGGAACGGTCAAAAAGTGAAAGATTGGAATGAGTATTGTCGGAATCGTAACCAGCCACACAGCGATAAAAATGCCGAATCCATATAATCCTGATTCAATCAGAGTGTATTGTTTATAGAGACAGATTCCTTTTTCGGTCCCACTATCGGAGACTATCTGGACTTCAATTTTGTTCTTTACCATTAAATATGAACCTATTTGGAGTTAACGGTTGTTGCTAAAATAACATTTTTCAATTTCTCATAAAGACCTTCTTTTTCGACAAAAAGAGCAATGATATTGGCGACTAGTGCCGCTGTAAGCATGGGCATTATCGCGGCTTGGCGATCTGTCATTTCAAACACGAGAATGAAACAAGTAAAAGGGGATCTTGTCACGCCGGTGAGAAACGAAATCATTCCTAAAACAACTATGAGATTGTGGTTATCACTTATAAAGGTATGGCTAATGACTGAGCCCAAAGCAGCACCAGCTGCCAGCGAGGGCGCAAAAATACCCCCGGCGCATCCAGTCGCGTAGGTCAAAATAACTCCGACCATCCGCCAAATTGCGATGGGCCAACCAATTTCATTTTGAGTACTCTGGCTTTGAAAAAGTAAATCTTTAATTAATAAGCCACCACCTCCCGAAGCGTTTGGCCCTAGCATAACACACATACTACTCATAACTAATGCAACGACTGCGGCGACCAAAATACGCTGGGGGATCGTTAGCCTTTTTGTCGCAAGAACCGTTCGAAATAGCACGACCCCAAACAACGAACCCGCTAAACCTACGATGATCGCCGTGCCAAGGCCAATTAATGAATTAAGGGCCGTAACTGGTCCAATCGATGGATGGCCAAGAAACAAATAGGGGCCTATGATTGCTTGTGTAACGTATCCAGCGGTGACTACGGTGAGAATTAAAATGCCTTTAAAGTTTTTGAAATGTTCGTTAGCGAGCTCTTCGATTGCAAAGACGACTCCACCCAAGGGAGTGTTAAACGCTGCTGCAAGTCCCGCCGCACCCCCCGCAATAAGTAGGGACTCTCTATTACAGCGATACCGTACGTATTTTTTGAAAAGTGAGTCGAACATCACAAAAATCGCAGCAGAAATCTGTATAGTTGGTCCTTCTCTCCCAATAGCACCTCCGCCCAATACCGCAGCTATAGAACTCAACATTTTCACGACTATCAGCTTTAAGTTTTGACTAAATTTAACTGCAACAATATGTGGTGAACTTGCTCTTTCAATCTTAGCTAAAACTTGTGGGATACCGCTGCCAGCGCCTTCTGGTGCAAAAAAATAAACGGTAGCCCACGCAACCAGGAAGCAGAACGGAGAAGATGCTATAAATAATTTCGGATTTTGGATTGAGAATGCTGTCATTATTTCACTAACAAGATCAATCGCTTTTGCGTAGCTAATTGCCACCAAAGCCGACACGCTTGCAGCGCCCATCATAACCAAGGACGACGCAAAGCGCGGATGTATTTCATTAATGAATGCTATGCGGTCTGAGGCCCAGGGCTTAAGAAGTTTTTTCATGAGCCGAGCCGTGGATGCAGTCTTAGTAAAAAACTGATGGAACCATGATCGGCGGTGCAATTTTTTTTTTACCATAAATCGTTCTTTGCTGGTTTTTTACATGCGAACCTAAAAGCGGTTGGACCGCATGCCTCTATTACAAGCCATCCGGAAGCTAACATTACGGTTCGGAAAAGCCAACTTGAAAGTAAAATGAGTTGAGAAAGGCGTTTTTAAGTGCTATGGTGTTGCAGGTTATTGAAATAATAGCATTAGTTTAAATAAATATTATGAGTATAAGGTCTTAGGGTAAATTATTATGGAGGATTTAGAAAAGAGAAGAGACCAAATCAATTGGAATCAGGTCTACTATTTTTCCGAAATCGCCGCAGCAGGGTCACTCAAGGCAGCCGCGGCAAAATTGCGGTTAAGTCCCTCTACCTTAAGTGACCATCTAAGGCAGCTAGAATTAGATTTGAATTTAAAATTGTTTACAAGACAACATCGTAAAATTACGCTGACAGCAGATGGATCGAGACTTTTTCATAGTGCTCGGCAAATGTTCGAAGTCGGCAAGCGATTTATCGATGTTATCTCTCCCAATGATCTTGGGAGCTATCCAGTAGCCATCGGTCTAGTGCCTGGTTCGTCCTATAATATTGTCCACGAGATCATAAGTGCCTATATCACTCTTAATAAACCTGATTCGACACAAATACATAGATACCAACACGACGAACTTGAACTAGCGCTCCTTGATGCAAAGTTAGATTTCGGGTTTACCGACCGTAAATCAGAAAGAAAAGCTATTGAACAAATCGAAGTCATGACTTCGGAACTCCGGCTATTTGTAAGCAGTGAAATCCCTCAACACGACGCGCGTCAGTTCCTAAAAAAATCGCCGCTTATTTTGTGTCGTAGCGAGCGAACCATTCCATCAGCGATCGAAGAGATTTTGGAAGCGCTGGATTTAGCACCTGAGAATCTTATTATTTCAGAATATCCTAGCCTCGTGGAGAGTCTTTGTAGGGCCGGCCAAGGCATTGCTGTGCTTGGTCGATCACACTTCGAACATGACTCAACGTTAAAAATGTTGGAATTGCCGATTGAGCTGCCGAAGTTAACCGAAAAACTCTTTGCTACTTGGGCATGCGGCGCCGCACAATTACGGGCAATTAAGACAGGAGTTTAAGAGTTCGAGGGCACAAAACGGTTCATTTATCTTAAGAAACAATGTGTTATCACTTCGGTAACTGTAAGACCCATCCGTCCCCAAGTGTCCACCCGAAAGCTTCTAGGACTTCGCGTTGGGTCTTCGTTG
>JBGSUI010000225.1:0-4676 GCA_041736175.1 Oligoflexales bacterium | reverse complement strand
AAGTTTTTTAACAAAAAAATTTAGCTTTTTTTATAAAAAATTTGTCTTTAAAATTCAAAATAAAATTATTAGGGAGAAATTTTATTTTGAATTAGCTTTTAATTACAGGATGATCAGATCTATCAGCTCCGGAAAGGCCTGATTACGTAGCGTGGTCAACAAATCGGCAACGGTTCCAGAAAAAATCCGTAACATATACAAGGGATCTATACTAGGTGTTGCTCCTGACCAATCTATCAACAGCATCTTTGAACGCATGACAGTCATGCACACTGTTTTTGAGGGTGCTGCTTTCGCGTATATGTCACTTTTGGCAAAGTACAAATTTGCAGAACCTAGACTCAATCCGATCAACGAAATTGCGAAGATAATAATGAAAGATGAAGCCAGGCACATGAACGAAGGCTTTCAAGCGATCGACCTATTGAAAAAATCCATGGTTTCCTCTCAGATTATAGAGAAAACAAAAGAACAAGTTATTATTTATGCACATTCTGTGAGAGATCTTCCGTCTTTGACTATTAAGGGGGAGGAAGATTTTCAAAAGCAACTCTATAAATTATATGACGAAAATGTTCAACGAAATATGAGGCGAATGTTTCAATGAAACGAACCTATGTTTTTAGTGAGAGAGTTCATTTTCCCGATATTGATTTTGGCGGTGGACTTTATCATGCACGATATTTGGACTACATGGACAAAGCTAGAAGTTCAATGTTTCGAGAGCATAATATTGACATTGGGAAACTTTTCAGTGAGCACTTTGCTCTAGTCGTGGTGGACGCAAAGTTGAGGTACTACCGACCAATTTTGCACAATGACCAAATACATATGTATTCTCGCGTTGTCAATTTTTCAGAAAAAAGCCTCACAATTGAGCACTATTTGGCTAATTGCAATCTTTCTAACATCATCTTCAAAGCAGAAATTATTGATGAGAGCTTAATTGTTCACAAAGCCACCATCACGCTTGTGTGTGCTGACCTCATAAAGCATAAATCATCGGCACTACCAGCCATTTTTACGCCACTCCTCATGGATTCCTGGAGAAAAGAATTTTGAAAGCGTTCAAATCATTACAAATCAATTACCGGGTATCTGAATTCACCAAGCTCTCCCACCTCCTTATGGTGTGGGTCGGCATACCTGTTATTCTCTTCTGGTCCATCATGGACTACCAGGAATGGGGGTTTCAACCAATATGGATGACCATTCGTGGAACCTTTCCAATCGTCGCCTTAGGACTTGCAGGGCTTACAAAAACTAAATGGTTCCAGAGTAAATCTCGATATCAAATCCCTTTTGTAATATATACGACCTATATCTTGTCATTCTGCTCATATTTCATTTCGGAAAGTGGCCATGCCCAAAGCCGTTATTTCGTAGGCATGCCACAAATTTTGCTTGCTATGTCATTCCTGCCTTTTCGAGCGTTAGAATTCCTCATTATTTCATTTTTTTATTTTCTAATTCCAGTATTTGTGGCCTCACACAATTTAAATGACAGCGAGTTTTTCTACAGTTTGAATTTCCAACTATATATGACTTACTCGATGTTTGCAGTACTGACGTACTTCGTAATTGAATTTATCCGAAGGGACTCTTACGAGAGTAAAGCACATCTTTTTATTGAAAGAGAATCTCAACAGGAACTAATTCGAGAACAATCGATTGAAATTGCCTCAAAAAAGCAATTTGAAGCGATCGCCAAAACGACCCAAATGCTTGCTCACGATGTCCGCAAGCCTTTTTCTATGCTCAAAACTGGCTTAAACCTACTCCAAACAACTTCAAGTAACCCAAACAAATTCAAAAATAATCTCACTTTTCTGGTCTCAGAGGTCGACCGCGCGACTCGCTCAGTGGACGGCATGTTGACCGATGTTATGGAAATTGGATCCACTTCGACTGAACTGATCCAAGAACCCTTTGCTCCCGAAGCTCTAATCGAATCCACACTTAGTGAAGCCTTTAGGGTTTATCCAAAGTCAAAAATTGCCATTGGTTATGATCTCAAACACACGACCATGGTCAGTGTTCATCTAAAAAAAGTGAGCCGAATCTTTTCTAATATCGTAGGCAATGCTATCCAAGCGATGAACTACACTGGCGCCATGTGGTTTAAAACCAAATCGGATGGAAATTTCGTCCAATTTTGCATCGGCAATGCTGGGTCGGTGATCCCCCAGGAGAGCCTCGACAAGCTTTTTGAAGCGTTTTTTACTTCAGGAAAAAAGGGCGGGACTGGCCTTGGTCTTGCCATTGCGCAAAAAGTGGTTCAGGCCCATGGTGGAAAAATCTGGTGTGAGTCTTCGAAGTCACCAGAACATCCAGACGGCAAGGTGGAATTTTTCTTTACCCTCCCCATCGCTCGGGGAGTAGAACTCATGACAACAGCCAACCTTCCTAAACATAGTGATGAGATCACCCTGATGATCACGAGGATTGACCAGGCCTCCCAAAGCAAGTCAGATTGTGAGTTTAATAAAAGTGAAAGCCTACTCCTGCAGGAAGTGGTTCAAAGAGCTAGACCTCTATCCCGTCCCCTGGGACTGCTGATTGTCGACGATGAGTCGATCTACCGCAGAGCCCTTACTGGCTGGATCGAAGAATCACCTGAAATGCCACAACTCATAAATATTCATCACGCCAACGGTAGCATCGAAGCCTTAGAAACACTTAAAGGTCACCCGATTGACCTCATTATCACCGATATTGATATGGGTCCCAAATCCCTCTGTGGCTTTGATTTGGTTAAGGAACTGCGGAGCACCCACAATTTTAAGGGGCTGATTTTTGTCCACTCAAATAGGATTGTCCCCGACGACCACAGAAGAGCGGGGGACCTTGGAGCGAATGGGTTCTTGCCGAAACCGATGGCTAAGGGACAACTCTTTAAACTCTTCCTACAAACAATTCACTCGTTAAACCTAGTAGATAAAATGGACTTACCCATAAGAGAATCTCTCACGGCCGTGCCAGAGTCAAACCCTGAGGCCAAAGGCAACAAGACACCCTATAACTTAATTGCAGTTATCGACGACGAAGATATTTTCCGTGATCAGTGGCCGGCCTTCCTTAAAACTTTTGACACGGTCTGCTACGCAACGGCAGAAGACTTTGTCAAAGACTGGGACCAAGTGGGTGGCCGTCTTATCGCTGTCCTGACGGATAAATATTTAGGATCCGGTATGGACGGCATCAAACTAGGCACAATGCTGCGGCAAAAGGCCCCTGATCTCGCTATCATATTATCAACCAGCGACCTGTCAGTTAAAAACGATTCAAACATCTTCGACCTGATCGTAGACAAAGACGCCTACGACGAGGCACCTAAGATTACAAAGTACCTCGAAGACAAAGCCAAAGACGAAAACATACCGGCACTGATGCGCAAAACCATACGGTCCTTTGAGTCCCAAGTCAGAAGCCTGGAAGACCAAAGCGAAGTCGAGTCCACAATCGACTCACATCTTAGCTCTTGGAAGTTTTTACTCAAAGAATGGGACGAATCCATGGAAGAAAACCTAAAACAATCCATAACCAAGATGGATTTGGATAAGATGAAACACGATATCAAGGCATCCATTTCACGGCTTAAGATCTTGCTGAGAAATCTTGAAGGTGGAGCCTCTGACCTCAAGACCACCATGGGAAGCCTGAAGTCTAGAGCTGAGGATCTCGCAAAAATGTAACTTTCAAGCCAATCAAGCTTGCCCCTGGGGTGTCCGAAAGCATTCAAATTTGAGTACGTTTTTTACCCAGTTTTTGGACCTCTCCAATCGGGGCTAAAACCCTTGAGGGCTTGAGTTTCCGCCCTCATTTCAAGGTCCATTTTTTGGACACTGAAAAAGCCGTTTTTTAGACACCCCAGCTTACCCCGCACCGAGACCGCTTGAAGTCAGACAAAGCTACCAAAAACATTTCCGCCGCATACCACCATCGTTTTAGCTTTTTTTCTAAAACGACTCGTTATCTAAAAATCCAAATAATGTGGTACCAGCGGTCGGACTCGAACCGACACATCCTTGCGGACGGTGGATTTTGAATCCACTGCGTCTACCATTTCGCCACGCTGGCCTATCAGAACGACTGTAGAGATTTAAAGACGGTCCTTAAACCTGCTCCAAGTTGATATCCTAAGTTCAAAGTCCCATCAACTACAAATCGATGCCTAAGCTGTTTTTTTACTCATGCCCCCCATACCCAGCTCCCCGCTGCCTCTAACCCTGGAGACTTGGGTCAGACCACAGGTCCTTAATAACCCAAGGAATACCCGCAACCATGAAAACAACTACCTCCGCAAGGCCGGCAACGGTTTGATTAGCCCATCCGGATAAATCGCGAAACTCCCGCGACTCCTTTCCCGCTGGCACAATTCCCATTCCCACTTCGTTGCTCACAATCACCCACTGGACCAGAGAGCGACTGGCCAATAAATCCCCCTTAAGCTCTGCTAAAGTCTCCTGGAGGGCACGCCCGGGGGTATTTTTAACAAAAAGCCACAGAGTCAAGCAATCAAGCAAGACCGTCGCTCCCGCAAAATCCTGTGCCACAGCCAATAGATCATGACGGTTTTCGATCGTTACAAACAAGGAAGAGCGTTGGTTCTGGTGCCGCGCGATTCTTTCATCCATCTCCTGATCTATTTGCCGGGGGCATGCAGCTAAATAAAT
>JBGSUI010000224.1:0-4417 GCA_041736175.1 Oligoflexales bacterium | reverse complement strand
CTCCATAAGCAAAACAGTGATGTCGTTTAGTCATGTAAAAGATCCAACAGCCTTGATAGAAGCAGTCCTCAGCCAAGCAAGTTTGGCTATCGAGCTAGCAGAGACACCAAAGCCACTTTATCATAATAGCGAAGAACTATTGGCTGACGAGGAAGATGTCGTAGATGAAGTAAATCTACCTAAATCGAAAGAAGAATTAGCTGATGGTGTCAAAAAAAAATAGCATTGCAATTGATGTTGACGAGATCTGTCTTAAACTGAGTAAACTGCACTATCCATATGGGTGGAAAGAAGTTTCTAGATTTCTGGAGTTGAAGTTTGGCTCCGACCTCTCCATGAGGGCAAAGTTTTTCAACGCTATAATGTACGCCCAGCAGCCTTTTAAATATGACCCTAAAATATCAGTACAAAAATTCCATGTACTCCAAGGGGATGTTATCACGACAACTCTTGCAAACGTACCTGAACCTCTTCTACCTTATGATGAATAGGTTCTTTCTCGTTACATTGTGGTGCCGAACTCTTGCCTTGTGCAAGAAAAACGCCTGAAGCAGGTCATGCTAGCTCGGCTCTACGAAATAAAGAACACAGACAAAAACATGATCAGCTTAATAGATCAGTGCCTAAGGCTGAAGGCGCAAATCACATTGTTTGATGCGCTGATTCTGTATCATTTTCTCCCAAAAGTTTTCTACCAAGTCAAAAATCAAATCCAGGGTAAACAAACGCAAGGCTGATAAGTTCGCAGTCCTTAATTGTCACACCCGCTTTGCGGGCAATATCTAACCAATTCCTTCTAATATGATCTTTCATTTCTGTGATGATTGACTGCGCCTCCTCCCTTCCGAGCAAAAAACGGGCACATTGGGAAACCATATTTGCTCCATTGGCAAAACGCCCACGGTCCCCGCACACCAGGGCAAGGTCCCGTCGTTAAAGGTTGACTGGTGTGGTTGGAGTCAGGTCATAGGCTGGCGAGAGGCGCCATTCGCGGTCCCACGCAATCACCGCGTGATTGCGTGGATGGTCATCGGTATTAGAGATTAACCCATTGAAGCACATCCGCTTAAATAGCTCCTTGGCATCCTGAGCGGGTTTAGAGGAAATACGGCGGAGTTCTTCCACAAGAAGCAGGTAAGACCATCTATCGCGAGATCGGTGACTGTCTTCCGTCCTAAGTAGCGTCAGGGCACTGATCATCCGAGCTTTCTGGTACCCTCCACTCGGATGTGCCTCACGATCAAAACGCTTCACCAAGAGGACATCTCGATCGGCGACGCGCACCACCTTACTGTCGGGAGTCGTTAACCCACATGACTGAGCAAGCATCAACATGGCATGTTCGATCCGAGCGGAGTTCCAGCGATCGTCATGGCGATTAAACTTGGCAAGCCACAGGGCGCCACAATCTTCGACCACTACTTTTGGTCGAGCACCTCCCATCGAGGTCCCTACCAAGAGGAATTCCTCGACCTGACTATTTGCAGCATCATACGGCAACTCCTCATCCTGAACGAGAGCATCTGCGATGGTTTGGAGCTTTGGCAAGGCGAGAGTTTGGTTAAAGGTCCGTTTTGGCGCTGGAGGAATTTGATTTAAGCCGAATCCTAATGCACCGGCGCGATCGTCAGGAGAGTGGAGAAGATAGTCAATCTCCGTCAAAGGAGTTTTGCCACTATGCCGCTCAATCACCCGCCGTCCCCAGTAGTCTGGTCCAGCATCCCGAAGAGCGCCAAATATCCCACCCAGTGCTGCTGTTTCGTAGACTCGTGCTGCCAATGTAAGGTCCATTGGATCGAGCGGTACAGCTTCAGGGCGAGCCAAGTAGGTGCGCCCGTAGACAAAGCGACCTAAAGGCATGCCGGAACGATTTAAGGTGAGTTCGTAGCGACCAGCGGTAACGGAGGTGCAAGTTCCGGGAAGTGTTATATAGACGTAGCACATGGATGGAGCTCCCCTAGAAATCATTGTCTAGGCTCCGCTTGCGGCGAGCTTGGATCGGCTCATTGCTGAGGGCTAAAGCTTGGCCTTCTTCATCTAGGGCGGGATCTCCCACTCCGGCAAACTGCTCAAGCAGTCCATAGGTCCAAAGAAGTCCTAAATAAACAGCGATCGCTGTCGAAGGCTTGCCTCGCTCTGCGTCTGCTAAGACCCGTCTGCCAATTCCGAGTTTTTCAGCAGCTTCCACCATCGTCAATCGGCGTCGGACCCGAGCAATGCGCAGGTTGCGACCAAGTTCTTTAAGAGTCATTTCAACGGGATGGGGCGGAGCCGTAAGGAGTGGGTTTCTAGCAGACATGTTACCTCAAGGGCGCAGAAAAGCATTATAGGTGCCCTTGAAGTATCTCAAAGGATTGGTCGCAAGGCAATAAAGACTCTTAAGAGAGCTTAAAGCTGCATTATGCGCTCTTGAGATGCCTTATTTGGACTTATCTGATCAGGACACCGACTAATTCAAACCGCCTTAATCTCTGATCAAGACACTTAGCTCATTTTTTGTCAAAATCCCAGTCACCCTAGCTATAATAAATTCCCTAATAATCCATTATTATAGAAAATTAATTTTTACATAGCAGGAACGAAACTTGCATTCTGTTTCTTGAGGGTTCTAACCCAGGAGAACCCGATAAATGCACGCTTTTTTCGTCGACTGGGGCTCTTTGGTGCGAGACCAAGCAGAACCACTGCCCATGAATTTTTAAATATTTTCTAATCTGTTCTTTTTTTAGATTTACATTCAAATCTTCAGTGGACCACCCATGACAACTCTCGAACTCCACAGACGAGCTACAATCGCTAGGTTTAGTCGTATTTTCACGTGTCTCGCCCTTGCGCCTATCACCTATTTTTGTACATTACAGAGCCAAATTATCGACATCAAAGTCATTACCTCCTTCGGATTATCGGCGTTCATTTTTTATGCAATAGTTTTTCTTACAAAAAAAGGATAAGCGTTAAGCATGTATAAACTCACTAACATAGAAAATTTATACGACGGTAAAACCACCGATTTATCAAGCGTGCACCATGGATGCGACCTTTTTATAAAGAAAAATAGAATCGAATGGTGCTCGGCATGGGGGCCGTCCACTACTTTTAATCCAGATGAATTTGTCGAAATAGATTGCACTGGATTAACGGTCACCCCCGGACTAATAGACTGCCATTCACATGTGACCATAGAGGGTTTGACCCAGTCTGACCTAGAGCGGATGAATTCACCAGCAGCCATGATATTTGTCGAACGGATTTTGTATCGAACGCTCGTCCAAGGTGGTGTGACCACTGCTGTCGATCTCGGCGGAGCGCCCCTCTATATCAAACAATTAGTAGAGTCTGGTGTCATCGCAGGACCCCGTCTAAAACTAGCGATATGTATGCTATCCAGCACAGGTGGCCACGCTGATATTCGGGCACTCGGATCTGATCTCAACGAGGAATCTCAGCTATTTCCCGCCGCCATCGGTCGACCATCAAGTATAGTCGATGGCATCGATCAATGCATCAAACGCGTGCGAGAGATTGAATTTGCCGGTGCCGACCTCATAAAAGTCTGTGTCGGAGAGTCAATTTGGGCAAAACGACCAAACAAGCGTCGGCCAGGGGACTTATCCCTTGAGGAGCTGAATGCCATATGTAAAGAGGCCGAACTTCGCGGGCTCACGGTCGCCGCCCATGCTCATAGCAAGCGCGGTGCTGAGCAGGCCATTGCAGCTGGAGTCCATGCACTCCAACACGTAACAGAAGTCGATGATGCAACCTGTGAAATGGCTCTCAAATGCGGATGTTCGATGACTCCCACTTCATGGGTGGTAGAGAAGGTGACAAGTGATAAGAATTTTAATTCTAAAATGATTTACTCTCCAGAACTTATTCAAGAAAAGCATTCAAATGTGGTCAGAAGCGCGGCTAAATATGGTATACCGATCCTATTTGGGACTGATCCATTTTTACCTGGAATGCACGGCCAAAACTTCTGCGAACTGCACAGCTTGGCCCGAACGGGAATTTCTAGCCTTGAATGTTGGTTTGCGGCGACTGGGGCCGCAGCTAAGAGTCTTAGGGATGATACCATTGGCACCTTTGCTCCCGGCACCATGGCCGACCTTCTGGTTTTCAACTCCGATGTCCTCAAAGACCCAATGGGCTTCACAAAAGACACTTTGGTCGAAGTCATCAAAGATGGCGAAGCATACAAGGGAAAGTGGCCTCAAGTTAAGAAATTCAGCTTCAATCAATTATTGGATCAGGTAAAGTCATGAAAAGAATATTTAAACAGGCCTTTCCGGAGCTGATAGATCTGATCATCCTGTAATTAAAAGCTAATTCAAAATAAAATTTCTCCCTAATAATTTTATTTTGAATTTTAAAGACAAATTTTTTATAAAAAAAGCTAAATTTTTTTGTTAAAAAACTT